>NZ_JASDVN010000045.1:0-70296 GCF_041440645.1 Flaviflexus sp. | reverse complement strand
CAGATGGTTTCTCGTGCCGCACGCAGGCCGACAGCCTAGCCGATCGCAAGGGTGTTCATATTGCAACACTTTTGAACGGGGACCTTCCAGGAAGCTGAGGTACCCTTGACGGGTACGGCTCTGTCTGGAAAAGGTGAAGGATGCCAGTTTTCTCGTTGGACAATGGCAGGCTCCGTCCTGCTCGGCCCACTCTCACCCACAGCGAAGATATCGTCCGAGAAGCACTCATCGCTGTCCGAGATCAGGTTGTTGAACTCCTCTATCAGCCCCTCTTCCCTGTTGCGTGGTTGACCGAGACCAGCCGCGGCAATATTGGTGAGCGACATACTTCCCTTGTTGCGCTCGATTCTGCTGGCAAGACCGTGACGGTCGACGTTGTGCAGCAGCTGAATTCCGCTGGTCTCATGGCTTCGCTTGCTCGGGCGGCACGCCACGAAGAGATCGCTCGCGGCAAACTCGCTGGGCTATACCCGCGCGGTGTGGCGGCGTTCCGCAGGGACTGGCAGGAGTTCCTCGACTCGTGCCCCACCGGAGTTGTTGACCATCCCCGGTTGGTGATCATGGCGGTCGAGATCGATGACGACGTCAAGACAGCGCTCGACGCTCTGGTTGGTGCCAGCCTCGACGTGTACCGCATTGATCTTCACGAGTCCCGCAATGGGCTCCTCGTTTCCCTCGAGCAGGTCCGCCCCCACGAGTCAACCTTCCTGGCTCTTGGGCAGGCCTCGAGCCGCTCCGAGATCGCACCACCCCCGCCTGCTTCCTCAGAATCCGAATCGGAGGCAACCGGCGCCATCACCGGTGCCCTCTCATCATCTGAGTCCGCCTCGGTCGAAACGGCAGAAAGCCCCGACGAGTACGGGTCCTGGAACAGGTCCGAAACGGAAGCTTCCTTCGTATCACCGGCCCACATTGTGCGCGATGGTGTGAGCGAAGTCGACGAGGCCGCATTCGAAACCGACGGCGAAAGCCGTGATGCAACAGGCGACAATCATGTAGCCGCAGGTGACGCCAAGGATGCGTCCGATGGGAAAGTGGCTGACGATGGGCGCGTGGGTGACGAGGAGGAAGCTCCCTCATCCGAGCAGGAACGTGACGAAGCTTTAGGCGAAGCCGGCGATCAGGTGGTAGAACACGGCATTGATCCTGACCCTGAGGAAGAGGAATTCGAGAACGAGTTCGCCGGCCTCGTCGGCTCAGAGGACAAGCAGGATCCTTCAGACGAGGACTTCTCCCACATTGAAGAGTCTTTCGATGAGGAGTTCCGTCAGGTTGGATTCACCCCCGATGGGACGGACGTGGCGTCAGCGGCCTCAGCTCCCGACGAAGACTGGCTGAACCAGCCAAAGGGCGATGAGACCGTCGAGTTCGAGGCAGATCAGGTCGAGTGGCCAGAACGAGTGACCGAACTTCAGAGCGTTGCTCGTCGCCACGGATCCCAGACACTCACCTTCAAGTCCCTGCGTCGCAGGGTCAACGCCTCAGCGCAGCTGACCGAAGAGGGAACGATCATACTCGAGAACGGCGATACCTTCACGGATCCAGACCAGGCCGCTTCGGCCGTTGCAGGTAGGCAGATGGACGGCTGGAAGAACTGGCGCACCTCCGAGGGCCATCGCCTGGGAGATCTACGGAACTAGTAAGCAGTTGACTGTCGAGCCGCTCCTTCTCCCAGCATCTGGCTTGCGAGCCAACCAGAGCTAAAGAGCAGACCAGGATTGAATAGTTGGAGGAAGGGCGGACACGTGTCCGCCCTTCCTCCAACTGCTATCTGCGCTCTACGTCTGCCGTTCTTCCTTCTCCGTCCCCAACCGCCTCTGCGTCCCGTCTTCTCCTGCCGTGAGCAGCAGAAGGGAAGTACTGGGCCGCACTGAAGGGAATTACTGGGCCGTGACGTAAGTACGCAGCCAGCGCCTGATCTCGCCAAAGGCGCCGCTGCGGACAGAGGCGCGGGAGAGCGTGACATCGTGGATGGCTCCCTCTAGTCGAATGAGTGTCGTGACTCTGCCCAGGGAGGGAACCCTGCGCCAGATCTGCTCCACATCGAGAACCGTGTCTGCACCTCTCATCTCGTCGAGCCACTTATCAGAGAACAGGGTCTTGTTTGAAGTGAGGACGATAGTGGGGCAGGAAATGTCGAGTCCCTTGGCGACCTGGGCGTGACCGTGCAGGATGGCCTGAAGCCAGCCGGCCCGCACCGGTGTCGATGGGTACCTGCGCCACTCGGGATTGAACTTCCAACCACCGCTCACAAACGGATCGTCCTCATCGACAGGTAGCGGCTCCGCCTCGTCTCGCCACGCGGTCAGTAGCCGGTTGTAGAACCCGTTGTCCGGCAGCGGGAGAATGACCTCGGGGGAGATCCGGGCGAGGGAATCGATGATGGGGGTGCCGAGTTGGCGCACCAGGGTTGCGCCCTGAAACTCCAGCCAGGGTGCATTGAGAACGAGTCCGGCCAGGGCGCCCGGGTGGCGGTCGGACCACAGCGCCATCGTCAACCCGCCCGTGGAGTGGCCGTAGAAGACGAGCGGTATCTCCCACCCGTGTTCCTCGTAGATGACATCAAGGGCGGCGTGCACGTCCTCGTCGTACTCCGACAGGGACGTAATGAAACCGGGGGACTGGTGCTCCCGTTGCGACCTGCCGTACTTGCGTAGATCGAGCCCATAGAAGGCGCCGCCCGCGCTCGAGATCATGCGAGCGAGTTCAACTTGGTAGAAGTAGTCGTTCCAGCCATGCACCGCCAAGAACGCAAACGTCGGGGTCGTTGGGGTGGAGGGCAGCGCCAGGGGATCGTTTGCCGGGATGTGCCGAACTAGCGTCGCGACAACCTCCCCCTCGTCGTCATCTAACAGGGGGAGGGTCGCGGCTTCAAAGCCTGGGCCGAGAATATCTGGTGACCACATGGTCACAGTCTAGGCGGATGTGACCTTTGCGGTCTGGAGGAAATTCGACAGGATCGCACCCACCTGATCATCCTCGACAAGGAAGCCGTCGTGACCGTGATCGGAATGGATGGTGATGACACCGTCGCAGTTGGGTAGCGCGGCAGCGAGACGTTCCTGACCGTCGGGATGGAAGAGTCGATCCGAATCAACGGCCACGACGAGGGCTCTCGCCTTCATTCCTGCCAGGACCTTGTCGACACCGCCGCGGCCGCGGCCGATCGAGTGGGTGATCATCGCCTCGGTCAGGGTCAGGTAGGAGTTCGCGTCGAAGCGTGCTGCAAGCTTGTATCCGTGATAGTCGAGGTAGGACTGGACGGCGAACCGTCCGCCCGTCATCGGATCCTCACCCTCCTGCGGGGTGCGATCGAATCGGGAGTCGAGTTCGGGAGCGCACCGATAGGTGGTGTGGGCGATTGCGCGAGCAAGACCAAGGCCTGCGTGCGGGCCGTAGCCCGGGTCGGCGTCGTAGTAGTCACCGCCCCGCCACGCAGCATCCAGCTCGATGGCAAGGATCTGCTGGTGCGCGTACGCGATCTGTTCCGCGGTCGTTTCTGGTGCCGAGACGAGAACAGCGATCTGCTCAACGTGATCGGGGAAGGTTGCGGGCCATTCCATGACCCGGTGTCCGCCCGCTGAAGCTCCAGCAACGAGATGCCAGGAGGGAATGCCTAGGTGGTCCATGAGGGCCTTCTCGGTGGCGACCTGGTCGCGGACTGTGATGCGGGGGAAGCGGCGTGCCCACGGCATGCCATCGGGGTGTCGGGAGGCCGGACCCGTTGTGCCCTGACAGCCACCAAGCACGTTCGGTGCCACAACGAAGTAGCGATCCGTGTCGATGGCCTTGCCGGGGCCGACAATGCCGGGCCACCAGCCTTCCGTGCCGTCCTCGTTTCGGACGTGAGAGTCTCCGGTTAGAGCGTGGCAGAGGAGGACGGCGTTCGAGCCGTCCTCGTTCAACTCCCCCCACGTCTCATAGGCCACCGTGACGTCGAGAGATTCTCCCGACTCCATGACCTGGGTACCGATATTGACGAACTTGCGGTCGCCCGGATCGTCTCCCCCCCGCCATGCTCCACTGGCGGGCAGAGTACGGAAGCGAGCGTGCGGGCGGTAGCCCGTATCCGCATCCGGAATCGGGGCCGCATCAGTGATCCGCTCCGGCGGATGACCAACAAGGAAGGAGGGAGAACGATCCATGATTAGGCGAGCTTCTCGAAGGACTGCTTGAGGTCGGCGAGAATATCCTCGATGTCCTCAAGGCCAACGGACAGGCGGACCAGGCCGGCAGGCGCACCAGCCGCCTCCAGCTCCTCTTCGGTGAGCTGAGAGTGGGTGGTGGAAGCCGGGTGGATCACGAGGGAACGCACGTCACCAATGTTGGCCACGTTCGAGTGCAGCTCGAGACCATCAACGAACTTCACGCCTGCGTCCCTGCCACCCTTGAGGGTGAAGGCAATGACGGAGCCAGCACCCTTGGGGGTGTACTTGCGTGCCTGCTCGTAGAAGGGTGAGGAGGGCAGCGAAGCCCAGGTCACCGTCTCGACCTCGTCCTGCCCCTCAAGGAACTCGGCAACCTTGGCCGTGTTCGACAGATGCTTCTCCATGCGGAGCGACAGGGTTTCAATGCCAAGGCCGATAAGGAAGGCATTGAAGGGGGAGATGGCGGGGCCGATGTCGCGCAGGAGCGTGGTGCGAATGCGCGTTACGAAAGCGCCGGGACCAAGATCGCCCCACACGATGCCGTGGTAGGACTCGTCGGGCTCCGACAGGGTCGGGAACTTGCCGGACTTCCAGTCGAAGTCGCCCTTCTCCACAACAACGCCACCGATCGAGGTGCCGTGGCCACCAAGGAACTTCGTGGCCGAGTGAATGACAATGTCGGCACCGAACTCGAAGGGACGCAGAATGTAGGGAGTTGCGACCGTGTTGTCGAGGATCAGCGGCACGCCTTCTGCGTGCGCAGCATCGGCGATAGCCTCAATGTCGAGAACGGAACCGCGGGGGTTCGGGATCGACTCGCCAAAGAACGCCTTCGTGTTCTCCTGGGTGGCATCGCGCCACGACTGCGGGTCGGTCGGATCCTCGACGAAGGACACCGAGACACCGTAGCGGGGGAGCGTGTGGGTCAGGAGGGTGGTGGTGCCGCCGTAGAGCCAGGGGCTGGCCACTACGTGGTCGCCGGCCTGCGCGATGTTGAGGATCGCGAGGGTGGTTGCTGCCTGGCCAGAGGAGAGCAGGAGGCCGGCTGCGCCGCCCTCGAGTGCCGCCACTCGGTTTTCCACGGTTCCCTGGGTGGGGTTGGTGATGCGGGTGTAGATGTTGCCCGGCTCGCTCAGTGCAAAGCGACCAGCGGCCTGCTCAGCATCCTCGAACACAAACGAGGTCGTCTGGTAGATGGGAAGTGCGCGAGCGCCGGTCTCCGAGTCAGGGCTCTGCCCGGCATGAATTTGAAGGGTGTCGAAGTTCCAGTTTTCTTGGGACATTTTTTCTCTCCATATAAGGAGGGCCAAAGTTGTGTAACAACTCCAGCCTCTGTTGTGAACAAATTAAAGGGGCTGGCCGATGAGCGTGCGCGCATCGGTGCGCGCAGTGCTGTGCGCGCAGTTAGTTACACATTCGGAACATGATGTCGACAATATGACGTTCCCGCCACGTGTCCAAGTCGTTCACAAAAAGTCTCAGAAGCTGGACGAACCACCACGAACTTCAAAAGTGAGCTTCGTCACATCTCAATACTCTAACGATTGGAAACGAATCTGTAAAGTCGGGTTTTATCCCGCAATTCCAAGGGAAAGCTCAGGCATGTTACAGGTGTGAATGGTGTGACTAGAGTGAGTGATGGAGAAAATGTTTCAATTGAGTCTCGATTGGTATACCGTCTATATCGGTTGAAAGATTCGAAATCGGCAAGGTCAAGACGACACGCCGAAGGACAAGGATGAAGATAGTGGCCAAAGTTCGCAGACGCGGTTTCCAGGCAGCATTTGCCGCGGCAATCGTAGGAAGCATGGTGATGGCCGGTACTGCCGGACTAGCAGACGATGTCGATGACGACAGGAAGCCATCCAGCTACACCGAGATGTCCCTAGCCGAACTCGAAGCAGAGCTCGCTACCCTCTCCGCAGAGTCCAGTGCGCTCGCGCAGGAAGCGGCCCAAGCTGAGTCCGAGCAGATCCTTGCACAGGCGGAACTCTCCGACTCGATCACGGCAGCAATGGACGCGCAGGACGCATCCAACAGGGCGCAGGCCGAGGTTGAGGTGGCTCGTCAGGAGCTCGGCAACGTCGGTGCCGCAATGTACCGCGACGGTGCGAGCGCAGTGCCCTTCGGTTCCTACCTCAATGCATCTTCCCTGTCCGAGATCAATGCTCGCCAGGATGCATACAACCGTCTCGGTCAGTCCGCCGATGCGAAGCTCCAAGAATTTGAATCGAAGCTCAACCTGGCCCAGGTCATGGAAGAGCAGGCCACTGAGGCTGCCGATGTTCAGGTCGAAGCCGCCAACGCAGTGGACGATGCTGCACGCGAGGCAGACCGCAAGGCAGCCGCAGCCTCCGAGCAACTCGCCGAGGCAGAGTCCCGCCGCGAAGAACTCATCACCCTGCTCGCAGAGCAGAAGGGCGTTGAGCGCGAAGAGGAAGAGGCCCGCGTAGCAGCCCTTGAAGAAGAACGCGTCAAGGCCGACGAAGAGGCGCGTCAGGAAATGCTCGAGGATGCCCAGGCGCAGGCAGATGTCAAGCAGGCCGCGGCCGCAACCCAGTCGCAGGCTAACCAGGTAGCAACTCAGGAGCCCGAGGCGGAAGCAACCACCCCGGCAGCACCCGCTACCTCAACTCCGGAACCGACCGCCGAGCCCTCCGCTCCGGCAACGTCCACCCCGGCACCGACCACGCCTGCCCCGACGACTCCGACGCCCACTCCGACGCCTACTCCTACACCAACCCCGACACCGACGCCCACACCAACCCCGACACCGACGCCCACACCAACCCCCACTCCCACTCCGACACCGACCCCCACGCCGACTCCGACTCCGACGCCTTCTCCGGCACCGACGAGCAACGTTCGTAACTCGATCGTGTCCTACGCTCGCCAGTTCGTTGGCGCACCGTACGTCTGGGGTGGCGTTACCCCGGCTGGTTGGGACTGCATCGGCTTCGCGCACTACGTGTACGCACACCACGGCATCACCGTTGCTCGGTCCTCCTACGGCGCTCAGTTCAACGGCACCTACGTTCCTGCCTCGCAGGCTCGCCCCGGTGACATGATGTGGTGGCCCGGTCACGTCGGTATCTACACTGGCAACGGCTCCCACATCGCCGCCTGGAACCCCTCCATGGGCACCCAGGAACGTGCAGTCTGGGGTAGCCCCATGTACCGCAACGTTGTTGGCGACTAAGAACCAATAGACGATAGATAGAAGTGGTGGCAGATCGAATGGTCTGTCACCACTTCTATGTTCATGCGTGTGGAATAGAGGCTCGCGGAAGAGAAGCTGAGTTCTTGAGCTTCGCTGGAAGTTCAACTTTGTAGACGCCCTCATCCTGTTGAAGCTCTCAACATCTGAGGCTCGAGTAATGGCTATTCAAAGCCCGAGGAGAGGCTCTTCTTCGTTCCCGGTAGGGTGGTGGACGGAAGAGGAGCAAACGACGAGAATGCTACGGGAGTGAGCCTGTGATGAAGAGGGAACGAATCCCGCTGAGCGGAACGGATTGGTTTCTGAATGGCATCAGCCTTGCCATTGCACTCGGCTCCATCGTCTACGCCGCGGCGATCTATTCGGACCTGCCCGACCAGGTACCCACTCATTTCAACTTTGCTGGCGAGGCGGATGCGTGGGGATTCAAGGCAAACATCTGGCTCGGTCCCATCATCATGGTTCCCACAATCCTCGCACTATTAGCCATCGCTGTTTTCAATCAGAAGACTAATTCGAACGGTCGGGAGCTGAGCCACGCTGGTCATGTGAAGGTCCTGAAGGACGTGCGCCGCATGCTCTTACTTCTTTGCGTGAGCCTGGGTGTCATGTCGTGGGCAATCGTTTTGTCCATGTCCCAGCACGAGGCGGGCAACATCCTCACGATCATCTCGCTCGTCATGCTACTCGGAGTATCCCTTTTGTACACGATCAAGATGCTTGCCACGGCGAAGAGAGATCCAGGCTTAGAGAGTGATGGTGAAACCCGCGGCCGAGGCCCATTCCTGTAGCCACCTGAGCCGCTTCATGGGAATCGTGTAGGCCATTGCCATGACCCTATTGGCGGCTTCTATGTCGTGGGCATTAAGCCCGGGGGTTGCGGAGCTCGCCAAGCCCGGGAGTTGCAGAGGTCATCAACCCTGGAAGCTATGGAGGCATTCACCACGGGAGTGTTCGAGTACTGCACCGGGACGTGTTGATTCATGACACAGAGGACACTTGGTGTTGGGCAGAGACGACTGAGGGAGATCTTTCGATCTCCCTCAGTTCAGTATATCTTTGCGATTCTGTGATCAGTGCTCGTCGTAGTAGCCCTGGTCGATGGCTCGCTGGTAGGAAGCCCTGATTTCCTCTTCGGCTGCTGCACGGTCAACCCAGTGTGCGCCCTCAACGGACTTGCCGGGCTCGAGGTCCTTGTATACCTCGAAGAAGTGCTGGATCTCGAGGCGATGGAACTCGGACACATCATCGATGTCCACGCGCCATGATGCTCGCTGGTCGCCGGCGGGCACGCACAGGACCTTGTCGTCACCGCCCGCCTCGTCCTTCATACGGAACATTCCAAGTGCGCGACAGCGAATCACGCAACCGGGGAAGGTCGGTTCTTCGAGGAGCACGAGAGCATCCAGCGGGTCACCGTCCTCACCCAGCGTGTCATCAATAAATCCGTAGTCATCCGGGTAACGGGTTGCGGTGAAGAGCATACGGTCGAGACGAATGCGACCAGTCTTGTGGTCGACCTCGTACTTGTTCCGGTTGCCTTTCGGAATCTCGATGGTGACATCGAACTCCAGCATGGCGCCTCCTTCGGCTTCAGGGCCCTTGTGGTGAACAGTGAACGAACGTGACAAACTAATGATGTGAAGGCACGAACGCAGGCAGGTATTGTTGCTGTCCTGATTCTACTGGGTGGATACGTCATTGCGGATGCAGTTGACGTGGCTCCCGGAATCCTGACGGCAGCGGACAAGCCGTTAGAACCACGAGCCTACCCTGAAGTTGGCGATTTTGACGTTAATGACGCAGACGTTCCTCAAATTAATGTAGGGGAGAAACTTTCGACAGAACGTGTCGAACAGATCGCTACGGCACTGTCAGAGGATTCTCGTAACACTGGATCCACCACGTTTGTGGTGCGTGACCTGGAAGGAAATGTCATCTACGACCAGGCAGGCGAGCGCGGGCGCATGCCAGCATCGAGCATCAAGGTCCTGACCGGGGCCGCGGCCCTCTACGAGCTCGGTCCCGACACAACGCTCCCTACCACCGCAGTGCTCTCCGATTCCCGCCTCTACCTCGTCGGTGGCGGCGACATCTACCTTGCCGAAGGCGAAGGCGATGAGGATTCCATCGTCGGTCACGCGGGACTCGCTGATCTTGCCGCAGAGGCGGCAGCGAACCTCGAAGAGCAGGGCGTGACCTCGGTGGAACTGGCCGTGGACTCGAGCCTGTTTGAGGGCGACGACTACCACGTGAACGTTCAGGGATCCGACCGCGTCTTCATCATGCCGATGCGGCCCATTGCCGTGAACGGCGGCATGATCGACGGGCAGCACACCGCAACACCGGACATGCACGCCGCGGAAATCTTTGCCGAACAGCTCCGTGCCCGCGGCATCGAAGTCAGCGCCGTCACCTCAGGCACCGCTCCCGAGATCACCGCTGACAACACCGTGGGTGAGGTACGGTCGGCACCCGTCCGTGAACTCGTTGATTACGCCCTCACCATGTCCGACAACTCCCTGGCCGAAACCCTCGGCCACCTCGTGGCCAGCAACAGGGGAGTGACCGCGGACTTTGATGGGTCGGCCCAGGCGGTTTACGACACCCTCGCGGAACAGGGATTCGACATGACCGGAGTGGTGTTCTCCGATACGGCAGGTCTCTCCATCGACAACCGCATCACAGGCAACCTCCTGACCGAGGTTCTCGTCGAGGCGGGAACCTGCGAGGGCTGCAACATCAGCAGCATCCCCCACGCGCTCCCCATCGCCGGATACAACGGAACGCTGTGGAACCGGTTCGACGGTCTCACCTCCGAGGGCCTCGTGCGAGCCAAGACCGGAACGCTGATCAGAGCGAACTCGCTGACCGGATACTTCACGACACAGGAAGGCGAGACACTCGCCTTCTCCATCCTCATTGACGATATTGAGCCCGGAACCACCGGGATTGTTCGCCCTGCAATCGACGACGCCATCAACGCGCTCGCCACGGGAGGGGAATACAATGCCGGTTGATCCCACGGTCGCCTATCGGCGCGTACGCCAACTATCAGGTTCCGGACCCACCATCACCCCGGCCAAGGCCCACGCGGTCGCGATTGGGCTCCGCAGGGCGGCCGACCAGGCACCCGCGATCGTTGCCCAGCAAACCGAACTGTTTGATCACCTGGAGGACGTGCAGTCGAAGCCGGTGTCCGTGCTCGCGAGGCCGGGATGGGCGCAGGCGGCTGCACTATCGGTGTCCCCGTTCCTCGACAATCTCGTGCGTGATTCCAAGGTGCAGTCCCGCGTCGTTTCGGAGGAACTGGGAATCGCGCTCGCGGTCATGGCTCCCCGCATCCTCGGGCAGTACGACCCGTTCGCACTGACGGCGCTGCCCGGGCAGGGACTTCCCATCGAGGGCAGGCTCCTGCTTATTGCACCCAACGTCTTTGACTTCTCCACTGACTGGAACCTTGACATTCGCGACGTCCAGCTTTTTGTGTGCGTGCACGAGTTCACCCACGCCTTCCAGTTCACGGCAGCCCCGTGGCTCAAGGACGTCCTGGTGTCCCGGGTCAGCTCCGCGCTCGCGGCCATGGACGAGGGAATGATGGAGGAGGAGCTCGACGGGATCATGGCGATCATGACCGTCCTTGAGGGTCATGCCGAGTACGTCATGAACACCGTCCCGATCGCACGCATCCCCTCCCGCAAGCGCATCACCGCCGCCATCAAGTCCCGCCGTCAATCCGGATCCCAGATCTCGAAGTTCGTCAAGAACCTCCTGGGCTTCGACCTCAAGGTGAACCAGTACGAGGACGGCGAGAAGTTCGTTGACCACGTGGTTCGACTCGCGGGTCACGAGGGATTCAACCGTGTGTGGGAAACCCCCATGAACCTGCCAACACCTGACGAATTGAAGGACCCGCAGTCGTGGTGCCAGCGCGTGCTGTCCTAGCGGTACGCCAGGCAGTCCGCGCAGTATTCAGTCGCTGCGAACCGGGACAGCGGGTGCTCGTTGCGTGCTCTGGCGGCTCCGACTCTCTCGCGTTGGCGCTCGCGGTCGCCGCCGAAGCACCACGGGCGGCACTCCAGGCGGAAGCCATCACAGTCGATCACGGGATCCTTGAGGGATCCACTGAGCGTGCAGACCTGCTCGTTGAGCAGCTGAGGCCCTATCTGCCTGCTGTGGCCGTGAGCGTGGAGGTAACAGACCTCGACGGTCCCGAGGGCAGTGCGCGCACCGCCCGCTACGAGGCCATTGCATCGAGGGCGCGGGAGCTTGGTGGTCCCGCACTCGCTTTGCTCGGTCACACGCGTGACGATCAGGCCGAAACCGTTCTGCTCGGGTTGGGGCGCGGGAGCGGCCCCCGGTCCATCGCCGGCATGAAACCGCAAGGCTTCCTTCCGGGAACCGAGGATGTCCCGTTCGCACGACCCCTCCTTGGGCTTGATCGCCAGATTCTGCGTGATGCGTGCACCGAATGGGGTGAGCCGTGGTGGGACGATCCGAGCAACAGCGTGGACGGTCCGTGGCGGACCGCGACCGGGGATCCGCTTCGCAGGTCCGCGATCAGGCATCGCGCCATCCCGGCACTGAGCGAGGCACTGGGGCAGGACGTGCGGGAACCGCTCGCTCGCACCGCTGAGCTCCTGCAATCCGACCTGGACTTTATCGACGAGGTAGCTGAAGCCACCTATAAAGATGTGGTGGACGGAGTGGACCTTTCCGTCGAACTGTTGAAAACTCATAACGTGGCCATCCGCACCCGCGTTGTTCGGCTGTGGCTGATCCGTCACGGCGCCCGCTCGGGGGCGCTGACCGGATGGCATGTGATGCGAGTGGAAGAGCTCCTCCACGGCGAGACCGGCAAGGGAATCGATGTCCCTGGCCTTCGCGCTGTGAGAACGCGGCACTCGATCGAACGTGCCGTGGAGTAGCATGTTGAGCTAGTGGTAACGCAAGAAGGGACTGCCGTGGATTCAACGGATATGGGAGAGGATCTGCAGAAGATCCTCATCACCGAGGAGCAGATCAACAGTCGGCTGGCTGAGATGGCTGCGCAGATCGATCGGGACTACGAGGGCAAGGACATCCTAGTGCTCGGTGTCTTGAAGGGCGCCGTCATGGTGATGGCGGACTTGGTTCGGAAGCTGCACACTCCGGTGACGATGGACTGGATGGCGGTGTCGTCCTACGGGTCGGGTACCAAGTCGTCCGGTGTTGTCCGCATCCTCAAGGACCTGGAGACCGACCTCGAGGGACGTCACGTCCTGATTGTCGAGGACATCATCGACTCCGGCCTCACCCTGTCCTGGCTCAAGGCCAACCTCGAGTCCCGCGGACCCGAGTCGGTGAAGATCGCGACCCTGCTCCGCAAGCCCGAGGCCGCAACCGTTGACATCGATGTGGCGTACGTGGGCTTCGATATCCCGAACGAGTTTGTTGTCGGTTATGGCCTCGACTATGCCGAGAAGTACCGCAACCTCCCGTTCGTTGGCACCCTAGCCCCACATGTCTATGGCGGATAACGAAGGCCGTCGACTGCCCGGCAACGACGATAAGCCGTGGCAGGGAGAGACACAAAAGCCCAACCCAGAGTTTGATCGCCCTGCGCAGCAGGGCGGTCCCTCACATGGAAAGGGTCCGGCACGGCCTCAGGAACCGAAGAAGGCTCCCGGCCTGAAGGACCACAAGCGGCTCCCGGGTTCGCCCAATCCGAAGAAGTCAGGGGCCAAGAAGCCTCAGGGTAAGAAGCAGCCGGAGAAGACGCGTTCCTGGCTGCCGTGGGTGATCATCCCGCTCGTCGCGCTCGCAACCTACTTCATGTTCTTCGCGGATAGCGAGTACGAGCCAGTCTCGACCTCCGAGGGTCTGTCGATCATCGAGAACAACGAGGTCGAGCGCGTCGTCATCACCGAGGGCGCGCAGACCGTCCGTGTTGACCTCAAGTCCGATGTGAAGGCCATGGACGAGGAGGGCAAGCAGCAGGAGGTCGGGGACAAGATTGTTTTCCAGTACCTCTACGCACAGGCCGATGACGTTGTCACGGCAGTGGAGAAGGCCGAACCCGAGTTTGGCTACAACTCGTACGTTCCCCAGGAATCGTTCTGGACGACGATGCTGGCGATGCTCATCCCGTTCATCCTCATCATCGGCATCTTCATGCTCATCCTCCCGAAGCTTCAGCAGGGCGGCATGGGCGGCTTCGGCAAGGTCCGTGGCGGCAAGAACGACATCGACAAGGAAATGCCGGACGTGACGTTTGCTGACGTCGCTGGCGCCGATGAGGCCGTTGAGGAACTCGGTGAGGTCAAGGAGTTCCTTGAGAAACCCGAGAAGTTCCAGGGCATGGGAGCGAAGATCCCGAAGGGCGTGCTCCTGTACGGCCCTCCCGGTACCGGTAAGACGCTTCTCGCCAAGGCCGTGGCCGGTGAGGCGCAGGTCCCGTTCTTCTCGATCTCGGGTTCCGAGTTCGTTGAGATGTTTGTTGGCGTGGGTGCCTCCCGCGTCCGCGACCTCTTCTCCAAGGCCAAGCAGTCGTCCCCCGCGATCATCTTCGTTGACGAGATCGACGCCGTTGGGCGTTCCCGCGGCATCGGCGTCGGAGGCGGCAACGACGAGCGCGAGCAGACCCTCAACCAGCTCCTGGTGGAGATGGACGGCTTCGACGCATCGACGAACGTGATTCTCATCGCGGCTACCAACCGCCCCGATGTTCTCGATCAGGCACTGCTCCGCCCGGGCCGCTTCGACCGGCAGATCGCAGTCGACGCTCCCGACCTTCCCGGACGCACCAAGATCCTTCAGGTGCATTCCGAGGGCAAGCCTATCGCGGCTGGCGTCGAGCTCGAGTCCATTGCGCGCCGCACCCCCGGATTCACGGGTGCCGATCTTGCCAACCTCATGAACGAGGCGGCTCTGCTCGCGGCCCGCCAGGGCAAGAAGACGATCGAGCTGGAGGACCTGGACGAGGCCATCGACCGCGTCATTGCCGGCCCGCAGCGCCGCACCAGGGTCATGAACCAGAACGAGAAGCGGATGACCGCGTACCACGAGGGCGGTCACGCCCTCGCAGCCGCGGCCCTCAACCACACCGACCCGGTCACGAAGGTGACGATCCTGCCCCGCGGCAGGGCCCTGGGCTACACGATGGTGATGCCGACAGAGGATCGCTACTCGACGTCCCGCAACGAGCTTCTTGATCAGCTGGTCTACGCGCTCGGTGGCAGGGTTGCCGAGGAACTCGTGTTCCAGGACCCCACGACGGGTGCCTCGAACGACATTCAGAAGGCCACGAGCATTGCCCGCAAGATGGTGACAGAGTACGGCATGTCCACCCGAGTGGGAGCAGTCCGCCTCAAGGCGGATGACTCTGACCCAATGGCGGGCGGCGGAGCCGGTCGCGGCGGGGAGTATTCCGACCGCATGGCTCACGTTGTCGACCAGGAGGTCCGCGCCCTCATCGACACCGCACACGACGAATGTTGGCAGCTGATGATCGAGAACCGGCACACCCTCGACGAGTTGGCCGGTCGCCTGCTTGAGAAGGAGACCCTGCTCGAGAAGGAACTGGCCGAGATCTTCAAACCCGTCAAGAAGGCTCCGGAGCGGCCCCTGTGGCTCAGCTCGGATGGTCGTCAGGCCACCTACGTTCCGCCCATCGAACACCCGGGAGAAGAATCATGAGTTTCGATTCAGAAGGCGTCGAGAAGGCCATCCGCGATCTCTTGATCGCGGTGGGGGAGGATCCGGACCGCGACGGTCTGCAGGAAACTCCCGCTCGCATGGCACGTGCCTACAAGGAGATGTTCTCCGGCCTGCACGAGGATCCGACCGAGGTGCTCTCCGCCTCGTTTGATCTGAACTACGAGGAGATGATTCTCGTCAAGGACATCTCCGTCTACTCCGTGTGTGAACACCACCTGCTTCCGTTCTACGGAAAAGCCCACGTTGGCTACATTCCTGGAAGCGACGGCAAGGTGACGGGACTGTCGAAGCTGGCACGCCTCGTTGATGGGTACGCTCGCCGCCCCCAGATCCAGGAGCGGCTCACCGCCGAGGTGGCGGACGCCCTCATGGATCCCCTGGGCGCCCGCGGCGCCATCGTCGTGGTCGAGGCGGAGCACATGTGCATGACCATGCGCGGGGCACGCAAGCCCGGCTCCCACACGGTCACCTCCGCGGTTCGCGGCTTGATGCGGAACGCCGCCACCCGCGCCGAGGCCATGAGCCTCATCATGAGCAAATAAGCTCAGGAGGAAGCATGGAGATTCTCGGAATTCTCAACGTCACTCCCGACTCGTTTAGTGATGGGGGGAAGTGGGATAGCGAGCAGGCGGCCCTCGGCCGCGGGCTTGAGCTCGTGGAAGACGGCGCGACGATTGTGGATATTGGCGGCGAATCCACCCGCCCCGGAGCCACACCGATCTCGTCGGAAGAAGAGTGGTCCAGGATTGGTTCCGTCATCACCAATCTTCTTGAGCGAGACATCCAGGTGTCCGTGGACACGTACCACGCGGAAACTGCCCGCAGGGCCATCGCCGCTGGAGTCCCCATCATCAACGACGTCACGGGCGGCCGGGTCGAACCCGAGATTCACGACGTCGTTGCCGACTCGGATGCTCTCTACGTTCTGCAGCACTCCCGGGGTGGGGCAGTCACCACCAACGACACGGCTCAGTACGACTCGATCATCGACGACATTGCGGCGGAGATGAGTGTGGCGATCGAGAAGGCTGTGGCGAAGGGAATCACGCAGGACCGCATCATCCTCGACCCGGGCCTTGGATTCTCCAAAGTTGGAGATCAGGACTGGGAAGTTCTGCGCGGACTCGATAGGCTCATGGGACTACTCCCGGGACGCTGGCTCATCGGCCACTCACGCAAGCGCTTCCTTGCCTCCGTGTCCGACGATCGGGACCTGGCAACCGCCCTTGTCACCTCCCAGCTTGTGGGACAAGTGTGGGGCGTGCGAGTGCACGACGCCAAGTCGAGTGCCGCAGCCACCCGTATCGTGAGGAAGATTCATGGCTGACCTTTACTTACCTGGCGGGAAGCTGGCCGATCAGATCACCCTGACCGGCCTCACCGCCACCGGATATCACGGCGTCTTCGATCACGAGCGCCAAAACGGACAAGAGTTCATCGTCGATCTCGTCATCCACTCCACGTTCCAGCGTGCGGCCTTCTCCGACGATCTGTCCCACACGATCAGCTACGCGGATGTGGCGGACCGGGTCGTGGAAATCATTGAGGGTGAACCCGTCAACCTCATCGAGCTTCTGGCCGAACGCATTGCGGATGCCGTTGTCGCGATGGGCGCATGGGCGGTCGACGTCACGGTGCACAAGCCAAAGGCCCCAATCGACCACACCTTCGCTGACGTGTCGGTGTCGGTGCGCAGGACCTCCGTGCTTCTCCAGAGCCCCAAGCCGGCCGCCCAGGTGGTCGTTGGCATCGGATCGAACCTCAACGACCCGGTCACCCAGGTGGAGATCGGTGCGGGCAAGGTTGCCCGGATCCTCGAGTACGAGCGCATGTCGAACACCCGCGTCACGTCCGCGCAGGTCATGCCGGGAACCCCCACCCAACCCAACTACATCAACGCGGTCATGGTGGGCTACACGACCCTGTCTCCGCTCGCTCTGCTTGCTGAACTGCAGCGCATTGAGGATGAGCAGGGAAGGACCCGTGAGGAACGCTGGGGTCCGCGCACACTCGACCTCGACATCGTGTCCTACAAGATCAACGGTCACGAGATCCTCTCGGACGATCCCGTCCTCACACTCCCGCACCCGCGTGCGCATACGAGGGACTTCGTCATGGGCCCGTGGGGAGAGGTCGACCCCTGGGGAACCTTGCGCGGGAAGCCGGTCCGGCCATGACCTCGGCTCTGCAGGGGGCGGGAACACTCGTTCTCAGCTTCCTCTTGGGCCTTGTCACAGTCTCAATCTGGATCCGCACCGACCTACCTCTGTTCGTGGTACCCGAATACATGTGGACCGTGCCCCTCGTGGTCGCGGTCGCCATTCTCATCGCGGCGTGGCCGGTCAAGGCTATGGCGGATGGGAAGAAGCGCACCATGAGCCCGCTCCGTGCCGCCCGAATCGCCCTCCTCAGCCAGGCATGCACCCGTGCCGGCCTGATCCTCGCCGGACTCGGGCTTGGTGCGTCTCTCGCAACGGTGGGCTCGCACGCGGTGTTCCTGGACGAGCAGTCCTCCCGCCTCCTCTCCGCCGGCATAGCCTCCCTGGTCATGGGTGCGGCGGGCTGGTTGGGCGAATGGTGGTGCTCGATTGACGACGATGACGACGAGGAGAATCCCGCCGCTGCACAGGGCGCCTGACCCAACATCGCCTCCCACGCTCGCGTAATCTTGGGGCTATGACAATCAGTTCGCCACTAGCCCCGAACGTTCCGTTCACTCGCATCTCCAAGGACCACGCCAAAGTGCGGGCCTGGATCGGTGCGATGGTGTTGCTTCCCGTGGTGGCCTTCCTGGTTGTCACTCTCATCCTCTGGTCGCACCTGACTTGGCTCCTCGTTCTCGATGTCGTCACCATCGCCATCATCGCCTGGATCGTTGCAGTGCGCGTGCGTGCCGTGTTCTATACGGGATTCCACGAGACCGACGAGGAACTCATTGTGTGCAAGGGAATCCTGTTCCGGGAGATCGAGGTGGTTCCGTACGGTCGCATGCAGGAGGTGAAGGTCGAGGATGGCCCGCTCATGCGCGCATACGGACTGGCCACGTTGACGATGGAGACGGCCTCCACGACCACCGATGCGAAGATCCCGGGACTGCCCAGGGAAGAGGCTGACCGGCTCCGCCGCCGCCTCACCGAGCTTGGCACAACGAAGATGGAGGGACTGTGAACCCTCCGTCCCAACCGGGCCGCGAGCATCTCCCTAACCCGGGTAACGAACCCCTGTCCAACCCGGGCAATGTGCCTGCCTCTGGCACGGGGACAGAACCTTTCACCAGCACGAGTACAGCCTCCGGGGATCAGAACCTTGAGGTGCCGACTCCTGGTGGGGTGGCACCCGCGCAGGACGTGGATGCATCTCAACTGGACCTGTCCGAGGACGTGAACGCTGAGGAAGAGGCTGAGCTCCTTCCGAAAGACCAGTGGAACAGGTTCCACTGGGCAACCCCGCTCCTGACGCTATGGAAGGTGTGGGCGGCACTTGCGGCCTTCGCTTTCTCGGCTGTCGTTCAGATCCTCGATGAGGGCTTCGGTGAGATCCTCAATGCGGTCACGGGAATCTCCCGCACGACCCTGCTCATTGTCATCGGCGTGATCTTTGCTCTGTCCTCGATCGTCATTCTTTTTGCGTGGCTCGTGTGGCGCAAGCAGCGCTATGTCCTCGCGCCCTCCGGTGTCCACTACCAGTCGGGTGTTTTCTCAGTGACCCACAGGCACGTGCGGTGGGACAGGATCCAGTCCGTTGAGATCAAGCAGGGAGTCATCCCAAGAATCCTTGGGCTGGGGTCGATCGTCATTGACTCTGCTTCCGGATCGGGTGGGGATCTTTCCCTTGGCCTGTTGAAGATGAACGAGATCCAGGGGTTGCGCAGTCAGATCCTGCGCATCGCGGCCGCCGCCCGCACCGGTAGCGCCATTGACCTATCGGAGCCGGAGTACGTTCCCGCCCTCTACGATCCCGATGATGTGTACGAGAACGAGAGGCCCTTCTATGTGCTCCCCACGGGGCGTCTCGTGGGTTCGCTTGCACTCTCCAGCATCCTCGTTATCACGCTCCTGTCCATCGCCTCGATCATCGGCCTCATGATTGCATTCGATGACAGCCTTTCGATCGGTTTCCTCGTGGCTCTCTTCGGCGCGCTCGCAACCGCGTGGGGCCAGTTCAACCTCAACCACGGCCTCAAGCTGTTCCTCACGAGCGATGGCATCAGGATCAGGCGAGGCCTCACCACGACCACCACTCAAACGATCCCGCCCCGCCGCATTCACGCCGTCACCATCTCCCAGCCCACCCTGTGGCGCTGGAAGGACTGGTGGAAGCTCGAGGTCCTCATCGCTGGTGCGTTTGGGAGCGACGAGATCGACTCCACTAGCTCCTTGGAGAAGAGCGTGATCCTGCCCGTGGGGTCCCGCAAGGACGCCCTCGACCTGCTGTGGACCATCATTCCCGACATTGGGGTGGAGGACGTTCGTTCGTTCTTCGACGATGCTCTCGTGGGAGTGGCACCCTCACCGCACTTCCTGGGAGCACCCAAGAACGCGAAGTGGCTCGATCCCGTTGTTCAGCCACGCAACGGCATCGCCCTCACGCCCACGGTAGCCGCGGTCCGATCCGGGAGGCTGTCACGCCGCTTAACGGTGGCATTCCACGGCCACTGGCAGGGCCTCAAGACCAGCCAGGGACCAATCCAGCGCAGGCTCGAACTGGCCACCCTGAAACTCAACCTGGTCTCGGGACCGGTCCACTGGGACGGCAAAAACTTCAGCCTCACCGACGTTCACAACCTCCTGGAAGAGGAGCGGAACTGGGGACTGCGGGCAAGAGCCGCAGACGATCGAGAATCGATTGAGGAATGGGCAAGACGAGTGGGAGTGTCATGAAACTAGGAATCGGAATCATCTCGGCGGGTAAGGTCGGTGCCGTTCTCGGAGCCGCGCTCCAGAGAGCCGGTCACACGGTCGTCGCAGCCCACGCACGGTCCGAGGAATCGATCGAGCGCGCCGAGGTCCTCCTCCCCGGTGTGCCACTCCGGGACGTCGAAGAGATCGTGCGCACCAGTGAACTCGTGCTGCTCGCTGTTCCCGACACGGAACTTCCTGGGATCGTCTCCGGCCTCGCCAAGCTCAACGCGTGGCAGACCGGTCAGCTCCTCGTCCACACCGCAGGAAGCGTCGGAACTGATGTCCTCGCTCCCGCGATGGCGCAGGGGGCACTTGGACTCGCCATCCACCCCGCCATGACCTTCACCGGTACCTCCCTCGATCTCGACAGGATCCAGGATTGCCCGTTCGCAGTCTCCGGTCCCGCAACGATCCTGCCCGTCGCACACGCCCTCGTGACGGAAATGGGAGGGATCCCCGTCGAGGTCGACAACGACAAGAGGGGTCTCTACCACGCCGCCCTCAGCCACGGCGGCAACCACCTTGTCACTCTCGTGACCCAGGCGATGAGGCTCCTGGAGGAGGCCGGGATCTCCGATCCCGGAGCATTCCTCGGCCCCCTCGCGTACGGCAGCCTCGACGGCGCCCTGCGCTCGGGAGAGGCCCTCCTGACGGGCCCGATCGTGCGCGGGGACGGCATCACCGTTGAAAAGCACCTGTTGGAGCTGGTGGGGCATCCGGAAGTCCGCGACACGTACCGTGCGCTCGCGGAGGCCACCACCGATCGCGCTGTCGCACGTAGGGTCATCGGTGAGGGCACGGCGGCTGACCTGCGAAGGATCCTGAGCCAGGACGATCAGACAGAAGGCTAGAGAGCGTGCCTGCGCGGGGCTTCCCTGTTAAAGAGCTTGGTATCCAAGTGAGCGGGCTCTTCAGAATGACTCGTGACGTGCCCCGCAGAGCAGTAGTCTCTCGAACGTTCGAGAACGCACGTGGATCGTGCCACTGGACGATATCTGAGCGGGGGCTCGCGGTAGTTGAGGGCGTATCCTTGAACCCGTGCAGGTTGTGAAAACGAAACAGGAACTCCTCGGCCTACTGCCCAACTCGGGCAGCATCGGGTTGGTCATGACGATGGGTGCGCTCCACGCAGGCCATCGCCGACTCGTCGATGCCGCTGTGGAGCAGTGCGACACGGTCGTGGTCTCCATCTACGTCAATCCCCTCCAGTTTGCCCCGAACGAGGACTTCGACAAGTACCCGAGGCAGCTCGAGAAGGATCTCGAACTCCTCCAAGACGTCGACATTGTCTTTGCTCCCAGCGACGAAGAAATGTACCCGCGTGAGCCCCTCGTGCGTGTGGATCCGGGTGAGGTTGCTACTCGTTTTGAGGGCGAGACCCGCCCCACCCACTTCGCCGGAGTCCTCCAAGTCGTTCTCAAGGTCCTGAACCTCGTGCGTCCGCACCGTGCCTACTTTGGTCAGAAGGACGCTCAGCAGCTCGCCCTCATCAGGACTATGGTGGCGGACCTGGACGTGCGGACCGAGATCGTGGCAGTTCCGATCGTCCGTGACGAGGATGGGCTGGCCCTCTCCTCACGCAACACCTACCTCACGGGGGAGGACCGCGCAGTCGCGCTCGGACTCGTTGGAGCTTTGACCGCGGCCCGGGATGCTGCCGCAAGCGGCGCCACACCGGCCGAGGCGGAGAAGATTCTCTTCGACACCCTGAGCGCAAACGACGCCGTAAACGTTGACTACGCCACCATTGTCAATCCGGACACCTTCCAGCCAGTATCCTCGAACGAGAAGCAGGGACTGGCCGTGGTTGCTGCACGGGTGGGAACAACCCGCCTCATCGACAACATGGAGGTGTCTTTTGGCTAATCGCATGCGCACGATGATGACCGGCAAGATCCATCGGGCCACCATCACCGGAGCCGACCTGCACTACGTGGGCTCGGTGACGATCGACGCTGACCTGCTCGATGCTGCGGACATCCTTCCCGGCGAGGCCGTCGACATCGTTGATGTCACCAATGGCGCCCGCATCACCACCTACACGATCCCCGCGGAGCGCGGTAGCGGCCAGATCCAGATCAATGGCGCCGCAGCACACCTCGTGCACGAGGGCGACATCGTCATCCTCATTGCCTACAGCCAGCTCGATGACGAAACGGCACACAACTACGAGCCGCACGTTGTCTTTGTTGACGAGACCAACAAGATCCTCGAGACCTCTGCAGAACCTGGACAGGTTCCCGACAACGAGGATGGTCTTAAATCCTCCGGCGAATCCTTCGCGGAGTACCGGGCCGACTAAGTGCCTGCTCGAGCCTGTCGTGCCGTCACTGTGGCAATTGGACGAGCACGAGGACGGCAACCAGGAGAACGTCGAGAACAAGTCTTGAAAAGAAGTGAGGGACCAGCTTGAGCTGGTCCCTCACTTGACTCAGTACTAAGAGTTAGTTCTTAGCGGTGCGGTCGTAGAGATCATCCGACAGCCCGAGGGCGTGGTGGATGAGGTTGACCGGGTGGACAACCTTGGCTCCGGAACCCTTGCGGATCTGCCAGCGGCAGGTCTCGGTTTCACAGACAGCCAGGTTCGGGCTCCAGTCCTTGATCTTGTCGAACAGGGGCTGACCAACGAGCTGGGCAATGTCGTACTTCTCGGCCTTGAGGCCGTAGGTGCCGGCAATACCGCAGCAGTTCTCGCCGGACTCCTTGACCTTGAGGCCAGGAATGAGCTCGAGGAGAGTGACAGACGGAGTACCCATGCCCTGGGACTTCACCTGGCAGGGCTGATGGTAGGTCACGGTATCATTGATGGAGCGGAAGGTCTCCGGATCCAGCAGACCCAGCTCAACCTGCTCGAGGAGGAACTCGGATGTCTCTCGCATGCGGGTGGAGACATCGAGGAGGGCGGGATCGTCCACACCCATGATCTCGTGTGCCTCGTGCTTGAGCATGCCGGCGCAGGAACCGGAGGAGGAGATGATCTGAAGATCCTTACCGGCGGAGCGGAGCTGGTTCGAGAGCTTGATGACCTTCTTCGTCGCTGCATCGAAGAGTCCGTTGGACTGCTGGGCAAGACCACAGCAATCCTGCTTGGGAACGAGAACCTCGTAACCAATCTTTTCCAGGACCTCGACGGTGCGCTTGGAGGTCTCGACCTCGAAGTAGCCGCCTGCGCAGCCGTGGAAGAACACGACCGGGCCGAGGGTGGCCTTCGTGTTCTTCGGACGTTTCTTCCACCAGCTCTTGAAGGACTGGGTGGTCGCCACGGGCATGGGTGCCTCGCGGTGGATCTTCACGGTCTTCTCGACGACAACGCGGATCGGCTTCTGCTTGAGAGCCCAGTTGGCGATGGGAGCCACGGGGGTCATGACGGTACCCATGAGGTCGGTCTGGGTGATGAGGCGGTCGCGGAACGGCATCTTGCCCGGCTCTGCCTTCATGACCGCACGGGCCTGGCTGTTGAGCTCAGCGATCTGAACGCCCTGCGGGCACGCGTAGGTGCAGATGCCACAAGAGGAGCAGTAGTCGAGAGAGTGGTCAACGGTCTGGCCGTGACGGTAACGCTCAGCCTGAGGACCAACGTACTTCGGTCCGGGGAACAGGTCGGTGACCCGTGCGACGGGGCACTGGGTTTCACAGATCGTACACTTCACGCAGTGATCCAGTGTGGCTCGAGCAACCTGATCGCCGGCGAACTTCAGGGGACTTTCGTGGGTGCTTGCCAATGCATCGATGCTCATGAGTTACCTCCAAGGATTGCTTCGGTTGCGGCAAATGCGGAACCGACCGCGATGCCTTCACCGCTCTTTTCTGTCCACCGGATGGATCCAGCCAGGATACCCCCAGCCGCATAGAGATTGTTGTAAACGGGCTTTTCGGACGCGTCCAGGACCCTCATGTCCTTGTCGACCTTGACGCCGACGCGGAAGAGAGGCTGCGGGTCGCCCCAATAGGCCCCGTGGGTGGGTTCGGGAATGTCGGTGCCGACGAGCGGCAAACCGAACACGGTCTCGGTCATGACACCGTAGGAGTCGAGCTCGAGCGAACCGGATTCAAAGCCGCCCGTGCAGAGCACAACGTTGTCGGCCTTGATCGTCATGTCGTGACCAGTGGACGCAACCGTGACGGACACGAGCTTGCCATCCTCTGCGGTGCCACCGGTGACGGGGGAACCAAGAATGACCTTGACGCGCTTTTCCTTGGCCAGGTCGGTCAGGTGCTCGTTCATTCGCATGCCGGGAACGCCGGGCGGGGGCAGGGGAATCTCGAAGATCGGTGCACCGATGAGGTCCTGCAGGTCGCGCCACGCGTTGCGGTCACGCAGACCGAGCATGCCGGGCAGACCAACAATCTCGCCTTGCTTGACGAGAGGCTTGATCTGGGCGGCGAACTCCTTACGGTACTCGGGCCGATCGAGGGCGCGAGCGTAGTTCAGGCCGGAGGAATCAACCTCGGTTGCGCGTGCGGGGATGGAGAAGGAGCCGGGACGAGCCTCGACCGTGCCACCACCGGGGAGGGTGGTGCGGGCCAGGTTGCCGGCAATGAGCTGCGGGTAAAAGTCCTTGAGCTGGCGGGGGCCAGCAATGAGGTACTTCGCTCCGGGCTTCAGCACGCCGTTCGCCATCGAGGGCTGGATGTAGCTGGTGGGGCGGAGCGCGCCCACGGCGGTGGGGAGGAAGACGTTCTTCTCGACGTCACCTTCCGCGAGACCGCCGAGGAGCGAGGCCGCGTACTCGACACCCTTGCGGACGTTGTCCGAGCCGATGATGGCGTAGGGGTGATTGGGGTCGCTTGCCGCAACCTTGTCGATCTCCGCAATCGGGTTCTCGACACGGTCCGGGTTGTAGCCGAACAGGTCGAGGGTGCCCTGACCTAGCTGGAGGCCACCGAGACCCTTCGTGACGAGAGTGACGTCGTGGCCGGCTTCCCTGAGCCGGATGGCGGAAATGAGGCCGGTGATGCCTGCGCCAATGACGACGGTTTTCATACGTGAGCCTCCTCGG
Source organism: Flaviflexus sp. (assembly GCF_041440645.1). Taxonomy (GTDB): domain Bacteria; phylum Actinomycetota; class Actinomycetes; order Actinomycetales; family Actinomycetaceae; genus Flaviflexus. The sequence continues at coordinate 45,332 of NZ_JASDVN010000045.1, read as the reverse complement.
CCTCAGGCAGGTGCTCCATGTCGAGGGTGCCCTGCAAAATCCAGTTATCGAGAGCGGTCTGGCGGACCTGGTCGCCGTATAGGATGGGCCACAGGCCGATCCAACGGTTCTTGAGGAACTTCCGCAGCAGTGCGGTTACTCGCTCGGTGTCGGCCTTGCCGGTCTCCTGCATGATGCCCGCGGCGCGGATGGAGCAGAAGCCACCCTGGCAGGGGCCCATGCCGAGACGGAGCTGGCGGCGCAGATCGTCGAACGAAGCCGTGGGCTGTTCTTCGATCAGGGTCTCCAGCTGCCTGCGGCTCATGAGCTCGCATTCACAAACGATCTGGTCCTTCTGCAGGTCCTTCTCGCGCTCTTCGAGACGGTGGGTGACGTGGTAGGTCTTCTGCGACTCGGAACCAGGTACGGCTTCGGTCTCGGTGGTGCAGGGGCGATCATCACCCAGCTGCTCGACCATGACGTCAACGATGTTCTTCGCCATGAGGCGGTAGGTCGTGAGCTTGCCACCCGCGATCGTGAGGAGGCCGGAGAGGCCGTCACGGGACTGGTGGTCAATGATGGACATGCCGCGGGACATGTGGCGAGTATCCTCTGCCGAGACGCGGGAGTCCTTGACGAGGGGGCGAGCACCCGACCAGGCGTGCAGAGCACGTGCCTGACGGAAACCGGGAACGAGAACTTCGCCTGCGTCCAGCATCTGCTGAACCTCGTTGCGGGGGATTGCCAGCTTGTCCGGATCTTCCACCTTGACGTCCGTGGTGCCGATGATGCAGACCGTGTGAACGGGAACAAGGATGTCGCCGTCAGCGGGGTAGATACAGCGGTTCACGACCTGGTTGACCAGACGGTGGTTCATGGCAATCATGATGCCGCGGCCGGGAACAACCTCAACGTCGGGGCAGTCCGCCATGGCAGCGATCTGGCCGGCCCAGGGGCCACCAGCATTAATAACAAAGTGACAGGTGATCTGAACGTCCTCACCGGTCTTGTGGTCGTGGGCCTGAACACCGGTCACCTGACCGCCGTCACGCATGATCTTCGTGACCTCGTGGTAGGTGAACACCTGGGCTCCGTAAGCCTCGGCGGACTTGACGGTGCCCCACACCATCTGCCAGCCATCGACGGTGCCGTCTTCAACGGCAAACGCACGCTGGATCTTGGGGTTCAGGCGAGGTTCGCGACGCAGTGCCTCTGCCACGGAGATCTCCTCGTGGGGGACACCGGTCTTCTGGGCGCCTTCGAGCCACTTGTCGCCAAAGTCCAGCGGATCATCTGGGCCGATGACGAACAGGCCGCCGGTCGTCTCAACGGCATCGGCGTTGATGCGTGTGACAATGGCGTTCTCTTCGGCGCACTCGGTTGCTGAGTGGGGGTCGGATACAACGTAGCGTCCACCGGAGTGGAGAAGGCCGTGGTAGCGGCCGGTGGTTCCTTGGCCCAGGTCGGCGCGATCTACGAGTATGGCGCGGTATCCGCGCATAGCAAGGTCGCGAACGACACCAGCTCCAGTTGCGCCGCCGCCAACGACAACAACATCCGTTTCGATCTTCTTCATGTGGGCTCCCTTAACAGAAATTCCAAGCGCCAAGGCTGTTCAACAACTTTGGCGACGCCTCCAGATTACATATCGCCGCAAGTAAATTACGGACTTCAGGCCGTCAGTATTCCTACGTGCAAGGTTTCTCTTGCCATTCGCACCGAGGTGCATGAATCCGCGTCATTTCAACGATTTACGCAACTCTAATGGTTCGATATTCGAAATGTGGACACGAGTCATACCAGGGATCCTCCGCCAATTGCCACGTTCTTGCCTCCCCGCCCTCTCTTCATTCAAACTCCCAACACAGCTGGTCACGCCGCTAGTCACACACAGCAGCTGTTCCGAAAAGGTTGAAATGTCGGATTTGCTTGCGCACCTGACAATTGCCGGTCATGTCAGCAAGCTGTGCCCCGTTGTCACGATCGGGAGGCCCAGATTCTTACAAGTGGATACATGACAGATATTCGGTCTTGGCTTGGCAGACTCAATAACTCCGCATAACCCTGCCTTGAATATCTGCGTAGCACTACCTATTAGTAAGGGCAGGGGAGCGGGGCGCAGATGGTCAGAGGGACCAGGCATTTGGGGAATGAGGAGTCAGCCATGAGGGGACAGAGGCGCGAGGCGCGTACAGGACCTGGAAAGAGTGAACGGAGCTGGCTGGATTGAGTACGATGAAGGCCCCATCTTGATTGATGCCGGCCCCATCTTGAACGTGGCTAGCTACTTTGGGAACGTAGCCAACTGCATCGGGGCCATAACCGACGAGGTGGCTAACCAGCCTGCTAAGTATGGGCGTAGCTCGTCGCATGGATGCGGGCTCTTTCGTCGGCCGCGATGTGCAGGTGTCGAATGGTCCACGCGTGCCGCCACGTAGCTCGGCTCCTCATCGACGCGATGCCTCAGGAGGGGCTGAGATCTCGGGCTTTGCGAGCGTAAAGGGCGAGCAGTCGCACACCTTTTGACGTGTCCATTTATCGGACACCCCAGTAGAATAGCGCCGTGACTGACAACGACCAGATTGAATCAACATCATCCGAGCAGATGGCGATCCGCGCAGCTAAGCGCGATAAGATGCTCGCGGAAGGCATTGATCCCTATCCCGCGGAGCTCCCCATCACCACCACCATCTCTGACGTGCGTGGTAAGCACGAGGGACTCGAGCCGGGTACCGAGTTGACGGATGAGACTGTTGGCCTTGCTGGCCGAGTCATGCTCCTGCGCACCTCCGGCAAGCTCTTCTTCGTGACTCTGCAGGATGGTCCGGGCAACCGCATCCAGGTCATGCTGTCGCAGAAGGTTGTTGGCGACGATGAGATGGCACGCTTTAAGGCAGATGTCGATCTCGGTGATCACCTGTTCGTTCAGGGCCACGTGGGCACTTCCCGCAGGGGAGAGCTGTCGATCTTCGCTCACGAGTGGAAGATGGCTTCGAAGGCTCTGCGCCCCCTGCCGAAGACATACACGAAGGAAGATGGCGAAGAGTCCGGCCTCTCCGAAGAGAACCGCGTCCGCATGAGGCACCTGGACCTCATCATGCGCCCAGCTGCTCGCGACATGATCCGCATGCGCTCCGAGGTCATGAAGTCCCTCCGCTCCAACTTCGATCGTCGTGGCTACGTTGAGCTCGAGACCCCTACGCTTCAGGCCATTCACGGTGGTGCGGCGGCACGCCCCTTCACCACCCACATCAACGCCTACGATGAGGACCTCTACCTCCGTATCGCGACCGAGCTGTACCTCAAGCGGGCCGTTGTTGGTGGCGTTGAGAAGGTGTACGAGATCGGTAAGAACTTCCGCAACGAGGGCGCCGACTCCACGCACTCGCCCGAGTTCACCGCGCTCGAGGTCTACCAGGCCTACGGCACGTACGACACGATGGCGGAGCTGACCCGCGACCTCATCCAGCAGGCCGCACTCGACGCGTGCGGATCCACCACCGTGACCCTTGCCGACGGCACCGAGTACGACCTCGGTGGCGAATGGACAGAGCTTGACCTCTACGGTTCGCTGTCGGAAGCACTCGGACAGGAGATCACCGTCGAGACCTCCCGCGACGACCTGGAGAAGATTGCCGATCAGCACGACATTTCCGTCCCTCCGTACGCGGTCGCAGGCAAGATCGCCGAGGACATCTGGGAAGAACTCGTTGGTGACAAGCTGTGGGCACCCACGTTCGTTCGTGACTTCCCCGAGGACACCTCGCCGCTCACCCGTGCACACCGCACCAAGCCCGGCCTGACCGAAAAGTGGGACCTCTACATCCGTGGCGTCGAGACCGGCACCGCCTACTCGGAGCTTGCCGACCCGGTCGTGCAGCGCCAGCGCCTCGTTGCGCAGTCTCTCGCGGCAGCCGACGGCGACCCCGAGGCCATGCAGTTGGACGAGGACTTCCTCTCCGCAATGGAGCAGGGCTTCCCACCCTCGGGCGGCATGGGCATGGGCATCGACCGCCTCCTGACCGCTCTCACCGGCCTCGGCATCCGCGAGACCATCGCCTTCCCGTTCGTCAAGCGCCGCTAATGCGACCAACGTATCGGACCGCGAGGAATACGACTGAGTAGACTTCGGAAACGGATGCGAACACCTCGATGAAATCTCCCCGCCTCGGCGGGGAGATTCGTTCTATCTCGGGACATTCCATCGGGAGGCGTGCCATCCGGCAGAGTAAGAGGCGTGCCATACGCTCGACGGACCCGGTTCATCTTCTTGCTTGTGGGCAACGAGGTAGGCGGTGGTGCTGTATTTCCGCGACATTGAGTTGTGTCAGGTCGCCCAGAGAGAAATGTATGAACCTGACAGACAAGGTACGGTAGAAGTCATTCAGGACATGCGGATCACAAGGAGTTATTCATGCGCGCAGCTGTTCTAGTTGGACCCGGACAACTCGAAATCCAAGAAGTCCTCACGCCCGTGGCAGGACCTGGAGAAATGGTGCTGAAGGTCGGTGCCAACACCGTCTGCGGTACCGATGGTCGTATCTTCCGCGGCGAGAAGACCGCGGGTGTGCGCCCCGGCGTCATCATGGGTCACGAGTTCTCCGGCTACGTCCACGACATCGGTGATGGAGTCGAAGGCTACGAAGAGGGAGACCTCGTCGGTGTCATGCCGACCGTTCCCTGCCTGCGCTGCTACTACTGCGAGAACCATCTCGAGCACATGTGCGTGGACGCGAAGCTCTACGGCTACTGGATCGACGGTGGCCTTGCCGACTACGTTCTCATCACCGCCGAATCGATCCAGCGTGGTGCCATCGTCAAGGCACTTCCCGGCTCCAAGCCCGAGGCCGTTGCGCTCGCGGAGCCCCTCGGCTGCGTACTTAACGGTGCCGACAACTACAAGACCAACATTGGCGACACGGTCCTGATCATGGGTGCCGGCCCTATCGGCCTCCTCCACACGATGGTGAACAAGCACCGCGGCGCCTCCCAAATCATCGTCATCAACCGCTCCGAGGGACGCCTCGAGACGGCCCGTGAGCTCGGAGCCACCCACACGGCACTCTCCGGCGAGGTCAATATCCCCGAGTACGTCAAGGACATCACCGGTGGCCTCGGTGCGCACGTGGCCGTCCAGTGCATCGGCAACCTCGACCTCTTCCAGACCGCGCTCCAGTCGGTCCGTAACGGTGGCCGCGTCAACGCGTTCGCCGGCTTCCCCAAGGGACAGATGGCGAGCATCGACCCGAACCTCATCCACTACAACGAGCTGACCGTGACCGGTGGTTCGAACATGGGGAGGAACAACTACCGTAAGGCAGTCCAGCTCATCGGTGAGGGAGCCATCAACGTCGGTGCCCTTCACACCGATACCTTCAAGCTTGAGGACACGGCTGCCGCTCTCGACCACGTGACCGCAGGCAAGGGAATCAAGACCGCCGTCGTTCCCGAGTAACGAGAACGCGAGTAGCAAGAATCCTTAGATGACTGAACCCGGTACCGCTCTGGTACCGGGTTCAGTTCTTTTCATTAGTTCTTGCTTTGCTTCTCAGCTCGCTTGCACTTGCTCAAGCTCATACTCATCGAGCTCAAGAAGTCTGGATCAAGTCAGTCGCGCTACGCGCTAGTCGCGCCTCTTGGCAAGCAGCTGGGTCAGGGTCTCGTGTGCCTCGACGATGGAGACCTTGCGGAATCCTGCCTTCACAAGATCCCGGTACATCTCAGGCTCGTGCAGGGCGTGGGAGATGCCGCGGCGGATGAGGGGGATGGGTGGCTTGCGCGCCTCATCCAGGTCCCTCATGAGGCGGAACCAGAACGTCTGGAGCCGGGGGCGGGAGATGCAGAGTGCGTCGGCGAGAATTCCCTCGCGGCGGCACTGGGAAAGGATCTCTTTGGCGAAGATGCCTTCCGCGAGGAAGATCGGTGAGCCGTCGAGATCCATGGTGCGTTCACCCACGCGCGAGTTCGTCGGAATGTCGTAGACGGGAAGGACGGCCTGTCCCGTGACGGACAACTGGAGGAGCGCGTTGAGCGCACCCTCGTGATCCCAACACTCGGGGGAGTCCCAGTCGATGATGCTGTGCTTCTGGGGGAGGCCGGGGTGGTCGTCGTTGAAGTAGAAGTCATCGAGCGACACAACGGGAAGGCCCGTGCGATTCGTGAACCTGGTCTTGCCCGAGCCGGAAGGACCGGTCACGAGGATCACCCGAGCGTGTGGCTTGCGCTCCTCGGGTGGCAGGTCAAACAGTGCACCATCGTCGGTCAGGTTCGTCGTCACGGGACTCACGATAACCCCTTATCCGGCGTATGCGGCGACTGGCATGCCAGGAACGTCAACATCGAGAGCAAACAGTGACCCTGCTTCGGGCTCCGGATCAGCCAGGTTTTCCTTGGATGTGGTGATGAAAAGCGTCTTGAGGTTGGGTCCGCCAAGCGTGCACGCCGTGACGAGTTGCACGGGCAGCTTGATCTCGGTGAGGATCTCGGCCTCGGGGGAGTATAGGCGGACCTTGCCGTGCCGGTTCATCGCCACCCACACGTTTCCTTGCGAGTCCACGGTCAACCCATCGGCGCTCGCACCATCGGAATCCGCGAAGGTTCTCCGGTTGGTGAGCTCCCGGTCCACCACGTCGAACACCTCGGTACGGCGCAGCTTCGTGTCGTTATAGTAGGCGAGTGTCCCATCGGGGGAGAAGGCAATGCCGTTCGAGGTGGTGACGTGCGGCAGGACGACGGTGCGGTTCCCCTCGGGATCCACCTTGTAGAGGGCGCCGGCACCCTCGGTGCGGTCGTAGGGCATGGAACCGCAGTACAGGTTGCCCCACGGGTCGACACCGCCCTCGTTGAAGCGCAGGTTCGAGTCGTCCCAGAAGTGGGGTTCGGGAACCGGATCCGCGAACGGGGAGGAGGCGAGCCCAATCGTGTTCTCGAGGCCCACAACGTAGCCACCGTTCGTGCGGGGGCGGACGAAGGCCGCAATCTCACCGACGTGAAGGCGGTCGACTTCGCCATCCGAGTTCATGGTCAGGAGGTCTCCCGCGAGCATGTCGACCCATCGGATGCCACCCCAGGACTCGTGCCAGCAGGGGCCTTCGCCGTGGTAGGCAATGGGGCCGGTGATCTGTTCTGGTGTCATCGTGTTCTCCTCACGATTGCGTTGATGAGATTGGCGACAGGGAAGTCAATATCGGGAAGGACATAGTCAGTGACTGCAATGACGTCCGGGGTGGAGAGGGGAGCCGCGATGGAGATGCCGACCTTGGGGAGCCACGGAACGTCGTTACCGGAGTCGCCCACGCCAAGACCGGTCGAGGCGCTGAGACCACGGTCCTTGAGCGCCACCGAGATCCCCGTCCACTTATCAATACCGTCCGGAGTGATCTCAAGTGCGTACGCGTGCCCGCGCACAACCTCGGGGAACTCCTCAATGACGCGGTCCTGGATTTGGTCAAGAATTGTGGCGTCGCCACCGAACTGAATCTTCGTGGCGTGCGAGAGATCGATGGTCTCGAGATCGACCTGCTGGATCGGCTTGCCCTCGTTCGCGTTGATCGCGACATCGAGGAGATTGTGCTGGCCGTTGTCGATGTTGAAGTTGCCCTTGTCCATGACGATCTCGTCAATGAAGTAGACGGCGGGAACAACCCCGGCCTCACGGCCAAGCTCAATGAATCGCTCCAGCTGTTCCGTCGGCATCGGGTACTCGTGCACGACAGAGTTGCCATCCCACACGACGGAACCACAGTTCGCAATGACCCAGCCGTCGATCCCGGCGCGATCGAGGAGTGAGATGCCGGCCTGGAGGAGCCTTCCGGTTGCCACCGTGATCGGGTAGCCGGCCTCGTGGGCGGCCTTCAAAGCATCGACCGTCGGCTGGTGGGTGACCGACTTTTCGTCCGTCAAGGTGCCGTCCACATCGAAAATGAAGTGCTCTGGCTGATCAGAGGGCCACGGAAGTTCGTCGAGATTCAGTACAGGAGTCGCTTGGGTCTTCACATGAGTACTCTAGTTCACTTGGGAATCGGGACCGAGGCCCGGCCCCTTCCATCTCACTCCCTCCCTGACCCAAGGTGCAAGTGTTTGCACAATTTTAGGATTTGGTCGGGAATTGGTGCATGAAAACCAAACCGATGGGGAAATTAACACGTAGAGTGTTACTGTCTACGATGACGACGTGACCGCAACATCGGTGTTTCGGTTCAGTAGCTGGCAAAGACGTCAGGAGGGAGGCTCACAATGTGCGTGATGAAACATGTTACCTACTATTCGGTAGGAAACACGCGCTCTTCGTGGCTTGCTTCCGCCGTAGTTGGCAGTCATGAAGAGATTCCCGACCGAGCAAAGACAAGGTCTGAGACTGAAACCACGCGTTCATATCTCGATATGAAGGTATTTAGTCATCGGAGCGTCGGAGCCAGTGAACTCAAACGCCGTCATATAAAAGGACCTAGTGAGTATCATTACAGCTCACTAGTCAGTCCGAACGCGCCGCAGTTTTTATCCACCAAAGTAGGCGGACAAAACTGCATCTACCTGTCTACGATGCACGGCGCTTTCAGCCCCACAAACTAAAAGAGGATTTCAACGTGGAATTTGATCTCTTATGGCTAGTCGCCTCCTTCGGCGGCGGAGCCTTCGGCGCAGCAATCGGCGGCCAGACCGCCTTTATCTTTACCGGTCTTCTCTACCTGGTTGGCCTCGGTGGCTACCTGGGTGGCATCGACACCGGCGAATTCATGGGCTCGGTCGTATTCGGCCCGGTCTTCGGTCCGCACATCGCCTTCCTTGGTGGTGCAGCTGCAGCTGCTTACGCGGCTAAGAAGGGTGTCATGGCAGGCGGCGCAAACGGCCGCGATATCGTAACCCCGCTCGCCGGCATTGGACACGCAGACGTCCTCGCCGTCGGTGGTGTCTTCGGTATGATCGGCTACCTCATCAACATCCTGCTTGCTGAGGTTCCCGCATTCAAGGTCGGCGACCCGTCCCTGCACTACGGCAATGAAGTCATCGGCTGGACCGATACCGTTGCTCTCACCATTGTTATCGTTTCTATCGCCATCCGCTTCATCTGGGGCAGCACCGGTCTGTTCTCCACGAAGGATCACGGCCTCCTCGAGGTCGGCGAGGGCAAGCACTGGGTTGAGCACCAGGAAGGCTGGGGCATCACCGCGATGCACGGCTTCACCTCCGGTCTCATGTCCGCATTCGCAACGGTCATGATCGTTGTCTTCTACGTCTCCAACACCGGCGACTACGCAATCGTCAACCACGCACAGCTCATCGGCTGGGCAATCTCGGCCGTTACCCTCATCTTCCTGTCGCTTGGCATGAAGACCCCGGTGACGCACCACATGACCATCCTCGCCTCGATCGCAGCTCTCAAGCTCACCCCGATTCTTGTTGGATCCTCCGACGTCACTCAGTGGGCTGACAACGGTGCTGTTGTTGTTGCAGTCCTCATCGGTGCCGTTGCTGGTGCCCTTGGTGGTCTGCTCGGTGAGGCTCTGTCGCGTATGACCAACGCCAATGGCGACACCCACATTGACCCCCCGGCATTCGCCATCTGGATCGGTACCACCGTTCTCTTCGCACTGACCGCAATCCTCGCGTAGGCGAAACCAACTAAAACAAAATCCAAGGAGCGTAGCCCATTGATTCTCTCTTCACCGGACAAGCTATATGACGCTTATGTATTCGATCAGGATGGAACACTCTATTTAGGTGAGCACTTGCTTCCCGGAGCAAAGCGCCTAATTGAGGGGCTGCGCTCCTTGGGTAAACCCGTCAGGTTCCTGTCTAACAACCCGACGAAGGATCCGGATGACTACAAGGCGAAACTCGATCGCCTTGGCATCCCGACTCCGCTTGACGAGATCGCCAACACCGTTGTGACCACCACGAGGTGGCTCAAGATGCACTACCCGGATGCCACGGTCTACCCGATCTCGGAAGAGCCGCTCAAGAAGGCCCTGCGCGCAGCGGGCATCAAGATGAGCGAGAACCCCGAGGAGATCGACATTGTCATCGCCTCCTACGACCGTACTTTTGAATACAAGAAGCTCCAGATCGCGTTCGACGCCATCTGGTTCCACAAGAGGGCCTTCCTCATCACAACGAATCCGGACAAGTTCTGCCCGTTCCCCGGGGGAAGAGGGGAACCCGATGCTGCAGGCATTGTTGCCGCCATCGAAGCAACCACCGGAACCAAGCTGAAGGCCAACATGGGTAAGCCAGAGCCCGCGATGCTCGAGGCTGCCCTCGGAGATCTCGATGTCGATCCGAAGAACTGCATGATGGTGGGCGACCGCCTATCGACAGACATCGGGATGGCTATCAACACCGGCATGGCTTCTGCCCTCGTCCTCACCGGAGATTCCACACTCGAGGAAGCTCAGGCTCTGGACGAATCGCACCAGCCTACCTATGTCCTAGACCGTGTCGACCACCTCATTCCGGAGTCCATTCGCTCCGACTGGGGCTGGACCGACGAAGACTAAACAACCATTAGGTGGAGAACACATTGTCTACATTCGAAAACAAGAACTCGCTCACTGGCGGCCCCTACGTCATGGGCATCGACTTCGGCACAGAGTCGTGTCGAGTCGGCATCTTCGATCTTGTCGGATCCCCCGTCGCGTTCGCGGCAACGACCTACAAGACCACCCACCCGGCACCGGGTTGGGCTGAGCAGTCCCCCGAGGACTGGTGGAGCGCGCTCGTCGCCTCCACGCACCGCGTCATGGAGCGCGCTGGCCTCCAGCCGCACCAGATCGCAGGCATCTCGTACGATGCGACCACGATGACCGTGGTTGCCATGGACTCGAACGGTGACGCGATCCGTCCCGCCATCATGTGGATGGACGTGCGTGCGACCGAGCAGGCTGCCCGCGTGATCGACACGAAGTCTCCGGCACGCCGCTACACCGGTAACGGCACCCTGCCCCCAACCGCTGAGTGGTACCCCTTCAAGGCCGCCTGGCTGCGTGAAAACGAGCCCGAGACCTACAAGAAGGCCTTCCGCCTCGTTGACGCTCCGGACTGGCTGACCTACCAGCTCACCGGCGAGTGGACGCTCAACATCAACACGGCTGCTCACCGCGCCTACTACGACCGCGACAACGGTGGCTGGCCCGTCGACCTCTACGAAGAGGCCGGCGCAGGTGATGTCTTCGACAAGCTCCCGACCGTCGTCAACGACCTCGGCACCCCGGTTGGTGGCCTCGCCCGCCGCCCAGCCGAGCAGCTCGGCCTCATCCCCGGCACCCCCGTCGCACAGGGCGGTGGCGACGCGTGGCACGGCCAGATCGGCCTCAACGTGCTCCGTCCGGGCAAGATGTCGCTCGTGACCGGCTCGTCCCACGTCATGTCCGGCCAGTCGGCCGAGCCCGTGTCCGGCCCCGGCTTCTTCGGTGGCTACACCGACGGTGTCGTCCCCGGCCAGTACACGGTTGAGACCTCCCTGACCTCCTCTGGTTCGGTTCTCAAGTGGTTCAAGGACCAGTTCCTGCCTGACATCGAGGCAGCCGCAGAGTCGACCGGACTCAACACGTACGACATCATGAACCAGCGATCCGCGAATGTCCCGATCGGTTGCGATGGTCTCATCATCAACGAGTATTTCCAGGGCAACCGCACCCCGTACTCGGATTCGAAGGGACGTGGTGTCATGACCGGCCTGTCGCTATCGCACACCCGCGAGTACATGTACAAGGCCATTCAGGAAGCCGTCTGCTACGGCGTGGAAGCCAACATGCGCAAGCTTGCCGAGGCTGGCTTCGAGGTCAAGCAGTTCGTTGCCTGCGGTGGCTCCACCAAGTCCCGTTCGTGGACCCAGATGCACTCCGACGTCACCGGTATTCCGATCACCCTGACGGAGGTTGGCGACGCCGTGACCCTCGGTTCCTGCATCCTCGCAGCTGCCGGTGCTGGCCTGTACAACTCCGTCCAGGAAGCCGCCGACAACATGGTGCACGAGCGCGAGCACATTGAGCCCAACATGGACCGTTACGAGGAGTACAAGTTCTTCGCCGACCAGTACGTGGCTCAGTTCCCGCTCGTCCAGGAGCACATCCATACCTCCGTCGACTACGTCGACAACCTGCGCAAGAACGCGTAACGGTCGACACATGTCGGAGGTTGGGAGAGTTTCGGTGGCTGCCTCAAAGCAGGAGCGCCAGGATGAACTGGCCAGGCTGATCTACGAACGGGGCGCAATCCGCACCGATGAGCTCATCGAGCTGTTCGATGTCTCTCCCATGACGCTGTACCGGGATCTTGCCACGCTTGAGTCGAAGCGCCTTGTGCGCCGCTCACGTGGCGAGGTTTCGGCAGTCATCAATTCCTCATCCGAGACCCCCATCTCGTTCCGGCTCATGCAGGACACCTCGGCCAAGGCAAAGATTGCCAAGGCCGCAGCGCAGGTCCTTGCCGGATACTCGACGATCTTCCTTGACGATTCGACAACGGCGCTCGCAATCGTCGATGAGCTGACTGATACGCAGCAAAAGACGTACATCACCAACTCACTCGCAATGTCGCGATCACTGTCCCACAAAGTGAAGGGGAAACTCATTTCACTCGGTGGCACCTACATGCCTCAACTCGATGCCTTCTTTGGACCCACGGCAACGAGAGAGATCACGAACCTGAGTCCCGCCGCCGTTGTTGTCGGTGCGGCTTCCGTTCATAATCTCGCTGTCTACCACCCCTACGCGGAGGTGGGATCCTTCAAAACGCTTGCCATGTCGCGAGCGGAATTTTCGGTGCTTGTCGTTGCGGCACCGAAGTTTGCACGTACGTCCCTGCACAAGGTTGCCGACATTTCCGACTTCGACTGCGTCATCACCGATGACTCGGTACCTGCGGAAACGCTGGCGCAAATCTCGCGGGAGACGCACGTGATCACGGCCAGTTAGGCCCACTGAGTAATTGTTCTATTACCGGACGATCTTAAGAAACGCACTCTAGACTACGGTCAAAAGCAAGAGAGGAATTGATGATGTCAACTGAACTAATCAACAAGGCTTTGGAAACTGCTTCGGAGACGAAGGCCATAACATTCGGTAAGGACGTAAACAAGGAAACGGGCAAGATGTTCGTTGACCTGTTCCCGGGTTCCAAGGTTCTGGTTGTCGCAGATGAAAACACGTACGGTGCAGTCGGCGATGTCGTCGTAGCCTCCCTCAAGGACGCTGGCGTCGAGTTTGCTGACGACCCCTACATCTTCCCCGGCACCCCCACGCTGTATGGCGGTTACGAGAACGTCGAGATCCTGCGTGAGGCCATACGCCCTTACGAGAACACCGTTGTTGTGTCGCTGGGTTCCGGCACCCTCAACGACATCGCCAAGCTCGCCTCTGGTGAACTCGAGCGCCCCTACATCAACGTCTGTACCGCAGCATCGGTCGATGGCTTTGCAGCCTTCGGCGCATCGATCGCCAAGGACGGATTCAAGATCACCCGCAACTGCCCCGCCCCCGCGGGCCTCGTTGCCGACATCGACACGATGGTGAACGCACCCAAGCGCCTGACCGCAACCGGTTACGGCGACCTCATTGAGAAGATCCCCGCAGGTGCGGACTGGATCCTCTCCGAGGAGCTCGACATCGAGTCGATCGATCCCTACACCTGGTCCCTCGTTCAGGGCCCACTCCGCGCCTCCCTTGCCGACCCGGTTGCTATCGCAAACGGTGGCGAGGACGCGATCGCGAAGCTTGGTGAAGGCCAGCTCATGTCCGGTCTCGCCATGCAGGCATACGAGTCCTCCCGTCCCGCCTCCGGCGCCGGCCATCAGTTCTCCCACACGTGGGAGATGGAGGGTCACGGCCTCGACTGGGAGCCGCCGCTGTCGCACGGCTTCAAGGTTGGCGTGGGCACCATCGCATCCTGTGCGATGTGGGAGGTCTTCCTCAACATGTCGGTCGAGGACTTCGACGTCGACAAGGCACTTGCCGCCGTTAAGACTCCCGAAGAGATCGAAGCGAACGTTCGTGCAGCTCTCCAGCCCCACATGCAGGACGAGGCTGTTAAGCACTCGCTCGGCAAGCGCATGGAGGGTGACGCACTCGTTGCCCGCATCGAGCTCCTCAAGGAGAAGTGGCCCACCATCCAGGAGCGTTGCCGCGAGCAGCTCGTGACCGCCCAGGAGGCCATGGACATGCTCAAGGCAGCCGGCGCCCCCTACCACCCTGAACTCATCGAGATCGATTGGGACCGCTTCCGCGAGACCCACTTCAAGGCTCAGATGATTCGTCCCCGCTACACGGTTCTGGACATCCTGACCGATCTGGGACTCCTCGAAGACGTCGTTGAGCAGCTCTTCTCGGCAGACGGATTCTGGGGCCAGCACGAGCACCCCGAAGCCTAGTCGCTACACCCACACCACCCAAGGAGAAATTTCTAATGTCTAACAGCGAGAAGTACATCGTCGGTATCGACTTTGGCACGCTTTCCGGTCGCGCCGTCGTCGTGCGCGCCTCCGATGGTCACCAGCTGGGCACCTCCGTCACGGAGTACCGCCACGCCGTCATGGACCGCACCCTGGACGCTGCTGATGGTCAGAAGCTCCCGCCCGAATTCGCTCTTCAGGTTCCCGCCGACTACATCGAGGTACTCGGCACCGCGGTTCCCGAGGCAGTGAAGGAAGCTGGAGTCGATCCCGCTGACATCGTCGGCATCGGCATTGACGCCACGTCCGCTACCGTGTTCTTCACCGACTCCGAGGGCAACGCCCTGTGCGAGCGTGAAGAGTTCAAGAACAACCCGCACGCCTACATCAAGCTGTGGAAGCACCACGGCGCCCAGGACCAGGCTGACCGCCTGGTCAAGGCCGCCGAGGATCGCAACGAGTCCTGGCTGCCCCGCTACGGCGGCGTTCTCTCCTCCGAGCTCCTGCTCCCGAAGGCACTCGAGGTCTTCGAGAAGGCTCCCGAGGTTTACGAGGCAACCGACCAGATCGTTAACCTGCTTGACTGGGTGACCTGGAAGCTCACGGGCGTCCTCACCTACTCGGCAGGCGACTCCGGCTACAAGCGGATGTTCCAGGACGGCGAATACCCGTCGAAGGACTACCTGGAGTCCGTGGCTCCCGGTTTCGGCGACGTGTTCGAGACCAAGATGTCCGCCCCGATCCTGCCCCTCGGTGGCAAGGTTGGCGAGCTGACCGAAGAGATGGCGGAGCTGACCGGCCTCAAGGCTGGCACCGCTGTTGCCTCCGGTAACATCGACGCCCACGTTGTGGTTGCTGGCGCGAACGCCGTTCGCCCCGGACAGCTCACCGCTATCCTCGGTACCTCCTCCTGCTACGTCGTCAACGGCGAGGAATTCAAGGAAGTTCCCGGCACCTTCGGCATCGTCGACGGTGGCGCTGTCGATGGTTACTGGGGCTTTGAGGGCGGCCAGACCGCTGTTGGTGACATCTTCGCCTGGTTCACCGACAACTGTGTTCCCGCCGAGTACGCACAGAAGGCTGCCCGCAAGGGATTTTCGCTGCACGACTACCTGGTTGCTAAAGCCGCTGACCAGGAAGTTGGCGAGCACGGCCTCATCGCTCTCGACTGGCACAACGGCAACCGCTCCATCCTGGCTGACTCCCGTCTGTCCGGCCTCATCATTGGCCAGACCCTGACGACCACGCCGGAAGAGACCTACCGCGCTCTGCTCGAGGCAACCCTGTTCGGCACCCGCGTCATCATCGAGAACTTCGAAGAGAACGGCGTGAAGATCGACGAGATCGTCGCAGCCGGTGGCCTCCTGAAGAACAAGTTCTACATGCAGCTCATGGCGGACATCACCCGTCGCCCCATCTCGGTTTCCGAGGCTGAGCAGACCGGTGCACTCGGTTCCGCAGTGTTCGCAGCAGTTGCGGCTGGCGTCTACGACGATGTCTTCCAGGCCGCTGAGAACATGGCGAACGTGCGCAAGGAAGCCTACCTGCCGAACGAGGAGCGTTCCGCGAAGTACGATGCGCTGTACGCCATCTACAAGGAACTGCACGACCAGTTCGGCCGTGACGCCAACTCGCCGATGTACCGCCTGAAGGACATCAAGGCAAAGGCATACGAGAGCTCCAAATGATCGTACTAACTGAACTGTCGCAAAACGTTCAGGACGCTGTCGCAGCAACCCGGGCCAAGGTGGCGAAGCTCCACGAGGAGCTTCCCGCCAACAACCTGGTCGTGTGGACTGCCGGCAACGTCTCTGAGCGCGTGCCGGGCGCGGACCTCTTCGTTATCAAGCCTTCCGGGGTGCGATACGACGAGCTGAGCCCTGATGTGATGGTTGTGTGCACGCTTGACGGGGAGAAGATCGTAGATGGTACTCCCGATCATCTCTCCCCCTCATCCGACACCGCGGCGCACGCCTACGTGTACCGTCATATGCCAGAGGTAGGGGGAGTGGTTCACACCCACTCGACCTACGCGACAGCTTTCGCTGCGATCCACGAACCAATCCCCGGTGTGCTCACCATGATGGGTGACGAGTTCGGTGGAGACGTACCGGTTGGTCCGTTCGCCATCATTGGTGACGATTCTATCGGTCGCGGCATTGTCGAAACACTCAAAGATTCACGTTCTCCCGCGGTCCTAATGGCCAACCATGGACCGTTCACGATCGGTAAGGATGCAACCGCAGCCGTCAAGGCCGCCGTCATGGTCGAGGAGGTGGCTCGCACCGTTGCTATCGCGCGCGGACTCGGCGAGCTGAAGCCCATCGACCAGAAGCACATCGATTCCCTCTACGACCGTTACCAGAACGTGTACGGACAGAAGGGCTAGGACCGTGTCAGATCCGTTAGTTATTGCAATTGATTCCTCGACCTCGGCTACCAAGGCAGTCGTCGTTGACGCCTCGGGTAAGGTCCTTTCCACGGGCAAGGCAGACATTGACCTGCTGACGCCCGGAATGGACAAGTACGAGCACGACCCCACCCAGTGGTGGTCGTCAACAAACACAGCCATCTCGAATGCCGTTGCTGCGCTGGACGAAAGCGATTGCGAGCGGATCAAGGCGCTTTGCATCACCCACCAGCGCGAGTCGTTTGCACTCGTCGATGAGGATGGCGAGGCCCTTCGCCCCGCCATCCTCTGGCTGGATTCCCGCGCGGGCGACGAGATCAAGGAATACGGTTCCGACCATATTCACGAGCTCTCCGGCAAGCCCGCCGACACCACCCCCGCGCTCTACAAGATCGCGTGGCTAAAGAAGCACGAGCCGGACACGCTGAAGGCCGCCCACAAGCTGGTCGACGTTCACGCCTACCTGGCTCACCGCCTCGTGGGACGCTGGGTGTCCGCAGTCGGCAGCGCCGACACGCTCAACCTGCTTGACATTGCCAACGTTGACTACTCGGATGAGCTGCTCGAGATCGCTGGCGTAAGCAGGGATCAGATGGCTGAGCTGGCTGAGCCCGCCTCGATCATCGACACCATCAAGCCCGAGATTCTCTCCGAGTGGGGCCTGAACGACGATGTCGTGCTGGTCGCTGGCGTTGGTGACGGTCAGGCCGCAGGACTTGGCACCTCAGCCATTGAGGAGGACGTCGCGTACGTCAACATCGGCACCTCGATCGTGGCAGGCGTGCACGCCTTCGAGTACGCGTACTCGCCGGCGTACCGCACCCTTCTGGGTGGCATTCCCGGTTCCTTCGTTCTCGAGATCGTTCAGAACTCCGGATCGGTTCTTGCGAACTGGTTCCGTGAGGAACTGGGTGACCCGGCACGCGGTGGCGGACTTGACCCCGAGCTCGACAAGGCGGCCGAGGCTCTCGAACCCGGTACGGACGGCCTGCTGACGGTCCCGTACTGGAACGCCGTCCAGTCCCCGCACTGGGATCCGTTCGCGAAGGGCATCCAGGTTGGCTGGAGCACCGCCCACACGCGTGCTCACATGTATCGCTCGATCATTGAGGGCATGGCCATGGAGCTGCGCGGCAACCTGGAACGCGTTCAGGAGTCAACCGGCCGCAAGCTCAAGGAGCTTCGCTGCACGGGTGGCGGGTCCCGCAACCCGCTCTACCGTCGCATCTTCGCCGACGCCACAGGCCTTCCCCTCGTCGTTTCCGGCGTGGAGGAAGTGAGCGCCCAGGGCGCCGCCATGATGGCGATGGCAGCGATCGGTGCGTACCCGGATGTGCAAGCAGCATCCGAGGGTATGGCCAGCTTCGTTGACCGGACAGATCCCGATCCCGAAGCCTACGAAGTCTATGGACAGTGGGCGGAGATCCAGCAGGACATTTACCCTGCCCTGGAAGAGATCTTCACCCGAATCAATACCGTGATGAAACGGAGTTAAGTTAATGGCAACAATTGTTATCCTCGGGTCAGGAATCATGGGCACCGCCCTGTCCTTCCCCGCCTCAGAAAATGGCAACGAAGTGCGCCTCGTTGGCACCTTCCTTGATCGCGAGATCGTCGAATCCATCCAGACCACCGGCGTGCACCCCGACCTTGGTCTCAAGGTCAACGACGGCGTGACCGCCTACCAGCTTGAGGATGCCGAGAAGGCATTCGAGGGCGCGGACGTGGTCATGAGTGGCGTGAACTCCTTCGGTGTTGAGTGGATTGGCGAGCAGCTCGCCACCCTGCTGAAGCCGGGACAGAAGTTCCTCTGCATCACCAAGGGCATGAGGGCCGACGAGGAGACGGGCGAACTGCAGCTCCTGCCGCACAAGATCCAGGAGTACCTGGATCCAGAGCTGGTCGAGCAGATCTCGTGGAACGCCATCACCGGCCCCTCGATCGCTGGTGAGCTCGCCGTTCATCACGACACCGCCGTGGTGTTCTGCGGTCACGATAAGGACGACCTGGAGTACCTGGCCGACTTGTTCCGTACCGACTACTACCACGTCTGGACCTCGACCGACTTCATCGGCCACGAGACCGGTGCCGCAACGAAGAACATCTACGCGTTCGCTGCCGGTTTCGCCGAGGGTCTGCTCCGCAAGGAGGGCAAGGAGAACGACAAGTACGTCATGTACAACTTCGGTGCCGCGATCTTTGCTCAGGGCCAGCGCGAGCTGCGTTCCTTCGTCAAGCTCATGGGTGGCAACCCGGACAGCGCCGATGGTCTCGGCGGCGTGGGCGACATGTTCGTCACCTCGATGGGTGGCCGCAACGTCAAGGCCGGCACGCTTGTCGGTCAGGGCATCCCGTTCTCCGAGGTTCGCGACCAGCACATGAAGGGGGTGACGCTCGAGGGCGTTGCCGCGATCAAGGTGATCGGTAAGGCTCTCGGCCCGCTGACCGAACGCGGAGTCATCAAGCCGGAAGAGTACCCGCTCTGCCGCTTCCTCTACTCGGTGGTTGCAGAAGACGCTCCGCTGGATATTCCCTGGGACAAGTTCTTCTACGATCTGACCTAAAAACACCAGCGCGCGGGCGCTGATAATTTGGTGGGTCCATTCCGCTTCACCCAATGTGAAGTGGGACGGGCCCACCTTTTGCTTTTTTCTGGTACCCAGTTCTGGAATATGCGCGCGAAATTCTCGTTCAAAAGCGCACGGTAGAGCCAAATAGTCTGAGAAAGTTGAAAACTGTCGGACCTGAATTATGGAGAGATTCTAGAGATAGAGTCACTCGAGAAAATGATCAACGAGACTGTGAAATTATCGTGATGAGATGAGAATATGTTCAATTTTTATCGGTCTCTGACATTGACTATTCACGAATGCTAGAGGAATATTGAAGGGTGCGCGTGAGGGCAATCACGTGCATACCATGGCCCGTGCGGAGGTGCTCGCGGCCGTATTCCTCAAATCAAAGGAGATTGAGAGATGTCTGATCTTGTAATCGGAATCGACATTGGCACGGGCTCAACGAAGGGTGTGCTTGCCGATACTGAAGGTAACGTCATCCACAGCGAGGTTGTGCGTCACGAAACGTCCTTCCCCCGTCCGGGCTGGGCCGAGCACGATCCGGATGAGACCTGGTGGAAGGATGTTGTCGAGATCTGCCGCCGTCTGACCGCCCGCGCAAAGGGTGACGTGGCGGGCCTCGCCATTTCCGGCATCGGCCCCGTGTTCCTCGCAGCCGACGAGCGTGGACAGGGCCTGCGCCCCGCCATCCTCTACGGCGTTGACACCCGTTCCGCCAAGGAAATCGACGAGCTGACCGAGCGCTACGGTGCCGACAAGATCCTCGAGGTCTGCGGTAACCACATGACGTCGCAGTCTGTTGGCCCGAAGATCGAGTGGCTTCGTCGCAACGAGCCCGAGGTCTGGTCGAAGACCCGTCGCTTCCTCATGGCACACACCTACTGCATCTTCCACCTGACCGGCGCCTACGTTCTCGACCACCTGTCGGCCTCCATGTGTGAGCCCCTCTACTCGCCGTTCACGAACGACTGGGTTGACGAGTGGGTCACCGACATCTGTGAAGATCTCGAGATGCCGAAGCTCATGTGGTCCAACGAGGTCGCTGGCCACATCACCGAGAACGCCGCCCGCATCACCGGCCTCCGTCCCGGCACCCCGGTGTCGGTCGGCTCGATCGACGCATTCGTCGAGGCCCTCTCCGTTGGCGTTAGCCAGCCGGGTCAGGTCATGCTCATGTACGGCTCCACCATGGTTGCCGTGCAGATCTCCGACAAGGCCCTCATCGCTCCCTCGCTGTGGTCCAACGCTGGCCTCTACGCAGGCACCTCGAACGTGTCCGGCGGCATGTCGACCACGGGTTCGCTCACCACGTGGGTGGCTGACCTGTCGGGACGCGACTATGACGAGCTGACGAAGCTGGCAGGCGAATCATCCCCGGGTGCTCGCGGCCTGCTCATGCTGCCCTACTTCTCGGGCGAGCGTTCGCCGATCGCTGACCCGAACGCCCGCGGTGTCCTCGCCGGCCTCAACCTCACGCACTCGTACGGCGACATCTACCGTTCCGCGCTCGAGGCAACCGGCTACGGTTCCCGACACCTGCTCGACTCGATCAAGGAATCGGGCGGCGAGGCCAAGGAATACTGGGCTGTTGGTGGCGGCACGACCGGTGGCCTGTGGCCCCAGATCATGTCCGACATCATCGGTATCAAGCAGTACATCCCGAAGGTCACCATCGGCGCGTCCTACGGCGATGCTCTGCTCGCGGCCGTGACCGCGGGCCTCGTGGACCAGAACACGACCTGGAACTCCGCAGAGCGTGAGATTGAGCCGAACCCGGACAACCTCGAGATCTACGGCGAGATGTACCAGATCTACCTCGACCTGTACCCGTCCACGGCGGATGTCAGCCACAGGCTGGCAGACATTCAGGCACGGGCCAACTAGTGACTAAGTGTGGGAGGGGAAACCCTCCCACACTCTCGCACCCACACAACAGACTTCGCCCCGCGGGGCACGGTGCAATC
This sequence comes from Flaviflexus sp., assembly GCF_041440645.1. Lineage (GTDB taxonomy): Bacteria > Actinomycetota > Actinomycetes > Actinomycetales > Actinomycetaceae > Flaviflexus. The sequence goes on along the minus strand of NZ_JASDVN010000045.1, from coordinate 24,017 downwards.
CGCACCGCATGATCGTTCTAGGGAGGACGCATGAAAGCAGCAGTGTTTGCTGGACCAGGAAAGCTTGAACTTCGAGATATTGAGAAGCCGGTAGCGCAGGCGGGTGAGCTCGTCCTCAAAGTCGGCGCCAACACGGTGTGCGGCACGGACGGTCGTATCCTGCGTGTTGAGAAGTCGGAAGGCATTGATGTCGGTGTTGTCCTCGGGCACGAGATCTCCGGATACGTTGAGGAGATCGGCGAAGGTGTCGAAGGCTACGAGATCGGCGATCTCGTTGGCATCCTCCCCACCATTCCCTGCCTCAAGTGCTACTACTGCGCACGCGGTCTCGAGCACCTGTGCACCGACTCCCAGATCTTCGGGTACCGGGTCAACGGCGGCCTCGCCGAGTACGTCCGTGTCCCGAAGGATGCTCTTGAGCGCGGCGGCGTCTACAAGGCGGCGGCGCACCTGACCCCCGCGGAGGTGGCCCTCGCCGAACCCCTTGGATGTGTCATCAACGGTTCCGAGCAGTACAAAACCGAGGTCGGCGACACCGTCCTCATCATGGGTGCCGGCCCCATCGGCCTGCTCCACACGCAGCTCAACCGCCTTCTCGGTGCCGAGAACGTCATCGTGTCCGACCCGTCGGAACCCCGCCGCGAGATCGCCGAATCGCTCGGTGCAACCCACACGATCAACCCCCTTGAGCAGGACCTGTTTGAGTTCGTTAAGGGATTGACCGACGGTCGCGGCGCTGACGTCGTCATCATCTGCATCGGTCACGGCGCCCTCGTCAACCAGGCCCTTCAGGCCGCCCGCAAGCGCGCCCGTGTTAACGCCTTCGCAGGCTTCCCGAAGGGTGCTCTCGCTGAGGTCGATCCGAACCTCATCCACTACAGCGAGCTCATCGTCACGGGCACCTCGAACGCGGGCCGCGCACACCACGAGAAGGCTCTCGCCCTCATCGGTGCGGGCCTCATCGACGTCAAGGCACTCCACACCCACACCTACAAGCTTGACGAAGTTGTCGAGGGTATTGAGTTCGCCCAGTCGGGTGAGGGTATCAAGGTCGCCATCGTTCCCAACTAATTCCGTTCAGAGCAGTTCCGGACATATTCCGAACAGTTTCGGTACTGATCGGCCCGTTGCGGGGAGAGAGGTCCTGGCTCCCCGCAATCGATCACAACTTTTCCTCCAGGCCACTCAATGAGGAGTAACACAATGTCCGAAGTAATTATTGGTGTCGACGGCGGCACCACAGCAGTGAAGGCCGTTGCCTTCACCCTTGATGGCGAGATCTACGCAACTCACCACGAGTCCGTTCCCGTGAACTACGGACCCAATGGCGAAGCAGAGCAGGACATGAATCTGATCTGGGAGGCCGTTGCCTCCTGCCTGAAGTCGGTTCAGGACCAGCTCGATGGTCACGAGGTCGTGGGCATTGGCCTGACCGGCCAGGGTGACGGCGTGTGGCTGGTCGACGAGGCCGGCGAACCGATCCGCCCCGCAGCGAACTGGATGGATGGTCGTGCGGGCGACAGGGTCGCCAAGTGGACTGAGGAGGGCAAGGACGCCAAGGTCCTCGAAGTCACCGGCACCTCCCTGTTCTCCGGTCTCTTCCCTGTCCTCCTCGAGGAGCTGCGCGAGAAGGAGCCCGAGGTCATGGCCCGGGCGGCAACCCAGCTCTACTGTAAGGACTGGCTGCGCTTCAAGCTCACGGGCGAGCGCGCCACCGACTACTCAGAAGCATCCCGCACCTTCTTTGATGTACGCGACGCCTCAGGCTACTCGGAGTCCCTCGCGGCCGACGTCAACCTGACCGACGCGCTGTCGCTCCTGCCCGAGGTGCGCCACCCAGCCGGCAAGGCATCCCCGTTGTCCGCCGAGGCCGCCAAGATCACGGGAATCCCCGAGGGCACACCGGTCGGCGTTGGTCAGATCGACGTCGCCGTGACCGGCGCGGGCCTCGGTGCCGTCGAAGACGGCGCCACCTGGCTGATCCTCGGCACCACCGGCTTCGTTGGCACCCTGCTGCCGTCGGTTGCCGAACGCAAGTCGGACCTGTCCATGGTTCTTGCCACCGGTAACGACGCCCAGGTTCTCGAGTTCATGGCCCCCATGACCGGCACCCCGAACCTCGACTGGATCAGGAAGATGCTGGGCTTCGAGGACGCTCACTGGGACGAGATCGAGAAGTCGGCACGCCATGCTGGACCCGGTTCGCACGGCGTCGTCTACCTGCCGTACGCAGCCCCCGGTGGTGAGCGTGCACCCTTCCTCGACCCGAACGCTTCGGCCTCGTGGCAGGGCATGTCGCTCACGACCGAACGCGAGGACATCCTCCGTTCCGTATACGAGGGCGTTGCCTTCTCCCTCGTGGAGTGCATCGAGACCCTCGAGGTGACCGATGACCTACTCGTGTCGGGCGGTGGCTTCCGCTCCGACCTCATCTGCGAGATTCTCGCCGATGCCACGGGACTGACCGTCGTCCGCCAGGACGCTCCGGAGGCCGGTGCACGCGGCGCGGCCGTGCTCGCACTCGTGTCCGCGGGCCGCTACAACACGATCCCCGAGGCCGCCGAGGCACTTGGCGCATCGACTCAGACCTTCGAGCCGAACGCCGATAACAACAAGCTGTACCGAGATGCGTACGACCTGTTCCTCGAGACCAGGGGAGCCCTCCGTCCGGTGTGGCCGGACATGAGGTCGCTGCGCAAGCAGACCAACTAGCAATCGCAGGAAAGAGAAAGAGAAACATGAAAGTACTCATTGCATCGGACGGATTCCTGACCGATGACGTTCTCACCACGGCACTCAAGAACGAGGTGCCGGACGCTGAGGTGGCGCGACTGGTTGGTACCTGGCCGGACCCGCCCTTCGGCGACGTCGCCGAGGTGCACGAGGCACTGGGTGATGAGGACGAACTCATCGATGCTCTCAAAGGCTGCGAGGCCGTCATCTCCCACACCCACCCGTTCACCGAGAAGGTCATCGCCGCCAGCCCCGACCTCAAGCTCATCTCGATCTGCCGCGGTGGCCCCGTCAACGTCAACATTGATGCCGCTACCAAGCACGGCGTCATGGTCTCCTACGCTCCGGGCAGGAACGCTCGCGCCACGGCAGAGCACTCGGTTGCGATGCTGCTCGCCGCGGCCCGTCAGATCGCCCAGCGGCACATGGAGGTCGTGAACGGCGAGTGGGCAACCGACTACTACAAGTTCGAGAAGACCGGCCAGGAGGTTGGCGCCTCGACCGTTGGTGTCATCGGATACGGCGCCATCGGCGCACGCGTGGCCGCGATCATGGCCGCCTTCGGTGCCCGCGTCCTCGCCTTCGATCCGTTCAAGGAACCCGGCAGCGACGGCGTGGTCGAGTTCGTGACCCTCGATCAGCTCCTTGCCGAGTCCGACTTCGTCACCCTCCACGCGCGCGTGACGGAGGAGAACAAGCACATGATCAACGCCGAGTCGCTCGCGAAGATGAAGAAGGGCTCGATCCTCATCAACTGCGCTCGCGGCCCGCTCGTCGACTACGACGCCGTGTGCGACTCGATCGACGCCGGTCACCTGCACGCAGCGGCCTTCGACTGCCTGCCCGAGGAGCCGCTCCCCGCGGACCACAGACTGCTGAAGACCCCTCGCATCACCTTCACGCCCCACCTCGCTGGAGCGTCCCAGGAGGCATCGCGCGTGGCCGCCCGCATCGCCACCGCCGACATCGCCGCCTACTCCCGTGGTGAGGTCCCGACCCACCTGGCTAACCCGGCTGTCCTAGAAAAGTAAGAGAGAAGCAGAAGAAGAATGCTGTACGAAAAAGAACGCCAAGAAGTCGTCGACACCTGCCTGTTCATGGTGGAGGAGAACCTCGTGGTCGGCACCGCCGGCAACGTCTCCATCCGCATCGGAGACCACGTTGTCATCTCGCCCTCGGGCGTCGACTACGCAACCATGACCGCCGAGGATGTCGTTGTGTACGACATGGCGGGAAACCACGTTGAGGGCAGGCTCAAGCCCTCCTCGGAGCTCCCGCTCCACATCTCGGTCTACGAGGCAACGGACGCCACGGCCGTCACCCACAACCACGCCTACGCCTCCACGGCACTCGGCCTCGTGGTGGACGAGATTCCGCCGTCGCACTACTACTCGGCCATGCTCGGTGGCATCATCCGCGTAGCCCCCTACGCGGAATTCGGCACCGACCAGCTCGCCGAGAACGTTGCGAAGGCCCTTGAGCGACGCTCCGGCGCCCTCATGAAGAATCATGGTGCCATCACCATCGGCCCGAACCTCAAGAAGGCCGTCAACCTCCTGCCCATCCTCGAGTACATCTGCGAGATCCAGCTCCGCGCCATGGCAACCGGAGCCCCCATCGCACTCCTCGACGATGATCAGATCGCATCCGCGGTCGTTGGCATGTCCTCCTACGGCAAGCAGCCGGGCAAGGACAGCTAGGACCGGTTCGGGAGCGTTTCCGAACCGCTGGAAAGTCATTGCTAAATCGGCAGTGTACCGGCAATGAACCGCCACAAAGAGGTCATTCTCGACAACTGAATAGTGCAGTCAGCTTCCACCAGTTTTAACAGGGTGGAGTGTTGTGAGTGTCCGAGATTATGTCGGACCAGAGCGGGGAGGTGCGAGCATCTTCCCGCTCAGTCGTACCCGCGACCGTTCTCGGCGCTCTCGCTTCAATAGCGGCTGGAGTGGTCGATCGTCTCGAGAAGTCCTGTGTTTCTGCCGAGAAAAGAGACTGACTCCAAGAAACGTGCAGGTCGTGAGGGTCATGAATTCCTTCCAATCGAGACAATTGCGAAGCTCGTGCATGGACGGATGGTGTAAAGAGTTTGCACATGTGTTCATCATGTGTTTTTGGTGGATTTATCAGTTTGATGTGTTAATACTGTTACCTAACACCGGTTCGTCCAAGCCGGTCGGATTCAAGGAAGAATTCAGGAGAAAAAGATGAACAAGTTGAACGCGGCCGAAGGCCCGCTCGTTATCGCTGTTGACTCGTCGACCACGTCGTCCAAGGCCATCGTTGTTGATGTCGAAGGAAACGTGCTCGCACTCGGCAAGCGTGAGATCCCCATGCGCACCCCTCAGCAGGGCTTTGGCGAGCACAACCCGGAGCACTGGTGGAGCTCGACCAACGCCGCTATTGCGGAGGCCATCTCGAAGCTGAAGATGGCGGACAAGGGCCGCATCGCAGCCATCGGCCTCACCCACCAGCGCGAAACCTTCGCTCCCTTCACCGAGGACGGCACCCCGCTCCGCAACGGCATCCTGTGGCTCGACATTCGCGCCGCCGACCAGATCAAGAAGTATGGCACCCCCGAGATCCACAAGCTGTCGGGCAAGCCCGCAGACGTGACTCCCGCGATCTACAAGATGGCATGGGTGAACGAGCACGAGCCCGAGCTGTGGGCAAGCGCCGACAAGATCGTCGACGTGCACGGTTACCTCGTCTACTGCCTGACCGGCGAATGGAACTCCTCGGTTGCGGCAGCTGACTCCCTCGGCCTGTTCGACATTGAGAAGCTCGACTACTCCGACCAGCTCATGGAGATCGCTGGCGTCAAGCGTAGCCAGATGTCGAACCTCTACCAGCCCGGTGATGTCATCGGTTACGTGAAGAAGGAAGTCCGCGAGTCCTGGAACATCTCGAAGGAGATCCCGGTGATCTCCGGTCTCGGTGATGGGCAGGCTGCTGGCGTTGGCGCCGCAGCTGTGGATCCTGAGGTTGCCTACCTCAACATGGGTACCGCCGTGAACGCCGGCGTGACCGCGAATGAATACCAGTACGGCCAGGTGTTCCGTACCCTCGCCGGCGGCATCCCCGACACTTACGTTCTCGAGGTCCTGCAGTCCTCGGGTGCGTTCCTCACCACCTGGTTCCGCAAGGAATTCGGCAACCCCGCACTCAACGGTGGACCGGATCCGGAGCTCGAGGCAGTCGCCGCGGCCCGCAACGTCGGTGCCGGTGGCCTCGTGACCCTGCCCTACTGGAACGCAGTGCAGAGCCCCTACTGGGAGCCCATCGCCCGCGGTGCAGTCGTCGGCTGGCGAGGCACCCACGGCCGCGGCTCCATGTACCGCTCCCTGCTGGAGGCAATCTCGATGGAGATGGCGCGCTCGCTCGGCGCCCTCCAGGAGGCGACCGGCACGAAGCTGACCACGGTCCGCGCCATGGGTGGCGGCGTCCGCTCGAAGCTCTGGCGCCAGATCATGACCGACGCAATCGGCCTGCCGATCACCGCCTGCAAGGAAGACGAGATCTCGGCACTCGGCGCCGGCATTGTCGCCATGTCCTCCACGGGTGTCTTCGGCGACAACTCGATCGCCACCGCAGCCAAGCACATGGCTCAGTTCACCGACTCCACCGAGCCGAACGAAGAGAACCACAAGATCTACGCAGAGCTCGGCGAGATCCAGGGCCGCCTCTACGCGGACCTCAAGGAAACCAACGATCAGCTTCACGAGTTCGCTCGCCGCTACCCGGATGCTGAAGTCTCCAACGAAGATAACTAGATCGAAAGGGATCGAACATGTCATCTATTGCAATCCTCGGTGCTGGAGCCATGGGCTCCGGGCTCGCCAACGCCCTCGTGCGGGCAGGCTGGCAGGTGAACCTGTGGGGAACGTGGCTCGATGACCATCTGATTGATGCAATTGAGGCGGGTGAACCCCACCCTCGTATCAACGTTGTCATCTCCGACAAGGTCAACACCTTCCGATCCGACGATCTGAACAAGGCACTTGATGGTGTCGACGTTGTGGCTCTCTCTGTCGCATCCGTTGGCGTCCCCAAGGTTGCAGAACTCGCCTTCGAGGGCATCTCTAAGGCGCAGGCACTGTGGCTCACGACGAAGGGCTTCCTTCCCGCGGAGGACGGCACGATCGAGCTCCTGCCCGTCGGACTGCGCCGCATGGCGGAGGCGGCTGGCATCGCCCTGCCACCCATCGTCGCCATCGCCGGCCCGGTCAAGGCCAACGAGTGTGCAGCAAACGAACCCACGGCCACGATCTTCGGATCGAAGGACTACGACGTAGCGGTCAAGTACGCCCGCGAGGCACGCTCCGACCACTACGCCATCGAGCCCTCCGATGATGAGGTCGGCGTCGAGCTGTGCGCACCCATGAAGAATGTGTACGCCATCATGCTCGGCATCGCCGATGGTCTCGAGGAAAAGACCGGCCACCCTCACCACAACCTCAAGGCGGCCACGTTCGCCCAGGCTGTCAAGGAGATGTCGATCCTGTCCGTCGCACTCGGCGCGAAGGAAGCAACCGCCTACGGCCTGCCCGGCGTTGGTGACCTCGAGGTGACCGGACTGTCCGGCCGCAACAAGGTCTACGGCGTCCGCATCGGCCGCGGTGAGGGTGCGAAGGCCGCGCTCAAGACCATGGAGGAGCTGGAGCAGACCGTGGAGGGCGTGCCCGCCATCCCGCTCGCGATCAGGCTCGCCGAACAGACCGGTGACGTCAAGGAGCGCATGCCGCTCCTCTACGCCGCAGAGCAGATCGTCTACCAGGACGATCCTGACTACACCAATATCTTGGCACGCGCCGTACTTCCGGCACGTCCCTAGGTAGGAAAGAAGTAAAAGAGGAATCTTATGCGCGCATACATGTTTTACGGACCCGGAGATCTTCGACTCGAAGATGTGGAACCGGGAACCCCGGGACCGGGCGAGGTCGCTGTCGAAGTGAAGGCAGCAGCCACGTGCGGCACCGACCTCAAGTCGTACCGCAGGGGACACCCCACCCTGTTCCCGACACTGCCGGCCAGGTTCGGACACGAGTTCGCCGGCATCGTCACCGAAGTGGGGGAGGGAGTCACCGACTTCGCCCCCGGTGACCGCGTCGTCGCAGCCAACACCGCCCCCTGTGGGCACTGCTGGGCCTGCTCGATTGGCCGTGAGTCGCTGTGCGAGAACCTGGAGTACCTGAACGGTGCCTTCGCGGAACAGATCATCATTCCCAAGGCCATTGTTCAGCGGAACACCTACAAGATTCCCGACACCCTCTCGTTCGAGGCGGCAGCCCCGCTCGAGCCGCTCTCGACCGTCGTTCACGGCATCTCCGAGTCCGGCATCAAGCTCGGCGACACCGTCGTGGTCAACGGCGCTGGCCCCATCGGCCAGATGTTCATCAAGCTCGCGCAGCTGCGCGGTGCAAGCGTGATCGCCGCCGACCGTTCCGAGGGGCGCCTCGCTCAGGCCGAGGAAGCCGGTGCCCGCACCGTCAACCTCACCGGCCTCGAAACCCCGCAGGAGTGCGCCGCGAAGATCAACGAGCTCACCCCCGGTGGTCGCGGCGCTGACGTGGCCGTGGAAGCAGTAGGTCTGCCCCAGGTGTGGGAGCAGACCGTGCACTGCCTCCGCCCCGGCGGCACCGCAGTCCTGTTCGGTGGCACCCCGAAGGATGCGCCGTTCTCGGTCAACTCCTCGGATATGCACTACAAGGAGTACACCCTCAAGGGCGTGTACCACCACCAGCCCCGGTACGTGAAGATCGCGGTTGAACTGCTGTCCACCGGCAAGTTCGACGGCATGTCTCTCTGCACCGAGGTGCGCCCCCTCGAGGCTCTCGTCGAGTCCCTCGAGGACATGTCCCAGGGCAAGGGTTCGAAGTACATTCTTCGCCCCTAGCTAGGAAGGTGTGCCGGGAGCGACTCGCTCCCGGCACACTCAATTCATCTTTCGCTGGTATCGAGCGATAAAATAACGAAGTGGCTCAGGTGAGGCAGTAGGCTTGAGCAATTTAGGCAGAAGGGAGCAACGTGGCTCAGCTCAGTAAGAACGACAGGCAACAACTGCTGGCAGAACACGTCCTCAACGCAGGTACAGTGCGCGTTGAAGACCTGTTGAAGCTCGTTGACGCCTCCCCGATGACGATCTACCGTGATCTGTCGGAGCTGGAGAACGATCGCGTGATCGTGCGTTCCCGCGGCGAGGTCACCGCCGTTGCCACCTCCCTGAGCGAGACCTCGATGAAGTACCGCCTCACCCAGGAAGAAGAGGCGAAGGACTCGCTCGCCTCTCAGTTTGAGAAGTACCTGACCCGCGGCACCTCGATCATCTGCGACGACTCGTCCACTGTGTACTCGATCCTGAAGAAGTTCACCTCCGTGGGTGGACTCACCATCATCACGAACAACTGGTCGATCATCCAGCTCGCTGGCTCTGTGCCCGACTGGGAGCTCGTGACCCTCGGCGGCAGGTACGACCGCCACCTTGACGCGAACTACGGCCCAGCGGGCGTCAAGACGCTCCAGCAGGTGCGTGCCGACCATGCCTTCATCTCGGCAGCAGCTATCTCCGACGGCGTCGTCTACCACCCCTACTCACAGGTCGCCGAATACAAGGCCCTCATGCTGCAGTCGTCCGTGCAATCCCACCTTGCCGTGACCGCATCGAAGTTTGAACGGAAGGCCCTCTACCGAGTCGCCGATACTGCCGACTTTGACAGCGTTGTTGTGGATGCTGGCACGCCGGAAAGCATCATTGCGGAGCTACGCGAACGAGGGGCCACCGTCCGAGTTGGGCGTGACTAGAGCAACAAAATGGGTAAACTGTGGGTTAAGGCGATGTCACAAGGGCGTGGCATCGTTTCCTCCCAAAGAGACCAACACGCACTTTTCATTGCGTAGGTGCGCATAGAGATCGAAGACGGAGAGCGCGCCCTGGTGGGGTGCATTGAGAACCCGTTACTCCGATCAGATCGCGTCAGCGGTAGTGCAGCGCCCGACGAGGCAATGGAATGCTGGGTCGGGCGCTTCAGAATATGCGACTGTCTTTTCGGGGATCGAACATGCAGTCACCTTCATACCTGCTGTGGCTGTCTTGTTGGTTGCTATGGTGGCTTGGTTGACCCCTAGTCGTTGCCCTCTGCCGCAGCCATAAACCTGCGCTGGTAGCTCACGACCTGGTTGGTTGAGGTGAACCTTGCCAGGTACTGGGGTTCGGCCGTGACCACGACCCTGTCCACCATGTCCTCAAACTCGGGTTCCATGAGTAGGCGGTCGATGTCGGGGTAGTTGAGCGGCCCCTCCATGGAGCAGATGATGAGTCTCGTGTCGGGCAGGTTGGACTGACGGAGGGCCCGCAGGTTGTGTCGCACCGTATCGAGCCCGTCGGAGCTGTTGTCCGAGGTGGTGACGGCGCGGTTGGCGAGTGCCTCGCGTGCGCGGGTAAGAACCGCATCGTCCGTGACGCCGTCGGATCCAGCGGGCAGAAAGTCGCACGCGATGAGGTACTTGCGGAGGTCTCCAACGAAGTACGTGTCCCCGGAGAGCTCGTAGGCCTTGAGAAGGCCCACGATCCTGCTGGCTTGCATGCGACGATGGCGGATAAAGGCATTGATGAAGGCGGGGCGTGCCTGCAGCGCCATCTGAGCCTGATGTGGCTCGAACATGAGGGTGAAGTTGACCTTGAATCCGTGCTCGTAGAGCTTCAGGGCCAGGTTGTGGCCGCGCAGCATGTCGGCGGTTGCTCCCTTGTCGAATGCCGTATCTAGGTGACCATCGCCGGTGAGAAGCTGGCGGTAGTTCTCGTGGTTGACGGGACCGGTGTGGGGAACCTTGATGACAACCCGCCAGGGGGAGAGGATCTCCCTGAACCGTTCCGCCTCATCCAGGATCTTCGCAAAGTCCGGCTCGAACGGATTATTCAGCTCGATCGACATGTCACAGCCCGGGCCAAGCACGTCACCCAGGGCGGTCACGACCTCGTCGCGGTCCTTGAACTTGTTCCCAACGTTCGCCTCGGGGTTGTTGAGAAACAGGTCGTAGATGATGCCGGGGTTGCAGGTAAGGTTCCCAAGGAATGGGGCAATGGGCTCAATTTCGTACGGATTCGCGGAATCCGCGGAATAGATGACCTTCGTCGGCTTCAGCTCGCCGTTCTTGTCGTACGAGATGTCCCGCCTCAGGTCCACCACGAGCGTGTCCCTCTTGAGGGAGAGGACGCGCTTGAACCCGGAAGGAGTCTCCTTCTTGGGAGTCTTGAAGTAGGTGACGACCTTCTGCAGCTCGGGGCCGACCTCAATGTTCTTGACGCGGCCCGACAGGAGAGCAAAGGTGTCGGGATCGATCGGGGTCCTCGTAATTCTTTCCACGTCGTCGCGCTGCCCGGGCTGGCACTCAAGGTCAAGATCCTCGACCGTCAGATTCAGGGAAGCTGGTGGATAACTCTGAACTTTCATGATTGCATACTCCTTTGTAGGCTCTCATGACCAGTTTAACCAGGGAATTTATACAGGACTATACAAGGTTTGAGATAGTCCTGGAAGTCTTCTCACGCGCCCAAAGTGGAGGGAACGAAATCGCAGTTTTTGGGGGTAACAGGAATTGCGGGAGGAGCGTCGTGGCGTCCCTCCCGCGATGGGTAAAAGGATGAACTAGAAGGTGCGAATCGCGATCTCGGCGGGTGCGAGGAGCAGATCCTTGAGCTCGTCATCGACCTTCAGGAGGGTGAGCGAGGCGCCCGCCATCTCCAGCGATGTACAGTACTCTCCAACGTAGGAGCGCCAGACCTTGATGCCCTTCTCCTCGAGCTTGCGGTGTGCAATGCCGTAGAGAATGTACTGCTCGGAGATCGGCGTGCCACCGAGTCCGTTGATCATGAGGGCAACCTCGTCACCCTCCTCGAATGGCAGGTCGGAGACGACCGCGTTCAGCAGCTCGTCGACGATGTCGTCGGCGGAGGCCATCTTGTCGCGGCGGCGTCCCGGCTCGCCGTGGATGCCAACGCCCACCTCCATCTCGTCATCCGCGAGGGTGAAGATTGGTTCGCCCTTGGCGGGGGGAGTGGTGCCGGAGAGCGCAATGCCCATGGTGCGAACGAGGGAGTTCGTCTTCTCGGCAATGGCCTTGACGTCCTCCAGCTCAGCACCGGCCTCTGCGAGAGCGCCAGCGGTCTTCATGACAAAGAAGTTGCCGGCAACGCCGCGGCGGCCGACAGTGTAGGTGGAGTCCTGGACCGCAACGTCATCGTTCACGTAAGCGATCTCGGTCTTGACGCCCTCGGCGTCCAGCATCTCCTTCGCCATCTCCCACGCCATGCGGTCGCCCGTGTAGTTGTTGACGAGGAGGAGGACGCCCTTGTCGGAGTTCAGGAGCTTGGCAGATTCGTACACGTAGTCCATCGGGGGAGCTGCGAACACGTCACCCGGGCAGGCGCCGGTCAGCATGCCGGGGCCGACGGTCATGACGTGTGCGGGTTCGTGGCCGGAGCCGGAACCCTGAATGATCGAGACCTTGCCGTTGTTCGGTGCGTCTGCACGGTGGATCAGGTTGTAGTCCGGCACGTACCTCAACGTGTCGGGATTTGCTCGCACGATGCCGTCCAGCATCTCCGGAACAAAGTTCTTCGGGTCGTTCATGAACTTCTTCATTTGTTTTCCTTTTCGCCTTTGAATTAATTGTGTGGTTGTCAGGACTCGGGCCACGCATCAGCGAGTGCGCGGGTAATGACGGCAACACCCTTGCCGCCAGCATCGACGCTGCCGATGCTTCGTTCAGCTGTATAGGAGGCGCGACCGCGCTTGGCGATCATCTCCTTCGTGGCCTCCGCCGCCTCGTCGGCGCGTACGGCAACTCGTTCTGCAATCTGCTTGCCAGATAATCCACTGGCGGCCTCGATCTCATCCGCCATGGGGGCGAGAACATCGATGAGTGTCTTGTCGCCAAACTCTGCCCCGCCACGGGCCTGGATGCCCTCGATGGCGGAACGAATCATGGCGACCAGCACGGAAGCGTCGAGGGATTCGTGCTGGCGAGCAACGGCGGACGCCCTCATGAACGCCGTCCCCCAGATTGGGCCCGATGAGCCGCCGATTCTGGAGGTGAGGATCATGGCGCACTTCTGGAGGAACACGGGGACGCTGCTGCGATCGATGTCGTCCCAGTTCTCCAGCAGCTTCTCAAATCCACGAGCGAGCGAATATCCAAAGTCACCATCCCCGACGACCGAATCCAATTCGCAAAAGAACGACTCGTTCTCAATGGCGGTGTCGGCAATTGTCTTGACGACAAATTCTGTTAACTCGAGATCATTCATGGTGTTGCGTCCTAACTGCACCCTTGCAGACTGAAAATAGTGGTCGCACCGCGGTCAGATTTCACCGGCGAAATCTGCACCTATACATGTGCGACCTGTGACCCATGTTACGCAATCTGGTGCTGTTTGGTAAGGGTTGAATGAAGAAACCTCAGAGGACTTTGAAATCTTGAGAATCCGTGCATGCGTGCGCTTCTTGCTGGCTGTAAATGCGGTTCAAGTCCGCCACGTTAACGGGCCTCTGAGCTGGAGAAAGAGTGGCGAATCCGAACCCGCGGGTAGGACTTCACTCAAGAGAGCCCGAGAAAGGATTCTCTCGGCATGATCCGGTGGCGTGCGCTCGCGGCCGTCGATTCTATTGCGAAGCTGCAGTGTCTCGATGGTGATGGTTGGCGCATGGAGGGGAGTGGGAAGGAGGTGGCCCGGGCAAGGGCCCGGGCCACCTCGGCATCGTCCTTGATCTTTCTTGCCGCACGAAGGGAGGGTCCTGCGGGCGGCAAGAAAGATCCGTTACCACCTGCCCACGTCAGCTCTTGAGGTGGTCGGGAAGTTCGGTATCAAGCGGGGCACCGCCTGGGGTCATGACGACCTTGACTCCGCGACTGACCTCCTCAATGGCCAGGTCCCACTCATCCAAGCAGTGTACGGCTCCGATGACGGGGAGGAGGTTCAGGTGTCCGTTGCGCAGGAGGGCGAGTGCGGTGCGGAAGCTGGAGGGCCTCTTGCCTCGGCACCCGACGACGTTGAGTTCGTTCTGCATGATCGTCATCGCATCCACGACGAGAGGATCCTTGTAGAAGGCGACCAGGCCAAACATGCCGCCCTTACGCAGGTACGAGAGTCCATCGACAACCTGGTCGACGCTGCCACTGCACTCGAAGACGTAGTCCACTCCCATGCCCCCAGTCAGCTCACTCACGAGGGCGCGAACATCGTCCGCTCCGCTCGACACCGTGTAGTGTGCTCCGGTTTCCTTCGCGACCTTGAGGCGTGCCTCGTGGCGCTCCAGGCCAACCACGATGACACGCGCACCGACAGCGGCTACAACCTGGGCGCAGAGCTGCCCCATGGTGCCCGGGCCGATGACAACGACCGTGGAGTCCGGACCGATCTCGAAGGGTCCCTCAAGGACCGAGTGGACCGCTACGGCGAGGGGCTCAAGGAGGGCTCCCTCGAGAAGCGATACGTTATCGGGGAGGCGGTGCACGGCGTCGGAGCGGATCGTGATCTGTTCGGCAAGTCCACCGTTCGCGGTGCGGCCGATGCCAGTGCGGTTGGGGCACCTGTTGTATTGCTTGGTGCGGCACCAGTGGCACGACCTGCACAGGTACGCGTCAGTTTCCAGCACCACTCTGTCGCCCACGGAAGCACCGATGGGAATGCCGGGAACGGGCTCACCAACGGCGGCCACAATCCCGCACACTTCGTGACCCATGATCCGGGGAATCATGCCCGTGGTGCCGGTAATCTCGTTGCGGTCAGTGCCGCAGATCGCCGTCGCAGCCACGTTGACCGTTACTTCTCCAGGCCCGGGTCCGGGCAGGTCAGCAACCTCTTGAACGCTGACCTGCCCATCACCGGATTTCACAATGGCTCTCACGCCTTGGCGGCCTTTCGGGTGATGGCCTGGAGATCGTCCCAGATCTCCATCTGAGCCGTACGCTGACGCTGGTACACGTCGAAGAACTCGTCGTAGAGGGCGGTCTTCTTCGGGTCCGGCTCGTACTCGCGGAGCGGATCCACGGTTTCGCGGACGCCCTCCTCGAGGGAGGAGAACAGGCCAACGCCGGTCGCTGCGCAGATCGCGGCACCCTTCGCACCGAACTCGGTGCCCGCGGGTACGACAACGCGTGCTCCGAGGACGTCGGCGAAGATCTGGCTCCACACGGGGGAGTTCACGCCGCCGCCCGCCATGTTGATCGTGTCGACCGTGACCGGGATGGGGTCGAGGCAGTCGCGGATGCCGTAGGCGACACCCTCGTAGACGGAGCGGAGCATCTCCCAGCGGGTGTGGGAGCCGGTGATGCCATTGAAGGAGGCGCGTGCGGAGGGCTTGATGAAGGGGGCGCGCTCGCCACCGGGAGCGTTGTACCCGTGGTACATGATGCCACCCGATCCAAGGGGAACCTTCTTGAGTTCCTGATCGAGGTAGGAGTACAGGTTGCGTCCCTCAATGGCGGTTGCCTCGTCACGGAACTGGTGACCAAACTCGCGCAGGAACCACTCGAGGTTGGTGGTCGCGGAGTTCATACCGAGGGAGCGGATCCAGGTCTTCTCCGTGTGGGGGATGAGCCAACCGACGTCGGCGGGGCTGAAGGCGTTCTGCGGTTCGTCGGTCGCAACGGTCACGATGCCGGCGGTGCCGATGACTGCCATGGCGGTGCCGGGCTCTGCCACGCCACAACCAAGGGACGAACAGGAGATGTCCACGCCACCCTTGAACACGGGGGTTCCGGGGCGCAGGCCGGTCAGGCCGGAGGCCTGATCGGTGACGACACCGACCTGGTCGGTGTTCTTCTTCAGCTCCGGGAGCCACTTCTTGACCTCGGTGATGCCGAAGGCCTCGAGCAGATCATCTGAGTAGGTGCGGTTGACGGTGTCGATGCCCATGAGTGAGTAGTCGGACGGATCCGAGGACAGTTCGCCGGACAGCTTGTAGCCCACCCAGTCCTTGCAATACACGTTGCGAATATCGTCGCGCTCAAGGAGTTCCTTCTGGTTCTCAACGCGCCAGCGCAGAATCGCGGAGGTCGTGCCCGCGTAGGGGCCGCCGCCGGTCTTCTTGAAAGTGGAGGACAGGGTGCCGTCGCGGCCCCACTCGTCCACGATCTCGCCAGCGCGACCATCGGTCCACAGGATTGCGGGACCAACGGGATTGCCGGCCGTGTCGACCAGCCAGGAACCGTCACCCTGGCCCGTGACAGCAACCGCCCGGATCCTGTCCGGGGTGATGGCGCTGCCGGTCAGTGACTCGGAGATGGCACCAACGCCGCCATCCACACGTCCTGCAGATCCTCCTCCGCCATGTACGACTCCGGGTTCGTGATTGGCACGATCCTGGCAGCCCTGGCGACTTCCCGACCTTCAAGGCTAAAAATAGTTGCTTTGACGACGGACGTTCCGGCATCAATTCCCATTACGTATTCCATTGCCGTGTTCCTCCTTGAACAAAACACCGTCCACGCTGCGTGGCGGCGGCTGAATACCAAAAGTGTCAGTAGATAGATGGGGTATTTATGTGATGTCACGTGCCCACAGGGGAGACTCCACAAGGGAGACTCTCAAAAACTTCTCGAGAACTACTCGAGTCATGCTTGAGAAAGCACTTCCAAACAAATTCCTCTTCAGGCTGTGACTGGGGGAAGGGGTCTTCACCTTCCGGGGCGGGTGCGCGGCGTTGCGCTCGAGTCCAATCGCTTTGCGCCACGAGCTGTGCCGAGCACTGATTGGGATTGAAAGAGCCGGTGGGCTCTCTGCATAGACGTAGATCTTTGTTCTCGTGAGACTCTTCAGTCTCGGGTTCGTTGTACTTCGTTCCTGGTCTTGCTTGGTTGGCTCCTTCTCTGTTCTCTGTTCGTTTAAAAGCGCTCCCTTCCAATGGCTCAATCGGAGGGTGTGATCTGGGCCATGGTCCGCTGTGGATACAGAAAGGCCCACCACACAGACGCGCGTGGTGGGCCTTCCTGCTAGATCAGCAGGCTGAAGGGGGACTCCAGCTGTTCGACGATGCGAGCAAGGAACTGTGCGCCAAGAGCACCATCCACGCTGCGGTGATCGACGGAAAGCGAGAGCTTCATGATCGACGCAACCGCGATCTCGCCGTCAATGACGACGGGCTGCTGGGTTGCGGCACCAACGGCGAGGATCGCTGCCTGCGGCGGGTTGATGATCGCGTCAAAGTCCTCCACCCCGAACATGCCGAGGTTGGAGACAGTGAGAGCGCCACCGAAGAGCTCGTCCTGCTTGAGGCGGTTCTCGTTCGCACGTGAGGCAAGATCCTTGATCGAGCTCGAGAGAGCCGACAGCGCTAGCTGGTCTGCCTTGCGCACAACCGGGGTCACGAGACCGCGGTCGGAAGCGACAGCAACAGCGACATCAACGGTCGAGAGGCGGTAGGAACCCGCGTCGTCCCAAACCGAGTTGACCTCGGGGAACTCGGCGAGAGCCTTCGCGGCGGCCTTGACGACAAGGTCGTTGACGGAGATGCGAACGGGAGAGTTCTCGTTCAGCTGCTTGCGCAGAGCAAGCAGAGCATCCACGTTGACGGAGCGGCGCAGGTAGAAGTGGGGAGCTTCCCTCTTCGACTGCTGGAGGCGACGCGCCACGACCTTGCGGATCTTCGTGTGTTCAACGAACTCAGCATCCGGGTAGGCCGACAGGTCGATCGAGGAGGAGTGCTCGGCGGGAGCCGGTGACTGCACGGGAGCGGCCTGCTGGGCGGGTGGCGCCTTGGGGGCGTTCGCCTGCTCGGCAACAGCCTTCTCGAAGTCGCGGCGTATGATGCGGCCATTCTTGCCGGTGCCGGTGATGGTGGTGAGGTCGATGCCCTGCTCCTTGGCGAGGCGGCGCACGATCGGGGTCACGAACAGGCGACCGGTCGGTGCCGGGCTGACCTGCTCTTCGGTTCCGAGGGTTGCCTGCTCGGCCGCAACAGCAGGTTCCAAACCATCCGGCACGGGTGAACCCGTGTTGGTTACCTCCGGAGTCGATTCAGCGGAGGTTGGTGCCTCTTCCTTGGCTTCTGCGGGAGCCGAAGCGGCCGGTGCGGACTCGCCACGGGCGAGGGCCGCAAGGCGATCTGCCTCGGCCGGATCCTCATCGGGATCGCGCAGAACCAGGATCGGGTCACCAACGGGAACGGAGCTGCCGGTCTCGACAAGGAGAGCGTGCACAACGCCGTCAGCGTTGATATCGATGTCGACAACGGCCTTGTCGGTTTCGACGGTCGCAATCGGGCTACCTTCGGAAAGCTCGTCGCCTTCCTTGATGAGCCAATCTTCCAGGAGGGCTTCCTCAGCATCGGCCGAGAGCCCGGGCATGGTGAAATACTGTGCCATTGAATAAGTCCTTTCGGGGCTCACATGTCGCGGAGCTCGACAAGAGCCTTCGCAACATCGTCGACATCGGCCAGGGCGGCAGCTTCCAGAATCTTGGAGATGCTGGGGGAGGACTCGGAGCCGTGTACGCGCATGACGGGAGCATCCAGCCAATCGAAGTAACGGCGCTGAATCTCGTCAGCGAGCCATCCGCCGTACGAGGTGCCGGCGTTAGCCTGCTCCGCGATGAGGATGCGGTTGGTCTTCTTGATCGACTTCTCGATCAGCTCCCAGTCGATGCTGGCCTTGTCGAGCCAACGCAGGTCGATGACGTCAGCATCCACACCGGACTGCTCGGCCGCGGTCACGGACTGCGACACCATGGACAGGTAGGAGATCACGGTGACGTCGTTGCCTTCGCGGCGCAGGGCTGCCTTGCCAACGGGAAGGCAGAAGTCGCGGTCGTCCTTGGGTGCTAGGCCGGTGCTGCGGTACAGGTCCGCGTCGTGCTCGAGAACGGCAACCGGATCGTCGAGCTTCATGGCTGCGTTCAGCAGGCCAATGTAGTCGTGCGGCGTCGAGGGGGCAATGATTCGCCATCCCGGGTTGGTGGCGAGGATGCCGGCGGGATCCATCGAGTGCTGCGAACCGTAACCGGTGCGGGTGCCGATCTTGATGCGCATGAGCATCGACATGGCGTGCTCGCCGCCGAACATGTGGCGGGCCTTGCCGATCTGGTTGAAGATCTGGTCGGCTGCCACCCAGATGAAGTCGGCGTACATGAGCTCAACAACGGGGTAGGTGCGGCCGTCGAGAGCGGCGCCGCCACCGAGGCCGGTGAACGCTGCCTCCGAGATTGGGGTGCCGATGATGCGGCCCGGGAATGCCTCGGGAAGGCCCTTCGTGGCGCCACGGGAGCCACCGTTGAGCTTGTGGACGTCCTCACCCATGACGTAGATGGTCTCGTCCTCCTCCATGCGCCTGTGCATTGTGGAGGCAACGGCGTCGAGGAACTTGGTTTCAACCAGCTCCGACTCCGCGAAGTCGGTCAGTTCCTTGCAGTCCTCGTCCTTGACGGCGTCGATCTCGCCGCGGATGCCAACGTTGATGAACTCGACATCGGGCCACAGCTCGGGGCGGATGCGCTTGGAGCCGGGCTTGCCGTCCGGATCGTCCTCTAGGATCTTCTCAACGACCGTGGCCATGATGGCCTTGGCGTTCTTGCGAAGCGACTTCACGCCATCCTCATCGAGGATGCCGCGGCGGAGCAGGTGCTCCTCGACGAGGCGCATGGAGTCGCGATCCTGCCACTCCTTCTCCTCCTCCTTGCTGCGGTATCCGAAGGCGGAACCAGGGATCGGGCCGTTCTGGTGGAAGTAGCGGTAGGTGAGAGCCTCGATGACGGCCGGGCCCTTGCCCGCACGCATGTGCTCAACGGCCTGCTCGGTGGCGATGCGGACCGCGACGGGGTCCATGCCATCCACGCGCCAGGAGGCAATGCCGAAGCCGGGGCCGCGGCCCGAGAGGCGGTTCTCACCGGTCGCTTCGTCGGCCGTGGTGGAGACTGCGTACTGGTTGTTCTCAATGAAGAACAGGGTGGGCAGATCCCACGCCGCCGCGAGGTTCATGGCCTCGAGGGTGGAACCGATGTTGGTCGCACCATCACCGAAGTAGGTGACGGACACGTTGTCGGTACCGAGCTTCTTCGAGTTGAAGGCGAAGCCGGTTGCGAACGGGACGGCGCCACCAACGATGGCGTTGGTGCCCATGGCGCCGATTTCCTTCCACTGCAGGTGCATGGAACCACCGCGACCGCGGCAGTAACCGGCCTTGAGGCCAGCGATCTCGGAGAGGGTGCGGTAGAGGACGTCGTTGAGCTCGTCGCTCAGGTCCTCTCGCAGGTCCAGGCCCTCGGGAGCCACTGCGTTAAACGCCTTGGCGAGGAACTGGTGGTGGCCGCGGTGGGAACCGTTGATCTGGTCCTCAACGCGCAGGGGCAGAGCGGAGGCGACAGCGCCGCCTTCCTGTCCGATGGAGGAGTGTGCGGGGCCGTTGATGAGCTTTTGACCTGCCATGTCGAGAACGGATTCCTCGAAGGCGCGAATGAGGTGAATCTGGCTCGCCATGTTCAAGAGGTCAGATTCGGACTGCTTGTCCCAATCCGCGTTCGTGCTGGCAACTTCTACCCAGGGCACCTTGGATTGAAGCTTCGTGGTCTTCGGCATATTGACATCCTTTGTCGTAATTTCCGGACTGTATCGCGCAGTGCTTTAAGCTTGTATTTGCAAGGAAATCTGTGGAGTGCGACTCTTGCGTGCTACGTTGCATGATGAGCTTATACGGTTTTTCCGCAGCGCAGGCTATACAATTGCTTACAAGTGTACACGAGGCTATACAGCATTGGTCAAGAAGGGACTCGATATCAATGGCTTCCAAAATTATTCCGGTGGTCGCAAGTCCCGACGCGGTCGATAAGAGAGTACCGAAAACTCTCGACCGTAGCTCGTCAGTTCCGCTCTACGTCCAGCTTGGTGACATCCTCCGAGAGCGCATTGATTCGGGCGAGTGGAAGCCGAACCTGAAGATCCCGTCCGAGCACGAACTGAACAGGGAGTACGGTCTGTCCCGCATGACAGTCCGTCAGGTCCTCACCACGCTCGTGAATGAGGGACGCCTGTTCCGCGTTCAGGGCAAGGGCACGTACGTTGCCCCTGGAAAGATCTCGACCAAGTCACCCGCCTACACCGGCATGAGGCAACAGCTCGAGGAGGCCGGTTACACCACCTCAACGGAGCTCATGGACGCAACCATTGAGCCCGCCGACTCCTACGTCGCAGAACACCTCAATCTTGCCGAAGGCGAGCAGGTCGTGAAGATCGCGCGCCTGCGCCGCGCCGAGGACGCCCCCATCTCCCTCCACATCTCCCACGTGCCACTCAAGCTCGCCCCGGATCTGCTGGACCGCGACTCCGCCACGGAGCAGCTCTGCGTCATTCTCGATCGCGAGTACGACCTCGTCATGGGTCATGTCGAAGAGACCCTCGAGTCGACGCGAGCCTCGAGTACGGAAGGCAAGCTCCTGACGATCAACCCAGGGGAGCCCATCCTCCTACTCCGCCAAAAGGTCAGCACCCCCGAGGGCGTGCCCTTCGAGTACACCCGCATCCTCCTGCGCGGTGACAGGATCCGCCTCACCTACGAGTACGAGATGTAGTTCCTGCCTGAGATGGAGGGTTGCCTGGATGTTGGTTGGTCGCGACGATATTTCGCAAGCATGTAGGTGGGCCAATACCTAGGTTTGCCAATACGACAGTACGCCCGGCTAGTGCCGGGCGTACTCATGTGCTGTCTTCGTATGGTCAAAGCGGAAAGGGGTACGTTCCACTCCGGTGGAACATACCCCTCTTGTCCTGTTCCCGCTTGTCCTATTCGGACGGGATCGGGAGGCTGAGGACCTTTTCTAGGGATTCGACTGTGACAATGCCGTCGGTCAGGACGTCCTCGCCCTCGCGGATCGAGGCGGGCTCACCGGGCACACCCAGGTTCGACAGAACCGTGGTGGCCTGGGGGAACTCCTCGTTCACCGTGAAGGTGGACAGGGTGACGATGTAGCGGGTGTTGGCCGCGGCAGCGGCCTTAGCGCCCGTGTTCGAGTCCTCGACGATGACGGTGGTGTCCTTGTCCGCACCGATCTCGTCCATCGCCATGAGGTAGATGTCGGGAGCGGGCTTCTTGGCCGGAACCATGTCGCCGGCGAAGACGCCGGAGAGGCGCTCGCGCTGCTCAGGGCCGATGACGGCGGTGAGAACGGCCTCGACGGACTTGAGTGCGGACGTGGAGGCAACGGCAACCTTCCATCCGGCATCCAGTGCCTCGGAGATGATGCGGGCGATGCCGGGGCGTCCGGGCAGGAGCCCGTTCTCGACCCGCTCAACGTAGCGCTGGGACTTCTCCTTGTGGATCTTGAGAACGAACTCGTCGAGCGGCTCGGGCAGGGTTTCCTCGAGGCCCGGGTTCTCCTTCACGTAGGCGATGAAGCGTTCCTTGCCGCCACCGACGGCGAGGAGGCGTGCGTACTCGTCCTGGCTCCAGCGGAACGGCAGGCCGAAGTGCTCGAAGGTCTCGTTGAAGGCAACGAGGTGGCCGTCGAGCTCGGTGTCGGCGAGCACGCCGTCGCAGTCAAAAATCAGGGCGTTCACTGGGTAACCTTTCCTTCGGAGCGGAAGATCTTGGCGAAGTTCTTGATGACCTCTTCGGAGGCCCTCTCGATCTCGGCAAAGAGCTTGACGGGCTCCCACGCGTCCTTCTCTTCGCATTCCTTGAGGTAGGCGAGAGCGGTCTTCATGTAGGCGTGCTTGAGGGCGGTCGAGATGTTGATCTTCGAAACGCCGTTGTCGATGAACTCGTGGAACTGGGCGTCAGAAAGTCCGGTGCCGCCGTGGAGGACTACGGGGATGTCGTACTTCTCGCGGATCTCCGTGACGCGTTCGGGAACGAGAACGGGCTCGGACTTGTACTGGCCGTGAGCGGTACCGAGTGCGGGGGCGAGCAGGTCGGTGCCGGTTTCCTTCGCGACCTCGATCAGCTGATCGACGGTGTAGGCGTGGGTGGACTCATCCGAACCAACACCGTCCTCAACGCCGAGGATGTTCTCGATCTCGGACTCGACGGTAACGCCGGCAGCGTGGCATTCCTCAACGACCTCGGCCGTTTCGCGGCGTGCGGTCTCGAGATCGCGGTCGGAGGCGTCGAACAGAACCGAGCTCCAGCCCTTCTCCACGCAGAGGGAGATGATGGAGCGGTCGGGGCAGTGGTCAAGGTGCAGGGCAACGCCAACGCCGGCCTTCTCTGCAGCGACCTTCGCGGCATTGACAAGAACGTCCGCCCCCGCGCTCTTGACGGTCTTGACGGAGGTCTGCAAGATCACGGGGGAGCCGATCTCGTCAGCTGCCCGCACGATTGCGGCAATTGTCATGGGGTCGACAATGTTGATGGCGGGAACCGCGTACCCTCCCTTTTCTGCTTCTCGAACCAGGTCGAGGGTGTTTGCGTAAGGCATTTCTTTCTCCTTGTGGTCGGCTGTGAGCCCGTTGGGGGCCGGTGCTACTCGGCCCCCAACATCGTTAGTTTTGTGCGTTTTCTACTTCGTGGACACTGGATAGGAACGTGTGTGGGTCGAGGCCGGCTCGCCCCAGGAACACGCCGTCGGGAACCCCGGAGGGGTTCTCCTTCCCGGCTTGAACGATGGCGGTGTAGGTGCTCGCCTTGGCGCTACCGCCGTAAACGATCCGGGACGCACCCGGACGGTTCGACAGCAGGTCATTGATGATCGAGATGGCGCCGACAATGTGCTCGGCGGGAGCCGCGTCGGCCACCCCGATCGCCCATGCTGGCTCGTACGCGATGAGCAGGTCCGCATCGGGGCTGATGGCGCCCGTGATGTAGTTCAGCTGCTCTTCGCATACGGCGCGAACGTCATCATCCTGGTTTGCCTCACCGGCAATGATGATGGGGACAATACCGTTCTCGCTGGCCCTGGCGGCCTTCTCCGCCACCAGTTCCCACGTCTCCCCATAGTCCCGTCGCCGCTCGGGATGACCGAGCATGACGTACCGGCATCCCAGGTCAGCGAGCAGGTCGGCCGTGACATCACCGGTGTGCGGCCCGGGAGTGAACCGGGAAAGGTCCTGTACGCCGACGTCCATGCCAGTCCCGTCCAGCCACTGCTTCATGAGGGGCAGGATCGGGTGGGGGACGCAGATGTAGTGGCCTGCTCCGCGGCCGTCGCTCAGTGCCAGTGAGACGACGCCCGCCCATGCCTTCGCCTCCGCAAGAGACTGGTAGGCCTTGGAACTGAATCCGGCAACGGGAGTGGGGAGGGACATTTAGAGGCTCTTCATAATTGAGTGTGTAGCGGGCGTTTTGCGCGTCGTGGCATGAAA
>NZ_JASDVN010000044.1:0-17462 GCF_041440645.1 Flaviflexus sp. | reverse complement strand
CCATCCCCAACTTCGAAATCAAAGAAAACCTGCCAACTACTTGACGCGGGACATTCCGACACATCGTTGAACACTGTTGACCATCAGTACGGATCCGAATACGACACAACTACTCAAACTCATCATCAAACTCATCATCAAACTCAGAGACGAGGAATTTAATGCAACTCCGTGAAGATGCTCGCTGGTCCATGGTTGTCCCCACTTCCATTGGTGTTCGCATCACTCCAGAGGGACGCCAGCCAGTCCACACATCCGACCGCTTCATCATGCACGCAACGTCCGCAGAGACCAATGTTGCCTCCGTATCTTCCTACCTCGGTGAACCCACCAAGGTGCTGACCAACTTCGTCGAGGGCTCCCCCATCTCCCTCCTCATCAAGTCCGACCTCAAGCGCCGTGGCATGGCCTTCGAAGGCCCAGACGTGCCCCAGGGCGATGCGTGGGGATACCGTCACCAGTTCAACGTTGCCGACTCCGGTTTCGGCGGTCGCGCACCCCGCGTCTGGAACGATCGTTCCGGCGAGGTCGGCCTCGAGCTTGACGTCAATGATTTCGATCTCGACCGCCTCTTCAAGGACGAGGGCGTCAAGATCCTCCACCTCTCCGGACTCGTCGCAGCCCTCTCCCCCAAGACCTCCGCTTTCTGCGTTGAAGTTGCGAAGAAGGCAAAGGAGCACGGCACCGCCATATCCTTCGACCTCAACTACCGCGCCACCTTCTGGAAGGGCCACGAAGAGGAACTCTCCAAGGCGTTCCACGAGATCGCGCAGCTCTGCGACATCCTCTACGGCAACGAGGAGGACTTCCAGCTATGCCTCGGCATCCAGGGACCCGAGGCTGGCGGCGAGGACATCGACGCCGAGATCGAGGGCTTCAAGGAGATGATCGGACGCATCCAGGAGGCATACCCCGATGCAAAGTACATCGGCACCTCCCTGCGCGAGGTTGTGTCCGCCAACCACCACAAGTGGGGCATGATTCTGTGGGGCGAGGGAGAGTTCAACGTTGCGCCGCTGCGCGACATCGACGTCCTTGACCGCATCGGCGGTGGCGACGGCTCCATCGGCGGCGTCCTCTACGGCATCCTCCAGGGCTGGGAGCCCGAGAAGTGCATGCAATTCGGGTGGGCAACGGGCGCGCTCGCGGCCACCTCGCTCACCGACTACGGAGCACCCGCCGACGAGGCGCAGGTCTGGGCCATCTGGTCCGGCAACGCCCGCGTCCAGCGCTAGGTAGATCCCACCCCGCACGGCAACGGCAACCGGACGAGGTGGGGAATGGCGGGTGAGTGACAAGTGGTTGCCACTCACCCGGGCCCACCATTTCGCCGATCCTTCGGCTTTCGCATGTGAGTTCCATGCAACTTCTGGCAATGTTGCCACCAGGTCGCCACCGACTGCTGGAATACTCACATCACGTGCAAGGGAGCGCAATGACTCACATTTTGGCTAACCACGGCCGCGAAGGAGCGGAAATGGGGGTTGCAGCATGACTCTGACACACTATCCCCCGCCGCCATTGACCTGACCAGGCCGCTACCGGACCGTCTTGAGGAACTCGCGGCTCACGTCGGTTGTGAGGTTGTCGAGGCATTGGGGAACGTATCCCGACCCCGCATCGGCATCGCCTACTCCGGCGGCGTCGACTCGGCGGTCCTTGGAGCGCTCGTGGCGCGCGCAGTCGGAACAGAACGCACGGTCCTGCTTCTTGGCGTTTCGCCCTCGCTCGCGGCACGCGAGCGCACCCTCGCCCACCGTCAGGCGGAACAGCTCGGGCTCGTGGTTGAGGAGATCGAGAGGCACGAGATCACGAACGATGACTACCGGAAGAACGACGTCGATCGCTGTTACTTCTGCAAGGATGAGCTCTTCACCCAGTTCGATGATCACGCAGCCGAGGATCACGACCTTGGTGTCATCGCCTACGGCGAGAATGCGGATGATTCGAAGCGCCCTGATCGTCCCGGCGGTAGGGCCGCACGCGAGCATTCCGTGCTTTACCCGCTCGCAACCGCGAGCATCACCAGGGCGCAGGTGCGTGAGATCGCTTCGACCCTTGGGTTGAGTTCGGCTCTGAAGCCCGCGGCTCCCTGTCTGGCCTCCCGGATTCCGCACGGCCAGGAAGTGATCGCGGAGAAGCTCCGCGCGATCGATGTGGCGGAGGACGTTGTGTTGGCTGCAGGGTTTACCGACTGCCAGGTCCGCCACCACGGCACCGTCGCCCGCATCGAGGTCCCCAGCGACGAGATCGGAAGGATTGCGGACGATGAGCTTCGCCTCGATGTCCTCAAGGGCGTCAAGGCTGCAGGATTCAACCACGTGACTTTCGATCTGCACGGCATCCAGTCCGGGGCCTTCACCATGCAGAGCCTGTCCCGCAGGCCGGAGGGAGCATGAGCGAGGTGGCAAACCTGGACTTCGAGCGCTACAACCGCCGCGGCTACCCCGAGGCCGTTCTCGCCGAGGGCAAGTCCCTTGAGCAGTGCGTCGAGATCGCACGCAGGTGGAAGACCAAGTCCGGTGAGGGACACGATCTCGGAACCGTTCTCTTCACCCGCATGACACCCGAGAAGGCCGAGGCAGTCAAGGACGTCCTGCCCGGTGCAAATTGGCACGAGACTGCGCGGATCCTTGCGTGGCCCGGGGAGTTTCCCGAGGCCGTCGGGGACAGCGTTATCGTTGCATGCGCCGGCACATCCGATTTGCCGGTCGCTCAGGAGGCCGCACTCACGGCGCGCTACCTGGGACGGAACGTCACGGAAATCGTCGACGTTGGCGTGGCGGGACTTGATCGCATCCTTGCCCACCGGGACACCCTGCGGAAGGCACGGGTCATCGTTGTCGTGGCCGGCATGGAAGGGGCCCTCGCGTCGGTCGTTGCGGGACTCGTGACGTGCCCCGTTGTGGCGGTTCCGACCTCTGTTGGGTACGGTGCGTCGTTTGGTGGAGTGGCAGCCCTTCTGGGAATGCTGAACTCCTGCTCCCCCGGTGTCTCTGTCGTCAACATCGACAACGGCTATGGCGCTGGACATCTGGCCGCACAGATCGCGGCACCGAGGGGAGACGAAATTGATGGATGACACCTTGAGCCACGAGCCCTCAGAGCCGCGTAAGCGGGTCACGATCTACGACGTGGCCAAGGAAGCAGGGGTCGCACCCTCGACGGTGTCCCGTGCCTTCTCCCGTCCCGGCCGCGTCAACGCTGAGACCTCGAAGAAGATCTACGAGGTGGCCGAGGAGCTCGGGTATCGCTCCCAGTCCCCCGCCCGCCTCGACACGGGCAAGGCCTCGAAGATCCTCGCCTTCGTCGTGTCTGACATCAACAACCCGTTCCTCACCCACATCATGCGGGGCTTCCAGCAGGAGGCGAGCATGCAGGGGTACACGACGCTCCTCATCGACTCTCAGGAGTCCGATACTGCTGAACGACAGTCGATCGAACGCATCCTTCATCTCGTCGATGGCGTCGTCCTCACGTCGTCTCGCATGAGTGACTCGACGATCAACCAGATCGTCAAGGTCCGCCCCGTTGTCGCCATCAACCGCGATGTTCGCGGCGTGCCATCGATCCTGCCCGACACGGATCGCGGCATCAGGCAGGCCGTGGAGCTGCTCGCCAGCCACAACCATCGCCGCCTCATGTACCTGGCGGGCCCGGAATCCTCGTGGGCCGATGGGGTGCGCTGGCGCGCGCTGACCGAGTCCTGCGAGGAGGTCGACATTTCCCTCCGCAGGACGGGACCCTACCCACCATCCCTCACGGGTGGCATGTCGGCCGCCAAGGTCTGGATCCGCCAGCAGTACTCCGCGGTCATGGCCTACAACGACCTGCTCGCCATCGGTTTCATGAAGGCCGTTCAGAACGCCGGATTCAATGTTCCCGGTGACGTGTCCGTGGTCGGCATGGACAACACGATCACGACGGCGCTCACGACCCCGACCCTCACCACTGTCGCAACCCCACCGAACATGCTGGGTGTGCGGGCCGCCCGCACCCTCATCTACCAACTTCAGAACCGATCGAAGCAGGCACCCAAGACGGTTGTCGTGCCGATGAACGTCTTTCTCCGGGAAAGCGTCGGACCGGTTCCCCACTCGAAACCAACACCACCAATGAAGGAACAGTGATGACGACGCAGAATTCATCCCGGGCTCCGCTCGAGCTCAATCCCGACCGGCTGTTCCCAGCCGATCCCAGAACCCGCGATATTACTCGCGAAATCTACCAGCAGATTGCCGATCTGCCCATCATTTCCCCGCACGGACACGTGCCCGTTGAGTGGCTTGCGGACGACTTTCCGTTCTCCGACCCCACGAGCCTGCTTCTGACCCCGGATCACTACACGAACCGGATGCTGCACGGAGCCGGCGGAGTCGACCTCGCCGACCTCGGCGTTCCCGTCGGCACCGACCTGACCGAGGAGCAGGCCCGCAACGCGTTCCGCAAGCTCTGTGAGAACTGGAAGTACTTCCGCGGCACCCCGGTCCGGTACTGGTTTGAGCAGGAGTTCTACGACCTGTTCGACGTTCGTGTTCGACCCAGCGCAGAGACCGCTGACGAGATCTACGACCAGATCGCGGGCAAGCTCGCCACCCCCGAGTTCCGCCCCCGCGCCCTCTACGAGCGCTTCAACATCGCCGCCATCGCCACCACGGACGATCCCTGCTCGGATCTGTCGGGTCACGCGAAGCTCATTGCCGATCCAACCTGGAACTCGACCGTGGCTCCGACGTTCCGTCCCGATGCGTACCTCGAGCCGGGCCGCCCGAACTGGAATGAGCTGACCGACAGGCTCGGAGAGGTCACGGGTGTCAACGTCGACACCTACGCGGGCAACGTCGCGGCCATGAGGACCCGCCGCCAGTACTTCAAGGACCACGGCGCGGTCTCCTCCGACCATTCGCACGCCGATGCTGGCACGGCACGCCTATCCGATGCTAGGGCAGAGACCCTGTACGCGCAGGCACGCACGGGCACGATCGAGCAGGCGGACGCTGATCGGTTGCGCCGCCACATGATCAACGATCAGGCCAAGCTCGCCACCGAGGACGGTCTCGTCATGACCCTCCACCCGGGCGTGTACCGCAACCACGACACGAAGGCGCAGGCGAAGTTCGGTGCCGACGTCGGTGGCGACGTTCCCTACGCCATCCAGTTCACGAAGGACCTCCAGCCCCTTCTCGACGCGTACGGCAACGTGGACGGCTTCCACCTCGTCATCTTCACCATGGACGAGACGGTCTACTCCCGTGAGCTGGCGCCGCTGGCAGGCTACTACCGCTCCGTCTACGTCGGCGCGCCCTGGTGGTTCATTGACGAGGTCGATGCGATCATGCGCTACCGCCGCTCCGTCACGGGATACGCAGGGTTCTACAAGACCTCGGGCTTCATCGACGACACCCGCGCGTTCTGCTCGATCCCGGCACGTCACGACCTGTCCCGCCGCGTCGACTCCGCCTTCCTCGGCAACCTTGTCGCGGAGCACCGCCTCGACCTCGATGAGGCCTTCGAGACCGCCATCGATCTTGTTTCCACCCAGCCGCGAAAGGTTTTCAAGCTATGAACACCCAACTGACACGAGAGAACTATGGCAGGCCGGCCGCGCCGGTCAAGATCCTCCACGTGGGCCTCGGTAACTTCACGAGGGCGCACCAGGCCTGGTACACGGAACACGCGGAGGATGCGGACCAGTGGGGCATCGCCGCCTTCACGGGACGCAGGCCGCTGATGGCGGAGCTGCTGACCCCGCAGGACGGTCTCTACACCCTCATCACCAAGGAGGCCGCCGGCAACACCTACGAGGTCATCTCCTCCGTGACCGCCGTCCATTCCGCCTCCGACTTCGAGTCGTTCGTCGAGTACTTCCGTTCCCCGGAACTCTCGATCGTAACATCGACCGTGACCGAGGTCGGCTACTGCCGCCGCCCCGATGGCTCACTCGACCTGGAGGACGACTCGGTCGCGAGCGACCTCGAGACCCTTCGGGGTACGGACGTGAGCGAGCTCGGTTCCGTGGAACTGGCAACCGCACCCGCGAAGATCCTGGCCGGCCTGCTGGCACGCCGTGCGGCAGGAAGCGGCGTTCTCACGATCCTGCCGTGCGACAACCTGCCCGACAACGGTGCCGCCTTCTCGAAGGTTGTGTCCGATGCTGCTCGCGAGGTTGACGAGTCGCTTCTGGAGTGCATGGGTGAGAACGTTTCGTGGGCCACCTGCATGGTCGACCGCATCACCCCCGCGACCTCCGACGAGGACAAGGCGGGGGCTGAGAAGGCACAGGGCTACACCGACAACTCCCCCGTACCAACGGAGCCCTTCTCCGAGTGGGTCATCTCCGGTGACTTCCCGGCGGGCCGCCCGAACTGGGAGTCCGCGGGAGCCCAGATCGTTGAGGACGTGGAACCGTACGAGCAGCGCAAGCTGTGGATGCTGAATGGCTCCCACTCCCTCATGGCCTACGCGGCACCGATCCTCAGACACGAGACTGTGGCCGATGCGATTGGTGACCCGGTTGTTCGCGGCTGGGTTGAAAACTGGTGGAAGGAAGCCGGTGCCGGCCTCTCGGTCGAGTGGGAGGACTACGCCAAGGCGCTCCTCGCACGCTACGAGAACCCGAACATCCGCCACCTGCTCGCCCAGATCGCGCACGACGGATCCCAGAAGATCCCAGTTCGCATCGCCCCACGCTCATCAACCAACGGAAGGCCTGCTACCTCCCCGCCTCCGCCATCAAGGCGGTTGCGGCGTGGCTCCTGCACCTGCTCGGCAACGGCGCACCCGTTGCCGACAAGAACGCAGACAAGGTCAGCTCAAGGCTTGGTGGAGACATGAGTGAGAACGCATCCGTTGTTCTCGACTACGTGGCACCCGAGCTCAGTGGCGACAGCGAACTCATCTCCGCCATCGTCGACGCAACGGAGGAGATCCTCGCGCGCCGCAAGTAGGAGATCGCAGGTTCTCGGCGAGATTGACAACGCACGAGCTACCGAACGTTCATCAAGCAGTACTGCGTGAACATCAAGCAGTTGAGTAAAGGAATCGGCGGGACACCACGTCCCGCCGATTCTGTGTCTACTGAGCTAGTGGTCACGATGGCTACTCATCGCGATTGCTGGAGTTTCAGGGCCGACAATGCGTGTTCGATGCGCTTTGGCAGGTCCCGGGTGATTCCGGCGGGAAGATCATCGATGGGCCACCAGGCAACGTTCTCGCTCTCGTCAGAGACGACGTAGTCGGTGTCACCGTCGACGAGGGCTACGTAGCCGACGTCCCAGTGCGCCGCACAGGAGAAACCGCCATGCAGTTCGTGCATGTTGAGATCGACAATGCTGCCGGTGAGGGAGAGCCCATCGATCCCGCTTTCCTCGGTGGCCTCGCGCAGGGCTGCGCTGGGAAGGTCGCGATCTTCCTCTTCGAGGTGCCCACCGAACTGGACCCAGAACTGGCCCTTCTTGTGGAACGTGAGAAGCACCTTGGTGAGGTCCGTGGAAAAGACGAAGCAGGAGGCGGTGATGTGCTGGGAATCGAGAGGCTTCCACAGCATCTTCTCCCCGAGGTCCTCGACACGTTCGAGATATGAAGCCTTGGCTGTTTTCTGATCCTCTTGAGGAGGGTCGTAGTTGCGCAGGCTTTCAATGACAGATTCAAGCATTCGATCATCCTACTCGGTGCTTGTCACGAACCTGGGTAGCGAACCTTAGTCATGAACTTCCCTTTCAGCTCGCGGGTCGCGACACGCCAAATCCAGGATCCCTTGACGCCACTCGCGCACTCATTGAGCTGGACTCTGGTGGGTACTTTTAGGCGGGAAATCAACGTTTTGTGGAGCTGACATGGATGCGTTCCGGAGCGACTCGTCCCGAGATGATGACAACAGCCATTGACAGCGCGTTGGTTCTTTGGTTAATTAGTCATGCAACTAACCAAGGAGGTGGTCATGGACTTCTCGTCTCAGACTCCCATCTACATCCAGATTGCGGATGATATCCGGCAGCGTGTTGTTGCCGGAGAACTCAAGGCAGGTGACCAGCTCATGTCCACGACTCAGTACTCGACCACGTATCGCATCAATCCCGCGACCGCCAATAAGGCGTTCAACATCCTGGTGGAGGAAGGGATTGTCGAGAAACGCAGGGGCATCGGAATGTTCATCACTCCGAATGCTCACGAGGAGCTCACGCAGGCTGGTCGTGCATCTTTCCGGGAGGACACCCTCGCTCCCGCCATCCGGGCCGGCCGAGCTCTTGGCCTATCCCCCACAGACATCCTCACCCTTGTGACCACGATCCTGAAGGACGAATCATGACGTACGCAATTTCCATGACCGACGTGTCCTACTCCTACGGGAAGAAGCAGGCATTGAAGAACATCTCGGCCGAGATTCCAGCTGGAACAATCACGGGACTGCTCGGACGCAACGGTTCGGGCAAGTCCACTCTCGCCATGCTGCTCTCGGGTCAGATGAAGGCGGGTGGCAGGCTGACCGTGGGTGGACGGAGTCCGTGGGAGGATCCCGAGATCATGCCGAACACGGTCCTCGTGTCCGATTCGACCTCGATCTTCATTGACTCAAGGCTCAAGAGAACCGCGGAACTGTGGAGCCTTGTACGACTGAACTGGGACGCCGATCTCTACGGGGATCTCATGACCATGTGGGGGCTGAGCGAGAAGGAGAACTACTCGTCCCTGTCCCGCGGTCAGCAGTCCGCGTTCACGGCAGCACTGGGTCTCGCATCCCGCGCGGACCTCACGATCTTCGATGAGGTGCACTTGGGCATGGACGTGGTGGTACGGCAGGAGTTCTACGACACGATGCTTGAGGAGTTTGCCAGCCACCCTCGCACGATCATCCTCTCCTCCCATCTCGTCGGCGAGATCGAGAACATCATCGAGGACGTGCTCATCATTGATCGGGGCGAGCTCGTTGCTTCCGGCAATGCGGATGAGCTCCGCATCAAGCACGGCACGGACGGTAAGCAGGCAACGCTGACCGATGTTCTCATCGGCCTGACCAAGAGGAGCATGCCATGACACACGTCGCGATCTATCGCAGGATGTCACGGTTCGACACGCGAAGCTTCGTCTGGACCACGGTCACGATCACGGTGGTCGTTGCGGCGCTCTTCATCGCCATCACGTTCATTCCACAGGGCTGGATCAATACGTTCCTCGCGGAAAACGAGGTCGGCTACTTCTGGCTCGACCAGGCAGAAGGCCTGCGCTACGTGCCGCTCACGCTCGGTCTCATGCCGACCTTCGCCTTCGTCAACATGGTTGTCGGCATCGTGACGGCAGCGGAAACGCTCTCCTACGTGGGAGCAGGGGTCACGCGACAGGCATCCTGGTTGGATGATCGGCGCACGAACGTCGTCATGGCCGCGTGCCTGTGGCTCATCGCCATCGCCGGTTTTCTCGTCGCGATTCTGCTGGATGGGGGGATGGCGGGACTGAGCCTTGCTCAGGTGGTCTGGTGGGCACTGGGCACGTTCGCTTCTTTCCTGGTTGGCTACGAGGTCGGCTACTTCGCCTGCATGCTCTACGTCCGCCACCACTGGATCCCAGCATCCGTCGCGATCATCGCCTACGTTGCGCTCGTGATTGGTGTGCTCGCACTGCAGGACAACGAGGCACCCGGATCGTGGAACGCCATCACCTGGCTCGCCACCGTAGCCGCCCTCATCTTCACCGTTGTTGCCGCGCACCGCATGGTGACGACGCTACCCGGCCGCCGAAACCACTAAACACAACTCGATGAATACTCACGCACGACTTTCGGATGCGATCGATAAGGCAGAGGGCAAGGCCGTCATCCCGATGCTCGGATGGATTGTCGCGGTCCTCGCCATCGCCATCCTCTCGGTCGAGACCCTGCCCTTCAACGTCCTCGGCGCAAACCAGGACAACTTCCTCCCGAATATCCTCAAGGTCAGTTCTGATCTGGAATACCTGGGCGTGGCCGCGTGGGCGATTGGGGCGGGAGCAATCTTCGTTCTCGTGGTCGGTATCGTGACTGCCACGGAGTTCCGTTCCTACCTCGGTGCGGGCATCACCCGCACCGCTCTCTGGTCGAATGCTCGCAAGTCTGCGATCGGCTTCTCGTTCCTCCTGACGCTCGTCATCTCCGTGACGCTCGCACTGACACTAGCACTGGACGGCGCCTTTGGTGAGCCAGTTTGGTGGCGGACGGCCTTGCTGCTCCTGGCAGTGTTCGCTGGGTACTGGGCGCTCCACGAGTTCGGCTACTACCAGGGCTTCATGTGGGTAAGGTTCGGACTGATTCCCGGTCTGCTCACAACGATCCCGATCACAATTTTCACTGTTTTGATGGTGAATCTTGTGATCCGCGGACACTACTGGGCCTTCGCTGGAATCGCCGTCGTTCTCCTCATTAACCTCATTGGCATCTACAGGGCGGCTCTTACTTTGCCGATGAGACGAAACAGCTAAGGAAGCGGCAGAGGAAACCGAAAGTAACCAACCCTAAACGCATCGAAAGCGGACGCGACTGAAGGACTTCCCATATGAAAATGAGTGACTCCCCGACTGAAGGGTCGGGGAGTCACTCGATGCGAGGGCCTAGTTGGAGTGACGACCCTCTTGTAGCTGAGCAGTGAAGGCACCCAGTCGTGGCTACGTCCTCCGATCGCCATTCCAAGCGACAACCACATACTCAAAGCAGAATGGCCTTCGCTACATTCGGATAGCTTCCCTTACACGACGGGACGCGTCATGAGCGTGATCATAGAAAGCGAGCCGCCCTCGAACTCGAGGTGGCAGACCCTTCCGGCAACCTTGTAGAGCAACCACTGGCCTCCCTGCTCTGCCGGCTCGCCAAGAAGATTGAGTACCTCGCTCATTGTTGCTGTCTCGTCGAGACCGTTAATGAGGCTTTGTGGCCTGGGGTAGGAAGCCAACTCAATCCACACGGTATCTAGCCCATGGCGGTCACGTTCGGTCTCGATCCCGACCTTGTCTAGCTGTTTGGCTGACTTGCTGAGGCTGTCCTTCAGCTCGACTCCGACGATGGCGGAGAAGCGCGCCACAAGCTCCGGACCGTCTTGCGTACCAAGCAGTGGCAGCAGCAAGGCAACGTCGCCGGTGAAATCGGCATAGGCAACGGCGTCGCCACCAACCGTGTCGGAATCCACCGCCTGGGAATCA
The DNA here is from genome assembly GCF_041440645.1 of Flaviflexus sp. Taxonomy (GTDB): domain Bacteria; phylum Actinomycetota; class Actinomycetes; order Actinomycetales; family Actinomycetaceae; genus Flaviflexus. The sequence continues at coordinate 6,299 of NZ_JASDVN010000044.1, read as the reverse complement.
TCCTCGACGCAAAGTGACGCATCCAGCCACGCGGAGAATCGATCGTCACCCACGGAGGGCCATGATTCGGGCACAGAAACGTGGTACTTTTCTTCAACCCAGGCGCGGAAACCGGAAAGAGCGTCGACCGACTCCTCCTCAGCGGGCGGAACTCCAAGGAAGAACGGTTGGAGTTCGTCGTACCCAATAGCCACGAGTTTGAGGAAATCGAGTGCGCTTTCTGCGACAACGCAGCCAGAGCCGTCTGACGTCAAGAGGACAACGCGAACCTGTTCGTCTTCTTCGCGCCACAGCGCGGCGAAAGATCCGTCGCCCGCGACTTGTGCAATTGGGAGGAGTGCGTCGTGGCCGGGAGTTTCTTCCTCGAACCAGCCTTCAAGGCTCACCTTCGACATAAAGATTGGGCCGAGCACGTCGTCGCCAGGGTATGGGAGCAGGAGGTAGCCGGATTCGGAGTCAGAGCCGTAGCCCTCCCCCTCCATCCATTCCCACGCCTCATCGAGCTCGTTCGGGAGCGTGGCCCAATCGGGACGCTGGACAAGCAGTTCATCTCGCATTCGTGACATGCCTCGAACATTACCCAGTCGAGAGCCAGCGCACGACGATCTAACTGGGTTGAAGTCACCTTGGCTACGCCATGATCGTCACGTATCAAATTCGGACAGGTTTGCCGACTGCCCGAGGAACGAGTCAGGGCTCGTGACAGCATCTCGCGTGGGCACGTGTGAGTCTACTGAGGTTGTTTGACCGGTTGTCGAAGGATTGTCTTGAGTTTCTCGGATGCCGTCCTCCTCGGGTCACCGAGGTAGATCTCGTGGTGCTTGCCAGCCAGCGTTAGGCCTTGGGAGTACGCGTGCTCATGCATGGCTGCGATGATCGGTCCCTCCTCATCGTATGGGCCGATGTGGAGAGTTTGGACGACGAGCCCCTGGCTCAAACCCACCATGCGAACATCCCCAATCCGCGGGGAGGCGTCCTTCTTGCTCATCGCCTTGGCTTGAGCCTGAGTGAACATGTCGGTGGTAATCCAGTGCGGAGTCATGATCATCATCGTCCACCGCCACTCGTCTTTCGAACGGCGAGAGGTAAAGGACTCCATGTCATCAGCACACCAGAGTCCCTCGAGCGGTGGAACAACATAGTCGCGATCGAGGTCCTTCTTGCTGGCAAACTTCATGCCATAGGCGATTGGGTACAGAGCACTCACCGCGTCCTGGTACTCGCGGGCAGTATTCGGATCCCCGGTTCCGTCGATCGTGAGGTAGGTCTGTTCTGGGATCTCGATCAGGTCAAAGACTCCCAACTTCGCCCGATAGTGGCCTTCCTTCTTCACATCGAACTTCGCCATGAGCCACTCCCCTAACTCCCTCGTCCATCGAATACCACGCACGACAAAGGTATGCCAATGAGCTGTCGACCTGACAGGTCTTGACGCCTCCGTTGCGATCAGCGTACGCGAAGATCCTCGTGTATGAGAGCGACCCTACAACAGAATTCCCGTACAACAGAGCGTTGGGCACATTGAGCGTCGAGAGTAGGCCGGGCCCGCCAGAAGGATGAGCCTGGCGCTTTCGTTTGGTTCGGGCGATGGTGGGCGATGCTGACAACCTAGGCCGCGACTGTTTCCCTGATCCTGCCGTCAACAACGGTCACGAGTTCATCGAAGGCGGCCTTGTGAATCAGGTCGTGAGTAACGAGTAGGGTGGCCGTCCCACGCTCGTGCGTCAGCCGCTCGATCAACTCAATGATTTCTGCACCGCGCTCCTGATCAAGCGCACTTGTCGGCTCGTCGATCAGGAGAACCTCGGGACTGCGGACGAGGGCGCGTGCGATGGCGACGCGCTGGCGTTCGCCTCCCGAGAGTTGGTGCGGCCTCTTGTCGGCTCTGGAAGTCAGTCCCACAGCCTCGAGTAGTTCACTCGCTTGCGAAGTAATTGTTGATCTGCGGGTCTTGGACGCTCCACCGAGGTGGGCCATGACTTCGATCTGCTCTCGTGCGGTGAGAGCCGGTAGCAGGTTCGACTGCTGAAAGACGATGCCGATGCGCTCGCGGCGCAGTTCTGTTGCCTCGGTCTTGCTCAGCTGTGCAGCATCGACGGTGTCGGTTCCCTCGCCGATCAGCACTCCCCCACTATCGGGTCTAATCAAGGAGGCCGCGATGGCAAGGAGCGAGGACTTGCCGGAGCCTGAGGGGCCGGTGATGCCCATGAGGGTCCCGTCCTCGCAGCGGAGCGACACGTTGTCGACGGCTGTGATCCGGCTATTCCCATCCGTGTACGTGAGTGTGACATTCTGCAGTTCGATCATCGGTTGCTCCCAAGTGCGGTTAGAGGGTCGGTTTTCGTGATGGTGCGCAGTGCGAAGGCCGCACCAGCAAGACCCAGGATCATGAGGATCAGGGCAGGTAGAAGTGTGGTTAACGGGCTGAGAAGGAACGGGAGAGCTTGACCGGCGAGAGTGCCGAATCCAGCGACAGCGAGAAGACCAACTCCGATGCCTGCTGTGAGCACGATGAATGCCTGCCCAAGGGCGTCCTTCACGAGAGATCCTGTTGTGGCACCCAGCGCCTTGAGAACGGCGATGTCTCCCTGCCTCTGCATGGTCCACACGGTGAAGAAGGCGCCAACAACGAGCGCGGAGATGCCGAACAGCATGCCAATCATGAGCCCAAGGGAGCCGATCTCCGACATGAATGCGTCAAGCGCCGTCAAGCTCGAGAGGATAGTCATGGCCTCCGTATCGGTCTGAGTTGCGACGGATTCCCAATCGGGATCACCGGTCACGGCCAGGACGGTTGGCTGTCCCGTGCCTCCCATGGCCTGATTCATTGAGCTCCACGCAGTCTCAGTGAGGACCACGACCGGAGTGTGGCTGTACCAGAGGTCTCCCCCAACCTCACTGACTGTGTACGTGGATCCTGAGATCGTGACCGAGTCACGGACCCCAACGCCAAGGTCCTCAGCAACTCCGCTGGACAGTCCTATCTCGTTGTCGGCTGAGGGAACGAGGTCGTGAAGTTCATTGTCTGAATACTCGGCTCCCTGTGCTCTCTGTTGGTTGCCGCTCGGCAGACCAAAGAGTGCCATGCCGGTCAGGTCCTCGCTACCAGCCTTGGCTCCACGTGACTGGGCGATGCCAATCGGTATCACCTCATCGACCCCGGAGGCGTTCTCCCACGTTGAAACAACATCGGTACTAATGGCAGAAGTAGAGAACGAGGGCGAGTCACTGGTGGGTTTCTGGAGAACGAGCCTGTCCCCGGGCAACTGAAGGACAGCGGAGATGTTCTGCCCCGCCAACCCGCCCGTCAGCCCCGAGAGGAAACCGACCAACAGAGTCATGAGGGCAACGACAGAACCGATGAGGAGGAACCTGCCGCGAGCAAACCTTAACTCTCGCCAAGCGACAAACATGAAAGACCTTTCCGTGGGCACAACCTGCGCCTCCACCCCATCAGTCTTTCGACCACGATCAGTTGATACATCGCCTAAAGAACTGGATTTGCGATCATCCTTTTGGTTGATTCGCCGTCACCCCGCCTGGCGTAGTCTGGTGCCGACATGCATCACTCGAATCTCGCCCCGGTCTTCACGGGGCTACGTTACGGCCTGCACACTCTCGTGCTGGGTCTGCTCATCTTTGCCATCGCCCAATCATTCATCGTTGATAGTGGCCTGAAATCGTGCGTCCTCTTCACTGGCGTCGCCTTCCTCGCAACCTACGCATCAGCGCCGCTCGTGGTGAGTAGAGCGGGAAACGGGACCAGCAAGACTGGAGATACAAGTGGGGCCGGGACCGCAACAAGCACGCCTGGGATCTGGTGGATTGTTGCACTCACGCTTGAGTGGGCACTCCTCACGTGGCTCAGTCCTGAGGCGGCGTTCATGGTCTTCCCCATGTTCTTCCTGTACATGCACGTCATCCCGGGCATTGGTGGCGCGATCGCCATCGTGCTCGCCACGATCTTCGCTATCGTCGCCCTTGGCCTCCACTCCAGCTTCACCATCGGAGGGGTCATCGGTCCCATCATCGGAGCGGGAGTCGCCCTCCTCATCGGGCTCGCCTATCGCGCCCTCCAACGCGAAGCCAAGGAACGCGAAGAGCTCCTCGCTGAACTCCTCATCACACGCAAGCAACTGGCGCAAACGGAACGAGAGCAGGGTGCGCTCGCGGAACGCGCAAGGCTCGCCCGCGACATCCACGACACGGTCGCTCAAGGGCTTTCCAGCATCCACATGCTCCTCACCGCCGCAGAGCGGGACAGTAAGGGCGAGGCGCTCAACTACATCACTCTTGCCAGGGATACGGCTGCCACGAGCCTCGCCGACACTCGGCACATCATTGCAGAACTCACCCCACCCCAGCTCAATAGTGGGCTTGCGCCAGCACTGCGCCGATTGGCCAAGGAACAATCCGATCGCAACGCATTCACCATTGACGTCGAGGCGGCTGAGGTGGTGTTGCCGATGGCGGAGCAGACGGCACTATTCCGCATCGCTCAGGGAGCGCTATCGAATGCGATCCAGCACTCGAACGGCAAGCGCGTCGCAATCTCCCTCGAACAAGCGGCAGAGAGCGTGGTGCTGAGGGTCGCGGACGATGGGATCGGGTTCGATCCTGACCTAGTTGGTGAAGGTTCACATGAGGGCAAGAGCCCGACGGGTTCCTTTGGTCTCACCGCCATCAGGCAACGCGTCGAGGAGTTCAATGGAACCCTCGAGATTGAGACAATTCCGGGGAGCGGAACGACCGTGACCGTTTCGCTCCCACATGGAGAGGTGGGGCCGTGATTCGGGTTGTTCTTGCCGATGATCATCCCGTTGTTCGGGCCGGCATCAGAGCCATGATTTCCGCGGATCCTGAGCTCACCATCGTTGGCGAAGCATCGGACACGGACCAGGCGATCTCCTTAGCGAGGGAACTCGTTCCCGATGTTGTTCTCATGGATCTTCAGTTTGGCACGGAACAAACGGGAGCCGACGCAACTAGGATCATCAAGCAGCAAAGCCCTGCACCTGCGGTCCTGGTGCTGACCAACTACGACACCGACGGGGACATTCTCAGTGCGGTCGAGGCGGGCGCCAGCGGTTACCTGCTGAAGGATGCTCCGCCGGAAGAACTCATCATAGCCATCAAGGCCGCCGCGGCCGGAGAGACCGCGCTCGCTCCCGCCATTGCGGGTCGCCTCATGGCCCGCATGCGATCCCCTCAAACCAGCCTGTCGAGCAGGGAGGCCGAGGTTCTTCAGCTCGTTGCCGATGGTGAGCCGAACACGAGCATCGCGAGGATTCTCCACATCAGCAACGCCACGGTCAAGACTCATCTCGTGCACATCTATTCCAAGCTCGGAGTGTCCTCGAGGACAGCCGCGGTCGCAACTGCTCGGGAGGCTGGACTGATCAGATAGTGGATCCCGGAGTGTTCGAGGTTCCCACTGCTTGGGAGTTCATGTTAGGTGGCTAAGCATGCTGAAAGGGCGAGACCAATTGGTCTCGCCCTTCCTTTGGATCCGCTGATCTGGTTACTTCACGATGCCGAAGCCGGAGGTCCAGGCAATCTGCTCGCTTGCCGCGAAGGTGATCTGAAGGAAACCAATGCCCTCCATCTCCCTCGCACGCTTGAGGGAACCTGCGTCGATGATGTTGGCGCCGCTTGCGGTCACAACGTCGGAGAGCTGCGCCTTGGCATCCTGGTCATCACCAGCAATGAGAACGCTGGTGGTGAGGTCGCCAACCTTGCCGGTAGCGAGAGTTGCACCGAAGTTCGTGTTGAAGGCCTTGAGGACGTTCGAGTTCGGGAGCTTGGCGGCAAGCTCAGCAGCCGCGGAGCTGTCGGCCGGGACAGTCAGGCCATCGAAGGTCTCGAAGTTGACGGGGTTGGTGATGTCAACGACGGTCTTGCCGGCGAGCTGTTCGCCGCGCTCAGCGACGATGGAGTCGAGGGAGGCGTAGGGAACTGCGAGTACGACGATATCGCCCTTAACCGGAACCGAAGCATCCTGGCGGGTGAGCTTCTGAACGGTGTGTCCGCCGCGCTCAACGAGTGCTGAGATGGCTTCGCCCATGTTGCCCATACCGATAATCGAAACGTTGGTCATGATGTGCTCTTTTCTGTGTGAGATGACAATTGTGGATTGCGATAATTGCTGATTGATAGGTGGTTCACGGCCGAACCGAACGGGATTCCGTGACCGGACCCGAAACGCTAGAAGGCGTAGGGGCCAAAACGCATGATCGCGACGAACAGCGAGAGTGCGAGAAGCACAACGTTCGTGACGACGGCCTGGTTCTCCTTGCGGC
>NZ_JASDVN010000043.1:0-18249 GCF_041440645.1 Flaviflexus sp. | reverse complement strand
TTTCATGCCACGACGCGCAAAACGCCCGCTACACACTCAATTATGAAGAGCCGGTTTGCGTGTCGTGACAGGAGGCTTGCCTTTGCTCTTGCCGCATACCCCGGCCAGGCGCATCAACCGGCCAGTTTGCTCCCGGCCGATACTGATTCCTGCACGGCGAAGTACATGCCACATCTTGCGTACACCGTAGACCCCGTAGTTTTCTTCATGAATCTGGCAGATCATCTCCACGAGGTCAGCATCGCGCAGTGCCCGGGCACTGGGGCCGCGGGATTTGGATTGGCGGTATCCCCGGGCAGTGATGAACCCGCCTTCGCGGTGCTGTTGTAACGTCTGGCAGATGAACTCAACCCCGAAATGATCACGGTATTCGTCGATGAATGAGATCATTTCTGACGTTTCGGGTCGAGTTCGGACGCGAAAAAAGCTGAGGCAGCTTTCAACAGTTCGTTGGTGTCACGAAGTTCTTGGTTCTCCCTGCGTAGCCGCGCATTCTCGGCGATCACGTCTTCCTCCGCACGGTGTACTCCACCGGCTTGACGAGCTTGTTGTACCCACTGGCGGGCTGTATGCCACGAAACCCCCAGCTTTGGGCCTACCCGTTTGCATGCTGCTTGGATGGATAGATTTTCTGCCAGGATACGGTCTTCTACGAGGCGGACCACACGGTCCTTCGCGTCCTGGTCAAACTTCTTCGGCATGGTCTAGATTTTCCCATCTACTCAGACGGAACAAAACCTGGGACAGTTCAGTCCCCCACGACCGTGGCGAGAGCCTCGGTGAGGAGTTCGTGTGCCTCGGGCAGGACTGCTCCCGCTCGTGCGAGGGCGGAGCGCCACAGGTAGATCCTGTCCTGCTCCTGGTCGACCACGGCGGCACGCCACGAGTCATCGCAGATCCCGAGCCAGATGGTGCGGGCCGTGTCCTTGTCGACCGTGTAGTGCTCAACGATGTACTCGCAGTTGCGGATCATCTGCCCGAGCTGGTTCGAGTCGGACTCGTTGTGAAAGCGGCTCACCGACTCCATGTACCTCGCGGGATCCAAGCGAGCATCACGCACCGCCTCCCACAGGCCGGTCCACAGGACGCTGCGCGCGAGCGGATCGGAAATGTGATGCGTGAGGACAGTTTCCAGGTGGTGATCATCGAGGGCCACGATCGCGTACGTGTGTGCCTCGTCGTTGGGGATGAAGATGTCACCCTCGAGGTCGAGTTCTGCTTTGTCCGTGATCTCCACCATCTGGCTCGATACTCGGACGAGCTCGTTGCCCTCACGCGAGTAGCCACCAACGTTGAGTCGGTGGGGGCGGTCGATGGGGGTGCCGCTTGGTTCGTTGCCCTCCTGGGTGAGCGTCGTGCCCTTCACCTGGAGCCGGGATACGCCCGTGGTCTTGAGCCATGCATCGGCCCACGACCGCAGGTCCCTGCCCGATGACTCCTCGAGTGCCACTAGCAGGTCACCCAGCGAGGCGTTACCGAACTCGTGACGCTTGAAGTAGGTCCGTGCGCCCTCGAAGAAAGCCTCCTCGCCAACGTAGGTGACGAGCTGACGGAGCGTCGCAGCGCCCTTTGCGTAGGTGATGCCGTCGAAGGCCTGGTCGGCTGCTTCGAGGTCGACGATGTCGGCGACGATCGGGTGCGTGGTGGGCCGGTTATCGTTGAGGAACGCCCACGCCGACCTGCGTGCCGTGAACGCGACCCACGCCTCCGCGTATTCGGTGGCCTGCGTGGAGGCCCAGGCACCCATGTATTCCGCGAAGGATTCCTTGAGCCACAGATCGTCCCACCACAGTGGGGTCACGAGGTCACCGAACCACATGTGGCTCATCTCGTGCAGGATCGTGTTCGCGCGGCCGGCCTTCTGTGCGCGGGTGGTTTGACCGCGGGGAATGTAGTGCTCAGTGAAGGTGACGAGACCTGGGTTCTCCATGGCACCCAAGTTGTACTCGGGAACAAACACCTGGTCGTACTTGCCCCACGGATAGGGGTAGTCGAAAGCCATCTCGAAGAGCTCGAGGCCCGAGAGCGAGATGTCAAAGATCTCGTCCGAATCCAGGTGTTCAGCAAGAGAGGTACGGCAGTAGACGGCGAACCGTGGATCCTCCGTGGAACGCACCTCGTGGTAGGGGCCGGCCACCACGGCCGTCAGGTAGGTGGACATGCGAGGGGTGGGGGCAAAGACGTGCCTTGTCCCCTCCTCGATCTCTACCGCTTCCGTCTCTGCGCTGTTGGAGAGGACCGTCCAGTTACTCGGTGCCGTGACCGTGAAGGAGAAGGATGCCTTGAGGTTCGGCTGTTCCATGTTCGGGAACACGCGGCGAGCATCGGATGGCTCGTACTGGGTGTAGAGATACACCCCACCATCCACCGGATCCACGAAGCGGTGGAGTCCCTCGCCCGAATGCGAGTAGAAGCCACGTGCGCTGACGGTGACCGTGTTGTGCTGGGCCAGTCCGCTGAGGTAGATGCGTGCGCCGTCCCATTCCACGGGCACGGACTGTCCGTTGATGACAACGGAACTGACCTCGACACCGATGAAGTCGAGGAATGTTTCCTCGCGCTCTCCGGTAAAGACGATCGTTGATTCGACTTCGAAGGTGTCATCCCTCGAACATCGAGTGCCACGTCGTAGGAATCGGTAGCGAATGTACTGCGGGCTCTTGCTTCGTCACGTGTTAAGTTCTCGCTCACCTGGACATGTTAGAACGATTTTGAACCCCGTGACTACAACGCATGGTGAGCGGATAACTGTCACAGCACTGTCACAACCTCATTAAGCACGAGTGTGCAGCACGTGCCCCGTTTGTCGGAAGCGTGTGTCCCGTTTGTCGGAAAGGTGGAATTCCAGGTCCAAAGCCCGGGCCGAGGTGACGGTGAGGCGGTAGTGTTATCGGACGGCGCGAAGCGCGGAGAATCGGAAACGTGAAAGGTCGGACGATGATTGTTGGCATCCCTGGAGAAATCAAGGACGATGAGGCGCGGGTTGGTTTGACGCCCGCGGGTGCGCGTGAGCTGGTCGACGCTGGTCACACGGTCCTGGTGGAATCGGGTGCCGGCGCGGGCGCCGGATGCTTCGACGAGGACTACGCCGCGGCAGGCGCCGCCATCATCGACACCGCCGAAGAGGTGTGGAACAGCTCCGATCTGGTCGTCAAGGTCAAGGAACCGATCGGAGTCGAGCTCGGCTACCTCCGTGAGGGTCTCACGGTCTTCACGTACTTCCATCTCGCTGCCGACGAAGAGCTCTCCCGGCGAGTCGTGGATTCCGGCGTCACCGCCATCGCCTACGAGACCGTTCAGCTGCCGAACGGGTCCCTCCCCCTTCTCATGCCGATGTCGGAGATCGCCGGCAGGCTTGCTCCCCAGGAGGCCGCGCACTTCCTCATGAGGCCCTTTGGTGGCCCCGGTAAGCTCATGGGTGGCGTGCCCGGGGTGCCCCCGGTCCGCGCTCTCATTCTCGGTGCCGGCACCGTTGGTTCCCACGCCGCCAAGGTCGCCGACGGCCTTGGCGCGGATGTTACGATCATGGACATCAACACGCAGAAGCTGCGCTCCCTCGATCGGGAGTACGGCACCCGCATCCGCACCTTCACGTCCTCCCCCGCCCACATTGCCGAAGAACTCGAGCAGGCCGATGTCGTCATCGGAACCGCCCTCATCCCCGGTGCTCGCACCCCTCAACTTGTGACGAAGGACCTGTTCGGCCACCTCAAGGACAACGTCCTCCTCGTTGATGTGGCGATCGATCAGGGCGGCTGCTTCGAAGGCTCCCGCCCCACCTCGCACCACGACCCGATCTACACGGTCGAGAACCGCAACTACTACTGCGTGGGCAACATGCCCGGTGCAGTCCCGGTCACGGCAACGGCAGCCCTCACGGACCAGACACTCCCCTACCTCAGGGACCTCGTGAACGGTCCCTTTGCGGCCATGAAGGAACGCCAGGATCTCGCACTCGGACTGCAGGCTGCCAAGGGCAAACTCGTTGAACCAGGTGTCGCCGACGCATTCGACCTGCCCCTCACCGACCTCGACGAACTGCTCGCCACCCTGAGCGACTAAGAGGCACGCAGAGGCACACGAACGGGCAATAAAAGGCACGAATAGCAGACGAGTTCGGCGGTGTCACGGTTCCCTTGACTGGGTTCGGTGGCACCGCCGCTCACATGAGCAGTTCTCCGCGTTGTGTCTCAGGCAGTGAACAAATGGCGAATGTTTGGCCCGATCAAGTGGTCTAACGGAGGTTAGCGGGGTAGCTTTGAAGAGTGAGTAACGTAACCGTAGCTATTTCCCCGGACTGGACCATCGATCTCGACATCCCTGGCATCACAGTCGTCGAGTGGGATTTCAAGTCTCCCGCCCCAGCTGACAAGATCGACATCGCTGTCGCTCCCCACATCACCACCTCCGACCTGGTCGAACGTGTTGCGAACACTGGAACAAAGCTGCTCCAGCTCGGCTCGATCGGCTACGACCCGATCCCGCGTAATCTGCCCGCGGGCCTGTCAGTCGCGAACGCTGCCTCCGTGCACGAGACCGCGACCGCGGAACACACCCTGTCCATGCTCCTGTACTCAACCCGCGAATTTGATCGGGTTCAGCGCGCTCAGGAAGCGCAGTCCTGGGATCAGTTCGACACCAAGGGACTCGCTGACTCCACCGTTGTCCTCATCGGCATCGGCGGCGTCGGTAGCGCCATCGCGCAGCGCCTCGCCCCGTTCGAAACCAACGTCATCCGTGTCGCTTCGCACCGCCGCGAGGACATGTACGGCCAGGTGTACTCGATCGCGGATCTTCCCGAGTTGCTCCCCCAGGCCGACTCCGTCATCGTTGTCGTTCCGCTCAACAAGAAGACCGAGGGACTCGTGAACGACGAGTTTTTGTCCCTCATGAAGGACAACGCCACACTCGTCAACGTTGCTCGCGGCAAGGTAGCCGACACCGATGCCCTGCTCAAGCACTCCGATAGGCTCCGCATCCTCGTCGACGTGACCGATCCCGAGCCCCTTCCCGATGGTCACCCGCTGTGGGAAAAGGCTACCCTCGTCACCTCCCACCTGGGTGGTAACACGGATGCCATGATCCCCCGCATGAACAGGCTTGTGCGCCGCCAGGTCGGCAACCTCATCTCCGGTGAACCCTTCGTCAACGTCGTTCTCGGCGGAGACCGCGCATAGCAGCCCTGTCTACGACGTAGGTTCGACAAGGCAAGAGGCCCGGAGCTCAGCTCCGGGCCTCTTGCCTGTTCATCATGTTGGTTTTGCAGGTCCACTTTCGATCACACGGGAGAAGCAGTCCCCCTGTCAACCAGCTGGGTGGAACAGACTCCTTAGCCGGTGATCTGCAGGAGCGCGTTCTCGACGAGTTCCGGCATGCCGGGGTGGATCCAGTACTGGGTGGCGGCGATGTCGTCCGCGGTCTGGCCGGTCGACATGGCCTGGATGAGAATCTGGATGAGGGTGGGTGCCTGCGGGCCGATAATGTGGGCACCGAGGATCTTCGTTGTGCCCTTCTCGGCGATGATCTTGGCGTAGCCGGTCGTGTCCTCCATCGCCCATCCGTAAGCGATGTCGGCGTATTCTTGGCGGCCGATGACGACGTCGTAGCCCGCCTCGCGCGCCTCTTCCTCGGTCAAGCCAACGGTGGCGATCTGGGGGTGACCGAAGACAGCGGACGGAACGAACCGGTGATCCGTTGCGATCATCTGGTCAGGGTGGAGCAGGTTGTGGCGGACGGTCTTGAGTTCCTTGTTGGCCACGTGCTTGAGCTGGTACTGGGACGAGACATCTCCGAGAGCCCACACCCCATCGAGGACTGCGCCGGACGGATCGAGCACGCGCTGGTACTCATCGACAGAGACCCTGCCGTCCTCGCGGGTGCCGATCCCGGCCTGGGTGACTCCGAGCTGGTCAGCGTTGGAGACGCGGCCAACCGCGACGAGTATGTCGTCGGCAACGATGGTCTTCTCCGCGCCGCCCTGGGTTCCTTCGAGGGTAACTGCGCCGGTTTCGTCCCGTGTCACCTTTGTGGCGGCCAGCCCCAGCTCAACCGTGTAGTGCTCGCTTGCAAGCCTCGTGTAGGTCTCGCCGATCTCCCTGTCGTGGTGGCGGAGCATGCGCTCGGAGCGAGCAACGAGGGCGACCTCGGTGCCGAGGGAGGAGAAGATGTGTGCCATCTCGGCGGCGATGTAGCCGGAGCCGAGGATGATGAGGGATGCGGGTAGCTCTTCGAGCCTCATGATCGAATCCGAGGTCTGTGGGCGGGCCTCAGCCAGCCCCTCAACGTCGGGGATGATGGGGCGGGAGCCGGCAGCGATAACTACGCGGTCCGCGGTGATCTCTTCTTCTCCGTTGCCGGTCTCGACGACGAGAGTCTTCGGACCGGTGAACCGACCAACACCGCGGTACACGGTGAGGTTCTCGTTGTCGGGGTGGCTGGTGCGGTACTCCTCGCCGCCCTGCGCGATCGGATCGATGCGACCGAAGATGCGGTCGCGGATCGCGGGCCAATCCACGCCGTTCAGAGTCTCGTCAACCCCGTACCTGGCTGCTGTTGCTGGCGTGCCAGCGACCTCCGCCGTGTAGGTGAACATCTTGGTCGGGATGCAACCAACGTTAAGACACGTACCTCCAAACACGCCCTTCTCGACGAGAGCAATGGTTTGGTCGGCGAATTCTGGACCCGGGAGGCTGTTTCCAGAGCCAGTCCCGATCAGAAGAAGATCGTAATGAGTCATACGCTCACTGTAATAGGCGGTTCTGGCATGAGCCTAGGAGTCATGCCAGCGACGAACAAGACCGCCCGTTAACGCCCGCTCATGGTCCTCCCATGTGCTCAGTAGGCGACGTCTCACTTTGTCACAATCAGACCTCCTAGATGCTCGCGAGCGAGCATTCAAACGCAAGTGCTGCGTGGTCCCCATGCCAGCAGGGGCGGCCTGCGCCATGACCAGGTAGGGTTCAGGACCATCGGGGATTTGTGGGATGGCGGACGAGGTTTGCGGAGGTGGACGGTCATGAAAGAGACGAATCAGGTGACGATGACTCAACTGAACAAACGCAGTGGGACGCTGAAAGCCCTGCCCTTGATACTCGCCTTGGGTGTTGCGGGTGGCTGTTCCTTTGCGAGCAGCGGTCCCGCCGTGATCAGCAACGTGATCATGCACGTTAGCGAGGCACGGAGCCCCGAGCTGACAGATATCGTCCTCCCCTCTCCCGTGCTCTTTGCGAGTACCGACGAGTGGGAAGGCTGGTATGGGTCACTCTCCGATGAGCAGAGGAATTCCCTCGGCGTCTTCGAGTTCCCGTCCTTCGACGGCAGCGTTGCCGTTATGGGAATGTACGGGAGCTGCATGGAGCAGTCACGGATCCTGCACTACGGGGGTGGCGACATCGAGTTCAACGTGTACGTTCCCGAAGCGGACATAAATACTGCCTGTTACTGGTCACCGCAAGTTCTCGAGGTACACGAAGTCGACCTTGAGGCCCTCGGCGTGGACGGCCCAGAGAATGTGACGCTACGAAGCGAGTACGGACAGGGAGAGCCCTAGAAGGCTCGGAACAGAAGGGTTACTGCCAGCTCCAAGAGATACCCCGATATCGAGAAGCCGCTCGTTATCGAAGAAATGGTGTACTTTCTCGAAGAAGCCTCTCGTTCTCGGGGAGAGCACGTCGTCTTTACGACAGGGCTGAACTCTCTCTGGAGAAGGATTCTTGCCTGCTAGAACGCGTCGTGACTACTCGCGCTGGGCGGAAGCGAACCAACCAGGGTCTGTGTGGCCGTGTGTTGGGGATGGTCGAGTACCTGATCCCGGCCCCCGATCTCCACGATCTTGCCGCCGGACATGACAGCGATCCGGTCAGAGACCTGACCGATGACTCCGAGGTCGTGAGAGATGAAGAACTGGGTGAGTCCGCGGTCTGCTTGAAGCCTCTGCAGCAGGCTGAGGATCTCGGCCTGGACCGTCACATCGAGGGATGAGACCGGCTCGTCCGACACGAGAATCTCGGGATCCGTCGCGAGCGCGCGAGCAATGGCAATGCGTTGCCTCATGCCGCCCGACAGGTGGAGGGGGCGGGCAGTCACGGTCGCGGGTGGCAGGCCAACATCCGAGAGGAGCGACTCGACCGTGTCGCGGATCTCCTTGGGTGCTCTCCGATAGGTCGGGTACTTTCCGAAGGAGGCAGCATCAGCCAGGATCGAACCGACTCTCATGCGGGGATCGAAGGAGGACAGTGCGTCTTGGTAGATGATTGAGATCTTCCTCCGGCGTTCCCTGCGTTCCGTTTCCGGGAGTTCCGACCACGGTTGACCTAGGAGGGTAACCATTCCCGTGGTTGGGGTGTCGAGGCCGAGAAGAAGCCTGGCAAGAGTGGTCTTGCCCGAACCAGAGGAGCCCACGAGACCCAGGGTCTCGCCCCGCTGCAGATCGAGGGACACATGGTCGACTGCGGTGCGGTCGGGAATGTTCCCGGTACCCGGGAAGATGCGGACAAGGTCCATTCCCTGGAGAACGGGGGTGGCGGGCTTGCGCGGCGGGTTGGGTGACCGGGTCGGTACCGAGGCAATGAGCTCACGGGTCTTCTCGTGCCTCGGGTTGGAAAGCACCTGCTCGGTGGGTCCGTGTTCGACGATCTCGCCGCCGACCATGACGGCAACCTCATCGGCGATGGAATCGACGACGGACAGGTCGTGGGTGATGAGAAGAAGTGCCTTCCCCTGCTCCTTGAGGGAACGCAGGAGGTCAACGATGTGGGTTTGGACGGTGCGGTCCAGAGCCGTTGTTGGCTCATCCGCGATGAGAATGGGTGGGTCGGCGGCGATGGCGGCGGCGATGAGGGCGCGCTGGCGCTGACCACCCGAGAGCTGTTCCGAGCGCTGGAGGGCACGCGATTCCGGGTCGTCCAGGCCGACGCTGCGCAGGAGCTCCACGACCCTCCCGGGAATGTCCCCGCGTGGGATGTTCGCGTGAAGGCGGAGAGTGTCCCCGATCTCGCGACCAATGGGGCGAAGCGGATCGAGGGAGACGAGCGCGTCCTGGAGGACGAGCCCGATCTTGGAGCCCCTAATCTTCGCCCACTGACGGCCCCTCAGCTTGGAGAGCTCCTCACCATCGAGTTGGAGGCTACCGGTTACCTTGGCGTTCTGCCCGGCGATCCCCATGAGGCTACGGGCGGTCACGGACTTACCGGAGCCGGACTCCCCCACGAGGGCGAGGCAGAGGCCTGGCTTTAGATCGAAGGAGACGTTCTTGACGATGGGGCGGTCGAAACCGACGTTGAGGTCCCGTACTCGATACATTTAGGCGCTCCTCGACGCGCTGGAGATCGCGCGGGACAGGACGGTCGTTGAGACCGCGGTCAGGATGATGGCGAGACCAGGGAAGAACGTCATCCACCACGCGCTGGACGTCAAGTACGTGCGGCCCGCGTTCATCATTGCGCCCCACTCGGGCGAGGGTGGGACCGTGCCGAGACCGAGGTAGGACAGGGATGCCGCCCACACGATGCCCTGGCCGATGCCAAGGGTGGCGATGACGAACAGGGGAACCACAAGGTTCGGGAGGATCCTGCGATTCAGGATCTGCGTTCTACTGCGACCAAGCGCCCGATCTGCCTCCACGTAGCCGGACTGGACGATCTTCACGGTCTGGGTTCGGATCATTCTCGCGTACCCGGGTGCGGAGGCGAGACCGACCGCGATCGTCGACGTGACGACACCGGGGCCGATCGCGGTGATGAGGAGGAGGGCAAGGACGATGCCGGGAAGGGCAAACAGCACCTCCATGAACCGCGTCAACGTGAAGTCCATCCACCGCGGCCCGAGCGCGGACCCGATGCCGAGCAGGGCACCGAGAGCAAGACCGACGGCGGTGGCCGCGACGCCGATGACGAGAGAGTCCTTGGTGCCGTGGATGACGCGGCGGAAGATATCGCGTCCCGATTCGTCGGTGCCAAACCAGTGGTCCGCGGAGGGCGGGCGGAAGCCAGCACCGGGATCCACAGCAAGCGGATTGCCGGGTGCGATGAGACCGGGAAGGAAGGTGGCGAGGAGCAGGAACAGGAGGAACGCGGCGGCGAGCCAGCCGCCCCATCCCAACGTCAGCTTCCCCTTCGGTTTCGTCAGCACGGGAAGGCTCATGCGAACACCTTCTTCCGCGCACGAGGATCGATAGCGACCTCGACGGCGTCCACGATGATCGTGACGACGCAATAGACGAAGGCAATGACCATGAGGATCCCGATCACGAGAGGCATGTCCCGCACCGCCACGGCGTTCAGCAGGGTTCTGCCAATCCCCTGGCGGGCAAACACCTCTTCAACGATGACGGCACCGGACATGAGGGAGCCAAACGCCCATCCGCTCAGCGACACGGCAGGAAGCACCGCGTGGCGGAGCAGGTGCCTGCCGTAGAGGCCGAGGGTCCTCTCTCCCCTGGCCCGTGCCGAGATGATGAACGGGGATTCCATGGCATCGAGGAGGGATTCCCTCATGATCTGTCCGAGGAAACCTGCCGTTGGCAGGGCGAGGGTGAGGGCGGGAAGGATGATGGATTTGCCTTCGCTCGTGCTGATGGGAGGGAGCACTCCCAGCCACGTCGAGAACACGACGATGAGGACGATGGCGAGAGCAAAGTGCGGCAAAGCAGCGGAGACGACTTCGATCACGGAGATGACACGCCACGGGAGCCTGCCGAAGACAGAGATCACGGAGGTCAGCAGCGCAAGGACCCAGGCGAGAGCGAGGGACACGATCGACAGCACCAGGGTCGAGGGCAACTGTTCCGCGATGACGTCGATGACGGGCTGGTCGAGTGAATAACTGACGCCCCAGTTGAGGGTGAAGATCGAGCGTAGCTGAATCAGATACTGGATGATGGCGGGCTTGTCGAGGCCGTGGGTCTCGATGGCAAGCGCCACCGCTTCCTCGCTCGCGTTCGATCCCGGGCCGAGGATCGCATCGACCTCGTCACCCGGGATCGCCTTGAGAGCAAGGAAAACAATGGTAGCTACGGCCCAGAGGACAAAGAGCATGCCTCCGAGCCGTAGCAGAATAGCTTTCGCTAGGTTCACTCGGTAACCCAGGCGTCACCAAACCACGGCGTCGACAGGTTGGTCTCGAGGCGGAGTCCCTGAACGTTGTCGTTGTAGAGGACGCGGGTCTGCCAGTCGTACAGGGGCATGACGTACGCGCCATCAATGATCATCTGCTGCGCCTGTGCGTACAGGTCGGCGCGCTCCTCCTCATCGGGAGTCTGGTTCGCGCGGGTCAGCAGATCATCCAGTTCCGGATCGGACACGTTGATGTTGTTGGCGTGGTAGCCGGACGGTGCCGGGTCAATACCGTCGGAGTGGAAGATGATGCGCATGACGTCCGGGCTGGACTTGCCGTACGGGGCGGTAATGGCATCGAAGTCCCACACACCCGCCGCCGCATACCAGGAAGCCAAATCCATGGGTTCGATCGTGACATCGAAACCGACCTCGCGGGCCTGCGCCTGAATCTGTTCGATGAGGGACTGCTCGGCAGGAATCGACTGGTGGGTCGAGACAGGGATGCGGACGGTGAGGCGCTCGCCATCCTTGACGCGGATGCCATCGTCGCCGGTTACCCAGCCGGCCTCGTCGAGCAGCTCGTTGGCGAGGTCCTGATCGTAGGTGAACGCATTGTCGTGGGTGGTGCCGTGCGGGGTCGAGGACGCAAGGAGGCTCGTTGAGCGCTCCACGGTTCCGAAGAACAGGGTGTCGACACCCGTGTTGACGTCGGAGGCGTGCATGAAGGCCTCACGAACGAGCGGATCGGAGAAGGTGTTGCCGCCGGTGTTGAGCTCGAGGCGGGTCGAGGCGCCGGACCGGACGCCGAGAAGGGCGTTGATCGGGCCGTCGGACTGCTGTGCCTGCGAGATCGTGTCGGGCTGGGCGGAGTCGATGACGTCGACCTCGCCGGCCTGAAGTGCCGCGTAGCGGGAAGTTGCGTCCGGCATGAACCTGATCTCGAGAGTCTCAAGGTAGGCGGGTCCCTCGTGCGTGGCTGTCGCGGGAGCGCTCGTGTAGTTCTCGTTGCGCGAGTACACGATCGAGTGCTGCCTGTTCCACTCCTCAATGACGAAGGGGCCGGTACCGACCGGAGATTCGCAGTTCTCCTCCATCGACCTCTCAAGAGCAGCCGGGGATTCCATGGCCAACCAGGTCTGGGCGAAGGACTCCTGGAGGGCGGCGTCCGGCTCACTCATGTGCATGACTGCCGTGTGCTCGTCGACAACCTCGACCTCGTCAACGTGCTCAAGTGCAAGGTAACCGGTCGATGATTCGGTGGCGGGGTCCTGGAGGTGCTCAACGTTGACCTTGACGGCCTCCGCGTTGAACGGGGTGCCGTCCGTGAACTCGACTCCCTCACGGAGCGTGAAGGTCCACGTCATTCCGTCCTCCGACATCTCGCCGGACTCGGCGAGCCACGGCTCGATCTCACCGTCCTGGGTCATGGTGAACAAAGACTCCATGACGTTAATGCCGGCGATCTGCTGCGGCATGTTACCGCCCACGTGCGGATCGAGACAGGTGGGTTCGGCATCACCGGTCGCAAACGTTAAGGTGCCGCCCGCTACTGGTTCGCCCCCTTCCGCACTCTCACCATCATCGGTGGAGGAACAGGCTGAAACCACGAGGCCGGTGGCCACGAGGACAGCGAGAGCGGACGAACGACGTAATGAAAACATTCAATCACCTTCGAGTACCGTTACGGCATGAGAGCCGAGTCTGATCAATCAAATTGTAGTCAGACTTTTCCCAGTAATATTTCACCCGTCGCGAATGTAAGATTTCGGTGAAGCAGGTCACCTCTTGGGCGATGTGGATACCACTAGGCCGCGCCGAGGAACTCGAGATCGATCAGTCCACGGCCAACCGACAGGTCAACTCTGCAGTCGATCGGGGGTACCTCAGCAAGGAACGCCCGGACCGAGGAAAGTGCTATCTTTTCAACGCGACTCAGCACGGTCGCTGTAACTACGAGCGGAGCGTGGAGTACACGATGGACGTGTACGGTGCAGCCCTCGAGGCCCTTGGTGACCAAAGAGAAGCATTCGAACAGAACCTCAACACATTCGTCAGTGCCTTCGCGCGCAGGCTGGGTGCGAATGATGTAGAAGAAGGCGGCAAGCACTCCCACATCCCCGCCCGTTGGTGACAGCTAGGCCAGCGATTCCAGCGATTGGGACGCAAGTGCGAGCGCGGGCGCGTTTCTCGTCCCTATCTACACGATCCAGTTGGCGCTACTGCACGACAGACTGTTCACTAGTCTCGGTCGGCTGGGGAATTCACCCCAATGGTTCGGGTCACGGCAACTCAACACTCAGGCAAAGCTGTACTAGTCTTGCCGCGTGCAACCATTAAACATTCGAATCGCCCTCTGGCTGTCCGTCGGCATTGCCGTCGTGGGCATCCTCCTTCTTGTCTTAGGATTTATCGGCGATCAGACGATCAACTTCTTCTCCGGCCCGGTTCTTGCCATTCTCGGAATCTGCATGATCGTCGTGCCGACAGTGAAGATCTCCCGCGATGAACTGAAGCTCCTCACCCCGATCGGGCTGACGACCGCCCGCTACCCAGTGCGGTTCCCCGGTGACCTTGCACTCCTCGATGGCAAGCTGTGGCACGTCCCCACGAACAACAAGATCATCAGCCTCAAGTTCGGCTACCGCAAGGGCGACGTCAATCAACTTGTCGCCCAGATCTATGGTTCCCAGGGCAGCTACCAGCAGGGAAATCAACAGCTGGGTTATGCCCAACAGCAGGGTTACGCCCAGCAGGCACCTCAGCCTCCCTTCCAGCCACGGGCCAATCAGCAGTGGCACGCCACACCCACTCAGCAGCCTGGTCAGCTAGCCGACCAGGGACATGGTGGATACCAGCAGGGATACGAGCAGGGAAACCCGGGTTACGAGACCCGGAACAACGAGGGCACAGACGCACGCTTCGCTCCCCCATCGCAGTCTCACAATCCCCATCAGTTTTGAAAGCGTGGATGCTTGATGGATTGTCGGATGCTCGCCTGTGAACTCAGGCGAGCATCTTTTTTGCCTTCAAATGCTTGTAATCGTCGGTTTTTAAAGAAAAGAGAGCTTCCCGCTTTACAGACAAGAAGGGTTCCAGCAGAGCATCGTGATCACTGGAGACGCGTAGCTCGGCTCTGCTTTTGTCACGACTGGCGAGTAGCGTGAAGCCATGGATGAATCCTTCCTACATGTCATTACCGGACCCATGTTTGCGGGCAAGACAGTTCGGCTCCTCTCGGAAATCACGTCCTTGAGCAGCCAGGGCAAGTCGGTGAGGGTCTTGACCCATGCAATCGATACAAGACGGGGAATAGGAGACATCTCGACCCATGACGGGCTGATACTTCCCGCTCATCCGGTTTCCTCGGCCGCGTCAATTCTCGACCACGTTGATGGGGTTTCCCCCGTTGCGATAGATGAGGCCCAATTCTTCGGAGAGGATCTCATCCCAGTTGTCGAGGAGTTGCTGAACCGCAATCTGCGCGTGCTCGTCTCGGGGCTGTGCGTGACGTTCGATGGTAGGCCCTTCACTCCCCTGCCGGAACTCATGGTAGTGGCGAACAAGGTCAGCAAGCTGGTAGCCACGTGCTGGTGCGGGGCTCCTGCTCCCTACCACCAGTCGGTCAGGTCTCTGGGTGACGCGCTGACGATTGATAAGGAGCAGGTGGGCGGCTCCGAGTCGTACGAGGCGCGTTGCCGGCTTCACTTCACGGGTGCCATCGCGTATGGGATGTAGCCATGGCGATAAGTGGTGGGGCCACCGGTCTCACCACTTATCGCCCATCCCCGCAGCTGAGGCGAGAGCGGGCTCGGTGATGGAACCATTGCTGACTGCTCGGTGCACTCCCGGCAGCTAGCTGCAGAAAAGGGCCCGGTTGCGGTGAAAGTGGCTGACCAGCATCCGGGCCCTCTCGTCAGTACTGTCGGCCGGTAGTCTTCTGCACGACCAACGCCTTCACGCCATCCGTGCTTGCCTCCACGCCATCCGTACTTAGCGGATCACGCCTCCACGCGCGCACGAGCAGACGATCGCCTGATCGCCTTGGCGATCTCTTCGAACACGAGCACCGCCGCGCCAGCTCCGATTGCGACAAGCCAATGCTGCCAGCCAAGGCTCACGGTACCGAATGCGCCCTGGAGGAAAGGAAGCTCAACAACTGCCACCTGCATAACGGCCGCGAAGGCAAGTGCGGCCCACAGCCAACCATTGGTGAACAGATGGTCCGTGACGCTCGCGAGGTCAGCCCGTGAGTTGAGAGCATTGAAGAGCTGCATAAAAACGAGGGCCGTGAATACTGTCGTGCGCGCAGTATCGAACTGGGACTCCACGGGCGCGAGGTGCTCGAGACCACCCACGAACCCGCCCGGGAGCAGGAGATCATAGACAAGCAGCGAGAGGATGCCCATGACTAGGCCGATCGACAAGATTCTCTGCCACATTGCTCTGTCGATGATGTGATCGTCCTTGGTGCGCGGCTTGCGAGCCATCACATCGCCGATCTCAGGGTCCACGCCCATTGCCAACGCAGGCGCAGAGTCGGTGACGAGGTTGATCCAGAGGATCTGTGTGGCAAGAAGGGGCACGACGGCAGCCGCCGGGTTTGCCGGGTCGGAGATCCCAATGAACGCTCCCAACACGACCGCGAGGAACACCGTGGAAACCTCGCCCATGTTCGAAGTGAGGAGGTACCTCATGAACTTGCGAATGTTGTCAACGATTACCCTGCCCTGTCGGACTGCCACGATAATAGTGGAGTAGTTGTCATCCCCCAGAATCATCTTGCCGGCTTCCTTGGTAACCTCCGTTCCGGTAATCCCCATGGCGACACCGATGTCCGCGGATTTCAAGGCGGGTGCGTCGTTCACACCATCGCCTGTCATTGCCACAATTCGATCGTCAGCTTGTAGGGCGTCAACGATCCGGAGCTTATGCTCCGGTGCCACGCGCGCATAGACCGAGGTCGTTCGTGCGCGTTCACGCAGCTCCTCATCGTCGAGAACTTCGATCTCCGCGCCCGTCACAACATTGGGCTCACCGTCGGCAATGCCCAGGTCTCTGGCGATTCGGGCGGCGGTCACGGGGTGGTCGCCGGTGATCATGACTGTGCGAATCTCTGCGCTGTGAGCATCAGCGATCGCCTCGGCAGCCTCGGTTCGGGGAGGATCGATGATCGCAACGACTCCGACGAACACGAGCTCACGCTCCGATTCCTCGGTAAACTCTTCTGAGTCGTGAGCGTCTCGCCAGGCAACTCCGAGCGTCCTGTATCCCTGGCGGGACAGATCGATGACAACATCGGACAGCTCCTGCCGACGAGTCTCTGTCAACGGGCGCGTCTGATCGCCCACCTGTTCGGCTGTGCACGAATTGAGGAGGACGTCTGGGGCACCCTTGGAGAAGACCCGGAGAAGGTTTTCTTCTGGCTGGCGGGCTAGCACCGACATCTTCTTACGTTCGGAGCTAAAGGGGACTTCGCCTTCGCGTTCGTAGGAACGCACGCGCTCGCTCACGCCTTCGAGCTTGCGCTCCGCAACAAGGAAGGCGGCTTCCGTCGGGTCACCCTGAATCTCCCAAACGCCATCAACTTCCGCAAGCTGCGCGTTGTTGGCAAGGGAACCACCTGCGAGTGTACGGAAAGCCTCGATTGACGCATCGTCACCGCCTTCAATGGTTGCCTCCCCGACCGGTTCGTACCCCGTACCTTCCAGGACCACGCGGCCTGAGGCGGTGACGACCTCGCGGAGAGTCATCTCGTTCTTCGTCAGTGTCCCGGTCTTGTCCGAACAGATGACCGAGACTGAACCGAGGGTTTCGACCGAATGAAGATCCTTCATCACCGCGTTGCGCTTTGCCATCTTCTGGACGCCGATCGCAAGCACAACGGACAGGATGGCGGGTAGCCCCTCGGGAACCGCGGCCACGGCAAGCGATACGCCGAGAAGCAGAATCTCGACTGCTTCCGACAGGTTGGAGACACCGTTGACAATGGCAAGCACCGCCATGACCACCACTGCGATGGCGATGACAAGAATTCCGAGCGTCTTCGAGATCTTTTCGATCTCAACCTGTAGCGGCGTGGGCTCGGACTCGGTCTCGTCCAACAGTGTCGCGATTCGACCCGTCTCGGTGTTCATTCCTGTGGCGGTAATGATGGCACGGCCGACTCCCCCGGTCACGGCGGTGCCCTTGAACACCATGTTGTGCGAGTCGCCGACACCCGCTGGCTCGTTGAGAGTTTCGAGATTCTTCTCGGCGGACTCGGACTCACCCGTGAGCGAAGCTTCCTGAATTCGAAGGGACGCTGACGTGAAGAGACGTCCGTCAGCACCGACAGCATCCCCCTCGGCTAGGGACACAATGTCTCCCGGCACGATCTGGGAGGCTTGGATTTCCTCCAGCTTTCCATCTCGCAATACCGTGGACCGCGTTGCCGTCATATCTGCGAGGGCTGCGACAGCATCCGCCGCCTTATTCTCCTGAACAAAGCCAATAATCGCGTTGGCGATGACAATGACGGCGATGACAACCGCGTCAACCGGTAGGCCGCTCGCTCCCTCAGCGATCCAGGCAAACAGGGAGATGACAATCGCAGCCAGGAGCAGGTAGATGAGCGGATCCTTGAACTGCTTGAGGAAGCGCTTCCAGGCTGGCTCACGAGGAGTGGAGACGAGCTCGTTCGTCCCATACTTCTCGAGCCTCGCGGAAACCTCCTGGGACGAGAGACCAACGTCGGTGTCAACCTCCATAATTTCCGCCACCTGCGCGGCATCCAAAGTCGTGGTCTCGCTACGGGCAATAGTCGCTGTCATCGACAAACCTTCATGATCGGTTACAATAGTTTGATTATACCAACTACATTGATGGGGAGTATATAGTGTCTGTTCAGCCGGAGGAGAACGACCTTGATGGAACAGATGAACGGGTGCAGTCCGCTTTCATGTCTCTCCTGCGGCTCGCCAGCAGGCCAAGTACCCGCGCGGCCTTCCTCGGTACCAGCGAACTATCGATGACCGACGCGTGGCTGTTGCGCTATATTGCGGAGACTGGGCCGACTCGTCTTTCTGACCTTGCCAAGTGGCAAGATGTCGACAGATCCACCATGACAACCCAAGTCCGCAGGCTAGAAAAGGCGGAGCTAGTTGTACTGACCGGACAGGTTGGTTGAGGCAGTGCGATGACACGCGCTGACTTGTGA
>NZ_JASDVN010000042.1:46712-75708 GCF_041440645.1 Flaviflexus sp. | reverse complement strand
AACGTCACCCATGTCCTGATACAGAACTGTCACCTATGTCCTGAGACATAACAGGTCGTAACTAACCGACCGTGACTAACTGACCGTGACTGAATGTGATCGTGGCTACCCTGCCGCGGTTAACTGGCGGCAGCAAACCTAGAGTCTGCCGGCTTCCTTGAGATCCAGGTAGGTGTCCGCGACCTTGGCTGGGAGGTTCTCGGGCGATGCGAAGACGACAGTGGCTCCGAGGCGAGCAACATGATCGGCGAGAGCCTTCTCCTCAAGGATGGTGCGATGTGCGGCCGCGGCCTCGAACGTGCTCGCGGCGCTACCGTCCGTTTCAGTCATGGTCACGAGGGTAGGGTCGGTTGCGACCGCGATGATGATCGTGTGTCGCTTCATGAGGGGAATGGCCTCCAGCAGGCCGCCCGGGACAACTCCGGAGTCGAGGGCGGTCGTGATGACCACGAGGGCCCTCGTGGAGACCGTTTGGCGGACCTGGGCGGCTACGGCCTTCCAGTCCGTTTGTGTCAGGGTCGGTTGAACGTCGGCGAGTGCCTGGGCTACCTGATGCATGTTGGAACGGCGGGACGGATCGATGCGGACCTTGAGGGCATCGTCGTGGGCGAGGACGTGGAGGCGGTCGCCGGAGCGCTCCGATAGGGCAGCGAGAAGAAGCGTTGTTTCAATGGAGGAATCGATCCGTGGTTCATCGCCGATGCGGATGGCGGAAGAGCGTCCGCAGTCGAGAACGGAAATGATCCTGCGGTCGCGTTCGGGACGCCATGACTTCACGAGTGTCTCACCGCGGCGGGCCGTGGAGCGCCAATCGATGGAGCGAACATCGTCGCCTCGTACGTACTCGCGTAGAGAATCGAACTCGGTACCCTCGCCGGAGACGAGGAGCAGGCTCCGCCCCTCCATCTCCTTCAACCGGTTGATCCGACTTGGCAGGAACCGGCGTGCCGTGAACGCCGGCATGACGGTCAGCGTTGCGTCGTCCTCGCGGGACTGCTGCCGACCAGCAAGCCCAAGAACGCCGAGGGAGCGGATCGTGAGTGGACCGGCCGAGATCTTTCCTCTCCTGGTTGGGGAGATGACGGAGGTGGCCGTGGTACGCCGTCCGGGAGCGAGATCGATCGCAACCGTTGAGGGGGCGACGCTGACAGATGGTGGCCAACCGTTTCGCACGGAGCCCTTGATGCGGCGGGACCCCGAGTTCGTGATCTCCAGGGTCAGGTCAGCGACAGTGCCGAGACGCAGCTTCACATCGGGGCGAGCGATCGTCAGGTTCCGGGGCCGCGGCGCAATCACCCAATCCAGCCCACACAGCACAGCCACCCCGCCAATGACGAGTAGCGGCCACAGGGGTCCCTCCCCGAACAGTCCTGCGGGGATTGCGAGGAGCGTGAGGTAGAGCGAACGGCGGGTGAAGAACATTACCTGGGCACCGGGACCTGGGTGAGGACGTTGCTGATGAGGCGCTCCGACGTCAGTCCGTCCAGTTCCGCCTCGGGGCGCAGGCTAATGCGGTGGGTCAGCGCCTGAACGGCAAGGGTCTTGACGCCATCGGGGGTGCAGTAGTCCCTGCCCGAGAGCCACGCCCACGACTGCGCGGTGCGGAGTAGCGCCGTGGCACCACGGGGTGACACGCCAATCTCGACGGAGGGAGCCGATCGCGTCGCCCGCACGAGGTCGACGATGTAGGCCTGGATGGCGGGATGAACCTCGACGCGCCTGACTTCCTCGCGTGCCGCGAGGATCTGCTGGCCACCAGCAACCGGGTTGATGTTCGCGGTGGAGAGATCGTTCGGATTGAAGGATCCCGCGTGCCTCACCAGCACCTCGAGCTCAGCGTCCCTTTTGGGCAGGGGCACGTTGATCTTCAGGAGGAAACGGTCCAACTGCGCCTCGGGAAGCGGGTACGTTCCCTCGTACTCGACCGGGTTCTGGGTGGCGATCACCATGAAGGGGTTAGGGAGCTCCTTCGAATTACCATCGATCGTCACCTTGTGCTCCGCCATGGCCTCCAACAGTGCCGCCTGGGTTTTCGGTGGGGTCCTGTTGATCTCGTCCGCCAGTAGCAGTTCCGTGAACACGGGGCCGGGGCGGAAGCTGAACTCACCCGTGGAGGACTTGTAGATGAGTGACCCCGTGAGGTCACCGGGCATGAGATCCGGGGTGAACTGGACCCTCTTGTTATTGAGCGAGAGGCTCGCAGCGAGGGCCCGCACGAGCAGGGTTTTTGCGGTGCCGGGAACGCCTTCGAGGAGCACATGCCCATCCGACAGCAGGCCAACGAGCAGGCCGGCAAGCACGGACTCTTGGCCGACGACTGCCTTGCGGACCTCACCGGCGATCTGTGCGAAGGTCCGTTGCGAATCGCTTGCACCCGGGCCCAATGTGGGCATCGTGAGGGGCGGCTGGAACGAGGGGCTAGTCATGGTGGAGCTCCTTGGTGAAGAGGTCGAGACGGTGAGCAAGATCAGTCAGTTCGCGTTCGTTGCTGGGGGAGGGACCGTAGAAGAGGTCGGCTATGGCCGCCCTGTCCCATCCGCTCGCATCGGCGAGCTGGTTGACAACTGTTTCGGGGGTGTCGTTCGTGGGCAGTCCGAGCCTGCCCGAAACCGTATGAATGGTGCCGGCACGCAGAGCGGCTCCAGCGTGAGCCGAGTTCCCGCCGCGCTCGTAGAGCTTCGCTCTGCCGCGGGCGGCCTCCGCTGATGGGACGAGGACGGGTAGTTTCTCTGGGATCAGGGGGCCGGAGGGGCGCCTGACAAACAGGCCGTACCAGAGGGCGACCAGGCCGAAGCCAATGAGGGCGCCGGTGAGGGCGGGAGGAACCGACGGCAGAACCTCCATCGACGCATCCTGCCGCACCGGCATGAGCCACATGAGGTGGTCGGACTGACCCGTGGCGCGGATGCTGACCGCGGCGTTATGGGATCGGTCCAGGTACTCGTTCTGGAAGAGCTCGGGGGAGGCGAAGTAGACGACGTTGTCTGCTTCGACGAGATGGAAACCATCGCCCACGGGGAAGCAACCGGCATAGTCGACGCCTCTCGAGACGCGCTCGATGGCATCGAGGTCCGACACCCAGCCGACGGCGCATTCGGGGCGGGAAGTGTTGGTGGTCGCGTAGGTTGCGTCGACAAAGCTGGTCGGGAGCCACTCGTTCCCGTCCCAACCATCGGCCGATACCACGACGAGATTGCGGCCCGAATCGATGAGTTCCTGGCGTTCCTGGAAGGTCAAGTTGCCTCGTGGGTCCCAGATGAGGATCGTGCCCGCCCCGGCCAAGGCATCGTCGGCGCTGTGCACGAGGTCCACGGTCACCCCGCGGTCGCGCAGGATGCTGGCGAGGGCACCCGCCCCGTCTGGGGCAACGGAACTCGGATGCATTTCTTCCGTGTTGTAGCGGCTCGAGAGGGAGGAGATCGAGAGCGCGAGGGCAATGACCGTGATGATAGCGAGGATAACGAAGAGGATGCCCTGCCAGGGCCTGCGTGTCTTGACGGGTTCACTGAACTTCGTATCGAGGCTCATGCGCGCACCAGCTTCGAGGAGCACTGCTCGTAAAGCCACGACACCATGGCCGCGTCCTCGGCGGAGGCCGATCCGCCACCGTAGACAACGGAATCAAAGATTGCGGCCGCAGGGTGGAGCGGAAGCCCCGTGGTTGCGTTTCCCTGATCGGCTGCCTCCCGGGCCGTCATGCCCGGGGTGGCGATAATGACGCCCTCGCGGTCGAGAACGCGGATGCAGGCACGGTAGTAGTCCGCGCAGGCGGCCGCGTAGTGCCCGGCCTGGTGGGCTGCGCGAGCGTCCTTGAGGAGCGCGGGAAGCTCACGTGTGTCGTCGAGAATCTGGACCGGACCGAACTGCTGTTTCTTCGATCCCGGTCGGAGCCGACCGTAGAAGATAACGAAACCGACCACGAGGATCGTCACCAAAATAACGGTGATGGAGCCAAGAGAGGTCGTTCCCACGTCGACATTGAAGTTGAACTTCTCGAGTTGCTCCGCGATCCATATCCCGATCCGGTCGAGAAGGCTGGTGCCGGTCTGGCGATAACGGTCCTTGCTGAGCTCCTCGATGGCCCACTCGCGTGCCTCATCACCATCGGGATGAAGGAACTGAGTGGCAAGGAGAGTAAGGACCGTCATGACGCTAAAGTTGACCCCTAGGAGTTTCTCACCTGGTGGTGGAAGTCCTCACGCTCCATGCGCAGGTTGATGTAGATGACGTTCGAGACCGCCTGCACGATGGCTGCCATGAACGCGGTAGCGATGGCGGAGGTGATCGAGGAGATGGCGATGGCTTCACCGAGGGTGGCAAACAGTGCGGCGACGAGTGACATCACGATGGAGATGACGATCGACATGACGATCATGAGGACAAGAGTGACAAGGAACGTCACGAAGATGGAGCCCGCGCGTCCGCGCGTGAGTTGAAGGGAACGCGAGATCGAGTTGATGGGTCCGCGCTGTTCGGCAACGAGAACGGGCACAACGCACACGAATCGAATGGCGAGGTAGATGCCGCCGATGATGAGCGCGATCATGACGACGGCAAAGAAGCCGTCCCCGAGACCGGCAAACAGCGGAAGGATGCCAAAACCGAGAAGAGCCGTCAACGCCAGGAACGCTAGCGCGTACACGAGGTAGGCAAGCCCAAGCCTGCCAGCATCACCCACGGACATGCTGATTGCGCGACCGATCGAAATCTTTCGGCCATAGACAGCACTCATCGACGCGTTAATCGAGGTCGTGTAGATGAGGAGGCCGGCAAAGAAGGACACGAGGCTGGCGAGCAGCAACGACACGATGAAACCGGTGGGTAGATCGTTGAAGTCTCCCGTCAGTTGGTCGACCGTGATCACGGCAGCGTCACCCGCAGCGTAGCTGATGCCGATCGAGATCAGACCGACGACCAAGTAGACGAGGAGCGGAAGCACAATGAGAACAGCGGGGTTGAATCGGATGAGGCGAATGGCCGCATCGATCTGCTCCATCGGGGTAAGCGGGTGCAGGGGGAAGGGAGATCCGTTGCTGCCCGTGTAGGGGCTACGAGGACCCACGTAGTCCCCGGATGCGTCACCAAACTGGCCGTACTCGGAATAGTTGTTCGACGAACCTGGGTTCGAAGAGTATGAAGAGTACGAAGGTCCAGAATCCTGGAAGTATCCGAAGGGGCGCTGATCCTGCTGTCCGTAGGGGCCCTGCTGGCCGTCCTGGCTCGGCTGGTCGCCCTGATAAGGATTACGCAGAACGGAGCGGTCCGAATCTGACTGATCGCCCTGGCCTCCCTGGGATGCTTCCCAGCGGTCAACGAAGCCCTTGTCCTCGTTGGAACCCTGGGACTCGTTGTCGTTGCTGTGTTCGTTTTCGCCTTCGGGTCGCCAACGACCATTGTCATTCGTCATGCCGTGCTCCAATCGTTGGATATCTCCATCACATCTTGGCACAGCAAACCGGCAGGCCAACATACATATCCATTTTGGGAACCGATCCCCATCGAGAGAGCAGACCTTTGGTCACGCTTCGCATCTGGGCGGTTCACCGGTCGTTCACGGTCGCGGTGGCGGGAGAGTCTCGCGGAGATTGATACCGGGAAGCAGACGGTGGTGACGGCTCAAATCCTGATGGGTCGGTCAAGACTAAATGTGAATACTGTCAACTCGCCTATGGTTGGTTGTTCAATGTCGCGAGTGCTCCGGGCATTTTCTGCTCATTCATGGGAAACTACTCTTATGAAGTCCCGCATACTTGTCGTCGATGATGATCCGTCGATCTCGGAAATGGTCGCAATCCTTCTTGAATCAGAAGGCTACGACGTCACCGTCTGTGCTGACGGTCAGTCCGTCCTTCCGCTCTATCGTGCGGAGCGTCCCGATCTGGTGCTTCTCGACGTCATGCTTCCCGGCATGAACGGCGTGGAGGTCTGCAAGGTTCTGCGGGAAGAAACCGACATCCCCATCATCATGATGAGTGCGCTCACGGACTCCGTTGATGTCATTGCTGGCCTCGAGGCCGGAGCCGATGACTACGTGACGAAGCCGTTTGAGAACCAGGTTCTCATGGCCCGCATCAAGGCACGCCTGCGTCGCCAGGAGCTCGAACCCGAGATCCTGAAGGTCGCTGACCTGACCATCGACATCACCGGCCACACGGTCAAGCGCGGGGATGAGACGCTGCCGCTCACGCCCCTCGAGTTTGACCTGCTGGTTGCGCTCGCGAGGAAGCCGCGCCAGGTGTTCTCCCGTGAGGAACTGCTGGAACTTGTGTGGGGTTACCGGCACAGCGCCGATACTCGACTCGTCAACGTCCATGTCCAGCGCCTGCGCGCCAAGGTGGAGAAAGACCAGGATAATCCCGAGGTTGTTGTCACCGTGCGCGGCGTTGGATACCGGGCGGGTGCGGCACAGGAGTGACCTCTCAGGCTTCTGAAGGGGAGTCGGCGGGTCGCTCTCGGGGCAGGCTGATCGCCGACAAAATTGCTGAGGTCTCTCGCTACTTTCGTCAGCGTCTCCAAGTCCGAGTCATCGCCATTCTGCTGTCCCTCGTCACCGTGTCGGTTGCCTTGACGTTTGGCATTTCCCTGTGGCAAATCCGCAACCAGGTATTCGAAAACAGGGTCGATTCGATCGTTGAGGAATTCGGTAACGATGCTCGGGCCGCGCAGCAGAGCTTCTCCGCAACCATTGGTTCCAACCCCGGCGAAGTGCAGCTGCTGGCAAACCAGATCGTCAACGGACTCTACGATCCGTCCTCCTCCATTACCGGCGTCATGCTCATGCGGTCCGATAATCAGGATTCGAGCGGACTGCAAATCCTTGAGCCGGTGACGGGTCCTTCCTCGATCCGTGACCTTGTCTCCGACGATCTCCGGGCGCAGACCTCGAGTTCGGAGGCACTGCACTGGCAGTCGGTGGAAATCCCCGGTAGTAATGGGCAGACCCACCCCGGCATCGTCATCGGTGTTTCCATCACGATCCCGGGTACCGGCAACTACGAGTTGTACTCGGTGTTCTCGATGGAGTCGGAGCAGCAGCTCCTCAACCTCGTGACCACGGTCCAGGTTGCTGCCGCCGGCATCCTCATTATTCTCCTCGTACTCATGGCAATCGTTCTCGTGCGCATGGTGCTTGGGCCCATCAAGGAGGCCTCCCGGAATGCGAGGCGCATTGCCGATGGTGCCTTCGAGGTCCGCATGGACGTTCGGGGGGACGATGAGCTCGCTCAGCTCGCCAGCTCCTTCAACCAGATGGCCTCCTCCCTGGATGAACAGTTCACCCGCCTGCAGAAGCTGTCGAAGGTCCAGCAAGACTTCGTCTCGGCCGTGTCACACGAGCTCCGGTCCCCGGTCACGACGATCCGCATGGCGGGGCAACTGATCTACGACAAGAGGGAGGAACTGCCCTCCTCGTTGCAGCGTTCCGCGGAGCTCCTGCAGCGCCAGCTTGTCAACCTTGATGCCATGCTGGCCGACCTTCTCGAGATCTCGAGATTCGATGCTGGCGCGATGGCGCTCAACAACGAGAGTGCCGACATGTCCGACCTCGTTCAGAACGTGGTGGAGATGGCGGCACCGCTTGCCGCGGAGGATGGCGTGGATGTACTCGTCTACTCGCGCGGCGATACCTACGCCGATGTCGAGCACAGGCGCGTCGAACGAATCGTACGCAACCTCCTCGTCAACGCCATTGAGCACGCCGAGGGCGGCAATGTCCGTGTCGACGTCGTCGGAAACGAAACCGCTGTGGCGGTGCGCGTCGTCGACAACGGTGTGGGCATGAGCCAGGACCAGGTCGACCACGTGTTTGATCGCTTCTGGCGTGCTGACGCGGCTCGCGTTCGAAAGGCGGGAGGTACCGGCCTTGGCCTGACCATTGCCCGCGAGGATGCGAACCTGCACGGCGGCGAGATCCGGGTGTGGGGTGTACTGGGAGAGGGATCCAGCTTCCTCCTCATTCTGCCCCGCGAACCGGGTAGCCCCTACGTGTCGCCTCTCGATGTTCAGGTAGATTTCGATGTGCTGGAGTTTGTGGAGGAGGAAACGTGAAAAAGCTCTGGGCTTTGCTCGCCGCGGTCTCCATGCTCGCCGCCTGTACAGCGCTCCCATCGGAAGGTCCGGTCCACGCAACCCGCGCCCCATCGGATGCGACTCGGAACGTTGGTCTGCACGCGAACGGCCCCAGTGAGGGCGCGACTCCCGAGGAGATCGTTCAAGGCTTCCTCACGGCGTCCGGTGCGGGCCCATCCAACGACTTTGCCGTGGCCCGTCAGTTCCTTTCGCAGGAGGCCTCCGCCAACTGGCGTCCCCTTACTGAAGTGAGGATCTACTCGGACTCCCGGGTTCCCGTGACGACTCGGACCGAGACTCAGGGCGTGCGACTCAGCCTCGGTAGCGAGGGCTCCTTGGACGAGGATGGTCGCTTCACGTCATCGAGCCGTGATGCTGTCATCACGACCGACTTTTCGCTCGCACGTAACTCCGATGG
Organism: Flaviflexus sp.; assembly: GCF_041440645.1. Taxonomy (GTDB): domain Bacteria; phylum Actinomycetota; class Actinomycetes; order Actinomycetales; family Actinomycetaceae; genus Flaviflexus. The sequence continues at coordinate 67,223 of NZ_JASDVN010000042.1, read as the reverse complement.
TGAATGGCGCATCATCGACCTCGAGGATGGTCTGCTCATCTCTGCCACCCTCTTCGATTCCCAGTACGCCAAGTCGGAACTTTACTTCCTCACCTCCGATTCGCGTTACCTTGTTGCCGACATTCGTTGGTTCCCGCGCAACACGTACGCGACCTCGGCAGCGATTGAACTGTTTGCTGGACCCGCTCCGTGGCTTGCCAGCGCTGTCCACACCGCGATCCCGCCGAACACGACAATCGGCACTCGAGGCATCTCCATTGACAACGGTCTCGCAACGGTCTCACTCAGCGAGGAAGCGCTATCCGTCACCGGTTATCAGAGGATCCTGTTCGAGGCGCAGGTGGAGGAGACACTGACGATGCTCTCCAACGTGCAGGATGTTGAGCTGACTATTGATGGCGCTCCCTGGCAGATCTCCAGTGGTTCCGCACCCTCGACGTATCCGTTCACGGACTCGCGCACTCTTGTGCTCGTGGCAGGTCAGCCGTCGCTCTTTCGGGATGGCACCTCCGTTGGTCTGAACATGGCGAGCACTCCCGAGAATCTCCATTCCCTCGCAATGGGCTATGGGGAGGATCCGCTCATGGTTGGCATCTCCGGGAACCGGCTCGTCACCCTCCCCAACGACGGAACAGCATCCCGAACCCTATACGAGGGTCCCGAACTCATCCCACCCTCCGTCGACATCTACGACTGGGTGTGGTCGGGGCGCTCGAATGGTGGCGGCACCATCACGGTCGCAGACCCCGAAGGTGAAACCATCGACATCTCTGTTCCGTGGCTCGAGGACGGCCTCATCGACTCCATCCATGTCTCCCGCGAGGGAGCTCGCGCTGTGATCGTGTGGCAGACCGAGACAACCACCTACCTGACCGCGGTCGCGATCGTTCGCGACGGCGAGGGGCGTCCGATTTCGCTAGGAGAACCCTTCGAACTGGGGTCGACGATTGACAGCGTGACTGATGTTGCGTGGATTGACGAGACCACGGTCGCGGCGCTCGCCACTCTGACGGGTAGCAACAGCCCCGCCATCTACTCCATCCCAATCGGCGGCCCGATCCACACAATCACCGAGGCTAACGGAGCCACCCATATCACCGCCGGCAACGGAGAGGACTCCATCATCGTTGCCACCGAGAACGGTCAGATCCTTGAACGCTCCGGTGGTGGTTGGAAGTTGCTCCTCACGGACGGAAGCGACCCGGCGCTGGCGGGTTGAGTACCCATCCACAGGCACAAGATAGGCATGGAGAGCGCGGCGAATACTTAACGGTATGACCCGCGCTCTCACCTTTCTTCTCGACACGGTTTTCCCCGCACAGTGCCCGTGCGGCCAATGGGACACTCCCGCCTGCGATGCGTGCCTTGAACTCATCGGCACGCCCTTCCAGGTCGCCCAGTACCTGCCACGCCTCTCCCGCATCCAACCCGACGGCAGCGACCTGCCCCTGTTCCCGGTGTGGTCCCTCTCCTCCTACGACGACCTCGGAGGAATTATCCGGGCCTGGAAGGCGCGACCCAACTCCGACCTCGACTCCCTCATCGGAGACAGGATCGAGGAGAATGCCCGCCACCTGCTCCCGATGATCGATTGGCGTGGCGATGATGGTGCGAACACGAGCCAAGGAAACACCGCACGCGCTCACTCCTTATCCCATGCCCCGAAAGAACGACCCAGCACAGAGGCCGCGGGTCACACGAACAGACACCGCACCGATGACAAAGTCATTGACCACATTGACTACGCGGGCGCCATTGACATGGACCGGGACGAAGCATCAAACGGACTTGGTGGCGTTCGTACAAGCAAGCATGAGCGAGCATTGCGAATCCACGTGGTACCGGCACCGTCACGAATCTCCCGATATCGGTCTGACACGTTCATTGCGGGAACCATTGCCGACCGGGTAGCTCACGCCCTCGCGTCCGTCGCGGGGGAGGGCAGCATCGTGACCTCGGTCGATCTCTTTGCGCCGCGCAGTGGGCGCCAACGAGGCAGAACTCGGAAGGGACGCCACGAGCGTTCCCCGGTCCGGCTGCGAGCACACACCGAACCTCTGAACGTCCTGCTCGTGGACGATGTTGCAACGACCGGAGCAACGTTGGAGGCCTGCTCGCAGGCCCTCCACCAGGGCAAACATTCGTTACTTGGAGCCCTCTGTATTTCGGCCGTTGTTCCGCCGGGAATTATCCCCCAACCGTCGCCGGCGAAGGTAAACGTGGAGTAAAATGATGAGACGATCTCCACAAAGGAATCGTGAACTCGAAGGAGGTGGTTGGTTCTTCTCGCCACTTCGGCGAGTTTGCAATTTCATCGGGCGAAAGCCCACATCCCCCTTCAAAAGAGGAGCTAATCGTGGAAATCATCGTACAAGGACGTAATGCCGAGATTTCGGATCGGTTTAAGGAGCATGTCATTGACAAGCTCTCCAAGGTAGAACAGTTCGCACCCCGCGCCCAGCGCGTGGAAGTGGAAGTCACGCACGAAGCCCATTTGGCTCAGACCGACGTGACGGAAAAGATTGAGATCACGGTCATCGACAAGGGACCGGTTATTCGCGCAGAGGCCTCAGCGTCAGACCGCGGCGCAGCTCTCGATCTCGCATCCACCAAACTCATTGAACGCCTCCGCAGGTCTCGTGACCGCAAGAAGGCACATCGCCGCAAGGACGGCAGTGAGCAGGTCCCGACCGAGCTCAACATCGACCTCAATGAACTGAACCAGCAGAAGACCGAAACCAAGCCGGAACCGTCCGTGCCCAGTGAGCCCGGCGTTGCCATCGAGCAGCAGCTTGGGGACTCTCCCGTGATCGTTCGGCAGAAGCTTCACGAAGCTGAGCCGATGAGCGTGGATCAGGCACTGTACGAGATGGAGATGGTGGGGCACCCGTTCTACCTGTTCATCGATGAGGAAACGAAGCAGCCCTGCGTCGTCTACCACCGCCACGGTTGGACCTACGGTGTCATCCGCCTCGACACCACGGTGACCGACAAGTAGAAGGATAACAGTCTCAAAAAGGCTCAAGGATCTATCAGCAAAGAACCTTCCAGGTGTGCCCACGAGCCCACGGCTCGTGGGCACCCGTTTGTCTAGGCAGGGGAGGGGCGTGGGAAACCCACACCATGCCCGTACTGATTCACTCCGAGGCCTCTGCGTCCACTCTGACCGCACTCATCGTTGCCTGTTTGCTCCCGGTGGGCGATAGCTCTTGGTTCCTCCCTCGCTCCCTTCACCGCTCCCGTCTTCCTGCTCTCCTCTCTTAGAGAGATGAGTTTCTGCAAAAGGTACGTAACGGTAAACTGGTGGGGTATGTCCATCGTCTGAGACTCGAGGTACACGTGAGCGATCGTCCGCTGTCTGTTGCTGTTATTGGTGCTGGCCCGGCAGGTATCTACGCCGCCGACATTCTGGCTAAAGCGGATATTGATACGTCAATTGACCTGTATGAACGACTTCCTGCTCCGTTTGGTTTGGTGAGGTACGGCGTTGCTCCCGACCATCCGCGAATCAAGCAGATCATCGTGGCCCTCTACAAGATCCTGCAGCGCGGAGACATTCGCCTGATCGGCAACGTGACCGTGGGTGAGGACATCACGATTGAGGACCTCCAGGAGCATTACGACGCGATCATCATCGCGACCGGTTCCGACAAGGACTCTCCCCTCGACATCCCGGGCGTTGACCTCGACGGCAGCTACGGCGCCGCCGACTTCGTGTCCTGGTACGACGGCCACCCGGACTACCCGCGGGAGTGGCCGCTGGAGGCGAAGGAAGTTGCCGTCATCGGTGTTGGCAACGTGGCACTCGATGTCGCCCGCATCCTCGCCAAGCACCCCGACGACCTCATGGTGACCGAGATTCCCGAGAACGTGGAGAAGGGCCTGCGTTCCAGCCCCGTGACTGACGTGCACGTGTTTGGTCGCCGCGGCCCCGCCCAGGTGAAGTTCACCCCGCTGGAGTTACGCGAGCTTGGCAAGGTCCCGGACGTTGACGTCATCGTTTATGAAGAAGACTTTGATTTCGATGAGGGATCGCAGGACGCGATCAGCTCCTCGAACCAGACGAAGCAGGTCGTCAATACCCTGACCGACTGGGTCATGAGGGACGAGGAATTCACGGCATCCCGCCGCATTCACATTCACATGATGCAGTCCCCGGTCGAGATCCTCGGTGACGGCAAGGTCGAGGGGATCAGGATGGAGAGGACGGAACTCGTTGGCGACGGCTCCGTCAAGGGCACCGGTGAGTTTATCGACTACCCGGTTCAGGCCGTCTACCGCGCCGTTGGTTACTTCTCATCCCCAATCAACGGGCTCCCCTTCGACGAGGTGCGCGGTGTCATCCCGAATGTCGAGGGCAGGGTCATCGCCCCCGGCGGCGACCACATTCCCGGTATCTACTCGACCGGTTGGGTCAAGCGCGGCCCCGTCGGCCTCATTGGTTCGACGAAGTCGGATGCGAGGGAGACGATTGGTCACCTCGTGGAGGATGCTCAGGCCGGCAAGCTCGACCACGACCGCGACATCTCCGGCGTCGGCTACGAGGCCATGACCCAGCTGCTGGATGAGCGGGGAATCAAGTACACGACCTGGCAGGGCTGGGAGATGCTCGAAGCGTTCGAGATGTCCCTCGGTGAGGCCCAGGGCAGGGAACGCGTCAAGGTGGTGGAGCGGGACACCATGACGGCAATTTCCCGCGGTGAAGAGCATGATGGGAAGCTGTACTGATGCACGGAGAGTATAAGGAACCGGGACACAAGCTCGTTGTTGTCGACCTTGAGGTCCAGGACGGCGTCCTCACCGACGTGCAGATCGCTGGCGACTTCTTCCTCGAACCAGACGACGCTCTCCCTAGGATCACCGAGGCAATCGAGGGACTTCCGCAGGAAACGGCCGCGGCCGATATCGCCGCTGCGATCACCACTGTTCTCAAGCCCACCGACGAACTCTTTGGCCTTAGCCCCCAGGGCATTGCCACGGCGGTGCGTCGCGCCCTTGGCAAGTCGATCGACTGGGACGATATCGACTTCGAGGTGATCCACGGCCCCGTTGTCTCCCCGATGCTCAATGTGGCGATGGACGAGACTCTCGTCGAGGACGTTGCGGCGGGACGCCGCAAGCCCTTCATGAGGATCTGGGAATGGGACTCTCCCTGCGTTGTCATCGGATCCTTCCAGTCAGTTTCCAACGAGATCGACTGGGATGGGATGAACAAGCACGGGGTTACCCTGTGCCGACGGGTCACCGGCGGGGGAGCGATGTTCATGGAGGCAGGCAACTGCATCACGTACTCGCTCGTGGTTCCCACCGCCCTCGTGGACGGCATGAGCTTCAGAGACTCCTACCCGTTCCTTGACGAATGGGTGATGGAGGCGCTCGAGAAGGTGGGCGTCAGGGCCACCTACGTTCCGCTCAACGACATTGCGTCCGAGCAGGGCAAGATCGGTGGAGCAGCTCAGAAGCACTTCGCTAGCGGCGTCATGGTTCACCACGTGACGATGAGCTACGACATCGATGCCGAGAAGATGATGGACTGCATCCGCATCGGCAAGGAGAAGGTCCGCGATAAGGGCCTGCGTTCCGCCGTCAAGCGGGTTGACCCGATGAAGTCCCAGACCGGCATGGCCCGCGGGGACATCATTGATGTGTTCCTCGATCATTTCGCCACGAAGTTCAACGCGAAGCCGGGTGAGATCACCGAGGCACACCTCGAGGTGGCGCAGGCGCGCCGCGAATCCAAGTTCGATACTGACGAATGGAAGTTCCGCCTCCCGTAAGGTGGCTTCCACCGCCAAAGAAAGCTGAGAGAAGAATGAACCGTTCTACACTCAACGGAGTGAAAACCGCCCTGTTGCTTGGTTTGTTGTGGGCGGTGCTGCTCGGCATCGGCGCCCTGCTCGCCAACGCGACAGGCAACGTCATCTACATCGGTGTCTTCGCGGTCCTCGGCCTCGGCTCGACCGCGTATTCGTACTGGAATTCCGACAAACTCGCGATCCGCTCCATGAACGCACGCGAGGTCAGCGAGGCGGAGTTCCCCTGGTATCACCAGACTGTCCGGGAACTGGCGGAGAAGGCTGGCAAGCCCATGCCTCGCCTCTACGTCGCCCCCACCCAGTCACCCAACGCCTTCGCAACGGGACGCAACCGGAAGAATGCCGCGGTCTGCGTGACCGACGGCATCCTCAACCTGCTCTCCGAGAGGGAACTGCGGGCGGTGCTAGGTCACGAGCTCATGCACGTCTACAACCGAGACATCCTCACCTCCTCCGTGGCGGCCGGCATGGCGGGTCTCATTTCCTCTATCGCGCAGCTCTTCATGTGGATGGGACTGAGCGGTGGACGCAACCGAAACAACAACGGCAACCCGCTCGCGATCATTGGCATGCTGTTCATGGCGATCCTCGCTCCGCTCGCAGCGTCACTCATTCAGCTCGCCGTTTCCCGCACGAGGGAATACGACGCCGACCACGATGGTGCGGAGCTAACCGAGGACCCGCTGGCACTCGCCTCTGCCCTCAACAAGATCTCTGGCGGCACGGCCCGCACCCCCATGCGGGAAACGCCCGTGATGGACTCCGTCTCCCACATGATGATCGCCAACCCCTTCGCAGGGAAGGGACGCGCCCTCTTCTCAACCCACCCGCCCATGGAGGACAGGATCAAGCGCCTGGAGGAGATGGCCGGGTACTAGCCCGAAGGCTCACACATCACGACCTGAAGAAGGGCCCTGCCTCACTCGCGAGGCAGGGCCCTCCCACATGTTCTCCTTGTCGCTCAGAACCGATGCGAACGGAGATACCGACAGGGGCCCCGGTACAGCCCCCGCTGGGGTTGATTGTTGGATTGTGTGTAACCCAAGTGATTGACGAGTAAAGGGTGGCAATGGCAGTGAGGGTGCATGGCTGTGGGGCCGGCAGTAGCCGGCCCCACGAGCGCAGTAGTAGCAGTCTGGTAACTGTTTAGCGGTAGTTCTGGAAGGATACCGCGAAGTCGAACTCGGCGCCCTTGAGAAGGGCGATCACGGCCTGCAGATCGTCACGAGACTTCGAGGTGACGCGCACCTCGTCGCCCTGGATCTGGGTCTTGACCGACTTCGGTCCCTCATCGCGAATCAGCTTTGTGATCTTCTTCGCGTTCTCCTGAGAGATGCCCTCCTTGAGCGCTCCGGCGAGACGGTACTCCTTGCCGGACTGCTGGGGGACACCCTCACCAACATCGAGTGACTTCAGTGACACGCCGCGGCGGACGAGCTTGGTTTGGAGGACGTCGTAGACGGCGAGGCAGCGCTCCTCAGAGTTCGCCTTCATGACGACCGACTCGCCCTTGAGCTCGATCGATGCGTCCACTCCCTTGAAGTCGTAACGCTGGTTGATTTCCTTCGCTGTCTGGTTGACGGCGTTATCAACCTCCTGCATGTCGTACTTCGATACAACGTCAAACGACGAGTCAGCCATGGTGTTCCTTTCGCTTGGCTAGCGCCCCAAATGAGAGGTCGCGCACTGGTACGCTTCCCAGTTTGACACGACCGGGAGGATAGTTGGTAGTCTCCCTTATGCACCCCTTGGGTGTACGGCGGATTGACCGAGCGGCCAATGGTATCTGACTGTAAATCAGACGCGAAAGCTACGGGGGTTCGAATCCCTCATCCGCCACCGCATGATTCGTCGTGCATGCGCGTGAGTATCCTCACCGCCACCGGGCTCAATCGGACTTGGTTTCGATCCGGAGGCGCTGATAAGCTTGTGCGCGCCGCCCCGATAGCTCAGACGGCAGAGCGTCTCCATGGTAAGGAGAAGGTCCAGGGTTCAATTCCCTGTCGGGGCTCCATTTTGCGGAGCACCTATCCGTAGGATGATGCGGCGGGGTAGCTCAGCTGGTCAGAGCGCACGACTCATAATCGTGAGGTCGCGGGTTCAAGCCCCGCCCCCGCTACAGCAAGAGAGATCGCGGAACCGCCGTATCTCGCAGAACGAAGTGAGGAAACCGTGGCATCAAAGTCTGCCGACGTTCGCCCCAAGATCACCCTCGCCTGCGAGGTGTGCAAGGAGCGCAACTACATCACGAAGAAGAACCGTCGTAACAACCCCGACCGTCTCGAGATGAAGAAGTACTGCTCGCGTTGCAACGCATCGACGACGCACCGCGAAACTCGATAACACAATGTGTCGAAGGACCCGCCTGAGAAGGCGGGTCCTTCTGGTTTCACCGCACGAGCGCCACATGTTCCGCAGGCCAGAACCGTCTTGTGGCCCACGGTTGATGCGTCCGATAGGTCTGATTTGTCCGCAGCAACGTGAGAGAGAAGTCCAGCGCCAGGACGCCAACTGGGTCGAGAGTGCTTGGTCAAAGCGTGTTCCGCAGATCACGTATCCGCCTAGACTGAAGGGATGACCAGCACAAACGATGAAGGCCAGTTGAAGAAGCCTCCCAAACTCAATAAGAAGAAGTACGAGAAGGAACTGCGCCGCTTGCAGGCCGAGCTCGTTGCAATGCAGCAATGGGTGATCGAGACCGGTGAACGCGTGTGCCTCATCTTCGAGGGACGTGATGCTGCAGGGAAGGGTTCTGCGATCGCTCGGATCACCCAGTACCTCAACCCGCGGCACGCGAAGGTTGTTGCACTGCCTGCTCCCACGGAGCGCGAGAAGACGCAGTGGTATTTCCAGCGCTACACCCCTCATCTCCCGGCCGCGGGAGAGATTGTTATCTTTGACAGGTCCTGGTACAACCGTGCCGGCGTTGAGCGGGTCATGGGTTTCTGTTCGATTGAGGAGTACCACCGCTTCCTCAGACAGGCACCCGACTTCGAGAGGATGCTTGTCGACGATGGGATCCGGCTGATCAAGTACTGGTTCTCGGTATCTGCTCAGGAGCAGGAAGCCCGGTTCAGGTCCCGTTCGGAGGACCCCATGAGGCGCTGGAAGCTCTCTCCCATGGATGTCGAGTCCATCTCTCGGTGGGATGACTACTCGCGCGCCAAGGACGCGATGTTCGCGGCTACGGATACTCCGTGGGCTCGCTGGCACACGGTGGAGAGCGAAGATAAGAAACGCTCAAGAATCAACGTCATCAACGACATCCTTCACCAAATTCCGTGGAAGCAAGTTGAGCCCGCTGAAGTCTCTATCCCGCACCGTCCAGAGGGAACCGATGATGACTCTCTCGATAGGCTGGATCGCAACAAGTATGTCTATGTTGAGGATGTGGCCGTCGCTCTCGAGAAGGACTAGGCACCTTTCTCGTTGCCTGTTTCGGGCTGACCCATAGCCTCGTCAGTGGCTGATGGCTGGTTAGAGTCAGACGCCTCGCTGGAATCTGTAACGTCGGTGGCTTCCGCCTCCATTGTCTCCGATGCGTCGGTTGTCTTGGCGCCGGTGGCGTCGGTCGTATTGTTGCGTGCGATCCAGCGGTCGATTTCTTCGAACCAGTTGAACAGCCAGGTTGCCTGCTCGTCACGGACGGTCGGGATCTCGTTTCTCGGGACCCGCCACGCCCTCATGGTCAGCTCCTTGTCCATGGGGAGCTGACGCCAGATGTCCTTGATGGTGGTGAACTTGTCAAGGCCCGTGTGGCCGAGGAAGACAACATCAGCATTGGGTGCGGACTCGAGGGCAGCGAACAGTCCGCGCGGCTGGGGTGGCATGACGTGGCGGAACTGGGCGGCACGCTGTGCGAGCGTTAAGTGCCCCTGTTCGAAGAGCCTTTTCGTGCGGGAGAGCCTGCGCTTGTCGGTGACCTGACCGCCCTCGGGGAAGATGACAAGGGCGTCGTTCTCGTCGAGTCCGTCCGCCAGACTGCCGATCTCCTGCTCAACCACGCTGCCGCCACCAGCTGGTTTGCGAGCAAAACCGGTGGGAGTGATGAAGCGAGCGGGTACGCGGCTGAGGAGGACATCGAGGGCCGGATCCCACTGGATTGTGTCCTTGAGGACGATGCGGGGCTCACGGGACAGTTGCGTGAGCAGCACCTGCATGATGACAATCGAATCGCCGGGGCCACCGTGTCTACTCGCGACCACGAGGGGAGTGCCCAGAGCGAACTTCTCGTTAAAGGCTTGGAGTGATTTCTCAATGTCCTCCCCATCGTCGCCCTTGGTTGTGACCTTGAGACGAAGGACAACCCGGAAGATCGTGAAGAGGATGTTGAGGGCCTTCTGGCCGACCATGTAGTGGTGGGTGATGGAGCGGTGGGTTCTGATCTTCCATCCGAAGCCCGAGGCGCACCAGAGCACAAACATGGTGACGAGCAGGGCAGCATCCCACACGACGTACACGATGAGAAGGAGGATGATGCGGGGGAGGCGCAGGAACCCGGGAACGAGGGACGTGAAGATCAGGGCAATGAGAAGCCAGAGGGGTGAGCCGGCCACGACCACGATCGCGAGAAGGACGACCAATGGTGCGAGGATGAGGCGGCGCACCCACCGCGGCGGCACTCTCATAGGTTGTCCAGGTAGATCGACGCTGCGGTGTAGCCTCGTTTAATGCGCTCGGGGACCTTGCTGAGGTCACGAGAGGCGGAGGCCTTGTGGTCACCATCGAGTTGCCCACCCGAGGGCAGGAGATGAAGGGCGGTGCCGTCTGGAAGATTGCCAGCATCCCTAAAGAACCTGTGCCTGCGAGAGATCTCAAACGTCACCTGAGCCATTTCGACCGGGGTCTGGGGCACCTCCAGTCTCTCTTCGATTCTGCCCACTTGGAGGACGTAGATCTCGGTCGCACCAGCCTCCACGGCAGGGGAAACAGGAATCGAGTTCACTACCCCGCCATCGACATAGTGGAGGCCGTCAATCTCCGTGGGAGGGAAGAGCCCAGGGACTGCCGCCGAAGCCATGATCGCGGGAATGAGCGGACCAGAGTCAAAGACGCGCTCGCGGGAGTTCTCAATGTTGGCTGCCACGACCTTGAGGGGAACTGGAAGGTCAGAGAATGAAGGATTAGGACCCAGGATTCCTTCGAGGAGCTGACGTAGCGGATCGGGGGAGATGATGTGAGTCTGGGTGCGCAGGGCACGGGCCGCCTGGCTGTACCAGGAGTCGCCGTAGATCTTCTCCGCCTCGGGGGACTTCCACGACTCCGTCAACGTATCGATGACGGACAGGTTCGGCTCATTCGCAACGGCCGCAGCATTCATCGCACCAATCGAGGTGCCAACAAGGAGATCGGGGTAGATGCCGCGCTCGAGCAAAGCCTGGAGAATACCCAGTTCGACGGCGCCACGCACACCTCCACCGCCGAACACAAAAGCAACGCGAGGAGCAGGATTCGTCATATCTTCAATCTATCAACGCATAACCGCACCACAACTGCTTTCAGCCACCGGTGACATTCCGCGACAAGGGAGTGACTGTTCGACAAACTGGATGCAGGGCTATTACCATTCCGCGATCGGATCAACGGGCTTGGAGGGTCTATGGCCCTCGGTGGTGCATCAACGGTAACTGATGGGTCAGCAGGGGAATCGAGCACGACGGCACGGCAACCTCATCCCTATAGTTAAACCATGAGTAGCCGCCCACCTCTTCCTCACTTCGATCAGCGACAGCGCACGCTTCTAGGCGAATGGCTTCCCGGTGCTGATCTAGTCGAGGATCTGTCGTGGGGTCTGGTCGAATCCGCCGTGCTTCACGTGCGTAGCAACGAGCGGGACCTGATCGTCAAAGCGGGCGGCCCCGACAACCACCACCTCGCTCGCGAAATCTCAGCCCACGCTGTCATCACTCCATTGATCGAGGAGGGCCTGGCGGCGTTCCTCCGCTCAGCCGATGCTGAACGCCGGATCATGGTCTTGGATTATTTGCCGGGCTCTCTCGTTGACGGCGGTGAGGCCGAGACTGATCAGGAGATACTCCGGCAGGCCGGCCACGTGCTTGGGATGCTTCACGGGCTGGGAAGCGCCACGGATGAGAGCCTCGAACGCAATCTGTATCGAGCCGCTCTGAAGTGGCTGAAGAAACCGCACAACATTCCAGAACCGCAGGCATCCCTCGCCAGGAAGTACTTGACGGAACACGAGCCGGGGCCCGTGATTGTCGTGCCCAGCCACGGGGACTATTCGGGACGCAACTGGCTTGTCCACGAGGGGAAGCTACGCGTCATCGATTTCGGTAGGTTTGGGTGCCGGCCCGCCCATCATGACTTCCTCAGAATGTTTTTCCGTCGCTGGCACGATCATCCCGGCCAGAGCACCTCGTTCTTTGAGGGGTATGGTCGTCAAGCGATCGACTTCGGTGACTATTCGTGGTGGATCGAAGTCCTTCGAGAGGCTGTGGCAACGGCCGCGTGGTCACGTGCTGTTGGTGACGAAACGTTTGAATTGCTTGGCTTAAGATTCGTCGACGTTGCCCTCAACCACCTCGATTCGAGATAAGAAAAAAACGCCGTTTCGATACTTCAGGAATGTCCTTTTCGGGATGGCTCCGTTCTTGATCAAAGGCCCCTACCTGAGAGTAGGTTCCTTGCTAACCTGCGAGTAATGCCTGGTAGAGGGGTTAAATGCCCCTCGCGTGAAAGCTACTATGGCAAACCGTAAGGAGCAGGTATGGACACGAAAGAACACGTCATCGTAGCGGAGTCTCAGCACGGTCTCAGCCGACGATCATTCATGAAGTGGTCTGGTGTGGCCGGTGGTGCGGCAGCACTCGTCGGCACCGCAACCAACCTCGGCCTCCCATCGCGGGCCGATGAGCTGGCGAGCGTGGACGGCGATGTTGTCTGGTCCTCCTGCATGGTGAACTGTGGTGCCAGGTGCCCGCTGAGACTCTTGGTCAAGGACGGAACCATTGTTCGAGTGCTCCCGGACAACACGGGCGGCGATGAGATCGGCATGCACCGCATCCCCGCCTGCCCGCGAGGTCGTTCGATCCGCTTCCGTGTCTACAATCCGGATCGTCTGAAGAAACCGATGAAGCGGGTTCCCGGCACGAAGCGCGGGGATGGTCAGTGGGAGGAGATCTCCTGGGATCAGGCACTCACTGAGATCGCAGAGAAGTACAAGTCCCTCATTGATGAGTATGGTCCCGAGTCGCAGCACCTCTCGTACGGGACCGGAGTGGTGTCGGGAAACATCACGCAGTCCTACTTCTCGGGTGGTGCTCTTGTTCGCCTGCTCAACATGTTTGGTGGCTTTCTTGGCTACTATGGCGACTACTCCACGGGCGGCATCACGGAAGCGATGAGGGTGTGCCTGGGTGGCTACATTGACTCGAACTCCTCCGATGATGTCGTCAACAGCAACCTCTACGTGCTGTGGGGGCATAGTCCGTTGGAGACGAAGATGTCCGGCGGCTCCGAGGTCTTCTACCTGCCGAGGGTTCTCAAGGAGGCAGGGGTCCGCACCTATGTCATCGACCCGCGCCACTCCGATTCGGCAAACCTCATTGCTGATGAGTGGCTCTCGCCCCGCCCGGGAACAGATGCTGCTCTCGTGGCAGGCATTGCCTACGTGCTCCTCCAAGATGGCACGCACGAGCAGGAGTTTCTCGATCAGTACTGCGTCGGTTTCGATGAGGACCACCTTCCCGAGGGAGCGCCCGCGGGATCCTCCTACCGTGCCTACATCGAAGAAGATGGGCCGGATGGGATTGCGAAGACCCCGCAGTGGGCATCGGACGTCACGGGGGGCCCGAAAACAAGATCATCCAGTTCGCTCGCGACCTGGGAGCGAACAAGCCATCCATGATTCACCAGGGTTGGGGCCGCAGCGTCACGCCAACGGCGAGTACACGGCGTGGTCGATCATGACACTCAATGCCATGCTTGGCAATGTTGGTCTCGAGGGCGGCGGTACCGGCACGTTCACCGGTGGTTCCCCGCTCGTCATGGCCTACCCGTTCGATTCCACGTTCTCCAACTCCGTCACGAAGAAGATCTCCCACTTCACGTGGCTCGATGCGATTGAGGACTACGAGAGCATGGGCTTATCGGAGGGCGTGCGTGACTGGGATGGGGACGGCAACCCGATTGACGACGCTCGCCTCGAGGTGCCCGTGAAGGCGATCTGGTGCTACGGATCCAACATGGTGATCAACCAGCACGCAGAAATCAACAACACGCGCAGGGTTCTCGAGGATGATTCCACGTGCGAACTGATTGTCGTGATCGACAATCACATGACCGCATCGGCGCAGATGGCCGACTATGTCCTACCCGGCATGTCAACCACCGAGGAGACCGATGTCGTGGGTCAGGGACTGGCCGCAGACATGGGATACACCATCGTCAACAGTCAGGCGATCAATCCCCTGTACGAGGCCCGCGGCATCTACGACATCTGCTCTGAGCTGGCAGACAAGCTTGGAGTGCTGGACGAGTTCACGGAGGGTAAGACCCAGAAAGACTGGGTCATGGAAACGCTTGAGGCCTCCCGCGAACTGAATCCGGACATGCCGGAACCGTCCGAACTGAAGGACATGGGGGTGTGGAAGAAGACGAATCCTTCCCGTATTGCCCTTCAAGAGTTCCGTGAGGATCCGGAAGCGAACCCGCTTGGCGCGCCCTCCGGTCTCATCGAGATCTACTCGCAGGAGGTCCGCGACAAGAGCGAGTCTTGGACGCTTCTCGAAGGCGATCGCCTCGCAAGCATTCCCGAGTATGTCAGTACCTGGGAGGAGCACAACGAGGCCCGCACGAACGACACGTATCCGCTTCAGATGATCGGTTTCCACTTCAAGGGACGCACCCATTCCTCGTACGGAAGTGTCGCCATCCTCAAGGAAGCTCATACGCAGGTCGTGCTCATCAATCCGGCAGATGCTCGCGCTCGCGGAATCGAAAATGGTGACAAGGTCGAGGTCTTCAACGACAGGGGCAGGATCCAGATCGAGGCGCGAGTCACGCCCCGCATCCTTCCCCACGTGGTCTCTGTTCCAGAGGGTGCCTGGTACTCGCCCGACGACGATGGAACAGATACTGGCGGCTGCCCGAACACTCTGACACGGTACCGGCCAAGTGCTCTTGCCAAGACAAATCCGCAGTACACCAACCTCGTGCAGGTTCAACGAATCGAGAGCTAGTTTTTCTAGTGAAGATGGTGGTGGGGATGATCAAAACCGATCATCCCCACTTTCTCTTTCAGCCCCGCTTCTCGACGAGTTGATCGAGACTCGCGGTCATGTCTTCAATATCTTCTCGCGGGCGTCGTTGAACTTACCTTGGGCGGAAGCGTCGATGCCCTCACCATCTCTGGTGTTGTTCTCGCTTTATCAGAGGAAAAAGCCGAGGAAGCTAACCGTCGCAAGGCTAAAGATAAGGACGAGAGCGAATATTGCGGTTGCGGTGCGTTTTGCCAAAACTGACCTTCCTGCTGGACGACGAGTGCCGTGATGCCGACACTGGACGACCTTTCCAGTTTTCACCGCAAAGTGCAATGAGCTGGAAGTGCAAAGAGCTGGAAAGTTGGCACAACGTGTCCGATATTTGTGGCCGTAATCAGCGTCAAGGTCTGTTGGCTGATAACGCTACCGAGTATCTAGGGTCAATGATCGCGACGGGCCTGTGATGAACGAGCCAACAACCGATAGTGAAAAGGCACTGCCTCAGGCGTGCGCCTCGTCGTGTCCGTGGCTGTGACACAACCGGAGCGTGCTAGCCGCACCATCCGACAAGGTCGTCGATCGCCCGATCGAGTTGTTCGAGATCCAGTCTTTGGGTTGCCACAAGGAGTTCTCGGCCCAGGGCTTCTTCGGTGGGGTCGCCCTCCATTGGCATGTAGCCACCAAACAGGTAGGAGGCGCTCGCTACCTCACCAAAGACGTTTGGATCCGCTTCCTCCCAGCTCTCTGCCGTCGGGAAGCGTTCATCGAGATCACGCACGATCTCGCAGGCGTACTGTTTCTGACCCTCCTCGGAGATGTCGGCGGAACCACCTTGACTGCGGCCGATGAAGAAGCCGACGACACCGCCGGCAGCGATGCTGACGATGAGAAGAAGGGCGAGGATTCCGGGTCCCGGTTGCTTTGCCATCTCAATCTCCTATGTGTTGGTTGACACTGTCCTAGAACATGATTGAACTGACTTTTACAGTTTTCATTTCAGTGAGCAACCGCGAAGAGAGATGACATCACCTGTCCGATTTCACCTCGGTCTGTCATCTTCGGAGCTATCCGTCGGCTCGGAGGCCCGCCTGTGCCGCTACGGTATGCTCCGGATCGCCCGTTTCGAGTGCGAACTCGGCATAACCGATGGCTGAGGCCGCCATGTACTCCTGGCAGTGATCGGCCAGTCTGGGCCACGCCCTCCCGCCTCGCTTTTGGTACTCGGTCGTCATGATGTCGAAGGCCTCACGCGGTGCGCTCATGTGGAACAAAGATAAATCGCGAACGGGATCGCCAATTTCCGCGGTGGTCCAGTCGAGTACGGAACGGATCCGGTTCCCATCCACGAGCGTGTGTGCCGCGTAGATCTCGCCGTGAGTGAGCACGGAGAAATCCGGCCAGAATGAGTCATCGTTTATCCAGTTGTCCCACCGATCGAGGAGGCTGGGGGAGATCTCAAACTCGTGAGAAACACGGGAGATCCGGGATTTCCAGTGCATTCGGGTTTCCTGCGGAGTTCGGGAAGGAACACCAGTGCCGGCGGCCACCTCTATCGGGATCGAGTGCAGTTCGCTCAGGAGCTTCCCCATGTCTCTCGCGTAGTCTTCTGAGCCCATCTCGACATGAAACACCGGCCGCCCCTCTTCCATGGTCAAGCCGGGAGAACCGGGCAGGAGCGGGTAGGCAATAAGTTCGGGGGAGTGGATCCGCCACTGCGGAACCCGGAACGACAGAGCTTTCGAAACGAGATCAAGGACCTTGCTTTCGACCTTGGCTCCGTTGGCAAGCTCGGGCCTTCTGGGGATGCGAAGAACCCAGCTCTCCCCGTAAAGGGTCTCGACGATCGCAACCCGGTAGTCCAGTCCCATGTCGTTGATGTCGATACTGTTCGGAGCGAGCGTGAGGCCGTGCCTCGCCGCGAGTTCCAGGGTCTCGGTGATGTCATCGACTGCGTTCATGCTTACCAGGTTTCCCGATCGACCACGCGAGTGCAAGAGCGATATTTCGTCCTCTGCGAGGTTGGCCGGGTACCAGCGCTTTGCGGTCTAAGCTAAGCCCATGAGCTGTTCCATTATTGAACCGAATGAGCCCGTCGACATTGGTCCGTCCGTCCCGTCGACGCGACGCGGTGCGGGTGAAACTTTCGCTGAGCTGACGACGATCGCCACGGGCGGTCCCGTTCAGGAGCTGGTCAAGGCCGAAACCGAAGAAGAGATCGTTGAGGCGGTCCGGGACGCCGATGAGAATGGCATCCCGGTTCTTGTTCTTGGTGGTGGATCGAACCTGCTCGTGAGCGACCAGGGCTTCGCGGGACGCGTTGTCATTGACATGCGTCAGGACATTGAGCAGGTGCAGATCTCGGGATGTGGGGGAGCAATCCTCCGCGCCACCGCAGGCACCCCGTGGGACGAGTTCGTCAACGTTTCGATCTCCCAGGGCTGGAACGGCATCGAGGCGCTTTCGGGAATCCCCGGTTCTCTCGGGGCCACCCCGGTTCAGAACGTGGGTGCCTACGGCCAGGAAGTGTCCGAAACGATCTACTCGGTTCGTGTGTACGACCGTGAACGCAAGCGTCGGACGGACATGGTGCCCTCCGAGCTGGGACTGTCCTACCGTAACTCCAAGCTCAAAGAATCGACTGCCCAGTGGGGCGCGACGGGGCGCTGGGTCGTGCTGTCCGTGACCTACCAGCTCGGTCTGGCTACCCGTTCCACCCCGATCGCCTACCAGCAGCTCGCGAATGCTCTCGGAGTCGAGATCGGTGGCCGGGTCCCAACGATCGAGCTGCGCAACGCAGTGCTTGATCTGCGCCGCTCCAAGGGCATGGTCCTGGACGACAGTGACCGCGACACATACTCGCTCGGTTCCTTCTTTACCAACCCCATCATCGACGAGGAGCTCGTGCCCGAGGGTGCCCCCAAGTACGCCCACGGCGACAAGTACAAGACCTCGTCAGCGTGGCTCATCGACCACGCAGGGTGCGAGAAGGGCTTCGGTGGTGACCTGACGGCGGGGCGTGCAACGCTCTCAACCAAGCACACCCTCGCACTCACAAACCGAGGAGGAGCCTCCACAGGTGACATCCTTACCCTCGCTCGAGAGGTCCGTTCCCGCGTCGAGGAAGCCTACGGCATCAGCCTCGTCAACGAACCCGTGATCCTCGGGGAGAGCCTCTAGCTCGACATTAGGCACAGGCCTTCGGCTTTGCACAATTCATGAATGACCCCGGGAGATACGAACTCCCGGGGTCATTCACTGAGGCAACTGCTTCACCCAGAGAGCTACTTCACCAACGGAGGGGATTGGTTGTCAGTTCCTCACCGCACTTAGCTCTTGTGTTCTCGAATGGTGATTGAGAACGCTTCGTTCTTCAGCTTGTTGAGGGGCTTACTGCTTAACATTCAGGCGGTCTGACTCGACGCCTCGTTCAGACCTCGAACCAAGGAAGGGCTTGGCTGCCTCCTCTGCCTCGGCCTCGTTGTTCTTCATGCTGGGAAGGGTTCCGGAGAAGAGGATGACGATGATGCCAGCGATTGGCAGGAGCAGGAGACCCTCCCTGATGCTGGCCGCGTCGGCGATGAGGCCAATGAGTGGCGGGGTGGCAAGGTTACCGACACGCATGAGCCACGAGATCACGGTGATGCCGGTGCCTTCCCGCAGGCCCTGAATCTTGTCCGCCTGGTCAAAGGCGGTGGGAACAAGAGTGGCGGAGCCATAGCCCGCAAGAGCAAACCCAATGATGCTTCCAGCGACCGTCGGGAAGGCAAGAGCGAGACCCATGCCGATCGCGGTGACGAAACCACCCGTGCGAGCGACTGCGCGGTGTCCCCAGCGATCGACCTGCCGGTCACCGAGGACGCGGCCAATGAACTGGCCGCCCACGAGGGCTATGTAGCCAAAGGCGGCAATGGCGGGGGCGGCGCCAAGGGATGACGACAGGTAGAGGGTCGCCCACGAGTTGCCGACCTCCTCCATGACCGCACCGGCGATCGACAGGAGAACGAGAGCGGCAAGCAGGAAGATGGCCTTCGGCGTGACCTTGGTGATGCTCTCCTTGATCTCTGCAGAGTCCGCGACATTGTCCTCATCGGTTACCTCGTCGCGCTCCGGCAGGGTGTTCATCCGGGCAAAGATGAGGACAACGATGAAGAGAACGGCCACGATGGCGAGGTGGACGGACAGGGACAGGTCGAGAGCGATGGCCGCCGCCGCCATGCCGCCGCCCGTGACGGCGCCAATCGACCACGTGGCGTGGAACGAGTTGATGATGGAGCGCCCATACGACTTCTGTACCTGCATGGCGTGAGCGTTCTGACCAACGTCAGAAACAGCATCGAAGGCGCCACCCAAGAACAAGAATACTCCGAACAGCAGGGCCGTGGATGAGCTGCCCGCAGCTAACAGTGCCAGCGCGGTCAGAACCATGCCCGCGACCGCGACGTTGGCCGACCCAAACCTGCGGACGAGAGAGGCAGAGGTCAACCCAGCAACGATCGCTCCCACGGGGAACAGAATGACAATGAACCCGTACGCGGAGTTCGAAAGATCAAAAAGATCCTTGATTTCCGGGTAGCGGGGAAGAATGTTGGCGAAGAGCGCCCCATTCGTGAAGAAAAGGGCGGCTACCGCAATGCGAGCCCGATGGGCCTGTTCCTTTGTGACGTTACTTTGAGACTGCACATGTACGATCGTACATGTTCTATTTCGGGAGATGAAGGAGGGATAATGTGGAACGGATGACAGGGAGGACCATGGAACGAGTCAAGCACGCACGTGACCCGCACCGGAAAGAGCGCATCATTGACGCGTGCCTGACCAGCATCGTCAGCCATGGAGTCGCCGGAACCTCACATCGAAAGATCGCTGCGCTCGCGGACGTTCCCCTGGGATCCATGACCTACTACTTCGACGGTTTTGAGGACCTCCTCGGTGAGGCGTTCTCCAAGTTTGCCAAGGAACGGATCGACGAGTTCGAGGACGTCATGTCCAAGGTGACGACGATGGCCGAGTTTCGCGCCAACTACATCGCCTACGTCAGTGAGGTCCTCCTCGAGCCGGATCGCAACCTCATCCTGACACTCGAGCTCTACACCATTGCTGCACGAGATGCGGCGTTCCGGACCATCACGTGGGAGTGGATGTCGGCCACTCGCAGCGTTCTTTCCCGCTTCGTCGACACCGAGACGGCTACCCTCCTCGACGGAATCATCGAGGGCCTCTCCCTGCACCGGGCACTCGGACTCGATCCCGGAGATCCCAGCCTCGTGGCGCGCGCCTTCGACCAGATCGTTGGCGAGCACTGACGATCAGGTCGCTACGTTGCGGAAGCTCTCGCAGGGGTAACCGCTTTCCAGAAGCTCGGATTCGACGCCTCCTGACGTCCCTCAGTACCGGGCAGAGGTGCTCAGTGACGTGCGAGGTTCTTACAGAAAGAAGTTGCCAGGAAAGCGAAGTAGTCGGGGCGCCCCCGGGGG
>NZ_JASDVN010000042.1:21486-46702 GCF_041440645.1 Flaviflexus sp. | reverse complement strand
CGTCTGCGTCGGCCCCCCGCGGGGCCCCGACTACTTCTGTGCCTCCGATGGAGGCGGTTCGTGGTGGACGTGGATCTCGGCCCGAGGATCAGGAGTCCGGTTGATTCGGTGCACCGGGTGACAGGATGTGACTACCGCGTTGCTTCCTCGGGAGAGGTTGTCTCGAGAACCTCGTAGTCCGAACCATCATCTGGGCGGCGCTGGTAGTAGAACTTCGCGGCGAACACGAGGAGGATGAGCGTGCCGAGGGCCGTGATGAGGCCGATGGCGACGTCCTGGCAGTAGCCGAGAACCAGGTAGCCAATGATGGACGCGATGGAGGTGATGATCGCGTATGGCATCTGGGTGATGATGTGGTCGAACGCGTCGACCTGGGAACCGATGGAGGACATGATCGTCGTGTCCGACAGGGGAGAGGTGTGCTCACCGAAGACGCAACCTGGGAGGACGGCGCCGACGACGGGGATGAGGAACCAGGGATCGATGTTGACGAAGATTTCCGCGCCAATCGGGATCATGAGGCCCGCGGTGCCGAGGGTGGAGCCCATGGCATAGGACATGAAGGCCGAGAAGACGAACAGGACGAGGGGGAGGAGAGCGACGGGGAAGTTGTTGGTCTCGATGACACCAGCCAGGTATGCGCCAACGCCCGTTCCCTTCATGACCTCGGCGGTCACGATAGCGAGGTAGAGAATGATGGCGGACTGGAGGATGCTGAGAACACCGGTGCCGGCGCTCTTCGCAGCAGCTCCGAGGCTAACCTTCTTCGCTGCGGACATGATGGCCGAAACGATCATGGCGACAATCGTGCCGTAGACGAGGGAGAGGACGATGTCGGTGGACTGGAGGAAGCTCGAGACCGTGATCGGGCCCTCGGCGTTCTGGTTTGCGATGACGAAGGACATGTCGACGGTGACGCCGAGGAGGGTGAAGATCGGGACCATGAGATCGGCGATGGTGCCACGGGGTGCTCCGTGATCGATATCGACAGCATTCTCCGACTCCGCGGCAATCCTCATGCGGTGCGACTTGGAGGCGTCGAACAGGATGCCCTTGTCGCGTGCGAGGCGCTCGTGCTTGCCCATGGTGCCCAGATTGAGGCCGGTGATGGCAACGATGAAGACGAGGATGATCGTCAGGATGTTGTAGTAGTTCATCGGGATGGCCTGAATGAAGGCGGAGAACGCCTGGTTCGTGTTCATGCCGATCGAGTCGTACGTACGGGAGATGATCGCGATGGTCATGCCGGCGATGGCGGAGATCGGGACCATGAGAGCGTACGGCGCGGAGGACGAGTGGACCAGGTAGGCCAGCTTCGAGTGGGAAACCCGGTGCTTGTCGGTCAGGGAGCGCAGCACGTTGGCGCGGAGCAGACAGGAGAAGCCGTCCGAGAAGAAGGTAAGGAAGCCGACGAACAGCACAGCAAGCTGGGCCTTGCGGGGAGTGTTTGCGTGGACGTAGGCCCAATCCGCGAAGGCTGAGACACCGCCCGATACTCGCAGCATCGACGAGAGTGCGCCGACAAGGAGCGTGAACGTGAGGATCTTCCACTCACCCGTGAGCACGTCCCACATCCAGCCGCCAGCGGCCTCGGCCGCATTCAGCGGGTTCCAGTCAGCGTAGAGAAGCGAACCGAGGATGATGCCGATGATGAGGGAGGGGACGAGGCGCTTGGTGGTCAGCAGGAGAATGATGACCACAATTGGCGCTATGAGTGAATAAGCGGTTTCAACCATGGTGATTCCTTTGAAGGTCAGAGGGCCCGCAACGTCGCGGTGCCAGTAGTGCTGTGGCGAGAAAAAAGCGAAAATCGTTATTGAGCGACAGGGGTGGTCGCAAGAAGGGCGTGTCAGGTGGTCCTGAATATGGGTGGAGTGAAGTGACCGTGTGGGTGGCCGCATCCTCGCGGCCACCGCGTGACGTAATGAAAGTGGCTAGAGCCAGGCAGGAAGAGTTGGCAGCTCTCCGGTGGAGGTTTCAACGCCGTCCGTTGATCGTCCTGCCAGCCAGGCCGTGAGGTTCGCGAGGGAACCGGTGACCGTCACCGAATCGCCCGTGCCGGAGATGGTCCAGCGTTCCCGCGAATCCGTTGGGGCAATAGTGAGAGCAGGCTGATGGCCTGCTGCACTGCGCTTGCCAACGATGTCGGTCGCGAGGGCAACCAGGAAGTCCTCCGCCAGGTCCGCAAACGTCAGTCCAGTTCCGAGATCCACGGAATGAACCATGACCTCGCGGGTCCTCATCCACGGGGTTTCGGACGCGGGGACAAGGCGGCCCTGCGCGGTGCGCACCTCAACCTGCCACTCCTCGTCGCTCAGGAAATCCCAGGCCTCCGTGAGCGCAACGGCGGAGCTTTCGAAGCTCTCGATGAGAGCCTCCGGAGTCTTGGTCACGCTCGCCTCAATATCAGCGTTACGCTGGCTGGGGGAGGAGTACATGGGGGTTTCGACACCGGTGGATGCCCAGGTGGCAAGGTTGGCGATGGCCTCGGCGTTCTTGCCGACATGGCCCACGAGATGCTTGATCGACCATCCCGGGAGCACCGAGGGGGCGGTGAAGGCCTCGTCGCTCGTGCCCAGTCTCTGGAGTTCAGCACTGAATAGTTTCGTGCCCTCTTCCGCCCATCGCAGCGAGTCGGCGAGTGTCCTGCTCATTCCGACACCATCGTGTTCGTGAGGGAACCGATGCCCTCGATCGTGCACGTGACCGTCTCTCCGACCTGGAGGAAGCGGGGTGGCTTACGGGCGTGGCCCACGCCCCCGGGGGTACCAGTCGCGTATGAGGTCGCCTGGGTTTAGTCGAATCATTGTTGAAACGTAGCGAACGAGAGCAACCGGATCGAAGAGAAGGTCCCCCGTGTTCGCGGATTGAACGGTTTCACCATCGATCGAGGCGGAGATGGTGAGCTCGGGGCGCACACCTCCGGGAAGCTCGTCCGGAGTCGCCATGACGGGACCAACCGGGGTGGAGGAATCCCAGTTTTTGCCCTGAAGCCATTCCCTCGTGCGGAACTGCCAGTCGCGTGCCGTCACGTCATTCATGACGGTGAAGCCTGTGATGGCATTCGTAGCCTCCTCTTCGGAGGCGCGGCGCACGGTAGAGCCGAGCACGATGACGAGCTCCGATTCCCAGTCCCACTGGGTGGTTTCCGCGGGATGCGGAATGTCGTCCGTGGCACCCACGAGGGTGTCCGCGAACTTCGAGAACAGGGTGGGGTACTCGGGCAGGTCCCGTCCCATCTCGAGAATGTGGTTGCGGTAGTTGAGGCCAACGCACAGGACCTTGCTCGGGCGAGGTACGAGAGTCTCCCAGGTGGCATCGGCGATGTCGCGGGTGGGACCGTCCGACGAGGCAAGGTCAGACCAAGAATCCAGGTTCAGCAGTTCACCGACGTCGCCAGCGTCGAGTTCGACAACCGTGTCGCCCTCGACGCGAACGGCCCGCGTTCCGCCATCTACTCGGATTGTTCCGATGAGCATGTGCTCTCCATTTCTTCCCAATGTGTGACCGTGGCGTTGACCATCAGCGTTGATATGTCGCGCGCCACTGCGCTTGGTTACCCTTCATGACCTAGATTCTTGAGAGGAGATAATTAATTCTGCATAGCAGAATGTTCCAATTCGAATGGAAGAAGGACCCCATGCCAGGCAACTCAGTTCCAGGTAAGGCAAAGCCGCCTTACGCCATCAATAGCGTTGACGTGGCCCTACAGCTTGCCGCCCTCATCCAGCTCGAGGGCAGCATGACCACGAAGCGGGCCGCGGAGCGTCTCAATATTGCCCAATCCACCGCGCACCGCATGCTCGCCATGCTCGTGTACCGCGACTTCGCGATCAAGGATGGTCACACCTATCGGGTTGGTCCGATTCTGAAGAACGGAACGACCTCAAACACTCTCGTGTCCCTCCTCCGGGAGGCCGCCGCGATCCCCATGACGGGTCTTGACGACCAGTTCGACGAAACAACGACGCTCGTTATTAGGTCCGGCACGACCGTGCGCATCGTCGCAGAGGTCGAATGCAGCCATCAGCTGCGGGTGGGTCACAGGACGGGTATGGCGGCACCGGCGCACGAGACTCCGTCCGGCATCCTGCTTCTTTCCCTGCTGACCGATGATGAGTTGCGAGGCCTGTACGCGTTCGAGGGCGATAGCGAGGAGCTGTCAGTGGACTCGACCGAGATTCGCGCCAGGATCCAGAAGGCGCGCGAAAAGGGCTTCGTTGTCGACAACGGCATCTACTCCAAGGGCGTCGCAGTGGTCGCGTTCCCCGTCATGTACCCCATGGGTTCGCCGCTTGCAGCGTTGAGCATTGCCATGCCCTCCAGCAGGTATCGCCCTGAGGAACTCGGCCCCATGGTCGCGGGACTGCGCTCAGCGGCCCGTCAGATCGAACTCGAGCTGCTCCTCAACGCCAGGCGCCAAGAAGTTGGCCACATCAACGAGTCTGACGTCCGCGAACAACTCGTCGTCTGAACAATAGTCATCGAACGAGTGCCCGTCCGAAGAGCCGTCTGCGGAGTGATTGGCTGACGAGTCGTCGGCTAGCGAGAATTCGGAGTCCGCATGCGACAGAAGCTCGTGCAATAGAAACGCGCGTGGCAGAAACGGGTGCGACAGAAACGGGTGCGATAAAAGTGCAGGAGGTGGGGTGTCCCGATTGGGGCCGCCCCACCTCCTGTTTGGATGGATTCTGTTGGAATCCATCCAACGTGGAATTTGTTAGATAGAGAAATTGATTAGATCTCGAACGCGAGAGCGTAGGCGTCGTTGACGGCGTCACCGACCTTTCGGGGTGCCACGCAGTCACCAACGGTCAGGACCTGGGCGCCCAGTGCCTCACCGAGTTCCTTGGCCGGCTTCAGTCCGAAGGCGGTGATGACGGTGTCGGCCTCAAGCTCGACGGTGCCCTCTGCGGTTTGGGCGGTGATGCGGTCCGTGCGGATTGCCTTGACGGTGGTGCCGGTCAGGATCGTGACGTCGTGCTGGTCGAGTTCGCGCAGGAGCGAGGTACGGTTGAGCATGAGCATGTCGCGAGCAACCTCGTCCGCCATCTCAACAACCGTGACCTCGTGACCTTCCTGGGCAAGTTCGAGGGCCGCGTCGGCACCGGACAGGCCACCACCGCACACGATGACGCGCTTGCCGATCTCGACACCCTTGTGGAAGGCCAGAACGTCCACGCCGTTCTCGGCTCCCTCGATCGAGGACGGTACGAACGGGTGAGAGCCGGCCGCGACTACGACAACGTCGGCGCCCTCCAACTCGGGTCCACCAGGCTTCACCTCGTGGTTGAGCTCGATCGTGACGTTGTCGATCATGGCGATCTGGCGTTCCCACCACCCGATCATCTTGAACAGCTCACGCTTGAACTCGGGAGTCGCGGCAGGCAGAAGTACGCCACCAACGCGCTCTTCTCTGTCGTATACCGTGACGGTGTGGCCGCGCAGGCCCGCGACGCGAGCGAACTCGAGTCCGGCGGGACCGGCACCGATGACGACGATGTTCTTCGGGTTATTTGTTGGGGTGATGATGCGTTCTGCCTCGTAGCCAACCTCGGGGTTGACGGCGCAGCCGATGGCTTTGCCGAAGAAGGCGTTGCCGGTGCACAGCTGGTTGCAACGGATGCAGGGGCGGATGTCGTCGGCGCGTCCCTCGCGCAGCTTGTTGACCAGGTCGGGATCGGCAATGAGGCCGCGACCAATCACAATGAGGTCGGCTTCGCCGCGTTCGAGGATCTTCTCACCGTTCGCGGGCGTGATGTTGCCACAGGCGCCAACGGGGATCGTGGCAATGGACTTCACTCGGGCAGCTGCGGAAGTCATGCAGTCGTCACCCAAGTAGTAGGGCGGGAACACGTAGTCCATGGCCTCGTACGAGCCATCGTCGCAGAGGATCATGTCGAGGCCGCCGGCCTCGAGTGCGCCAATGAGGTGCTGGGTCTCCTCCCAGGTGCGGCCACCCTCGAAACGGTGGTCGACGGAGATGCGGAAGGAGGTCGTCACTCCCGGCGCGTTCTCCTTGATGGCCTGCAGGCATTCAACTGCGAAGCGGGCGCGGTTCTCGGGGGAACCACCGTACTGGTCGGTCCTGCGGTTCCAGACCTCAGACATGAACTGGTCAATCAGGTAACCGGTGTGACCGTGAAGGTCGATGACGTCGAAGCCGGCCTCGTAGGCGCGGCGTGCCGCCTCACCCGTGCGCTTGACGATGATCTCAATCTCTTCAGTGGTGAGAGCGCGACACTTGCGGGAGGGGTCGAAGAAGTAGGTGTTGTCTGAGGAGGAAACTGGCTCCATCCCCATCTCGTCGTAGTACTGGTTGTTGCGACCAAGACCGGCGGTCAGCTGAAGGCCGGCGAGACCGCCCTGGGCGTGAACGGCATCGGCAATGCCCTTGAGGCCGGCCGTGTATTCATCGGTGTCGGCGCGAGCAAGGCCCGGTGCGATGGGCTCGAGGTCGGACTGCAGGAAGGTCACGCCAGTGAGCACGAGGGCGGTGCCGCCGCGTGCTCGAGCACCGTAGTACGCGGCTTCGCGAGGAGTAGAACGACCATCCTCCGTTCCCATTTCGGTACCCATGGGGGCGAGGATCACGCGGTTCGGTAGCGTCATGTTGCCAACCTTGATCGGTGAAAGAATCTTGTCGTATTGCACTGGCGATTGCGTTGTTACAGTCATGTTTCCTCCTCGTTTTGGATCTAACCGTTTCCACGATTGAATACACGACAATCTTCGCAAATCCAACGCTCAGAACTCCGGGACCAAGGTCGCCAAATCTGGTGTTCCTACCTGGTAGTGAGGCAAATATGCTGGAAGCAAACTCCTCCTGAGTGCGGTGTTTTCGCACATATGTGGAATGCGTTTCAAGGCAGGGTTTATGAGGCCAAGATTCAAGTCAAAACCGCAGGTGCGTTTTATTTCAGTAAAGAAATGTGATGGGATCAAGACCCCTCCGAGAGGCGCGGTGTTGGCAACTAGTGCAGTGTTGCTGTAACCATCCTGAATCAACGGGAGCCTGGACAAAAAGTAAGTAAGGAGCCTTCTAGCAGTGGCAACGCAGTTCGAATGACAGTGGCAACGTAGCCCGAAGATTCGTCAGGGCAATGCCGAACGATCAGGCTGTCCTCTTGATCGAAATCTGGCTGAGGCTGGCGCATTGTGCGGCAACCGCAGCCAGTACGAGTTTCTACTCGTCCTCGTCGGCTGCGAGCCAGTCTCGAACTTCTGCCCGCCACTTCGACTTCGAGTGCTCTGAGGCGAGAGACGCATCGATGGAGGAGAGCGCCATCTCGGCCAGTTGGCGGTCTGAGGCTCCAAGGTCGCGTGCGATCCGGTACTGGTCGGTGAGGCGGGAGAGGAACAGGAGCGGGTCATCCGCGGATAGTGCGATCTGGGCACCGGACTCGAAGATCTGCTGCAGGGGAACCGAGTGCTCATCGGGATAGACGCCAAGGGAGACGTTGGAGGCGGGGCAGACCTCGAGCGCAATCCCAGCATCCACGATTCGCTCCAGCAGATCCGGGTCCTCCGCGGCGCGCACGCCGTGGCCGATCCTCGTGGGCTTGAGGTGGGCGACGACTTCGCGCAGGTGATCGGGGCCGAGGAGCTCGCCGCCGTGGGGCATTGCGGCAAGGCCGCCCCTGCGGGCGATGTTGAAGGCGGGAGCCCACTCCGAGGTGGTGCCCCTTCGCTCATCGTTCGACAGCCCGAAACCGATGACGTCACCGGGCTGATCGCCAGCAAACTTCGTGGCAAGCCTCGCCAGGGTTCTGGCATCGAGCGGGTGCTTCATGCGGGAGGCGGCAACAATGACCGCGACCTCTACTCCCGTGACCTTGCTGGACTCGCGTGCCTCGTCGACCACGATCTCGAGGGCGGGTGTGAGGCCGCCAACGAACGGCGCGTAGGAGGTGGGGTCAACCTGGATCTCGAGCCTGCGGGAACCTTCACGAGCATCGTCTTCCGCGGCTTCGCGGATGATGCGGCGCATGACATCTTCCGTGTTCACGACCTTGCGGGCTGCGTCGTAGGCGCGCTGGAATCGGAACCAGCCACGCTGGTCGGCGGGCACGGACAGCGCGATGTTGTCGACGATGTTGGCGGGGAGGCGAACTCCCTGATCGTCCGCTATCTGCCGTAGCGTCGGAACCCGCATCGACCCGGTAAAGTGGAGATGCAGGTGTACCTTCGGTAGTTTGTCCAAATCGCGCACAAGCTCAATCTGCCAAAGGTTAGGCGCCCGTGCAAACACACTCACCGAGCACAGCGAGAGAAAGTTGGGGACAATAGCCACATGAGCATTACTGATCAGGCCCTTCGGGAAGCTCGGGAGGTTGAGCTTCTCACTGGCAACGAGGCTGGTGACATGCTGAGTGCCGCTTTGGCTAGTGCGGGCATCGTGCGGTCCTGGAAGGTGCATTCCGTGCACCACCGACCCGGTGCAGGTGTCACCGTGGGGTACACCGTCCAGATCGAGGGCCCCCGAACATCAGACGTGCTCGTGCCCGGAGGGAACCTGGCAGACGAATACATTTGCGCGACGACCGGCCGGGTCTCCCAGCCGCCCTCGGATGTGCTGGTGCGGATCGATGGACCTCAGGGCATCGTTGCTCACGTGTGGCGTCACCCGAACGACCCGGAGCTCCCAGCCCTCAAGACCGCATGCGAATCCGGTGCCATGAGCAGGCTCGTTGGACAGCGGGTCAAGCTCGAGCTCCTGTCCTACCGCCCCACCCGCAGGGGCGTGCTCCGAGTGAACTTCCCGGACCGCACCCGTGCCTACGCCAAGGTCGTGCGTCCCGCCCACGCCCATTCCCTCGTCAAGCGCCACAACATGCTGGTCAACGCTGGGATCCCCGCACCCCGGGTGCTTCAGAACACCCCGGACGGGCTCGTCCTCATCAGCTCGGGGGAGGGCGAACCGCTCGCGAACCTCCTCTCACGCGGCATGGGCCAGAACACCGAGAAGGTGCTAAACACCCTGCTCGACCTCCTCGAGAAGCTTCCGGCCGAGGCCGCAAATCTCACCCGCAGGCCAGCCTGGTCGGAGCGTGCCGACCACTACGGCAACGCCGCAAGCACGGTTCTTCCTCAGCATCGAGCCCGCATCGAACTCCTGACCAATGGGGTCAACTACCTCATGGCCAACTCCGATCCCGGCCCCGTTGTTGCCACCCACGGCGACTTCTACGAGGCGAATATTTTGATGGACGGGAGGAACCACGCCGTGTCCTCCCTCATCGATGTCGACTCTCTTGGCCCCGGATATCGGGTCGATGACCTTGGGTGCCTCCTCGGGCACATCTCGGTCCTGCCCTACCTTGCTCCCCACGCCTACCCTCACGTTCCTTTTGAACTAGAGGAGTGGACACGGATCTGCGAGCAACGAGTTGATCCTGTCGCACTCGTGGCGCGCTGTGCAGGCGTGACGCTATCGCTGATCGCAGGAGCCCGCAGGGAGGATGGCAGGGAGTGGCTGAGCGACGCAGAGGGCAGGCTCGCCGCAGCTGAGCAGTGGGTCGCCCGCGGCTACGGGCACCTCGCACGCCGCAACAGGATTGCCGCCAACCCACCCCGCTAAGTGGGCGCTTTGGCTGATCGAGTAGAGACTGACCAGAGATCGACCACAATGGACCCATCGAGTCGGGGTTAGTCATTCAGCTGAGTCAATCGAGTTTGGCCATGTTCGCGTGAATAAGTGTGGTGGGTGCATAGCTCAAGCTATGCACCCACCACTTCTTCTCACTCTCTGGTTCGAGACCTCGTCGATCCGCTTACAACAGGACTCGGCTGAGATCTCTAACCATCGGAATCGGAGGAGCCGGACGCGGCGACATCGACCGGGTTGGTGAAGAGCTCCGGAATGAAGTCCGTCATATCCTCCTCAATGAAGGGGATGGCGGAGTTGGCGAAGGTGGCGCTCAGGTGGTTCGCGTCGCGAAGGACCGACACGTTTCCGACAATGCCGAAGCATTCGGTTTCATTACACGTGTACTTGCTCGTATCAAACATGCGGACGTTCTCGGGTGAGTACGGGACGCCGTTAGCGTCGATGTCGGGATCGTAGAACATCTCGCGCGGTTGCCCGCACTCATTGACCTGGTCGCCAACAGAGGCAGCAAGGCATTCCGCGATGTCGTCGGTGCGGTATAGATTTTCGCGGAACAGGTAGACCGGGATCCCCATATCTTCGACCGCGGTGATGGCCTCAATCATGCCGTCCGTGATCTGCTCGGGGTCGTTACCCAAACGGGAGGTTCCGGTTGTGATGACGAGGTCAGGCTGGCGTTCCTCAATGACGTCGAGCATGCTGTCGTTCCACTTTTCACAACTGCCTGTCACGAGGAGTCCTGCGCTGTTCACCTCAGGGTCCTGCGTGAACACGCAACCCGACTTCTCGTACAGGACGAGATCCCAACCGTAGCGCTCCGCGAGATCCCCGATGGGATCGGACCACTGTCCGGTGTGGGAGGATCCGACCATGATGACAAGCGGACCCTCGTTGGCGGTGGGGTGCTCGCACGCGATCGTTGATGAGGACGTGGTGCGCTGAATGCATTCGTTCTCGAGGTGGACTTCGATGTTCCAGCCGTAGTCGTTTCGGCCGATGCTGCGATCCGGAAGATACTGCATGGGCTCGATCTCGACATAGTCGGGCGCCACCATGGCGCCGGCACCGGGATGGTCGGCGAGGGTCATCGAATCACGGTACGAGTCGATCGCGTCGTTCAGCTTCGTGTTCGACGTGGCGATGGCACCGGTCGCAAGCAGGGCGGAGACCACGCCTGTCGCGACACCCGTAGCAAGAGCACGGCGGGGGTGCGGGAAGGCGAAACTCCAGTTCGCGACCCTGTCCTCGAAGATGTACTTACCAAGTGCACCAGCAATGAAGGAAGCGGCGATGACTGCGATTCCGGTGGGGAGATCCACGCGTTCGAGACCTGTGACCTGAAGGGCGAAGATGAGGAACGGCCAGTGCCACAGGTACAGGGAGTACGAGATATCACCGACCTTCTGGAAAGGCCAAGTGACGAGCAGACGGTCAGCGCCCCACGATGTCCTTGTCTCTCCAGCGGCGAGCACGAGGCAGATGCCGAGAATGGGCCAGAGGGCCGCCGGACCGGGGAACAGGTTTGCGCCGTCCACGACGAAACCACAGGAAACGATGAGCCCGAGGCCGACCCACGACATAATGCCGCGAACCCAACGCGAGATCTTCAGGTCCGACACGATAAGTCCGAGGATGCCGGGGAGAGTGAGTTCCCAGGCCCTGGACGCGGTCGAGAAGTAGGCGGAAGCCTGCGACGTCGACGTATCAATAGTGGCCCACCAGAAGGAGGCGATCGTGAGAAGGGAGAGAACGGCGATGAGCGCGCCCTTCTTTGAACGGCCCGCCTTCACCGCAAGGAACGCAACGAGCATGACCACGAACGTCATGGCGACGTGGAACTGACCCTGAATGGAGGTGGACCAGATGTGCTGAAGAGGGGAGGTTTCGGGACCGGCTGCCTCGTACTCGAGCTGCGAGTTCACGAGTTCCCAGTTCTCGTAGAAGAGAATCGAGGCGCGCAGCTCCGAGAAGAGCTGTGGCTGTTCGGATAGGGGAATGAGGTAGGTGCCGGCAATACCCACAAAGAGTGCGACGGGGAGGAGCGGGATGAGGAGCCTGCGAATCAGTCCGGAGAAGCGGGCCGCCAAGCCGATGTACCAGCCATCTCCCGTGCGACGCATGAGGCTCGGGATGGCGAGGAATCCGGTGATGGCAAGGAAGACATCGATGCCGCCCGAGACGGTTCCATTGCCGATGATGTGAAACATCACCACGAGGAAAATAGCTAAGCCCCGAACTCCATGAAGCTCGGGACGAAACTTTCGGGTGTCCTTGAAGGCACCCCGGACCTGGGTGTTGCTCTCACTCACCCAATCAGGATAGCCCGGGCCGTATGGGACTATCTCCGGCTATGTGCGTTATTCGGCTCACTTAGCCGATAACCCATGTTCCTGATCGTAGTAATCCAATCGTTTCCGATCTTGCGCCGAAGGTAGCGAACGTAAACGTCGACAACGTTCGAGTTCGGATCGAAATCGTAGCCCCACACCCGGTCAAGGAGCTGTTCACGGGAGAGAACCTGGCCCGGGTGGTTAAGGAACGCCTCGAGTAGGGCGAACTCCCGGGCAGACAGGTCAACGACAGTTCCGGCAAGGGTGACCTGGTGGCGGGGGAGATCCATGACGAGGTCACCGACTTGCAGAACGTTGGCCTCGGCGGCAGGTGTCGCTGTTTCCGCGCGCAGGCGGAGCCGCACCCGGGCGAGCAGTTCCTCGAACCGGAACGGCTTGGCCATGTAGTCATCGGCGCCGGACTCGAGGCCCTGGACGGTGTCGCCTACGGAGGAACGGGCGGTGAGGATGATGACTGGGGTTGCAACCCCCTGACCTCTCATGCTCTCCAGCACCTGATAACCATCAATGTCGGGTAGGCCGATGTCCAAGATGATGAGGTCGTAACCACCCGTCAGTGCGTGGTTCAGACCGTCGGTGCCGGTTGCGGCAACGGCTGGCAGATGTCCGGCAGCTTTCAGTCCCTTTGACACGAACGACGAGATGCCGGCCTCGTCCTCCACGATCAAAATGTTCGCCATCAGATCTCCTCGTTCGGAATAACAATGGTAAAGGTCGAGCCATGCCCTGGGGTGGATTCCAGGTCAACGCGTCCCCCGTGGGACGAGGCGATTGCGGCAACGATGGGGAGTCCAAGTCCCGCGCCCTCGACGGCGGTGTTGGCGCGACCAAAGCGTTCGAAGATGTGGGATCGTCGCTCCGCGCTGACGCCGATGCCCTGGTCCTTGACCCAGAGCCGCACCTCTTTCCCGATGGACAGGCCGATGGAAATGAGCGTTCCTTCGGGCGAGAATTTGACGGCATTGGCCGCCAACTGCACCATCGCCTGCGTCATCCGCTGCTCGTCGACGGCAATGATGTCCTCGATGCGGGAGTCGAGCTGTCACCTGTGCTTCTGGCTGATGGGCTGAACGAGCTCGAAGATCCGGTCAATGAACGGGCCAGCGTCGACCGGGTGCTTGGTGACGAAGTCGGGGCGCTCAGCCTTGGCGAGCAGGACGAGGTCGTCGGCGAGGCGATGCATGCGGTCGAGCTCATCGAGCGCAAGACTGCGTACGGCACTGACGTCCTCAGGATCCGACACGTCCATGAGTTCCAGGTGACCGCGAACGATCGTGATCGGGGTGCGCAGCTCGTGCCCAGCGTCGTCCAGGAGTTTGAGCTGGGAATCGAAGGCATCCTGGATGCGATCGAGCATGAGGTTGAAGGTGTTGGCCATGTCCGCGAGATCATCGTTCGACTCGACCTCGAGGCGAGCATCAAGATCGGTCTCGCTGATGCGGCTCGCGGTCTCCCGGAGTTCACGGATGGGGCGCAGGAGCTCACCCGAGATCAACCAGGAGGCACCGAACAGGACGGCGAGGCAGATGAGGGCGGCAATAACGTAGATTCTGAACGTCTCTGTGAGCTGCGCGGTTTCGGCGTTGTAGTCGTAGGCAACGGCGTACGCACCCTCACCCATGTTTCCCAGGGTGACCGGCATGAGTGAGTACCGGTAGGTCGAGGTTGAGGTCTCCACGGTGCGGGTCTCACCCTCCGTGGCCCCACGCAACGCCGTGACACGTTCGCCGAGGACCTCCATGAGCTCCTCGTCCGCGACCATGTCCAGCCCACCCGGCTGCGTCCATGCCGGCCTCGTGCCCACGTAACCAACCATGCCCTCGGAGTCTTCCGGAACACGGTGGCTCAGAACGTCCTGCATGAGATCCGAGAGGTTATCGAACCGTCCCGAATCGTAGGCCTCGACCGCCTCCGCGGAGAACTCCTCCATCGCGATCTGCAGTTGCTGATTGATGCGATCGTCAATGTGATTTCGTTGGACGGTGTAGAAGGTAATGCCGACAACGGTCAGGGTCACAAGCGTCAACAAGAGCACGGTTGTTACGATGCGCGTACGCACCGACCATCGAGGCATCTTCAGTCGCATAACCATCCCTTCTGAAATGATTATGCAGAAGATTTATGAGCAGAAGATGAGAAAACGGGCTCGCGATCAGATTGTCTCAGCGAGAAGACCGCCACGGCGTGGTCAGGTAAGAAAGTGCAGAGGAGCGCACTTTGCTGAACGTCGAGAGAGACGGGACTGAGATAAGCAGGGACTGAGATAAGGTTCGGGCCCGGGTGCACATGGCAGCCGGGCCCGAATGATCACACGATCTTAGTGAATGATCGCAAGAGCTCAGTGAAAGTTCAGGAGATCCTAGTTGTTGAGGAGCTTCTGGATGCGGCCAACGCCTTCCAGGATGTCATCATCGGACATCGCGTAGCTCATACGGACGTAACCGGAGGGGCCGAATGCCTCACCGGGAACAACAGCGACCTCCGCCTCTTCGAGAATGATCTCTGCGAGTTCAGCGGAGGTGGTGGGAACGCGGCCCGCGATTTCGCGGCCGAGAACGTTCTCCACCGAGGGGTACACGTAGAACGCACCCTGCGGGGTGGGGACCTCGAAGCCGTTCACCTTGCGCAGTTCAGCAACGATGAGCTTGCGGCGTCGATCGAAAGCCTCACGGAACTCAGTAACCGAGGACTGATCGCCGGTCAGGGCCTGGAGAGCGGCAGCCTGGCTGACGTTCGCAACATTGGAGGTGAGGTGGGACTGCAGGTTGGTTGCGGCCTTGATGATGTCGGCGGGGCCGTACATCCAACCCACGCGCCATCCGGTCATGGCGTAGGTCTTGGCGACACCGTTGAGGACGAGGGTCAGGTTCGCGAGCTCGGGAACCTCATGGAGAAGGTAGGAGTTCTCGAGACCGTCGTAGATGAGGTGCTCGTAAATTTCGTCCGTGATAACCCAGATGCCGTGCTCGAGGGCCCATTCGCCGATCTCGCGGACCTGCTCCTTCGAGTAGAGAGCACCGGTCGGGTTCGAGGGGGAGCAGAAGAGCAGGACCTTGGTGCGCTCGGTGCGTGCTGCCTCGAGCTGCTCAACGGTGACCTTGTACTCCTGGTCGGCACCGGCGAACACCTCGACGGGGACACCGCCAGCGAGGCGGATGGCCTCGGGGTAGGTGGTCCAGTAGGGAGCCGGCAGAATGACCTCATCGCCCTCATCGACCAGGGCTGCGAATGCCTGATAGACGGCCTGCTTGCCACCGTTGGTGACGAGCACGTTGTTCGGATCAACCTCGACGCCGGAATCGGCGAGGGTCTTCTCGGCGATGG
Organism: Flaviflexus sp.; assembly: GCF_041440645.1. GTDB lineage: Bacteria > Actinomycetota > Actinomycetes > Actinomycetales > Actinomycetaceae > Flaviflexus. Next base: position 31,417 of record NZ_JASDVN010000042.1, on the reverse strand, counting down.
CCTGACGAAGAGCCGGCTGTCCCTTGGCGGGGGAGTAGCGGTGGTTGGCGGGGACGCTGGCTGCCTTGATCGCTGCCTCGACAATGTGGTCGGGGGTAGCGAAGTCGGGTTCGCCAGCACCGAAGCCGATCACGGGACGTCCAGCTGCCTTGAGCGCCTTAGCCTTGGCGTCAACAGCGAGGGTTGCAGATTCTTTGAGTGCGCCAAGTCGCGCTGAAACGCGGCGCGCAGGGGATTGAGTATTCACGGTTCCTATCCTTCCATGTCTGGTTCGCGATGTCTGTGCCAATATTCCGGCTGGTCACCATATGAACAGGACAAATCGCCCACACCCCAGGTTTGTTCCTTCCCAACGCGAGTGCAAACTGAATCGAAAACTGGGTCGAAGACGCCGAAAGCTGGGTCGAGTTCTGAATAAAGAACTCGTGAACTGTCAGCCAATTGAGGGTTGGAGCGGAATCGGTTCAGGGAGGTTGGTGCGGGAATTGGTGAGGGAGGGGCTTCAATGCGTCTCGTGGCAAATGTGACGTTGCGATCAGTGTGCGCAAGCCGGTCAGGGAGCGGCGCGAATGGTGGATAGACTTATTCAGCAGTCACGGATCTCGTGATGCTCACCACGGAGGCCAACGCTGGTTCGACATCGATGGATGAGCATATTAATGTTTATCAAGGCGTGAGAACGTTCACTGGCTATCTAAGCCCCAAGAGGGCATAATAGACAAGGCTTTCTCAGTCGTAGGGCAGTGGCGCAATTGGTAGCGCATCGGTCTCCAAAACCGACGGTTGTGGGTTCGAGTCCCGCCTGCCCTGCCAGAGAGGGCGGCTCTTCGGAGCCGCCCTCTTTATCCCAACTATGGAAGGATAGACGCGTGAGCAACGCACCTACCCAAGCCGGAGACGGTTCACGCTCGCCCAAGTCCGAGAAGAAGCTCGGCCTGTGGGCGCGAATTCGTCTGTTCTTCCGCCAGATCATTGGAGAGCTGAAAAAGGTCGTCACGCCGACCCGCAAGGAACTGGGTAGCCTGTTCCTCACGGTGACGGTCTTCGTCATCATTGTGATGGCGATCGTCACGTTGCTTGACGTCCTTTTTGGTGAGTTAGCATTCTTGATCTTCGGCTAAGAAAGTAGGAAATCGTGTCGCAGGATGAGTCCACTGAGATGGCACCCGAGGGTACGCCAGAGAACGTCGAGGAGACCTCGGCTCTGTTGGAGACCCTCGGCGCTGACGTCGCAGAAGACGCTGCCACCGACGCTCCCGCTGAGGAAGCCGCTGCTCCCGTCGAGAAGTCTGACGACGATCCCACGTCCGCCGCAGCGATCCGCAAGAGGCTGAAGGGCCTTCCCGGTCGCTGGTACGTTCTTCACACGTACGCGGGCTACGAGAAGCGCGTCAAGCAGAACATTGAAATCCGCACTAAGTCGATGAACATGGAAGACCGCATCTTCCAGGTCGAGGTGCCGATGGAAGAAGTCTTTGAAGTCAAGCGCGGTGAGCGTAAGCTCGTTAACCGCGTACGCATGCCAGGCTATGCGCTCGTTCGCATGGACATGGATAACGACGCATGGCGGACCGTTCAGGAAACCCAGGGCGTCACCGGATTCGTCGGTAACGGCCGCGACCCGGTTGCTCTCACCGAGCCCGAGGTCATCAAGATGCTGACCCCGGTCGTTGAGGCCGAGGTTGCGAAGGAGCTCCGCTCCCAGGGCAAGCCCACCAAGGGCGCACCCGCCACGATCTCCGTCGAGTTCGAGGTTGGCGAGAACGTCATTCTCACGACCGAACCATGGGTGGGCATGCCGGCCACCATCGACGCTGTCGATGCAGTTAACCAGCGCCTCACGGTGCTCATGACACTTGTCGGCCAGGAAACCCCGGTCGATCTGTCCTTCAACCAGGTCAAGAAGGCCGACTAGAAGGAAACCAGGGCGTTACCCTCTGCCATTGGGTTTCGCCACATCACAAGAAATAAGGATCATCATGCCTCCCAAGAAGAAGGTTGCTGGCCTGATCAAGCTCCAGATTCAGGCTGGCGCAGCGACCCCGGCACCGCCCATCGGTCCGGCTCTCGGTCAGCACGGCGTCAACATCATGGAGTTCTGCAAGGCTTACAACGCCGCAACAGAATCTCAGCGTGGAAACGTCATTCCCGTTGAAATCACCGTGTACGAGGATCGCTCGTTCACGTTCATCACGAAGACCCCTCCCGCAGCTGAACTCATCAAGAAGGCAGCTGGCGTGAAGAAGGCCTCCGCAACCCCGCACACCGTCAAGGTCGGTAACCTGACCAAGGAACAGGTTCGCGAGATTGCAGAGATGAAGATGCCCGACCTTAATGCAAACGACATCGAGGCCGCATCCGCCATCATCGCAGGCACCGCCCGCTCCATGGGCATCACGACCGACTAATTGGTCACCCCCAAAATCAACAGCCGCACACGCGGCATGTGGAAGGGCCTGCGCAGGTCCGCTAACCACACCTGCTAAGGAGAAAAGCAGCAATGGCAAAGCGCTCAAAGAACTACAAGAGGTCAGCTGAAAAGATTCACGCTGGCGAAATCTACACGCCGCTCCAGGCCATGAACCTCGCCAAGGAGACATCAACTGTCAAGTTTGATGCCACCGTCGAGGTCGTGTTCCGACTCGGTGTTGATCCCCGTAAGGCTGACCAGATGGTCCGCGGCACGGTCAACCTGCCTCACGGCACCGGTAAGACCGCCCGCGTCATCGTGTTCGCCCAGGGCGACCGCGCACAGCAGGCACTTGATGCTGGCGCAGACGAGGTCGGCGCAGACGACCTGATCGAGAAGGTTGCTGGCGGCTGGACCGACTTCGATTCGGCAGTGGCAACCCCGGACCTCATGGGCAAGGTCGGCCGTCTCGGCCGCGTGCTTGGCCCCCGTGGTCTCATGCCGAACCCCAAGACCGGCACGGTCACCATGGACGTTGCCAAGGCAGTGTCCGACATCAAGGGTGGACGTATCGAGTTCCGCGTCGACAAGCACGGCAACCTCGCCTTCATCGTCGGCAAGACCTCGTTCTCGACCGAACAGCTCGTTGAGAACTACGCCGCAGCTCAGGAAGAGATCCTTCGTCTCAAGCCGTCCTCCGCAAAGGGCCGCTACATCTCGAAGGCAACCGTCTCGACCACCATGGGCCCAGGCATCCCGCTCGACGCCACCAAGACCAAGTCCCTGCTTGAGGACTAGTCCTGTCCGGTAAAACGGTTTCCGCCCCCGACCACACGGTCGGGGGCTCCCGTTTGCCCGAATGGGGCGTTGCTCTGCTCCTGGCAGTGGCTTCGCTCCTGTGGTCCGTGATCGCGATCAGCGCCTCCCCGGGGCTGTCGCGGTACGACGAGTGGACCTACATCGATTACTCATACCAGGTCTCGAACGGCATCATTCCCATCCAAGGCGATGACCTGTCGGAGTACGCAAGGCAGGCATGGAGTTGTCGCGGCATGGAGGGGGATATTCGCGGCGTTGTCCCTCCGCCCTGCGATGAGATTGCCGGTCACCCGGTGACCGACTGGCCCTTTGAGGGCGAAAACTACAATACGTTCCACCCACCCCTCTATTTTGCGTTCGCGGGAGGATTGGGCAAGGCGCTCGATGCCTTCGGCGTTGACTTCACCGACGGTGCCCGCATCGCCTCCGCGATCCTCGGAGCTGCCGGTGCCGCCTGCCTCTATCTCGCGATCCGTTCCTGGGGCGTGGGCAGAAGAAACTCGGCGGGTGCCACGCTCATAGCCATGAGCGCGCCCGCTCTCGCGCAAGCCTCCGCCATCGTCCACAACGATGCGATCAGCATGCTGGCTGGTGCCGCGGCGGTGTGGCTGGCGGCCAGGATCTTCAAGCACCAAAACCACGGGTGGGTGCTTCCGCTTGTACTCACTGCTCTCATCTCGGCTACCCGAACCATGTCGGTCGTTGCCGTTCTCGCGGTTGGCATCCTCGCCGGCATTGTCGCCCTCATCCAGGACGAGAAGTGGAAGAAGCTGAAGCCAGCCCTCGGCATTGCCCTCGGTACAGCGCTTCCCTACGTGCTGTGGACGGAGTTCCAGAACTCCCGCAGGCCAGCCGACTACGTTCCCTCGATCACCGGACTGTCAACGGAGCCGTTCGAGATCGGCGATTCCCTCGCGGTGCTTAACACGATCGTCGGTGGGGGAGCACCCTGGGGCCTCACCTCACCAGCCGGTGACTGGTATCTTCACCCGGATCTGAACTCGGGGCTGCTGGAGGGCTGGAGTTGGATTCTTTACTTTGCTTTCCTGCTTCTCCTGCCCATCGCCCTCTACGTGGCGATCAAGAACAGGGGCGCAGTTCGTTACCTCGCCATCCTGATCATCGCGTTACCCGTCGTAACGGCACTGGTCGTGCAGGGCCGCGAAATCCTCTCCAACGAGGCTTACTTCCGCGCCATCTCCGGACGTTACGCCATTACGGCTGTACCCATGTACGCGGCCTTCATTGGTGTGCTATTTGAGCGCGTCAAGAACGGCTGGATTCTCTTCGGAATCGGCCTGGTTGGTTACGCGGCTCTTCTGCTTTCGCCGCTCGTCTGACCCCAGCCGAGGGGCTTCAAGGTGGTCGCGTCAGTTAGCGACTGAGTCCTTCCTTCTGCCACACCTGCTTGAGTCCCTCTCGTACGGGGAGAAGGCCGGTGACGAGGGACAGGGCAAGTGGGCCAAGAAGGAGGGACGTGAATCCAGTGACGGGCTGTGACCGGTTCCCAAGCCTTGCTGATCGCGCCGCGAGTATGGCGGTGCCGGCTCCGACGAACGATAGAGACGTCGCAAAGACCGAACGAGAGAGGGCATCGTGACGTTCCTTCGCCAAACCTGCCCAAGCGGCAGCTCCTCCCGAAAGCAACAGGCCGGGAAGCAAGGCCGAGGCGTTGCTCGTGGGTTTCCTCGGGCGGAACCTGTAGTCCCAACCCGAGGGAAGCTGGCCGGATGAACGGGACAGGGCTACAGCGCTTGCGATCACGGTGATGATGGCACCTGCGGCGGGCAGAGCCTTCGTCAGCGCGAGTGCCCGCTCCGGGATCGCTTCGATGACGTCCTCATCCATGTCATCAGGCCGCAGCCAACCAAGCTTGACCGCCACTGCACCCAGGTTCAGATCCCAGCCGAGACCAACGACTCGCGGAACAAAGAGGGCGGGGTTCATGGGATCCCATACCCGGCTGTACCTCGGTGCCTTCTTCTCGGCGGTTTCTGAGGCAGAAGCGGACAGAGCGTACACGACCGGGTCGCCGAGATCATCGGGTGATACGCCAAGATCAAGGATGTCCTTGAGGTCAGCCAGGATCTGTTCCCGGTCCGTAGCGCCGTGGGGGAGAGCGGTCTGCACTGCCTGGTAGAAGTCGTCGGGGCTCATGATTGTCCTTCGTTCATCAAGTCGGTCATGGAAGTAACGAGATCACTCCATGTCTGTGACAGGTTGGCCAGGTGCTTCGTACCGGCCGGGGTGAGCTGGTAGTACTTGCGGGGCGGTCCCGACGGCGACTCCTGCCAGGTCGTTTCGACGTAACCGGCTGTACTCAGCCTTGTGAGAAGCGGATAGATTGTGCCGGCACCGGAGTCGAGACCCTTGCGGGAACTGAGATCGCTGATGATCTCCCCGCCGTACCTTGCCCCACCACCAAGAAGCGTCAAAATGGCGAGCTCAAGCACCCCTCGCCTCAGCTGTGAATCCTTCGGAGTCATACTATGCCTTACCTAGTACTATGCAATACATAGTAGCTAGTCGCCACGGTCCTGTCGAGAGTTTTAAAGAAACATGTTCAGGGTTCAGAATTCAGGGATCAGGGTTCCGGGCTTCGTGTGCCCTGTCCTGTGTCTGGTGAGAGGGATAGCATGCCTTAGAGCGTGGCTCCCGGCATGGCCTGTTGATAGAGTTTCTAGGTCTTGCTGGGTGCTTTCGTCCACCTAGTTCGAGTGCGGGATAGGGTTGCGTGAGTCGTCGCGCACATTTCGACCCAAGCACTTGGCGATCCAGGTGAGATCGCATAACCTTATATCTGCCGAAGACCGCCGGTCACCCGTGAGCCAGACGGGGTGAAATTCGTAAAGAAGCCAGCGCAGGTGAGTATTGAGCTTTCATGCCTCGTGCCGCCTGCACGGGGCATTTTTATTGAGTTTTTGATTTGGCGGCAATAATTGGAAGGAGGCCCTATGGCAAGGCCGAACAAGAGCGAAGCGATTGCCGAGCTCGTGGACCTGTTCCGCGAGTCCAGTGGCGCACTGCTGACCGAGTACCGCGGACTCACCGTGGAGCAGCTGAAGGAACTTCGGCGCGCCATGGGCGACAACGCCGAGTACAAGGTTGCGAAGAACACGCTCGCCAAGATTGCCGCGAAGGAAGCGGGCGTCGAGGGCCTCGATGAGGAACTCGTCGGACCTACCGCTATTGCTTTCGTCAAGGGCGACATCGCCCAGGTAGCCAAGGCACTGCGTGACTTCGCAAAGGAAAACGACAAGCTCGTGATCAAGTCCGGTGTTCTCGAAGGGGCTCTCGTTCCCGCAGAGGACGTCGCAAAGCTTGCAAACCTCGAGTCTCGCGAAGTACTTCTCGCCAAGGCTGCTGGTGCCCTCAAGGCATCGCTGTTCAAGGCTGCTTACGTTCTCCAGGCGCCGGTCACCAAGACCGTGCGCACCGTCGATGCCCTGCGCGAGAAGCAGGAATCCGCTGCCTAAGGGCGGCACCTACAAGAATCTGCTCGCGTAGCAGGAAGGAAGGAAGGCTAGCATGGCTAAGCTCACCCCCGAAGAGCTCATTGAGGCTTTCAAGGAGCTCACCCTCGTAGAGCTCAACGACTTCGTTAAGAAGTTCGAAGAGGAATTTGAAGTTACCGCTGCTGCTCCCGTTGCTGCTGTTGCAGCCGGTGGCGCTGTTGCAGCCGGTGGCGAAGCTGCTGCTGAGGAAGAGAAGTCGGACTTCGATGTCGTCCTCGAGGCAGTTGGCGACAAGAAGGTTGCTGTCATTAAGGAAGTTCGCGCGCTCACCTCGCTCGGCCTTAAGGAAGCAAAGGATCTCGTTGACTCCGCACCCAAGGCTGTCCTTGAGGGCGTTGACAAGGAGGCCGCAGACAAGGCCAAGGAGCAGCTCGAGGCTGCTGGCGCGACTGTCGTCCTCAAGTAACTTCTGAACTCGCAAGAGTTAGAGTTTCTGAATGTCGGGAGAGGGAAACCTCTCCCGACATTCGTTTATCCTCACGCCGATGCACTCAGTACTCGAATACTTCTCCAGGGAGGGAACCAGAGGCTATCACGACGGGAATTCGGACGGGTCCGCTCCTAGTGGAACGGGCCTGGTTCTCTATTTTGAAGGTTCAGCAGACGGTTGAGTTTGTGTGTTGCTCAGTTCAGATCTCCGCGGTCACGGATGATGGTCATGGCGCGTACGCGGTCGATGATCTTCATGTAGGGGAGAGGGTCGAGTCCGTTCTCTTCGATGTAGTCGGTTAGGCAGTCCGAGACGACGCTGAGCAGCTCCCTCTTCGTCCACGGCTTAGCCATGTAGTAGTCGAGATTTGCTGCGTTGACTGCTCTGATCGTGTCGGCGAGATCAGCCTGACCGGTCACGAGCACCTTCCTGGTCTTTTCGGTGCGATTGTCGCCCATCATGTCGACAAGGAACTCCACTCCCGTTGTGCCCGGCATGCGGTGGTCGCAGAGCGCCACGGCGAGGGTGTCGCCGTCGCGATCGATCTCGTCAATGACCTCCCACGCATCTTCCACATCGGAGGCAACCTCGACGCGAATCGTTCCCGCGACCCCAATGAGGTCTCGTTCGAGAGCGTCCCGAACCTCTGGTTCGTCGTCAAGAATAAGCAGTGACAGTGTCATGGTCCCTCCCTGGGTAGATCAACCGTTGCAACGGTTCCAGTCGGGTACGAATCGAGGCTGATTCGGCCGCTGTGGCGTTCAACGATGTTCTTGGCAATCGTGAGGCCAAGCCCCATGCCAAACTGAACTCGACCTGACTTGGTCGTAAATCGTGGTTCGAAGATGTGCTCGAGGAGCTCCGGTGGGATCCCGGATCCGTTGTCCTCGATCGTGACGCGAACCCAGTTCTCATCGAGCTTCGATGTTGTGATTGTGAGTGCCCCAGTACCGGAGTCAGTCACGGCGTCGGCAGCGTTCGTTAAGAGATTGGTCCACACCTGGGAGAGCTGCGCGGGATGACAGGTTATGGGCCCGATGTCGCCGTAATCCCGGGAAATTTCAATGGTCTTGAGCCTGTGTGACAGCAAGCGAAGCGTGTCGTCGATGTTGACGTTGATGTCGATGTCGGCGAGTGGATCCCCATCTGGGCGAGCATAGGACCGGAGCGAATCGACGAGGGAATTGATTCTCGTTGAGGCGGACTTGAGGTTCCGCAGTCCCGTTCCCAGGCTTGCTGAGGACTCGATAATGTCGAGCAGGTCCGTTCTGCCCCTGGGGACACGAGAAAGCGTTCCTTCGTCCACGCCCGCCAAGATCAGGCGCGATGCTCGCTCGGGATCCCCGGTCATGTCGCCGTACGTTTTCTTGAGTCTGCGCGCCTCGCGGGTGGAGAGAGGAGCGGAGGTCAGGGCAGAGTTGAGGGCCGCTTGGGCCGTCTCGGAGCCCTTACCCAGGTGGCTCATGAGCTCACCGATGTCCTCGTGGAGATGATCGGAGGTGCGGGTGATGGCGGCGATGGGGTTGTTGACCTCGTGAGCGATCCCTGAGGCAAGCTCACCCAGGGTTGCGAACCGTGCCTGCGACATGAGTTCGGCGCGGGCCTCCTCGAGAGCCCGGTAGGTCTCTTGCAGTTCGCGCTGCTCGGACTCGAGCCGTGCCGTCAGCTCCACCTTCTCAAGCTGAATGTCCTCCGCTCTTCGTAGCCTTCTATCGAGGGAACGGATGAGGAGAACAACGATGAGGAGCTCGATCTCCGGCCGCGTCGTGATGACGTGGTTGAGTTGCTCGAAGGTGAGGCGTATGCCGGTGACTTCTGTTGTTGTGCGGGACGTGAAGAAGGAGGTCCTCTGGTCGGTGAGGGAGAGCAGGCCAATGATCCGGCCCGTGCTCGCGTGGTGCATAAGAACGTTGCCGGCGTGGGATTCCCGCTCAAGAGAGACCTGACCCGAGAGGCACAGCATGGCCTCCTCGGCAATCGTGCCCTCGCGGGTGATCCGCACTCCCGGTGGCAGGACGATCCTCGGCTGGTAGCCCAGGCACTCATCCACCCCGGCGACGATCATGTCCATGATCTCGTCGTCGCTACCGGGGAGGGCAAACACGAAGGATTCGCGCTCGTCCTCCTCGAACATGGGAAGGTTGGCTCGCTGGCAGTACCGGTTGACCTGATTCTCCATGTCCGACCGTAGTCGCTCGTCTGAGATGTCTTCGAACATGACGAGGTCGAGCCTGCCCTGATCGATCAGGTTCTGTGCCCCGGTTAGGTTCTTTTCGCCCGTGAGTACGATCGAGCGGGTGAACTGCCTGCCGACCAATAGGGGCATCATGATCTCGTCTGCCACGTCGCCCTCGCTCAAGCAGAGGAGAATGAAGGCGAGATATGAGGGACTTTCCTTATGGAGAATCTCCTGGGCCCGGGTGAAATTGCTGGCGTGGTGGATGATCCAGGTTGGAAAGGACTCGCGCAGGAGCACGGCCGTATTGTTGGCGGCTGAGCTCGCGCCAACAATGAGACCCTGTAGCTCCATTGCGAATCCTTCCGTTCGTTACTGAGAGGTTAAACCAAACCCATGAGTTGCCACAGAGGCGGCATCGCGAAGATGAGGAGCAGGGTTGCTCCAAGGCCCACGATGACACCGACGATCGCCAAGTTCTTCACCGACACCTCGCCGGTCGAGTAGGCAATCGCGTTCGGGGGAGTCGAGATCGGCAGGGACATGCCGAACGAGCAGGCAATCGCAACAACAATGGCGAG
>NZ_JASDVN010000042.1:0-21476 GCF_041440645.1 Flaviflexus sp. | reverse complement strand
GGCGAGAACCGTGACGTTGATCGAGTCGAGAGAGACTGCGAGGGACACGGCGAGGGGAACGAGCAGGTTGGCAGCCGCGGAGTGGGAGATAACGTTGGCGATGCCAAGGCCGATCATGCCGAACACGAACAGGAGGAACGTGGGGGAGAAGGTCTCCCACGGGATCGAATCCACGAGCCACACGTCGAGTCCAGCCGCGGAGACGCCGGTGCCGAGAGCAATGCCGCCCGAGACCAGCCAGAGAACCGGCCAGTCCAGCTTCTTGATGTCGGAGCCCTCCATGACCCTGAGAGCCAGGAGAGCCACAACGGGGAAGAAGCCAACAATGTTCGAGGAGATGCCGTGGAGCGGCTCTGTCATCCACAGAAGGATGGTGAGGCCCGCAATGAAGTAGAACAGCTTCGCGTTCCGTGACGTGTCCCAGTTCTTGTCGAGCTCCACCTCCATCCTCCCCTCCTTGGGAAGGAACAGTGCGCACAGAAGGAGCCAGGAGAGGAAGAGGACCACGAGCATGAGCGGGATCGCAATGATCATCCAGTCAACGAAGGACACCTGGATGCCGTGTTCGGCGAGAGCGCCGACGGCAATGGCGTTCGGGGGAGTGCCCACCGGGGTGCCAATGCCACCAACGTTGGCAGCAAGGGGAATAGCCAGGGCAAGCCCCGCCTTCGACTTCTTGCCCTCCGCGGCCGCGATGATCGGCATGATGACAGCGAACATGGTGGCTGTCGTGGCGGTGTTGGACATGAACATGGAGAGCAGGGCCGTGATGATCATGAGGCCCAGGACCGTCGTGCGGATCGAGCCAGCGAACGGCTTGAGCAGAACGGAGGCAATGTTGCGATCGAGGCGGTACTTCTCAGCACCTTCCGCGATCATGAAGCCACCGAGGAAGAGGATGATGACGGGGTTGGCGAGGGCTGCGAAGTAGTCGGCGGGCGGGAGGGCCTCGAAGCCGCCCCCGATCTCGAAGATGGAGCCGCTCGAGATCATGAGGACCTCGAGGAAGATCACGAGAACGGCTGTTGCGACGAGGGGGATCGGTTCGGTAATCCAGAAGACGATGGCGAGTAGGAAGATGGCCAGCATGCGCTCCCCGGCTTCGGGAAGGTTCGGTATGTCGACCAGTAGCGGGAAAAGGAAAGCAAGGATGCCAACAATGAGACCCACCCGCTTCGTGAGGCTCATGGACGATCCGTGCTTGCGGCGTTGGGCAACCGCATCATCATTGATAGGCGTGCTCATAATGCCTTCATTGTAGGAATCGAAAGCTACAGCCAAATGGGACCTACGACTAAATCCACTAGCAAACGAAACCCATGAAAGGTGGACGAGCGCAGGAGATAGCGCGAGGTGAGATCAGGGTGCACGGGAAGATCACAGTGGGTGGGGGAGAGCAACGCCGCGAGGGGGGTGGCGTGAAGGGCCTCCCGGCAAGCACGGGCACGAGGGACATCGGTCGTTTTACGTTACTCACTGTATCGGGAGGGGATCGCCAAGGAGCCGCGCTATGGTTCGAAATGTCTGAATTGAAGTAGGTGGTTGAGGAGCCGAAAGCGGCATTAAAGGCCTTGTCAGGGGTGAAATTGTGGCTCTGAGCCGCGCCGGAGAGGGGTGATAGTTGAGGTTTCGCGGCGCCTACTGGCATACTGGGCATGGCCGCGCTTGTAGGCCTTTGCTACGTGACCCCTTACACAGGCGTGAGGGCTAGACCTGCCCTATTTGACAGTGTACATTTAATATTTGCGCTTACTTGTGTGGGGTGACGTGTATCCTCTGGGGATAGTACGGGAATTTACGCGGTTCCACCCGGCATCAGTGAGTATACGCCTTACCATCTCCAGGGAAGGGATCCCACTTGGCTGTTTTGCCTAATTCGACAGCATCCGCTTCGCGCGACCGCAAGGCTCGCGTATCATTCGCCAAGATCAAGGAGCCAATGCAAGCTCCCGATCTTCTCGGGCTACAGACTGAGAGCTTTAACTGGCTGATCGGTTCGAAGTCTTGGAGGGAGAACGCGGCTCCCGGTGAAAAGTCGGGACTGGAAGAGATCTTTGAGGAAGTCTCTCCGATTGAGAACGCTGCAGGCACGATGAAACTGTCGTTCTCTGAGCCCAGTCTCTTCGAACCGAAGTACACGGTCGACATGTGCAAGGAAAAGGACCTGACCTATTCCGCACCGCTGTACGTGAAGGCCGATTTCTACTACAAGGACACGGGTGAGATTAAGTCTCAGACCACGTTCCTTGGTGATTTCCCACTCATGACCCCGGGCGGTACCTTCATCATCAACGGCACCGAGCGTGTTGTTGTTTCCCAGCTTGTCCGTTCCCCCGGCGTCTACTTCGAGTCCGAGAGAGACAAGACCTCCGACAAGCTGATCTACACGGCGAAGTTCATCCCGTCGCGTGGTGCATGGCTTGAGTTCGAGATCGACAAGCGCGACGCTGTTGGCGTGCGTGTCGACCGCAAGCGCAAGCAGTCCGTCACCCACTTCCTCAAGGCATGGGGCATGACCGAGGAAGAGATCCGCGAAGAATTCGCCGCCTACCCGGTCCTCCTCGACACCCTGGACAAGGACACTGTCCACACCAAGGAAGAGGCACTGACCGACGTCTACCGCAAGCTGCGTCCCGGCGAGCCGCCGACCGCACGCGCCGGTGAGAACCTGCTGTCGAACCTGTACCTGTCGGACAAGCGCTACGACCTTGCAAAGGTCGGTCGCTACAAGATCAACAAGAAGCTTGGTCTCGACACCGACAACAAGACCCGCCAGCTCACCCTGGAAGACATCGTTGGCGCCATCCACTACATCCTCGCCCTCCACGCCGATGAAGCGCAGGCGAGCTGTGGTGGCCCGACCGATGTTCAGATCGAGTTCGACGACATTGACCACTTCGGTAACCGTCGCATTCGCGCCGTTGGTGAGCTCATCCAGAACCAGGTCCGCACCGGCCTGTCCCGCCTGGACCGCATGGTCCGGGAGCGTATGACGACGCAGGAAGCCGCAGCTATCACGCCTTCCTCCCTCATCAACATCCGCCCCATCGTGGCAGCCATCAAGGAGTTCTTCGGAACCTCCCAGCTGTCCCAGTTCATGGATCAGAACAACCCGCTGTCGGGCCTCACCCACAAGCGCCGCCTGTCGGCCCTTGGCCCCGGTGGTCTCGCTCGTGACCGTGCAGGCATGGAAGTTCGAGACGTTCACCCCTCTCACTACGGCCGTATGTGCCCGATTGAGACCCCTGAAGGTCCGAACATTGGTCTGATCGGTTCGCTCGCGACTTTTGCTCGCGTCAACTCCTTCGGGTTCCTCGAGACCCCCTACCGCAAGGTTGAGAACGGTGTCGTGACCGACAAGATCGAGTACCTGACCGCTGATGATGAGGATCGCTTCGTCATTGCTCAGGCAACCGACCGTCTCAACGACGACGGTTCGTTCATGGACGAGGAAGCTCTCTGTCGTGAGGCAGGCGGCGAGCCCGCACTGCTCGCCATCGACACCATTGAATACATTGACGTCTCGGCACGTCAGATGGTGTCCGTTGGTACCGCAATGATTCCGTTCCTCGAGCACGACGACGCCCACCGCGCACTCATGGGTGCCAACATGCAGCGTCAGGCCGTGCCGCTCCTCCGCACGGATGCCCCGCTCGTTGGTACGGGCATGGAGGCACGTGCGGCAGCTGACGCCGGCGAGGTCCTGCAGTCCGATGTTGCTGGCGTTGTTGAGGAGGCCTCGGCCGACCTCATCCGCATCGCAACCGACGACGGCGACTACAGGTCCTACCGCATCACGAAGTTCGAGCGTTCAAACCAGGGCAACTGCTACAACCAGAAGGTTGTTGTCTCCGAAGGCGACCGCGTTGAGGTTGGCACCGTCCTTGCTGATGGCCCCGCCACGGAGGACGGCGAGCTCGCTCTCGGCCGTAACCTTCTCGTCGCATTCATGTCGTGGGAAGGCTACAACTACGAGGACGCGATCATCCTGTCCCAGCGCGTTGTCACCGAGGACCTCCTCACCTCGATTCACATCGAGGAGCACGAGGTTGATGCTCGCGATACGAAGCTCGGACCCGAGGAAATCACTCGCGACATCCCGAACGTTTCCGAAGAGGTTCTGTCGAACCTTGACGAGCGCGGCATCATCCGCATCGGCGCTGAGGTCTCCGCAGGCGACATCCTCGTCGGCAAGATCACCCCGAAGGGTGAGACCGAGCTGACCTCAGAGGAGCGCCTCCTGCGCGCCATCTTCGGCGAGAAGGCGAAGGAAGTGCGCGACACGTCCCTGCGCGTCCCGCACGGCGAGTCCGGCATCGTCATTGGTGTCCGCGAGTTCTCCGCAGACAACGACGATGAGCTGGCAGCAGACGTTCGTCAGACCGTCCGCGTGTACGTTGCGCAGCGCCGCAAGATCACCATTGGTGACAAGATGGCGGGCCGCCACGGTAACAAGGGTGTCATCTCCCGCATTCTCCCCGTTGAGGATATGCCGTTCCTGCCGGACGGTACCCCGGTTGATATCATCCTGAACCCGCTTGGTGTTCCGGGCCGTATGAACCTCGGTCAGGTCTTCGAGCTCCACCTGGGCTGGATCGCAGCCAACGGCTGGGATGCGTCCGAGGCACGCGCCGACGGTGAGGAGTGGGCTCTGCGCCTGCCCGAGTCCGCCGTGACCGGTGCTCCCGGACAGACCGTTGCCACCCCCGTGTTCGACGGTGTGAAACCCGATGAAATCGAGGGTCTGCTTGGCTCGACCCTGCCGAACCGTCATGGTGACGTCATGGTTGGTTCCAACGGTAAGGCAAAGCTGTTTGACGGCCGCTCTGGCGAGCCGTTCCCGGACGAGATCTCGGTCGGTTACATGTACATGCTGAAGCTGCACCACCTGGTGGATGACAAGATTCACGCACGTTCGACGGGCCCGTACTCGATGGTGACCCAGCAGCCCCTCGGTGGTAAGGCCCAGTTCGGTGGTCAGCGCCTCGGTGAGATGGAGGTGTGGGCACTGGAAGCGTACGGTGCTGCGCACACGCTCCAGGAAATGCTGACCATCAAGTCGGACGACACCGTCGGTCGTGTCAACGTCTACGAGGCGATCGTGAAGGGCGACAACATTCCCGAGCCGGGAATCCCCGAGTCCTTCCGCGTCCTCATCCAGGAAATGCGTTCTCTTTGCCTTAACGTCGAAGCGCTCGATGCTAGCGGCAACACAATTAACCTTCAGGACACCGAAGACGACTTCAGGTCGGCAGAGAAGCCCGCGCTCTCTACCGGTCTTGAAGACTTCGGTGCAATGGAATTCTGATCACGGAGCAGAGGCTGGGTCCAGCGCCCACCCAGCCCTCCTCCGCGGCAGGGTGCATAGGAAGAAGTAGGAAACTTGCTCGACGTTAATCTCTTCGATCAGCTCCATATCTCACTCGCAACGAGCCAGGATGTTCACTCCTGGTCGCACGGTGAGGTCAAGAAGCCCGAAACCATCAACTACCGCACGCTGAAGGCCGAGAAGGATGGTCTCTTCTGCGAACGCATTTTCGGCCCCACGAGGGACTGGGAGTGCGCCTGCGGTAAGTACAAGCGTCCCCGTTACAAGGGAATTGAATGTGAACGCTGTGGCGTGGAAGTCACCCGCGCCAAGGTGCGTCGCGAGCGGATGGGTCACATCCAGCTGGCAGCGCCCGTCACCCACATCTGGTACTTCAAGGGTGTTCCCTCACGCCTTGGATACCTGCTCGATATCGCCCCGAAGGACCTCGAGAAGGTGATCTACTTCGCCGCCTACATGGTGACCGATGTCGATACCGAGGGCCGTTCGGAGGCCATGCCGGAACTGCGCGGCGAACTCGACCTGGAGCTCAAGGAAATTGAGAACCAGATGAATGTCGAGATCGAGGAGCGCGCCCAGGAAATGGAGCGCGAACTCGAGGAGGCCGAGGCAGCGAACGCTTCCGCCAAGGAAAAGAAGGCGATCAAGGACACCGCTGAGAAGGACCAGGCCAGCATCCGCAAGTCTGCCGAGTCCGAGCGCAACCGCCTCGAAGAGGTCTGGGACCGCTTCCTCAAGCTCAAGGTCGGCGACCTCGAGGGCGATGAGGATCTGTACCGCGAGATGTACGGCCGCTGGGGCATGTACTTCGACGCCTCCCGTGGCGCCGAAGCTATCCAGGAGCGCCTACGCACCTTCGATCTCGAGGCAGAGGCTGAGCTTCTCCAGGAGGTCATCGCAACCGGCACCGCACAGCGCAAGACTCGCGCACTCAAGCGACTCAAGGTCGTGAACGCGTTCCGCACCACCGGCACCAAGCCGGAATCCATGGTGCTTGACGTGCTCCCCGTGATCCCCCCGGACCTGCGCCCCATGGTGCAGCTCGATGGTGGCCGCTTCGCGACCTCGGATCTCAACGACCTGTACCGCCGCGTCATCAACCGCAACAACCGCCTCAAGCGCATGCTTGACCTCGATGCTCCCGAGATCATGGTGAACAACGAGAAGCGCATGCTCCAGGAATCGGTTGACGCACTGTTCGATAACGGTCGTCGTGGCCGCCCCGTCCAGGGCGCAGGCAACTGTCCCCTCAAGTCCCTGTCCGACATGCTCAAGGGCAAGCAGGGTCGTTTCCGTCAGAACCTCCTCGGTAAGCGCGTCGACTACTCCGGTCGTTCCGTTATCGTTGTGGGCCCGACTCTCAAGCTCCACCAGTGTGGCCTGCCGAAGGCGATGGCTCTCGAGCTGTTCAAGCCCTTCGTTCAGAAGCGTCTCGTTGACCAGCAGGTTGCGAAGAACATCAAGGCTGCCAAGCGCCTCATCGAGCGTCAGCGCTCCGAGGTGTGGGACATCCTCGAAGAGGTCATCACCGACCACCCGGTTCTGCTCAACCGTGCACCAACCCTGCACCGCCTTGGTATTCAGGCCTTCGAGCCGCAGCTTGTTGAGGGTAAGGCCATTCAGCTGCACCCCCTCGTGTGTGCCGCGTTCAACGCCGACTTCGACGGTGACCAGATGGCAGTGCACCTGCCGCTGTCGCCCGAGGCTCAGGCCGAGGCCCGCATCCTCATGCTGTCCGCCAACAACATCCTGAAGCCGTCCGATGGCCGCCCGGTGACAATGCCCTCGCAGGACATGATCATTGGTCTGTTCCACCTGACCTCAGAGATTGTGGCACCCGCCGAGATCCGTTCGTTCGCGTCCGTTGGCGAGGCCATCATGACTCACGACAATGGTGATATTCACCTGAACGAGCCCATCCGCATTCGCTTCCCCGAGCTCGTGCCCCCGCGCGGCCTCGAGCTCGAAGAGGGTTGGGAAGTTGGCGACCCGATCATTCTCGAGACCACCCTTGGTCGTGCGCTCTTCAACGACGCACTCCCGGTCAAGTTCCCGTACGTGAACGAGGTCGTGGATAAGAAGCGTCTCGGCTCGATCGTCAACGAGCTCGCTGAGCGCTACCCGAAGGTAGACGTTGGCGCCTCGCTCGATGCCCTGAAGTCGACCGGTTTCTACTGGGCTGGCCGCTCCGGTGTCTCGATCTCCCTCGCCGATATCGAGGTTCCCGAGTCGAAGGCCGGAATCCTGGAGGCCGCCGAGGTCGAGGCAGCGAAGATCGAGGAGCTCTTCGAGAACGGTATGATCGAGGACGCCGACCGCCGTCGCGACCTGTTCGACCTGTGGACCGAGGTGACCGAGAACGTTGCTGACGAGATGAGGAACAACTTCTCCGAGCGCAACTCGGTCAACCGCATGGTGACCTCCGGTGCTCGTGGTAACTGGACCCAGGTTCGTCAGCTTGCCGGCATGCGTGGCCTCGTGGCTAACCCGAAGGGTGAGATCATTTCCCTGCCGATTAAGTCGAACTACTTCGAAGGCCTCTCGGTTCTCGAGTACTTCTCGGCTACGCACGGTGCCCGTAAGGGTACGGCCGATACTGCTCTCCGTACCGCCGACTCCGGTTACCTGACCCGTCGTCTTGTCGATGTCGCTCAGGATGTCATCATCCGTGAGAACGACTGTGGCACGGCCAAGGGTCTGACGAAACCGATCGCGGCCGTGGATGAGGCTGGCAACCGTCACCTCCACCAGGCAGTCGAGACCTCCGTGTACGCACGCACCCTCGCAGCCGACATGGTTGACGCGGACGGCAACGTCATTGTTGCTGCCGGCGCGGACCTTGGCGACGTCGAGATCGAGAAGCTGTACAACGCTGGGTTCGATGAGGTCACGGTCCGTTCCGTCCTCACCTGTAACTCCCGTTCCGGTGCTTGCGCACTCTGCTACGGACGTTCCCTTGCGACCGGCCTGCTGGTCGACATTGGTGAAGCCATCGGTATTGTGTCCGCACAGTCCATTGGTGAGCCCGGTACCCAGCTGACCATGCGTACCTTCCACACCGGTGGTGTGGCCTCTGCTGACGACATCACGCAGGGTCTGCCCCGTGTTCAGGAGCTCTTCGAGGCGCGTACCCCGAAGGGTGAAGCTCCGATCACGGAGGCTGCCGGTACGGTGTCGATCGAGGATTCCGAGCGCTCTCGCCAGATCGTCATCAAGCGTGACGACGGCGGCGAGGACCTGTCCTACCAGGTGTCCCGTTCCGTCAAGCTCCTGGTCGAGGATGGCGGGCACGTCCAGGTGGGCGAGCAGCTCACCGAGGGTAGCGTCGACCCGAAGAAGGTGCTCCGCATCTCCAACCGTCGCCGCGCACAGCTGTATCTGGTGGAACAGGTCCAGGAGGTGTACCGCTCTCAGGGCGTGGAAATCCACGACAAGCACATCGAGGTCATCGTTCGCCAGATGCTGCGCCGCGTCACCGTCATCGAATCCGGTGATACGAGCCTGCTGCCCGGCGAGCTCGCAGACGTCAAGGACTACGAGCAGGCCAACCGCGAGGCAGTGTCCCGTGGCGGAAAGCCCGCAACCGCACGTCCCGAGCTCATGGGCATCACGAAGGCGTCGCTCGCGACAGACTCGTGGCTGTCCGCAGCCTCCTTCCAGGAGACCACGAAGGTCCTGACCGAGGCCGCGCTCAACTCGAAGCGCGACCCGCTCAACGGCCTCAAGGAGAACGTCATCCTCGGTAAGCTCATCCCGGCCGGCACCGGCCTGGAGAAGCTCCGCAACGCGAAGGCTGAGCCCACGACCGAGGCTCGCCTCGAGTTCGAGAAGATGACCGGCTTCATCCGCCAGGATCTCGACCCGTACGATTCGGGCCTTGATCTCGGTGCCGGCCTGTACGGAACTGGCTACTCCGGTTACGGACCGGCCTTCGGAAACTAACGCGTGACCACGTCAAACTAAGGATTGGCCTGTGTCGAGTACCACCGCTCGAGACAGGCCAATCCTTTGACGTTAACAACGTAATCGCGCTAATCTGATAAACGGTGTTCGTTTCGGCGAACCTGCCTCGCGCGCGGGAGTTGCACCCGTGGGGGAGGGGACGGATCGGCGTTGCTGCGAAAGACCGAACCGTCACGCACTCGCAGAAGCGAGTCCATACACCAATTAAGAATGAGCAGGAGATAGAGTGCCCACTATTCAGCAGCTGATCCGCAAGGGTCGGTCTTCGAAGCCAGGCGCCTCCAAGACGCCGGCGCTCCAGGGTAGCCCGCAGCGTCGTGGGGTGTGCACCCGCGTATACACCACTACCCCCAAGAAGCCGAACTCGGCCCTTCGTAAGGTCGCCCGCGTGCGCCTTTCGACCGGCATTGAGGTTTCCGCATACATCCCCGGTGAGGGTCACAACCTCCAGGAGCACTCGATTGTGCTCGTGCGTGGCGGACGTGTGAAGGACCTCCCGGGTGTTCGCTACAAGATCATTCGCGGTTCGCTTGACACCCAGGGTGTGAAGAACCGCAAGCAGGCACGTTCTCGCTACGGCGCTAAGAAGGAGAAGAAGTAATGCCACGTAAAGGCCCCGCTCCGAAGCGTCCAGTTATCGCTGATCCCGTTTACGGCCAGGAGCTCGTGACCCAGCTGGTCAACCGAGTCCTCCGTGACGGAAAGAAGTCAACCGCACAGTCGATCGTGTACGGCGCACTCACCGGTGTTGCCGAGAAGTCCGGCCAGGACGCAGTCGAGGTCCTCAAGCGCGCCATGGACAACATCAAGCCTTCGCTTGAGGTTCGTTCCCGCCGCGTTGGTGGTGCGACCTACCAGGTTCCGGTCGAGGTGAAGGCTAACCGCTCCACCACGCTCGCACTGCGTTGGCTCGTTGACTACTCCAGGCAACGTCGTGAGAACTCGATGACCGAGCGTCTCATGAACGAAATTCTCGATGCATCCAACGGCCTCGGTGCCGCTGTGAAGCGTCGTGAAGACACCCACCGTATGGCAGAGTCCAACAAGGCCTTTGCTCACTACCGCTGGTAAGCGGTCGTCCGAGTACCTCGAACCGAAGAGAGCTAATAGTGGCACAGGAAGTGCTTTCCGACCTGACCAAGGTCCGCAATATCGGCATCATGGCCCACATCGATGCTGGCAAGACGACGACAACCGAGCGAATCCTTTTCTACACCGGTATCAACTACAAGATCGGTGAGACGCACGACGGCGCATCCACAACCGACTGGATGGAAGACGAGAAGAACCGTGGTATCACGATTACTTCCGCTGCTGTGACCGCGTTCTGGAAGAAGCATCAGATCAACGTCATCGATACCCCCGGACACGTTGACTTCACCGTTGAGGTGGAGCGTTCGCTCCGCGTCCTCGACGGCGCTGTCGCAGTCTTTGACGGCAAGGAGGGCGTTGAGCCCCAGTCGGAGACCGTGTGGCGTCAGGCGGACAAGTACAACGTTCCCCGCATCTGCTTCGTCAACAAGATGGACAAGCTCGGAGCTAGCTTCGACTTCACCGTCTCCACGATCAAGGACCGCCTCGGCGCAACTCCTCTCATCGTGACCCTCCCGATCGGTTCCGAGAACGACCTCGCTGGCGTTGTCGACATCGTTCGCGAGGTCGCGTACCGCTTCCCCGCGGAGCAGGATGGTGAGAAGACCTACGGCACCGTCGTTGTCGAGGAAGAGATTCCTGCCGACATGCTCGACCGTGTTGCTGAGGTCCGCAACGAGCTCCTCGAGGCCGTTGCAGAGTCCGATGAGGAACTGCTCGACAAGTACCTCGGTGGCGAAGATCTGACGATCGACGAGATCAAGGCAGCGATCCGCAAGCTCACCATCGCAGGTGAGGCATACCCCGTGTTCTGTGGCTCCGCCTACAAGAACATTGGCGTTCAGCCGATGCTTGACGGTGTCGTTGACTACCTGCCCTCCCCGCTTGACGTGCCGGCCGTTGAAGGCCACGCAGTCAACAACGAGGAAGAGATCCTGGTTCGTCACGCATCCGAAGAGGAGCCCTTCTCGGCTCTCGCCTTCAAGATTGCTGTCCACCCCTTCTTCGGCAAGCTCACCTACATTCGCGTGTACTCGGGCAAGCTCGAGGCGGGCACCCAGGTGCAGAACTCGACCAAGGGTCACAAGGAACGCATCTCGCGTATCTTCCAGATGCACTCCAACAAGGAGAACCCGGTTGATGTTGCCCACGCTGGCCACATCTACGCCGTGATCGGTCTGAAGAACACGACGACGGGTGACACCCTGTCCGATTCGCAGAACCAGATCATCCTCGAGTCGATGACATTCCCGGAGCCCGTTATTCACGTGGCTATCGAGCCGAAGTCGAAGGGTGACCAGGAGAAGCTCGGCACCGCCATTCAGCGTCTCGCTGAAGAGGACCCGACCTTCACCGTTCGCCTCGACGAGGAGACCGGCCAGACCGTTATCGGCGGTATGGGCGAGCTCCACCTCGACATCCTCGTGACCCGCATGCGCCGCGAGTTCAAGGTTGACGCAAACGTGGGTGCTCCCATGGTTGCCTACCGCGAGACGATCCGTCGCAAGGTCGACAAGGTCGACTACACCCACAAGAAGCAGACCGGTGGTTCCGGCCAGTTCGCGAAGGTCCAGGTGTCCTTCGAGCCGCTGGAGCCAACGGAAGACGGCGAGATGTACGAGTTCGTGGATGCCGTGACCGGAGGTCGCGTTCCCCGCGAGTACATTCCGTCCGTTGATCAGGGCATCCAGGCTGCCATGGAGAACGGTGTCCTCGCCGG
Organism: Flaviflexus sp.; assembly: GCF_041440645.1. GTDB lineage: Bacteria > Actinomycetota > Actinomycetes > Actinomycetales > Actinomycetaceae > Flaviflexus. The sequence goes on along the minus strand of NZ_JASDVN010000042.1, from coordinate 9,372 downwards.
CTACCCGATGGTTGGCGTCAAGGCCACCCTCCTCGATGGTGCCTACCACGATGTTGACTCTTCGGAAATGGCATTCAAGATCGCCGGTCAAGGCGTGTTCCGCGAAGGCATCAAGCAGGCGGACCCCGTTCTCCTCGAGCCGATCATGGACGTCGAGGTACGTACCCCAGAAGAGTACATGGGCGATGTGATTGGCGATCTTAACTCTCGCCGTGGCATGATTCAGTCCATGGAGGACGCGACCGGTATTAAGATCGTCCGCGCCCAAGTTCCGCTGTCCGAAATGTTCGGATACGTTGGCGACCTTCGTTCCAAGACGCAGGGTCGTGCAGTGTACACGATGCAGTTCGCGACTTACGCGGAAGTTCCGAGGAATGTCTCCGAGGAAATCATCAAGAAGACCCGGGGCGAGTGAGCCTAGGTCATTTGTAAGCAAAATAACCGACTAGTAGATCGCTCAGCCCCAAGGATGCTCCTGTATCCTGAAGCAGAGAAACTACCCGAGTCCTACAGGAGGACAAGTGGCCAAGGCCAAGTACGACAAGTCCAAGCCGCATATGAACATCGGCACCATCGGTCACGTCGATCACGGTAAGACGACGACGACCGCTGCCATCACCAAGGTTCTTGCGGATAAGTACCCCGACCTGAACGAGTTCACCCCGTTCGACCAGGTCGACAACGCTCCCGAGGAGCGCCAGCGTGGTATCACCATCAACGTTTCCCACGTTGAGTACCAGACCGAGAAGCGTCACTACGCACACGTTGACGCCCCCGGCCACGCTGACTACATCAAGAACATGATCACCGGTGCTGCTCAGATGGACGGCGCGATTCTCGTTGTCGCCGCCACCGACGGCCCGATGGCTCAGACCCGTGAGCACGTTCTTCTCGCCCGCCAGGTTGGCGTTCCGCAGCTCATCGTTGCGCTGAACAAGTCCGACATGGTTGACGACGAGGAGATTCTCGAGCTCGTCGAGATGGAGGTCCGTGACCTTCTCTCCTCGCAGGGCTTCGACGGTGACGACGCTCCGGTCGTTCAGATCTCCGCTCTCAAGGCACTCGAGGGCGACGCCAAGTGGGTTGCCTCCATCGAGGAGCTCATGGACCAGGTCGACAACTACTTCGAGGATCCGGTTCGTGACCTTGACAAGCCGTTCCTCATGCCGATTGAGGACGTCTTCACCATCACCGGTCGTGGCACCGTTGTCACCGGCCGTGTTGAGCGTGGCGTTCTTCAGATCAACTCCGATGTCGAGATCCTCGGCATCAAGGAGAAGGCAATGACCACCACCGTTACCGGTATCGAGATGTTCCACAAGCAGATGGATCACGCCGATGCAGGTGAGAACTGTGGTCTCCTCATCCGCGGCATCAAGCGTGAAGAGGTTGAGCGCGGCCAGGTTGTTTGCAAGCCCGGTTCGATCACCCCGCACACCAAGTTCGAAGCTCAGACCTACGTGCTCAAGAAGGAAGAGGGCGGCCGTCACAACCCGTTCTTCTCCAACTACCGCCCGCAGTTCTACTTCCGTACCACGGACGTGACCGGCGTCATCACCCTCCCCGAGGGCACCGAGATGGTCATGCCCGGCGACAACACTGAGATGACCGTTGAGCTCATCCAGCCCATCGCCATGGAAGAGGGCCTCGGCTTCGCTATCCGCGAGGGTGGCCACACCGTTGGTTCAGGTCGAGTCACCAAGATCCTCGCCTGATTCTAGGCTGATCTAAAGATCTCTTGACGTATGCCCCGGCAGTGCCGGGGCATACGTGTATCTACCATGCTAGAAGCGGTCGAGCGATGAGGCTCGAACGACAGGTATATTGCCAAGTGCCAAACTGGCCCACACCAGAATCGTGACGTGGGTGCCCGTGTGGGTGGCGATATTGATACCAATAATTGCTGTGATGGGCATGATGCCGAGCGCGATCGTGCGCACCGCCACGCCCACCAACCTAGTTGCTCCCTTGGTACAGAGCGAGGCAGGACCTCAGTGCCCGCGGCGGAAGAATCCGAGACAGGGAAGATCCACAAGTGCGACTGAAGCGTGTGCCAGAGTATCTCCGGTCCGGGGAGGATAGTGCGGTAGGCGGCGAGGAGCACCGCAGGTGGTGTGGGAGCGGCACGCAGGCGGCACATCAGCTGGGCGAACATCGGAGAATCCCTTGGAAAGTCGGGGCAATCAGCCTGGGAGCGCTTTCACGGCAGTCTCGCCTGACCTTTCTGGGACAGCACGCTGGCGTGCTCGCTCCCCAGCACGGCCTCAGCTAGGCTGAAGGTATGAGCCTCCACGACGTTTTCCGCGCCTGCGGACTCGAAACCAAGCCAGCTGCCGTCCTCTGGGATATGGACGGAACGATCACCGATACGGAATCGCAGTGGGTTGCGCAGTCCCGACTTGTCATTGAGGAGCGAGGCGGCTCCTGGACAGACGAGGACGAACTAGCCCTCCACGGGTCCTCGACCGAAACCCACGCTAATCATCTGCACTCCATGCTCGTCCGCGACGGTGGGGACGTAGCCGAACCCATGGTCCTCTTCGAAGAAGTCGCGGGGCACATGGCTGAGCACGTGTACTCGAATCCGGACATCATGCCCGGCGCGTTGGAGCTCCTCAACGCCTTTGCCGAGGCTGAAATCCCGCAGGCACTTGTCACTGCCACGCCGATCGAGCTCGTTGGTCCCGCCATTGAGAGCTTGCCCAAGCAGTACTTCGCGGCACGCGTGACGGGAGATGAGCCGCTCCCAGCGAAGCCGGATCCCGCTCCATACGCCACCGCGATGCAACGCCTCGGAGTGGAGCCCGCGCAGTGCCTCGCCTTTGAGGACTCGATCCCTGGACAAACCGCAGCATCGGGTGCGGGCGCTACGGTTGTCAACGTCATGAAGCTGGAACTTAAGGGACTCGCCGCGCTGCTCTAAGTGGCGCGCACATTCCCCGCCGAAAACTGTGTAGTTTTGCCGGAGATTGGTGTCTCCGCCGCGGCGCTGACCGTGTTCGTCTTGTCTCGATACCAATGTTGTCGCGATGTCCTGATGATCGTCGTGCACCATCACACGTCGGTTATCAGCTATCGGTCGTCAGCCATCAGTGATCTGCTATCTGTGATTAGTCATCGGTCAACGGCTATCAATCATCAGTCAAAAGCTGAGAGTCTATCCGTCGTCGGTGGTGGTCAGTGCCCAGTTGCGAGCGTCGGTGCTGAAGGGCGGGATCCAGAACTGAGTTGTTAGATGAGAACAGGGGGTGGAGTGCATTGCTCTCCACCCCCTTAAGCACTCGCGCCACGGCCCTAGGCCACAATTAGGGCCGTGTGTTCACTCCACGCGCGAGCGCTGTCTATGAGCGGCCGGTTCCCTTGAGGCCCTGTGAGTTCTTCAATCGATTGATGTCACTCGTGTGGGCGGTCAGTGTTCCGAGCCACTGGGCTCCTTCGACCGTTGTGGTCTGGGTTTCCCGATCGATCAGTGCCTTGAGGAGGCGGACTGAGGGTCCGTGGTTGCCTGCGATCTGATCGGCGAGCTGGCGGGCAACGGTCAGTGCCTCGCCTTCCTCGGTGACCTCACTGACGAGGCCGGCCTCCCGTGCACGCTCCGCATCGTAGAAGCGGCCCGTGAGAAGCAGGTCGGCTGCAACCTTTGTAGGAACGCGGGATGCGATGAGGGTGCCTCCGCCACCGGTGATGCCGATGCGGGCTTCGGGATAGCCGAACTGGGCTCCCTTGCCGGCCACGACAATGTCGGTTGACTGGCTGAGCACAAATCCCGCACCCACTGTGTATCCCTCAACGGCGGAGATCAGGGGCTTACTGAGCTTGACTGTGAAGTTCGGGTACGCGCGTGAATCGTCCCGTGGCGGATTGGTGAAGTCCGCTCCCGCGCAGAACGCCTTCGTGCCCTCGCCGTAGACAATGCCAACCTCGTAGGGGCCGGCTTCGAGAAGCTCGTAGGCGGCACCAAGAGCGTCAACTGTTTCCTGGATGAGGGAGTTGCGCTTCCCGGGACGGTTGATCTTGATCTCGAGAACGGGTCCGCGTTCCGTGACAACGAGAGTGTCGGTACCGGTTTCGATCGTCATGTCAGCCAACCTTCTGTTCGTTCGGGATGTTTGCCTTGAGGGAGGAGAGGACTTCCTCCGTGTCCGCACCCAGTTGCGGGGGAGCGGGGGCGGTGTCGGGACGGTCCTGTCCGATGAATCGGTAGGGGCGATTGAACACGTAGTACGGGTCCCGACCATCCTCGAGCACCTGAGCAAGCTGACCGCTCTCATGAAGGAGTCCGCGATCGTAGATGTCCTGGTAGCTGGAGACCTGGCCGTGGGCGATGCGGATGGAGTCGAATGCCCGACCGGTTTCTTCGACGGTCCAACCCTTGCTTTCAAGAGCGTCCTGGATCCGCTGCCACAGTTCGTCTTGGTTCGTCAGGCGATCCTGGTTTGTCAGATAGAGGGGATCGGTGATGAGCTCCGGAACACCGAGCACGTTGCACAGAGCCTCCCAGTGGCTGGGAAGGTAGGCCGAGAAAATGATGTACCCATCCTTGACCTGGTGGATCTCGGCGGCGGGAGCCACGGCGGGTTCGCGGTTGCCGATGCGGCCCGGGTTTTCACCGCTTTGAAGGAAGAGTCCCCAGTAGTAGGTCTGCGCGTGGAGGCCGCCCTCGAAGAGACTGGTCTCGACCTCGCTGCCCTCGCCGGTGCGGAGCTGCTTGATGACGGCGGCGAGGATGCCCTGCAGGAGGGAGTCACCGGTCGCGGTATCGACAGGGTTGTAGGGGAGCTTGAGCGGACCGGTCTCCTCGGTGCCGTTCACCCAGATCATGCCGGTCTCGGCCTGACCGATCCCATCAAACCCCTTGTCGTTCGCGCGAGACGTGTTCGACGGGAAGCCGCGCACTGATCCGTAGATGAGGGCGGGGTTCTTCTCACGCAGCTGCTTAGCACCGAGTCCGTGACGTTCCATGGAGTTGGCGGAGATGTTGTGGATGACAATGTTGGCGCTGAGTGCAAGCTCCTGCGCGGTCCTCTCATCCTCGGGGTCGTTCAGATCGAGAACAACGGACTTCTTGCCGTGGTTGTAGGTCTCGAAAATGCTGGAGGCAACGCTGCCTGACTGGGGTCGGGTAGGGTCACCCTTGGGGTTCTCAACCTTGATGACTTCAGCTCCCAGGTCGGCGAGAGCCTGTCCCACGGAAGGTGCTGCGATGAAGTGCGAGAACTCCACCACCCGCCATCCACTCAGGGGTTTGTCAAAGTGTGCCATGGCTTATCGTCCTTCCTAGCCGACGTGGCGTTCGGGTTCGGGTACTTCTTTCAAACGGCTCTTCTCGAGCGAGCGTCCAAGGAACTGCTTGGTGCGGTTCATTCTCGGGTTGTGGATGACGTCGTAGGCGGGTCCCTGCTCGACGATCTGTCCCTCGTCCATGAAGATCACGCGGTCAGCGACGTCCGCCGCGAACGACATCTCGTGGGTAACGATCAGCATTGTCGTGTGCTCGGAGGCAAGCTGGCGAATAACGGACAGGACCTCACCAACGAGCTCCGGGTCGAGTGCGGAGGTTGGTTCATCCAGCAGGATCGCGGCCGGGTTGATGGCAAGTGCGCGCGCGATGGAGACGCGCTGGGACTGGCCACCCGACAGTGTCACGGGGTACTGGGCTTCCGTTTCGGCGGTGATGCCGACGCGGCGCAGGAGATCCTGTGCGATGATCCGCGCCTCGTCCTTCTTGGCGACGCCGCGGAGCACGATCGGATCCTGCACGTTGCGTAGCGCGGTCCTGTTGCGGAACAGGTTGTAGTGCTGGAACACCATCGCGGTCTTGGAACGCAGCGATGCAATGTCCTTACGGTGGGTCTTGCTTCCGAGAGTCACCTGGGATTCATCGATGGTGATGGTTCCGTAGTCGGGGGTCTCCAGCAGGTTGAGGCAGCGCAGCAGAGTGGACTTGCCGGACCCGGAGGGGCCGACGATGGCGACGACCTCGCCACGGTTCACTTCGAGGTTGATTCCCTTGAGGACCTCGTTGGAACCAAAGCTCTTATGAAGGTTTTCTACTCGTATCATTTTCTTACCTCACGTAGGGCCGACTCATGCGGGCCTCGAGGACTCGGACAAGCTGTTCGAATAGGAAGATGATCGCCCAGTACATGAGGCCAACCATCAGGTAGGTTTCCAGGTAGCGCAGGTTGCCGGCCGCCACCATCTGAGCGCTTGCAAACATGTCGGTGATGCCGAGGGTGAAGACAATGGATGTCTCCTTGATGAGGCCGATGAACACGTTTGCGGTGCCGGGGATGGCATTGTAGGCGGCCTGGGGAACGATGTAGTTCGAGTAAATTTGCTTCGCGGTGAGGCCGAGACTGAGTCCGGCCTCCCGCTGCCCGCCATCGACCGAGATCAGTGCGGCTCGGAAGATCTCCGCAAGATAGGAGGCTTCCTTCAGTCCCAGACCAACGACTGCGGCAAACATGGCCGACATGTTGCTCATTCCGGGAATGAGCTGCGGCAGGCCGAAGTAGAGGAGGAACAGCATGACGAGGCCGGGGACGCCACGGAAGAACGAGATGTAGAGAATCGCGAGTTCGTTCAGTACCGGGTATTTGACGAATCGAATGATCGCGAGGATCAGCCCGACCAGCACCGAAAGGAGCATCGCGAAAACGGCGATCAGCAGAGTCGTTGGCACGTACTCCAGTAGCCTCGGGAAGGCCGTGATCATGTACTCGGGACTAAAACCCATCAGTTGTCACCACCGGGGTACAGCACCGCGGTCGGATCCGGGTCGGTGTTGTCTTCGCCCGGAACCATCAGGTCATCACCAAAGTACTTCTCGGACAGCTCAGCAAGTGTGCCATCCTCTTCCATTTCTGCGAGCGATGCGGAGATGTCCTCGGCAAGCTGGCGGCCGCGCTCGGTATCGGCGAACGGAAAGCGGGTCTGCTCGTGGGTGAGCAGATCGGTCACGACCTTCATCTCCATGTCCTGCTTGGCGATTGCCGCATTGATTGCCGCAATCGGACCCGCGTAGCCGTCAACGCGACCGAGCAGCGTGTCCTGCTGGGCCTGTGCTGGACCGTCGTAAGGGCGAACCGAAGCACCGTTGCCGGTTTCTTCAATCCATGCCTGGACTGCGGCTTCGTTGGTGGAGCCGGCGCCGGTACCGATGGTCTTGCCGGCAAGGTCCTCCTCGGTCTGGATGTCGTCGTTGCTGGCCTCGGCCGCAATAACAACACCACCGAATGCGTAGGCGCGAGTGAACACGTAGGTCTCGCCGCGGTCTTCCGTCCAGGTGAGGTTCGTGCCGGTCGTGTCAATGCGACCAGCGGTCACGGCACCCATAAGGCCGGGGAAGTCCATGGTCTGGAACTCGACGTCGTAACCGGCGCGTTCAGCAGCAATGGTGATGACCTCGGTGTCGAATCCGACCAGATCGCTACCATCCATGTAGGAGTGGGGGAAGCTCGTGCCGGTGCCGCCAACCTTGATGGTGCCCTTGCTGCCGTCAGCGCCGTCGGTGTCGGCATCGCCCGAACCGCAGGCGGCCAGAGCAAGCATGAGGGCAGCGCCAGCTGCGACGGTACGGGAGAATTTGGTGAGTGAACGGACCATTCCGGTCTCCTTTTGAGTGTGTTTGTGCCCCGGCCCGGGGATAATCGCGCACTTGACGTACACGTATCCCAGGTAGATTTGAGCGTTAAGGGTGTAAAGGTGCCATGAAAAGGCGGAGGTGAATGGTGCGCACATGTGGCTGGCGCATAACCATCTCAGCTAGGTGTTAAAGCAACCTAGCGTCAGCTGACCGACGAGGTCCCAGTGCTGAATTTAGCGACAACAACAGCAACACACCATGCCAGCACAGAGTGCCGCCATGGTGCGTGCGAAGTTCGATGACTTGATCGTCGTTGTCATGATGAGAACTGTAATGAAGAAATCAACTTCTTCAAACGTGTCTCAAATCAAAGGCCAGCTGAAGATGGAGAATAATGTCCGAAATCCTCGACTACCACTATGCATATTCACGCACGTTATTGCTTGATAATTCAATGTTTTAGGCCCTTAAACTGTCCGTGAAAGAACTGGTCAAATGGTGGCAGAGTGAATTGGGGCACAGTGGGGTGAAAATGTGAGAACAATTCCCATGAGACGGTTGTTTCGCCGAAAGAGAGTGGTCGCACCCTCCGGTTAGGACAGTTGTTCGCAGGTTTTGCGCCGCCCATGTCAACGGCCCGGGTGGTTGGGTTGAGCCCTGGTGGCGGGATGGGTCGGTGGAGCAATCGAGCGCTGATAGTGGGGTCGATCGGGAAACTGTTCGGTCACGGCAATCGGATAGGCGACACGAATCGGTCAAGCGCCGGGGCGATCAGCGGGTCAAGGAGTTTCGCTCCCAGTACAAATACCTTCAGTGACTGTGTGCTGGCTGTTAGCCTGGCCACGTGAACGAAGTAGATTTTGATTCAGTCCGTATTGGTTTTGGAACGTCACCCCTCAAGGGCGAGGATGCAGCCTCGGCTGTCACGGCCGCCATCGAGGCGGGCTACACGCTCATCGACACCGCGACCCGCTACGAGAACGAGGAAGCCGTCGGTCAGGGTATTCGCGACAGCGGAATTGCTCGCGAGGACGTCATCATTCAGACGAAGCTGCGCGGCGACGATCACGGAAACGTGCGCGGTGCCCTCGAGCAGAGCCTGACGAAGCTCGGGATTGACTACGTCGATGTGTGGATGATCCATTGGCCCCTCCCGATGCTCGGTCTGTACGCGGAGGCGTACGAGGAGATGGCGAAGCTCAAGGAAGAAGGACTCGTCCGCACCCTGGGTGTCTCGAACTTCCTTCCCGAGCACCTCGACGAAGTCTATTCACGCACAGGCCTCGTGCCCGCGGTCAACCAGATCCAGATCGATCCCGGCATCCACCGCGTCGACCTCCGTGAGGAACTCAAGCGCCGCGGCATCGCCATCGAAGCGTGGTCGCCCCTCTCGAAGGGTGGCGAACTGCTTGATGCCGAGCCGATCCAGGCCGCCGCCAAGGCGCACGACATTACCGCCAGCCAGGCTGTTCTCGCGTGGCACAGCGCCATCGGCACCATCCCGATCGTTCGCTCCACGAACGACGAACGCCGCAAGCAGAACCTTGAGGCCGTGACCATTGCGCTGACCGATGACGAAGTCACCGCTATCAGCGCGCTCCCGCAGCGCGAACTCGGCGAATGGGATCCGAGGACGCACGACGAGCGGTAGGTCATGTCGCTCGTTTCTGTGCAATCGATAGGTAATTCTCGGTTCTAGGTGCCAGGCTCGAAGAGCTGAGGAGATCGCCCGCGGGTGGAAGTGGTTCATGACTGCTTCCACCCTTCGCTTTGTCGACTGTGGG
>NZ_JASDVN010000041.1:0-4077 GCF_041440645.1 Flaviflexus sp. | reverse complement strand
ATGCCACGACGCGCAAAACGCCCGCTACACACTCAATTATGAAGAGCCAGTTAAGTGAAGGCCCAGGATTGATCCTGGGCCTTCGTGTTCCGCGCCGGTCGGTGCTGGCTTTCGGTGCAAGTATTCTTGCTGGTCTTGTCTACTTCTCGATGTCGACGACGATGCGAGTGGGGTTGTCGAAGACCTGGACGCGGTAGGGGTGTTGTGCATCGGTTCCGATGAAGATCGTGTGCATGCCCTCGAAAGGTCCATCCACAACGACGTCCTCGATGATGCTGGACTGGTCGAGACCGGTGATGGGGAACTCAGCGTCCGTCATCTCCTCTTCGGTGGGGTAGCGGACACCCGATACCCAGATGGTGAGGAACTCTTCGCCGGCCATGTCGACCTCGAAGCCGGAACCGTCCTGGATGGGAGCATCCTCGTAGTTTGCCGACCAGTTGAGCTCACCCTCGGTGCCGTCGTATTCGATGACGACGCGGTCGTAGGTGTCGTGACCACCGACGCGTGCAGATGTCGCAAGGAACTGACCGAGAAGATTCGGGAAGTTGCTTGATTGGGTTGCGTCCAGGGTGAAGGCGGGTCCGGAATCCTCGTCGGTGGCTTCGTCGGTGGGCTCGTCAGTCTTGTCCTCGGCCGGTTCCGTTGTTTCGGGCTCGCTCGTTTCTTCAGCGGGAGTTGTCGTCTCCTCATCGGGAGTCGTTGTCTCCTCGGGCCCCGATGTGCCCTCCTCCGGAGAGAGGCTCGTAGGCTCGTCCTCTGTACTGCTGGAGCATCCGGCAAGGATGGTCGTTAGTGCAAGTGCCATGACTAGTCTTCTCATGACGTTAATCTACTTGGCAGGAGCCGGAGTCGTCCAAGGCTGAGGCGAAGTGTTACTGGACTGCAACGCGCCGCGACCTGGGCGCGATTGTGCGCCACTGGAACGCAATCCGCGGCCACTGGAGCGAAATCCGGGGCCGCGGAAATGCGATATCGCGCTACTGGACTGCGATCCTCAGGGCGTTGTCGAGGTCCTCCCACAGGTCCTCGATGTCCTCGATGCCGCAGGAGAGGCGGAGCAGATCCTCGGGAACGGTCACGGCCTCGTCAGCAAACCGCCTGCGTCGCTCCAGGGTTGATTCAACGCCACCGAGTGAGGTTGCCGGCAGCCACAGGGTGGTTGCCTCGACGAGGCGGTCGGCCGCTTCCTTGCCGCCCTTGGGGCGGAGCGTCAGTACGCCGCAGCCCTTGGGTGCTCGTTCCCGGTTCGGGTGGTTCGGCAAGGATGGGTGTGCGACGGCCTCGACGAGAGGATGCTCGGAGAGTCGCTTGGCGAGCTCGGCAGCGTTCTGGGTGATGCGTTCAAACCGAAGAGACAGGGTCCTCATACCGCGCAGGGCAAGCCACGTTTCCATAGGGCCAGCAACCGAACCGGTGTGGGTCCGGTAGTTCCACATGGTGTCGTGAAGCTCCTCGGAGTTGGTGACGACGGCACCGAGGACAACGTCGGAGTGTCCTGCCAAGTACTTGGTAGCGGAGTGTACGACGATGTCGGCTCCGAGGGAGAGCGGCTGCTGGCCGAGGGGAGTCGCGAACGTGTTGTCGACAATGACGAGCGTGCCCTGCTCGTGGGCCGCCTTCGCAACCGTCTCAATGTCGGCAAGTTCAAGCATCGGGTTCGTTGGGGACTCGAGAAGAACGGCCTTCGCGCCGGGCAGTGCCGCAAGGATCTCGTCAGTGTTGGCGATGTCGACGGTGACGACCTCGCCGCCCTCGCGCTCCGCCATCTCCCTCGCTACCACGAGAGATGCATGGTAGGAGTGCTTCGGGGCCACGATCTTTCCGGGAGGAGCACAGTGCAATGCGGTCGTGATGGCGGCCATGCCGGAGGCATGGACGAGGGCGGGAAGGGACGCGCCCTCGAGTGTCGCGAGGGTCTTCTCAAATGGGTTCCAGGTTTCCGTGTCCCAGCGGGCGTAAATATTGCCTGGGCCGGTGCCGGAGTTACGGTACGTGGATGACAGCACGATCGGCGGGTTCACGGGATTGCCCTGGACGCGTTCGGGGCGACCCGACTGGGCAAGAATTGTTGCTGGGTTCGTCATGTTACAAACACTATCTTGATAGGCTCGAGCGGTGAAGAACGGTTCCAAGATTCGAGTTGCAATTGTCTACGGTGGGCGCTCCGGTGAGCACTCTGTGTCATGCATGACCGCAAGTTCTGTCATGTCCTCAATTGACACGGAACGCTACGAGATTGTCCCTATCGGAATCCGCCAGGACGGTACCTGGGTGAACGGAACGACCGATACCGACGTTCTGGGTACCGGCAGCGCGACCGTGGGCCCGGGTGAACCCGTCACGATCTCGTACGGCACGGGCACCTTCCACGTGGGGGAGGAGTCCCTCGATGTCGATGTTGTCTTCCCGCTCCTGCACGGACCGTTCGGTGAGGACGGAACCATTCAGGGACTGTTCGAGATGGCGGGACTGAAGTACGTCGGTTCCGGGGTCTTTGCCTCCGCTGCCGTCATGGACAAGCACTACACGAAGATCGTTCTGCGCGAAGCGGGCCTGCCCGTTGGCCCGTGGGTGCTTGTCACCGCGAACGGCTGGCGCACACGCCGCGACGAACTTGTCCAGCAGATCAAGGCACTGAAGTTCCCGCTCTTCGTCAAGCCCTCCCGCGCAGGATCCTCCCTCGGCATCTCCCGCATCGAATCTCTCGATGAACTCGACGCTGCCATTGCTGAGGCGCAGAAGCACGACCCGAAGGTCATTGTCGAGCAGGGCATCACCGGCCGCGAGGTCGAGTGCGCAATTCTTGGTGGCACGGGTACGGAAAGCCCGAAGGCCTCGCTCCCTGGTGAGATCGTTCTCGACAATCCCGACTCGGGTTTCTACGACTACGAATCCAAGTACGTCGACACCGATGGCCTCGTCCTTTCGATCCCGGCTGCGATGCCCGACGACGATCAAGAGAAGCTCCGGGAAATGGCCCTGCGAGCCTTCGAGGCGATCGACTGCGAGGGCATGGCGCGAGTCGACTTCTTCTACGACGATGGCGAGCTCGTCATTAACGAGATCAACACGATCCCTGGGTTCACTCCCTACTCGATGTATCCGCTCATGTGGCAGAAGTCGGGCATGACCTACTCCGAGCTCATCGACGAACTCATCGGACTCGCCCTCGAGAGGAACGCCGGACTCCGCTAGGAGAACGAGGAAGATTCCCTCGGAGCCCAGGAAGAGTTCCCATAAACGCGAGGAGTGGATGTTGGCCTATTGTCGACATCCACTCCGTCAATTTTTAGTCCAGTAACAGAAGCCTGGAACAAGTAAGAGCAGGATTCTATCCATGCCCGGGGTGGACCTCTCGTTGTCCCTGGGGTCCAGGAATCGTCCCTTAGGGTTCAGTTCTCAAGGCTAAGTCCCAATTGTCTTGCACTGAGGGCTCAACAGAAGGCTCAGTCTTCAGTGCTTTCATTGGTCGCTAATTCCTCGGCGCTGGGATCCACGTCGCGGGTGGCATCTTCTCCCGGAATTGCGTTCTCGTCGCCAGTCCCATCATCGGCTTCACCCTCGTCGAGCACGAGTGGTGCGTCGGTGAGGCCCACGCATTCGCGTTCCACGGTCGCCTGGGACATCGCCGGGGTGAAGGAGGTGAGGACGTCGGTCACTGTTCCCGCACCAACTGCCTCGGTAGAAATGACCACCTCAACGGTTGGGACCCTGCCGTAGGAGATGAAGGTCCAGGTTCCGTCCCCGCCGTTCTGGGGAATCCTGGGGTCGCTGGAGTCGAGGCTGAGCCAGTCGATACCGCCGACCGTGATGCAGCGGTCAGTTGACGGGGTTGGTGATTCGAGACCGCACCGGAAAGACGCTCCCTCACCCCAAGCAGTTGTCGCCTGCGCTGTCGTCTTTGATCGCTCGAATCCCGAGACCTCATCGGGTGTTGCCTGGAGCATCGTGGCGCACGTGGGATCGGAAGCATAGGGGGTGGCTTCAAGACCAACGGTCGTTGCACAGCCAGCAAGACCAACGAGGGCAACTGGAATGAGGAGTGGGAGGCGATTCTTCACCCCTCCACTGTAC
>NZ_JASDVN010000040.1:0-18966 GCF_041440645.1 Flaviflexus sp. | reverse complement strand
CTCCTGGGCAGCGGCGGATTCCAAAACAAACTACACCCCCAATTATGAAGAGCCGCTTTAGTCGTTGTGTGACTTGTCGGAGTGCGCTGACTCGGGATGATTTGCGCGGAGTTGCTCGATCTCGGCCTGGAGTTGGGCGATGCGTTCCTCGCGTTCGTCGAGGCGGTCGGAGCGCTCGCGGTCGAGTTCCTCGATCATGTCGCGTAGCTCGGAACGCACGAAGTCACGAGTTGCCATGTCGCCCAAGGTCATGCGCAGGCCGGCGATCTCGCGGGTCAGATACTCCGTGTCAGCCAGGTTCCGTTCGGCCCTTTGACGATCCTGCTCGTTCGCAACCTTGTCACGATTGTCTTGACGGTTCTGAGCAAGAAGGATGAGGGGAGCGGAGTAGGAGGCCTGGAGGGAGAGCATGAGTGTGAGGGCGGTGAAACCCAGTGCCGCGCTATCGAACCTCAGGTGCTCGGGACCCCACGTGTTCCACGCCAGCCAGATCGCCACGAACACGGACAGATAGACGAGGAACTGGGGTGTGCCGGTGAAGCGTGCAATTCCTTCGGAGATCTGACCGATGCGGTCGGAGTCGCGCTTGCCACGAAGTTTGCGGAGCTTGCGGTCGCGAGCTTCTAGCGGTTCGTTAAAACGATCAGCCATTGAATCCTCGTTCCACTCTCATGTCGAATTCTTCATTCTCGGATGTTCGCCAGTCGTCAGGCAGGAGATGGTCGAGCACGTCGTCGATCGAGACAGCACCCAGCAGGAGCCGTGACTCGTCCACGACGGGCAGTGCCGTCAGGTTGTATGTTGCGAGCCGACGAGCAACTGTACCAATGGAATCATCGGGGCTGAGCGGATCGAGATCAAGGTCAATGATTTGACCGAGAAGAGTCGATGGTGGTTCCCGGAGGGCACGCTGCAGGTGGACGACACCGATGAAACGTCCCGTGGGGGTCTCCATCGGAGGGCGGGTCACAAAGATCGTGGCCGAGAGTGCAGGTGTGACGTCGATGCGGCGGGCGGCGGCCAGGGCCTGGGCGACCGTCGCATCGGGAGAGAGGATGACCGGTTCGGTCGTCATGAGACCACCGGCAGTGCGCTCATCGTAGGTCAGAAGTCGGCGAACGTCCTCGGCCTCTTCCGGGTCCATGCGTTCCAGCAGGAGGGCGGCATGGCTGGTGGGCAGGTCGGCCACGAGGTCGGCGGCGTCATCGGGCTGCATGACATCGAGGACGTCGGCGGCTCGTTCGATGTCAAGGTCGGACATGATCTCGACACGTTCGTCGTCGTTCAACTCCGAGAGCACGTCAGCGAGACGCTCATCGTTCAGGCCTGCCGCCACCGCCATGCGCCGATCCCCGGGCAGGTCACGGATCACGTTGGCGACGTCGGCTGGCTTGAGGTTGGCGATGCGGGCGAGGAGAGCGGTCGCCGCCTGTCCCTCCTTGCCCGTGGCAAGACCGGTGACGTCCCCGACCGGGAGCAGGATGGACTCGCCCCCGTGTGGGCCGTTGCGGTCCGTGCGGACGTACACCTGTGAGAGCCGCCAGTCGGCGCGGCGGTGCTCCTCGATCGACAGGTCGATGACGGTGCCTTCGCCGCCCCCGTTCTTGATCGTGACCTTGCGGTCAAGGATCTCCGAAAGTGCCAGTGTTTCCGTGGAGCGCTGAGCGAACCTGCGGATGTTGACCAGGCCGGTGGTGATGACCTGGCCGTTGGCTATGGACGTGACCCGTGAGAGGGGTAAGAAGACGCGTTTCTTTCCGGACACTTCAATGACGAGGCCCACGGCAAGTGGTGCCCCAACGAGCCGGAACAACACGACCACGTCGTGTACCTTTCCGACCTTATCCCCGATGGGGTCGTATACGTCCGTGCCGGCGAGGCGGCCGACAAATACGCGGCTTCTTGTCTGCATGCTAGCTCCTGTTCAGAACTGTCTTCATCCAGTTCTCCACATCCGTGACGGTGCGGGGAATGTCTTCGGAGAGGCGGCGTGCCCCCGTTTCAGTGACGAGAATATCGTCCTCGATGCGAACGCCGATGCCGCGTAGCCACGCGGGAATCTTCTCATCATCTTCACGGAAGTAGAGACCGGGTTCGATCGTGAACACCATGCCCGGCTCGAGCTCGGCGTCCACGTACATTTCCTTGCGAGCCTGAGCGCAGTCGTGCACGTCAAGACCAAGGTGATGGGAGGTGCCGTGCGGCATCCACCGGCGATGGAACTGACCGTCGGGAGCAAGTGACTCCTCGGCGGTACCAGGCAGGCAGCCCCACCCTTCGAGGTAGCGGGCAATGACCGTCATGGCGGCCGCGTGAATCTCACGGAACCGTACGCCCTTCTCGTTTGCCTTGGCAAGCGATGCCTCAGCGGCCTCGAGAACAGCCTCGTAGACCTTCTTCTGCTCGGGAGAGAAGGTGCCGTTCACGGGCAGGGTGCGGGTGATGTCGGCAGTGTAGAGGGAATCGACCTCCGCACCGGCGTCCACGAGCACGAGCTCGCCGTCTTTCACCGAGCCGTCGTTGACGATCCAGTGGAGGGTGTTGGCGTGGTTGCCCGCTGCCGCAATCGTGTCGTAGCCGACCCCGTTGCCCTCCTCGCGTGCGCGCTGTGCGAAGGCGCCCTCGAGGACGCGTTCGCCGCGCCAGTGCTCCGTCGCGCGGGGGAGTGCGGCGATGATGTCGTCAAAGCCGGCGGCGGTGACGTCGATGGCCTTCTGAATCTCTGCTACTTCCCACTCGTCCTTGAGGAGGCGCAGTTCGCTCGTTGCCTCGTTGAGCTTCGCGTCGAGTTCCTGACCGTTCACGAGGGACTCCTGATCGCGGAGCTGCTGGACCTGGGCATCAATCTTCGAATCAGCCTGGGTGATGGTGGCGAGCTGAACCTGACCCAGGTCCTTCGCCAAAGCGTCGGGCAGGTTATCGATGTGATCGGTGCGGATCCCGGTCATGGTCGACATCTCCTCTAGTGAGGGGCGGGCACCGACCCAGAACTCGCCGTAGCGTGAGTCTGCCCAGAACTCCTCCGAGGAGCGGGGGCTACGGGGATGGAAGTAGAGAACAGCCTCATGTGTGGCTTCTTCTCCCTCAATGGGGTTGAGAATGAGAACAGCGTTCGGCTCGAGCTCACCACCAAGACCGGTCAGGTGAGCGAAGGCGGAGTGCGCACGGAAGCGGTAGTCGGTGTCGTTGGACCTGACCCGGAGTTCGCCGGCGGGGATCACGAGGCGCTGACCAATGAACTGCTTGCCCAGGTTCGCACGACGCACGGCCGAGTAGTCTGCGACAGACGAGCGGCCAGGGCCCTCGGTGCGTGGCCCCCAGTCCTCACCAATGAAGGTACGGAACTCTTGGTTGCTGGGGCGTTGGGAACGGTTCGAACCGCGATCGGTGGTCTTATCAGTCATATCTCCATTGTGTCACCGTCTTGCCCGGAATTCGATTTCACGGCGGTTCGGTGACACAGCCCGTACCCTAGGCCATGTGATCGATTTGCATACCCACTCCGCGTACTCCGACGGCACCCAGAGCCCCCGGGAGCTCTTCGAGGAGGCCGCACGAGCCGGAATTACTGTTCTCGGGCTCACCGATCACGACACGGTGGCCGGCTACGAGGAGGCACGCGAAGCTGCGCGGGAGACCGGCGTTGGTCTCGTCACCGGCATCGAGATCAGCACGCGGCTCCACGGGAAGGTCGTCCACCTGCTCGGATACCTCTTCGACGAAACCGAAGGAATCACCCAGCACTGCATCCGGGTGCAGGAAGCACGGGTGACGCGACTCAAGAACATGGTGGATGCCATGGCGGAGGATAGGCTCATCACCTGGGACGAGGTTCTCGCCGTCGCCGGATCCGAGGCAACCCTTGGTCGCCCACACATTGCAGATGCTCTCTTCAAGCGAGGCACGATCAGCCACCGGGACGAAGCCTTCGCAACCTATCTTTCTCCGCGTTCCCCGTACTACCGAGATTACTGGGCACCCAGCCTGCCCGAGGCCATCAACCTCATTCACGACGGGGGTGGGGTCGTGATCTGGGCTCATCCGAGGGCCGACTCTAGGGGCGGCGCACACGGCTGGTCAGCCATCAACGAGGGCATTGACCTGGGCATTGACGGGCTGGAAGTCGATCACCGCGACAATCCGGCAGAAGATCGGGAAAAACTCGCTAGGATTGTGATGAAACTCGGCCTCGTCCGAACCGGCTCCAGCGACTACCATGGCTCGGGCAAGCACAACCAGCTCGGGGAACACACCACGTCGCCCGACATGCTGGATCGAATCGCCCACAAGGCGACAATGGAGGTCTACTACCCGTGAACAACGTCATTGACTTGACCGTCTTTGCTTCTACTTTCTTCACGTTGTTCGTCATCATGGACCCGGCAGGAAACATCCCGATCTTCCTCGGTCTCACGTCAAAGATGACACCAAAGGAACGCGCCCGTGCCGCATGGCAGGCGAACGCTGTCTCCGCCGGCGTCCTCGGCGTCTTCGGACTCTTCGGCACCTACATCCTCGGGTTCCTCCACATCTCAGTCGAGGCAATGCAGACCTCCGGTGGTCTCCTCCTCCTGCTTGTGGCACTCCAGCTCCTCACCGGTGAAGAGTCGGACCCCGGTAAGCCCGCTGGCAAGACCAACATCGCGCTCGTCCCGATCGGCACCCCGCTCCTCGCGGGACCGGGAACCATCGTGGCTTTCATGCTGTCAGTTGGTGACGCTGGGAACGAGGGACCGAAGATTGTTGCAGTCATTGCCGCCTTCATCGCCGTCCACATCACTTCATGGGCGGCACTGCGCTTCTCCGTCGTCATTCACCGCGTCCTCGGCGAAGGTGGCACTACCCTACTAACGAAGCTTGCCGGCATGCTCCTTGCCGCCATCGCAGCCCAGCTCATCATCAACGGCGTCGTCGGAGTCATCAATAACAACTTCTAGCCTCGACCACCAACGTTTGGGTTCGACAAACAACTTGTGGGTTCGACCAACAATTTTTCGGTCCGACTAAGAAACGATCGCCACTTCTTCACAGGAAGCTGGCTCTAGCAGGCGTTGACGAAGTCGTTGAAGTGACGCAGTCGTTGAAGTACAGAGGAATCGCAGAGTGACTAAGAAGTGCGGCCACCAATTGGTGGCCGCACAATCTCAATCAGCAGTTATCATATGTCGGATCTCTGATCTGCTGTTACTCGGCAGAGGAGCCGTTTGAGTTGCTCGACTTGCTTGAGTTCGTCGACTTGTTTGATCCGTTGCCCTGTGACTGACCGTTCTTGGTGCGACGGCGATTGCGGTTCCGGCGGGGGCGGGACTCGGTCGACTCGGAAGAGCCGCTGGACTGGTTGCCACCGCGGCTGCGGTTGCCGCGTGAGCGATTGCGATTGCCGCCGCGTCCCTTGTTCGAGCGTGCTCCGGTCTCGCCAAGATCCTCGACCTCTTCAGCTTCGAGACCGGCACGAGTACGCTGGGAGCGGGGGAGACGACCTGTGACGTTCGGATCAATGTTCAGATCCGTGTAGAGGTGATCGGAGGTGTGGTAGGTCTCGACCGGTTCCGGGGTACCAAGGCCAAGAGCCTTGTTGATGACGGACCAGCGGGGAGTGTCCTCCCAGTCAACGAACGTGACGGCGGTACCCGAGTGCCCTGCTCGGCCGGTACGGCCAATGCGGTGCAGGTAGGTCTTCTCGTCCTCGGGGCACTGGTAGTTGATGACGTGGGTGACATTCTCAACGTCGATACCACGAGCAGCGACGTCGGTTGCAACGAGAACATCGATCTTTCCGGTGCGGAAGGCGCGCAACGCGCGCTCGCGGGCACCCTGGCCCAGATCGCCGTGGAGGGCGCCGGTGGCGAATCCGCGCTCTTCGAGCTCATCGGCGACCTTGGCGGCCTGACGCTTCGTGCGGGTGAAGATGATGGCGAGCTCGCGGCCCTCAGCCTGGAGGATGCGGGACAGCACCTCGATCTTGTTGAGCTGGTGCGCGCGGTACACCACCTGGGTGGTTTCCTTCACCGTCTTCTGGTCACCGGTTGGATCCTGTGCACGGATGTGGGTGGGGCGCGTCATGTAGCGACGCGCCATGGCAACCACGGAGCCGGGCATGGTGGCCGAGAACAACATTGTGTGGCGGGTCGGGGGAGTCGCGGCCATGATGGTCTCGACGTCCTCAAGGAAGCCCAGGTCCAGCATCTCGTCTGCCTCGTCAAGAACGAGGGTCTTGAGCGCGGTCAGGTCGAGGACCTTCTGCTTGTAGAGGTCAATAAGTCGGCCAGGCGTGCCGACGACGATTTCTGCACCCTTCTTCAGTGCATTGACCTGGGGTTCGTATGCTCGTCCGCCGTACACCTCGACGATGCGGATGTTGCGATTGGCGGATGCCATCTTGAGGTCACCAGCGACCTGGACGGCAAGCTCACGAGTGGGAGCAATGGCGAGTGCCTGCGGTGCACCCGGCTTGGTGAGCTTGTCGTAGCCCTCCTCGCCGGGTCCAACCACGGACTCGATCATGGGGATGCCGAAGCCAAGGGTCTTACCGGTACCGGTCTTGGCCTGACCGATGATGTCCTGACGCGTAAGCGCGATTGGGAGGGTCAGGGCCTGAATCGGGAACGGGTAGGTAATGCCCTTCTCGGCGAGAGCGTCGACAATATCCTGGCTGACACCGAAGTCGGCAAATGACTTGCGGTCGAGATCCAGTTCCTCGGCGGTGGCGTCAATGTCCGCCTTGGGCTCAGCGGCTGTCGGGACGCTCGCGTGATCAGTAATAATCTGTCCGCTTGTAGACATGTATTTCCTTTACTTGATTGCAATCGGGGGGGGTGCGTACGCGCACCGGTAGCCGATCGCAAAGAAGCAATGCCGGGATCCGGCAGAAGAATAAGATGTCAACAGCACGACCGGTCAACCTTCGTGGCTATCCTAGTGCATGCGGCGGTTTGTGGACGAAGGTGTGTTAGGCGTGACCAAATCCGACGCGGCGGGGCTCGTCCTCACCGACGGAGACGTAGGCCAGCGTGGCGGCCGGGATCATGGCCTTGCGGCCCTTCTCGTCGGTCACCTTGAAGAGACCGTTCGAGGAAAGAGCCTCGGCAACGGCGGCCTCAATCTCTTCCGCGGTCTGGTCGACCTCAAACGTGAGTTCGCGGGCAATGTTCTGAATTCCAATGTGAAGTTCCATGGAACTAATCCTACGAAACGAGGCGGGCACGGGTCGTAACGATTCGTCACCGGCGGAAAACTGAACCTGATTGGTCTCACCCCTCGGGTATCTTCGGAGTATGGGGAAATTTGAACTGGATGCTTCTCAGGCTCGTGCAGTGGCGCACGCGCTGGAAAACAACGCCACAATCATTGAGGGAGCGTCCGGTACCGGCAAGACCGCCGTGCTCCTCGATGCGGCCTCGCAGATCATTGAACGCGGTGAATCTCTTGTCCTGCTGGCCGCCGGTCGTAAGGCGGCAGACGATCTCCGCACCCAGCTCACCCTGAACCACGGCAAGCTTCCCGCCAATGTGCAGGTTCGTACCGCTCAGGCGTGGGCCTTCAGCATCCTCCAGACCTACGCGGCGGACCGCGGACGCCACACCCCCGAACTCATAACTGGTCCAACCCAGGATTCGATCATCACCGAGCTTCTGACCGTTGTCGGGCAGGGTATTGCCTGGCCTTCCGAACTCGATGAGGACGTCATGAGGCTTCCCGGGTTCCGTGCGGAGTTGCGTGATCTGCTCACGCGATCCGCTGAACTTGGTCTCAGCGGAGAGGACCTGCAGGCACTTGGCAGGGAACAGGGAGAGCAGATCTGGGTGGCCGCGGGTCAGCCCATGGACCAGTACGAGAACTCCCTTGCTCTTGAGGATGCGACGGCTCCGGGCGGTACGGGAGCCGATAGGTTCGACCACGCCAGGCTCGTCCACCAAGCAGCCCGCCTCCTGACATCTCCCGAGGCGTGGGGGAGCGGATCCATGCCCACCTACCAGTGGGTGCTCATCGACGACTATCAGAACGCGACCCTCGCGACCGCGGCACTCTTGAGCGCTGTCCACGACATCCAGCCCGGTGACCGTAACGGTGCCAGGCTCATCCTGACTGCCGATCCCGACACGGCGGTCGAGGGCTTCCGCGGCGGCATCGCCCACCTGCCGGGACTGGCCCGCGGTTCGAAGCCAGGAACCGGATTGGGCGCGGGCGTTGTCACGCTCAAGGAGCGCCACCGCGGGGGAGAGAAGCTGTCCGAGCTTCAGAACAGGCTCGTCGATCGCATCAGCGTTGCTGGCCTTGCCTCGCACCGCAGGCCAAAGCCGGGTACGCAGGCGGATTCCCTCAAAGTTCTGACCTTCCCCGGTACCGATCAGGAGTACTCCGGCATCGCCCGCTTGATCCGCCGAGCTCACGTTCGCGACAATCTGGCTTGCGACGACGTCGCGATCATCACCCGCTCCCGGGGCACTCATATCGAGATTGAGCGTGTCCTGCGGGATGCTGGCGTGCGGGTCCGTCCAGCCGCCCGCAACGAGCCCCTCCGATTCACTCCCATCGTGCGAGCACTCATGGATGTCATGAAGGAGGGAGTATCCGGTGACTTGACCGATGCTGAGCTCCTTGCTCTCATCAGTTCCCCTCTCATTGGGCTTGATCCCGCGCGCAAGCGCCAGCTCTCTCACCGGATCACGGTCTGGGGAGAAGAGAACGAGTCGAGTTCCCCTGTGCGCGACATTCTGGCGAACGTGCCTGAGGGTGCGGAATGGGCGGGGCCTCTGAAGAAACTGGATGAGATCCTCGAGGCCACGCGTGATGCTGTCACGTCCAACAAGAACGCAGAAGAGGTGCTGTGGGCCGCGTGGCAGGCGACCGACCTGGCCGATGGGCTGCGCGAGCAGGCTCTGAGCAACGGAACGACCAGCAGGGCCGCAAACGCAATCCTCGACGCGGTCATGCAGCTCTTCCGCATTGCCCAGCGTCTCGTCGACCGTGACGCGAGAACGTCCGCTGCACAACTTCTCGATGAGCTCGAGTCCCAGGACATTGCCGAAGACTCCATTGCCCGAACTGGTAAGGAGAGTGGCGTCCACCTGCTCACGCCGGCCATGGCTCTGGGGCAGGAGTTCGAGCTTGTCATCGTGGCCGACTTAAACGACGGCACGTGGCCGAACATGAAGGTGCGTGACGGGCTGTTTGGCGCGGGAAGGATCGCGGAGCTCTACCTCGACAGGCTGACCGATGGGGTCTCGGGACTGCGTTCCGTTGTTGATGACGAGTTGCGCATGCTGGCGTTCTCGGTAGCCAGGTCCAAGCGCGACCTCGTGCTGACGGCCGTCGACTCGGAAGAGACCTCGCGATCCAGGTTTATCGATCTCGTGGTTGATGAAGAGAACATTGAGCACGTCGAGTCGAGCAAGCTTTCCATGTCGATCCCGGGTGTCGTGGGTCGGTTGCGTTCCGCTCTGACCGACCCTGCCCTCGCCATCAACGACGTTGATCGGGAACTGGCGGCCGATATCCTTGCTTCCTTGCCGACGTGGACCGAGCGGCACCTTGCCGGCGTTGCCACAAGTGAGTGGATTCCCTCCCTGGAGCCCAGCGACATGCGCCCCTGGGAGTCCACGAAGCGGATCTCGCCGTCCAATGCGGAAGCGATCATGCAGTGCACGCTCAAGTGGTTTGCGCAGCGCATCGGCCTCAGCAATATGGAAGCAACCCAGAATTTTGATCGAGGCAATATCATCCACGAGCTCGCCGAGACCTATCCGGATGGTGACTCGACTCAGATCTGGAACGCCTTTGAGGAGAAGTGGCCAGAGTATTCAGTTGCCTTTACAGAAGGGTACGAACGGGAGCTGGAACGCAATGACATGGTCACCATGGTCGAGGCTCTCATTGCTTACCTGTCAGCTCACCCTGGAGCAGATGTCGAGAAGCAATTGACTTACCAAACGGACCACTTCACTGTGAGCGGCCGAGTTGACCGGGTTGAACCAACTCCCGACGGCCCCATCATCGCGGATCTTAAGACCGGAAAGACGAAGCCATCCGACAAGGACACGAAGGAGAACGCGCAGCTGCGTATCTACCAGTGGATGTATGAGAAGGAGACTGGGGTCCCAACGGCAGGCGCCAAACTCGTCCTGGTGAGGTACCAAGACGGACGGAAGAAGACAGGTTACCCGCTCCTTCGAAATCAGAAGCCGCTCGAAGAGAGCGACGAACAAGCAGTTGAGGAGATGCTCAAGGAGGTCGCGACCAAGATGGGCGGGATTGACATCACTGCTCAATCAGGCGACTGGTGCGCGTACTGCCCGATCAAGACTGCGTGCCCAATCTTCCCGGAAGGAGCCCTGTTCTCATGAACCTCGAATCACGCGAAGGTGCAGCTGAGTTCCTCCGTCAAGTCGACGGGCACGCTCCCACAAGCGATCAGCTCGATGTCATCATGGGCGGTGCCGAACCATCCCTCGTGATTGCCGGCGCCGGCGCAGGTAAGACGAAGACGATGGCATTGAGGGTCGTTTACCACGTGGCCGCAGGCCACGTGAAGCCGGCAGAGGTACTCGGTCTGACCTTTACCAAAAAGGCAGCGAACGAGCTCGCCACTCGCATCTCCACCATGCTCCGCAAGGCTGCGCGCATTGGAGAGACTGCTATCGACGAAGAGACTGTCATTCTCTCTCGCCCAGTGGTGTCAACATACAACTCCTTTGCCTCCGCCATCGCCACCGAACACGGCCTCATCGTCGGAGTTGATCCATCGGCTCGCCTCATCACGGATGCTGAGCAGTTCCAGATCATCAACGATCTGGTGCGCGGGTGGAAGGGGAGTTTCAAAGACTCCGAACGCCAGATCAGTTCGCTGACGAAGGACGTCAAGGAACTTGCGGCCGACATTCTCAATAACGAACTGACAACTGAAAAGGTACGTCAGGCGCTGACCGAGTTCCGCGACCACTTGCTGGCGATCAAGGCGGATAGCCTGGCCCTGTCGAAAAGGAACCGCGTTTTCCTGAGCAAGTTCGATTCGCGAATGGAGATCCTCGACGTCGTCGATAGTTATCTTCAGTACAAGAAGGTCAACCAGCTGACCGAATACGCAGACCAGGTGGCTGTGGCCAACCGAGTCCTGAGAAAACGACCCTCGATCGGCGCTGCGCTTCGTGAGGAACACAAGCTTGTCCTTCTCGATGAGTACCAGGACACCTCAGTCAACAACGCGAAGTTCCTCCTGCAACTCTTTGGTGGCGGGCACGACGTCACTGCCGTGGGTGACCCGAACCAGGCGATCTATGGGTGGCGTGGCGCCTCGGCCGATGCTCTTGCTGACTTCAAGAGAATGTTTGCAGCTCCGGGCAAACCCATGCCCCAGTACTCGCTTTCACTGGCGTTCCGAAACAAGGGCGAGATCCTCGATGTTGCAAACGCCGTCGCCGAACCGCTCCGCAAGCACGCCAAGCTGAGCGGCCTCGAAGTTCAGCCCCTCGAAGCCTTCACAAAGACCGGTGGCGAGGTTGAACTGAACTTCGAGACGTTGGTTGACGAGTCGTACGCCAATATCGCATCCGACATAGCGAGGTACCGTGAGAAGCACTCCTCGGCCAACAACGGTCGGGGCCCCTCCATCGCAGTCCTCTGTCGAGCCCGTTCAGCCATGGAACCGATGGCGAAGGCTCTGGAGGAGCGCGGAATCCCCTACATCGAGCACGGGAATCAGACGGCGATCTCCCAGCCCGAGGTCAAGACGATTCGAGGCCTACTTCGTGCTGTCTCCAACCCCTCGCAGGGTGATTCGATCATGCGGATGCTCACGTACCTCAACATTTCTCCGGCGGATCTCGAAGCGATGAATGCTGTGCGCCGTTCTGCGGGGAAACAGGCAGGAGTGGATCTCAGCTTTGTCGAGGCTCTTGCGCACCTGGAGAAAGCCGATCTCAGCGAGGCAGGTCGACGTCGCCTTCAGAGATTGCGCGGCTGGCTTCACACTCTGACCGAGGCGCGCTTCTCTCGCATCGAGGATCTCGTGTCCCTTGCCATCCGCATCACGGGACTGGAGACCGAGGTCTACTCCCGGTCCGCCTCCGGCGGTATCGGACGGGCAAGCCTTTCCGCGCTCCAGCGTCTCGCCTCTGGATACTCGCAGGCCATCGAGGGTGCGACAATCGAGGCGTTTCTCGATTGGCTTGATCTCGTGGAGGAAAACGAAAAGGGTGACGATGGGGAACTGCCGCTCGCAGACCTTGCGGTCGAGTCCGACGGCGTGACCAAAGACGAACTCGAAAATCCGAACACTGTCACGATCATGACCATCCACGGAGCCAAGGGACTGGAGTGGGACTACGTTGCCATTCCAGAGCTTCGCTACGGTGGGTTCGATCTTCTGAAACAGAACCCGAAAGATCCCTGGCTTACCAGCATCAAGAAGATTCCGCCGTGGTTGCGGGAGGATGCTGCGTCAATTCCCGAGTGGCGGTGGCGCGCCGAAGGCGATGCGAAGGCGCTCGAGGAGTCGTTTGCCAAGTGGTTGTCGGAGGACTGGGCGGACTACGAGAACCGGGAGATTCGCAGGCTCGCCTATGTCGCGATGACAAGGCCACGCTCTCGGCTCTTCCTCGCTGGGTACTGGTATCAGAACTCGGCTCAGTGGGAGGCGCTGGTCAAGAAGATGGCGAGTAAGCCGAGGGATCCCCTGGACAGGGGCCCATCGAGGCTCCTCTTGAATCTCAGCATGCCCACGAACGGTGTTTCTATGACAACGCCACCGGAGGTCAATGTTGATGAGGGCGAGGAGGCGCAGACTGCCTTGTTTATCGCGGATCAAAACAGGGGAGTATCAGAGACGACGAGTAAGGCCGTGGAGTTTGTGAACTCGCGGGTTACGCTCACGCCGAAAGAAATGGAAGAGAAGGCTCTTTCTGGTTCACGTTGGGTAAAGGATTCCCTCGCCGACCTGCAAGCTCTTCTTGAGGGCGATGAAAGGGCCCAGATCGACCTGGGTCACCTCACAGCCAATGGCGTTGTGCAGATGGCGAGCGATCAGGCCCAGTTCCGTCTCGATCTTGAGCGACCCATCCCGAACGAGCCAGCTCATGCAGCCCGCTTGGGTCAGCAGATCCACGAGCACATCGCGAGCAGGTACGGTGCCCCGCGCACCGGTGACCTCCTCGATGTCTCCGGCGATGTCGACCAGGTTCTCGGTCTGGATCTGAACGACCCCAGGGTGTCCCGATTGATCGAGAACTTTGAGTCGATCCCGTTCGTGAAGTCGGGTACTCAGCCCATAGCTGTTGAATCCCCAGTCGACGTTGTTGTTGCCGGTGTCCCCATGCGCGGCACGATCGATGCTGTCTTCCCGGACGGGACTGATGACGAGGGCCATGAGCGTGTCCGCATCGTCGACTGGAAGACGGGTCGACATCCCACTGCTGAGGATCTGCCGAACCGGGAACTCCAGCTCCACCTCTACAGGCTCGCGTGGGCCAGAGTGACAGGCATGGACCCCCGAAACATTAGTGCCACGTTTGCGTACCTGGGGGAGAAGGACGAAGCGAAACGACTGCACCACGTTGGATTCGTGGCTGAAGACGAACTCGAGGCAAAGATCGAAGGACTCATCCAGGCGGTGAAGACAGCGCGATAGCGGCGAGCTATCGGCTGGAGATCTTGTGAGCAATAAGGAATGGGTGGCCACCGGCCATCCATTCTGCTTCTTCAGTTCTTTGGTTCCTCAGTGTTCTTCCGAGTTTCCATTGAAGCTGGCTTTCAATCGAACGAGGCTCTGTGAACCTGAGGCTATTGGATCTGAGGTCGTTGTTTGAGTTACTCGGCTGAGCTTGAGGTTTGAGCCGTGTAGCTGTCCCGCACGTCCATCTGCCACCTAGGTCCCGTCACTTCCATGGGATCCGCTGCGATTGTCTCGTCGAGTTCGACGAGCATGCCGCGGGCTTCGTTGATGATGTCGGGGGAGTCGATGCGGACTCCGTGGAGCAACCAGCGTGCGAGCGCGAACTCGGAGTGGAGGGCAACGCGATCAAGGAGGTGAGTATCGCCTCCCGTGCCGCGGGCCATGGCGTACGCCTCGGTCACGGTGTCGAGCATGTCCTCATCCAGGGAGTTGGCGAGCCACACGAAGTCGGAGGCAGGGTCGCCCACGTGCGCCTCACCGAAGGATGTGATGGCAGAAACCTGACCGTTGGACCAGAGCACGTTGTCCTCATCCATGTCTCCGTGCACGGGAACCGTGTTGATCTCCCAGAGGGAGTCGTCCGCGATCCAGGTGTCCCAGCGACCAAGAAGACTCGAGGGGGCCATGCGCGTGAGTGCTACGTCCTCAAGTTCTGTTGTGAGGCGCTTGCGCAGGCCGGCAGCATCGTAGACCGGAATGCCGCCGCCCGAGAAGATGCTCGGGTCGAGCTCGTGCAGGGCGCCAAGGGCGCGGCCAATCGACTGCGCACCTGCCTTGGTGAGCCGCTCGAGCGGCATCGGGTGACCGAAGGGCTCGCGGAACACCATGGCGCGGCCGCCCTTGGATACGGTCGTGAACGCCTTGGGTCGCACAACATCGAACGGAAGCTTGCCTTCGTCAACCGCGGTGATAAGACCATCGGCAAGAGCCGCCTCGGCCTCGAGTGCGGCTCCAGCGAGCTGGTGGCGGGGAAGCTTGACAACCCAATGGCGTCCCTGTGAATCGAGGGCACCACCGATGAGATAGTCGGGGGTCTCGTCGAACGGGGGACGCGTCGCAACGATCTCGACGTCCTGGAGTGCAGAGACGGCGACCGCTGCGAGGTAGAGGGAATTATGTGCCACGCATTCAACTTAGGCGATAGAGTCCCTACCTGCCAGGTCACACTCCGGGATGTGGCTACGCTGATAGGCAGTTTTTGCCGTAGCCTAAAGGACGTGGCTACTGATTATTCGTCTGAAATTTCTGATATTCGTTCAACCTTTGAACAGATCCGCCTCGTGACAGACCCCGAGGGTCTCGAGAAGCGGATCGCCGAGTTGACCGAAGAATCGTCTGCCCCGGACCTGTGGGATGACCAGGAGAAGGCGCAGGCAGTCACCTCGAAGCT
Source organism: Flaviflexus sp. (assembly GCF_041440645.1). GTDB lineage: Bacteria > Actinomycetota > Actinomycetes > Actinomycetales > Actinomycetaceae > Flaviflexus. Next base: position 3,910 of record NZ_JASDVN010000040.1, on the reverse strand, counting down.
GTCCCACGCTCAGTCGGAACTCAACCGCATTAACGCCATGGCTGCGCGGATCGATGACCTGGAGACGATGGTTGAGATGGCGGGGGAGGAAGCCCTCGTCGACGAGGAAAGCGGAGCCGAGCTCTACCGAGAAGCCGATCGTGAGATGAAGGGAATCCACAAGGACCTGGACGACCTCGAGATCAAGACCCTGCTGTCCGGTGAGTACGACTCCCGTGAAGCCGTGGTCACCATCCGCTCCGGCGCAGGCGGCGTCGATGCTGCGGACTTTGCCGAGATGCTGGTGCGCATGTACTCCCGTTGGGCGGAGCGCAACGGATACCCGATCAAGATGCTCGACACCTCCTACGCGGAAGAAGCAGGCATCAAGTCCGCCACCTTCGAGGTCCAGGCACCCTATGCCTACGGAACTCTCTCCGTCGAGGCAGGCACCCACCGTCTCGTCCGTATCTCGCCCTTCGACAACCAGGGCCGCCGCCAGACCTCCTTCGCGGCCGTTGAGGTTATCCCCGTGACGGAGCAGACCGACCACATCGACATTCCCGAAGCCGACATCAAGGTCGACGTGTTCCGTTCCTCGGGTCCCGGCGGCCAGTCAGTGAACACGACCGACTCCGCGGTCCGCATGACACACATTCCCACCGGAATCGTCGTTTCCATGCAGAACGAGAAGTCGCAGATCCAGAACAGGGCAGCAGCGCTCAGGGTTCTGCAGGCTCGCCTGCTCGTCAAGCGTCAGGAAGAGGAAGCTGCCGAGAAGAAGGCCCTCGCCGGCGACGTCAAGGCGTCCTGGGGCGATCAGATGCGCTCCTACGTCACGCACCCGTACCAGATGGTCAAGGACCTGCGGACCGGGTACGAGTCGGGCAATCCCGACAACGTATTCGATGGCGATATCGACGGATTCATCGATGCTGGGATCAGGTGGCGTGTCGGACAGCACGCAAATGATGACAAATAGGTAACGGCGTGCCTCGCGGGCTGAGGTTGGCAGTGCGATAGCTTAAACGTGAACTACTGTCCCTCGACCTTGGCCTCGTATGATCACTTTTCAAAATGTCACGAAAATCTACCAAAAGGGGGCGCATCCAGCCCTCGATGATGTGACTCTCGATATCGAACGAGGAGAGTTTGTCTTCCTCGTCGGTCCGTCAGGCTCAGGAAAGTCAACGTTCCTCCGCCTCTGCATGCTCGAAGAGCAGGCCACATCGGGAAAGATCTTCGTGCTCGGTAAGAACCTTGCCGAACTGTCCTCACGCCGCACCCCGAAGCTCCGCCGTCAGGTCGGTCGAGTCTTCCAGGACTTCAGGCTTCTCGAGGACAAGCACGTATTCGACAACGTTGCGCTCGCCATGCAGGTGATTGGCAGGCCCCGCCACCACATCCGTTCCGCCGTTCCCGAGGTTCTCGACATGGTCGGTCTCGCGGGTAAGGAAAAGCGAAAGATGACGGAGCTGTCGGGTGGTGAGCTCCAGCGCGTCGCGATCGCCCGCGCCATGGTCAACCGACCCAAGCTGCTTCTGGCCGATGAGCCCACGGGTAACCTCGACCGTCAGACCGCGAACGGTATCATGTCTCTCTTGGACAGGATCAACCGGAACGGAACCACTGTCGTCATGGCCACGCATGCCTACGACATCGTGAACGAGATGCGCAAGCGAGTCGTGACCCTGAGCGATGGCGTGGTCGTGTCAGACCAGGAACGCGGAATCTACGGAGCCGGAGGTCAGGCATGAGAATCGGATTCATCCTCTCCCAGACGTTCAAGGGCATCCGCTCCAACCGCGTTGTTGTCATTTCTCTTGCCCTCGTGACCTTCGTGTCGCTCATGTTCCTCGGTGCCGCTTCCCTGCTTCAAACCCAGGTCGGCAACATGAAGAACGAGTGGTACGACAAGGTGGAGGTCACTGCCTTCATGTGTCCACTCAACCCCACGACCGCGCAATGCGCCGGGGGTGAGGCAACCCAGGAACAGATCGACGCTGTCGAGGAGTTCCTTCAGTCTGATTCCATGGCACAGTACGTCGACGAGGTGTACATCGAGTCGAAGGCCGATGCTCTCGCGAACTTCCGTGAGCAGATGGCGGGCACGACCTGGGTTGACGCACTCACCGAGGACGCCATGCAGGTGTCGTTCCGCGTCAAGCTCGTGGATCCGGAAGAGTTCCAGATCGTGGCCGATGAGCTGTCCGGCCAGCCCGGTGTCGAGTACGTGGTCGATCAGCGCGAGCAGCTCGAATCGATCTTCTCCGTCCTCAACGGCGCCACGGTGATCGCTGGCGGCCTCGCCATCACCATGATCATCACGGCACTCCTCCTCATCGTCACGATGGTTCGACTGTCTGCCATGTTCCGAGAGAAGGACACAGGGATCATGCGCATGGTTGGTGCCTCCAACTCCACCATCCAAGCACCCTTCGTCCTCGAAGGTGTGTTCGCGGCCCTCCTCGGTTCCGTCCTCGCGGTCGGTGCCCTGTTCGGTGGCGTCAAGTACTTCTTCGAATCCTCGAGTTCGGAAGCCCAGTTCAGCTTTATTAAGCTCATCGACTCCGGTGATGTGTTGGCGCTGGCACCCTGGCTCGTTGGAGGCGCACTCATCGTCACCGCACTGGCCTCCTACATTGCTCTCCGCCGATACACGAAGGTCTGATCCATGAAGTTCCGTGCCGTGCTGACCGCAGCCACGTCCGCCCTGTTCCTCGCCCTGTCAAGCTCACTCGCAGTCGCCGACACGGATGACGAGCGCGAGAAGCTCGTTGAACAGCAGGAGCAGAACGAACGCGAAATCGAGGAGCTGCAGTCCTCCCTTGAAGGCATCGACGTGGACCTGCAGGAGGCTTATCTGTCTCTCGAGCAGACCCGCAACCAGATCCCCATCGCGCAAGAGGAACTCGCGACCGCGCAGTCGAACCTGTCGGCTGCCCAGCGCAGGAGCGAAACCATTGCCGGTCAGCTTGAAGCGGCGCAGGCCGAACTCGACACGATCGAAACCCAGCTTGCTGAGGATTCGGAGCTTTCCGAGCAGACCCAGGCATCGCTCAACGAACTGGCTCGTTCCGCCTACCGCGGCGAAACGAACGGAAGCACCGTTGATCTGTGGCTGTCGTCCAGCTCCACCACCGACCTGTTCAGCGCGATGGCGGCAACGAACTCGATTGCTCGCACCGAGAGCGCCCTCATCCTTGAGGCACAGACCCAGGTGGCGGTGAATGAGAACCGTTTGGCACGCCAGCAGGTGGTCGAATCCGACATCATCGAGCTTCAGGCCGAGGCCGATGCCATCGTCATTGAACTTGACCAGACTCGCGCTGTTGCCCAGACCAAGACTGACGAGCTCATTGCTCTCGAGGCCGATGAGGCCGAGCACGCCGCCGAACTCGAGGATCGCCGTGAGGAGTTTTCAGCCTCCGCCGCGAAGCTTGAGTCCGACAATAAGGACATCGCCGCCACCATCCTCGCCATCGACGAGGAGAACAGGCGTCAGGCCGAGATTGCCGCTGAGGAAGCACGCCAGCAGGAAGCGGATAGGCTGGCACGCGAGCAAGCCGCTGAGGAAGCACGCCAGAACGTTGCCCCCGTTCCAAGTGCCACCCAGGAGGCCGCACCCGCCCAGACCCAGGAGGCTGCACCCGAGCCGGAGCCGACGCAGGCACCCGTTGCCGCATCCACCACCTTCATTCCTCCCGTCCCGGCACCGGTCTACGTGACCTCACCGTTCGGCATGAGGTGGTACCCGATCACGGGCGGCAACTGGATGCACAACGGCGTTGACCTGCGCTCCGTCTGCGGCGAGGGCCAGGTCGCGACAGCAGCAGGTGTTGTCGCTGAGGTTCGTCCCGCAGCCGGCAACGGCACTCACGGTAACCAGGTCATCATCAACCACGGAACGATCAACGGTTCATCCTACGTG
>NZ_JASDVN010000039.1:0-19009 GCF_041440645.1 Flaviflexus sp. | reverse complement strand
CCGCAGGAACGCACGGCAGTCCTCAAGATCTCCGAGCATGACTGGAATGGGTGGGATGAGGACTACGAATCTGAGATCCTCGTCAGTACCCACGAAGTGAAGGAAGGCGACACAGTCAGCGCCCAGATCTCCTTCAGGGGTCCCTTTGAAATCACGGTCGACAAGATCTACGACAGCTCCGTGGCCCTCTCCTTCAACCTTGAACTGGCGCCACCGGGAGAGAACTCGGGTTGGGAGTACAACGACCTCGTTGATTCGCTCGTTGTGCAACAGGGTGAGACCAGTGGAGTTGCCACCCCTAGTTACGATGCTGGTGCCATCTACAACTTTGAAGTTGAGATTCTGAACTAACAAAGACAGCATCTGGAAATGGGAGAAGGCTTTGGGCTTTCCGCCTGAGAATTCTCCCCTGGTAAGCACCGCGGCGGTACAAGAGATGAAAAACTATCCGGGAGCGAGACCCCTGGATAGAGAAGCTCTCATGACTAATCGACTGGTACTGCCCGGCGCCCTTCTTGCCAGGGGTTTCGCGGCTGTCTGCGGTGATGTATCGTCCCGCCACCCGAGGAGCCGGTCGTTGCTCTGACGACCAAAGAGAGTGCATGGAACAGTCTGGAGCCCAGCTTGGGGCTCATAGACATCGGTGAGGGTGTACGAAGGCGAGATCCAGGAGGTTGTGACACCGACATTGGATGCTGGAGCCTTCTACAGTTTCGAAGTGAAGTTCTCGGAGTAGTTACTCGAACTCATTGACTTTCCGGAGTGGGTTGATGGACTTCGCGACCTTCCAGAACGCGACGGTCCTCGAGAAGAATCTTCCTTAACGTCTTTGCCCCTCTCTCACTGCAAGCACATGAAAGGGCGGGTCCACAGTGGACCCGCCCTTTGCTCGTGGTTCCTCTAGAGAACCCTCCGGAGAGAACTCAGTAATTTCCTAGTTGGCTGGCTCGATCTGCCACACCTCGCGTGCGTAGTCGCGGATGGTGCGGTCAGAGGAGAAGCGGCCGGACTCGGTGATGTTTGCCCAGCACTTGCGTGCCCACTCGATCGGATCACGGGTGTCCTCGAGGGCGCGGTTGCGTGCCTCCCGGTACGAAGCGAAGTCGCCCAGCACGTAGTAGATGTCGGAGCCGCCGGGGCCCGACTCGAGGAGCGAGCGACGGATATCGGCAAACATGCCGGTGCCGTGATCGTTCAAGGTTCCGTCCGTGAGAGCGTTGACAACTCGGGTAAGGCCCTGGGTTGCTTCCATGGTTGCGTACGGATCGTAGGAGGCCATGATGGAGGGAAGTTCGTCTTCCTTGGCTCCGAAGATGTAGGCGTTCTCGTCACCCACCGCGTCAACGATTTCAACGTTCGCACCATCGAGGGTGCCCAGGGTCAGCGCGCCGTTCATCATGAACTTCATGTTGCCCGTGCCGGATGCTTCCTTACCTGCGGTGGAGATCTGCTCAGAGATGTCCGCTGCGGGGATGACCTTCTCGGCGGGGGTCACGTTGTAGTTCTCGATGAACACAACCTTGAGCTTGTCACCAATCTCGGGATCGTTGTTGACGAGATCCGCGATGGAGTTGATGAGCTTGATGATGGCCTTCGCGCGGAAGTAACCGGGGGCGGCCTTGGCACCGAAGATCGCGACAGAGGGAACCACGTCAAGCTCCGGGTTGTCCTTGATCGTGAAGTAGCGGTCCAGCACGTAGAACGCGTTGAGGAGCTGCCTCTTGTACTCGTGAAGGCGCTTGATCTGAACGTCGAAGACGGCGTCTGGGTTGATCTTGATGCCCTGGCGCTTCTCAATCCAATTGGCAAAGTCGCGCTTGTTTGCCTTCTTGACGTCAACAAGCTCCTGCATGACCTTCTTCTTTTTGCCCTGCTTCTGGAGGGGGAGGAGAAGATCAAGATCGGATACCCATGCGTCGGAACCAACGAGCTTGTCGAGAAGACGGGCGAGACGCGGGTTGCACTGGTTGAGCCAGCGTCGGGGAGTCACGCCATTGGTCTTGTTGTTGAACTTCTCGGGCCACAGCTGGTACCAGTCGTTCAGCGTGTCCTTCTTCAGGATGTTCGTGTGGATCGCGGCCACACCATTGATGGAGAAGGAAGCGTAGCAGGCGATCCAGGCCATGTGGATGCGGCCGTTGGAGATCGGTGCCAGGTAGTTGATGCGGTCGTCGGAGATGCCGCGGTCAGCCAGGTCGATGCGGAAGCGGCGGTCGATCTCGGCAATGATCTCGAGAACGCGACCAAAGAGCTGCTGGAAGATCGAGTACTCCCAGGTCTCCAGGGCCTCAGCAAGGGTGGTGTGGTTGGTGTACGCGAAGGTCTTCTGCGTGACCTCCCATGCGTCTTCCCAGGTCATGCCGTGATCGTCGAGGAGGATGCGCATGAGCTCGGGAACCGCGAGCACAGGGTGGGTGTCGTTCAGCTGGATGCAGTTGTACTTGTGGAAGTCACGGAGGTCCTCACCGTGCTTCTCAATGTAGTTGTCGACCATGGCCTGGAGGGAAGCGGACACGAAGAAGTACTGCTGACGAACGCGCAGGATCTTGCCCTCGTAGGTGGTGTCGTTCGGGTAGAGAACGCGACAAAGGTCGGCTACGCGCTCACGCTCAACAATGGCCTCGGTGAAGCGCTGGGAGTTGAAGGCGTCGTAGTTGAACTCCTCCATCGGCTCCGCCTTCCACAGGCGTAGCGTGCCAACGTTGTCGGTGCCGTAGCCGGTGATCGGCATGTCGTAGGGGATGGCACGGACGTCGAGATCATCGAACTTGACGAAGCGTACTTCTTCCTCGCGACGGATCACGAAGGGGTAGCCCTCCTCCATCCACGGATCCGGGTGCTCAACCTGGAAACCATCCTGGAACTGCTGCTTGAACAGGCCATAGCGGTAGAGGATGCCGTAACCGGTGACGGGAAGGTCGAGGGTTGCGCACGAGTCGAGGAAGCAGGCGGCGAGGCGGCCCAGGCCACCGTTACCGAGTGCTGCGTCGTGCTCAGCCTCAAGAACATCCGACAGCTCAAAGCCGTAGGCAGAGACTGCTTCCTGAGCCTTATCGACCAGGTTGAGGTTCGTCAGGTTGTTGAGTAGGGCCCTGCCCATGAGGAACTCGGCAGAAAAGTAGTGTTGCTGGCGGCCGTTGGCGGCCCGGCTGGCGGACGCCTCCCACTTGTCGGCAATGAGATCGACGATGTTCGATGACAGACCGGACCATAGTTCCATTGGGGTTGAGGACTGTGGATTGCGACCGGCGACTGCACGAGTGAACGAGCCGAGGCTGTTCGTCAAATCAGAGGTCATGACGTCTCCTTCTATTTAAAGGTGGCAGAAAGCCCAGGTCTCACTCTAACGGGGTCCGCCCAAAGTCGCGAACAGGATCCCAGATCATCCCACCTGTCGTGATCAATTTGTTCGGATTTGGTGAAGAATGTGGTGGTTTTTGAGACCTGGGTCGTGAGCAAGCGCATGGTGAGGCCGGTGCAACAAGTGACAAACTGACTGATGGTGGGCGTGAAGAGTATGCTTACCTGGTGCTTGAACGGCGAGACACCGATGTCTCAGCTTGTTCAAACAAATAGAATGAACGCGCTTTCGGTATTAACCATTGAAGGAGATCACGATGCCGGCATTGATTGTCATTGGCGCCCAGTGGGGCGATGAAGGGAAGGGCAAGGCCACTGACCAGCTCGGCACCGACGTCGATTACGTAGTGAAGTTCAACGGCGGTAACAATGCGGGGCACACGATCGTGGTCGACGGCGAGAAGTTCGCCCTTCACCTCATTCCTGCAGGTGCACTGACCGCAACCTGCACCCCCGTCATCGGTGGCGGCGTTGTCGTTGATCTCGATGTTCTCTTCCAGGAAGTTGAAGAGCTCGAGTCCCGAGGTATCGACATGTCGAAGCTCCGCATCTCCGCGAACGCTCACATCATTCCCTCGTACAACCGCACCCTCGACAAGGTCACGGAACGCTTCCTTGGTAGCCGCAAGATCGGCACCACGGGCCGCGGCATTGGCCCCACCTATGCGGACAAGATGAACCGCATTGGTCTGCGCATCCAGGATCTCTTCGATGCCTCCATCCTGCGACAGAAGGTGGAGGGCGCACTCGCTCAGAAGAACAACCTGCTTCTCAAGGTGTTCAACACCCGAACTGCCGACGTTGATACCGTTACTGAGGAGCTCCTCAAGTACGCGGACCGCGTCAAGCCTATGGTCTCGAATGTCACCAACCTTCTGAACGAGGCACTCGACCGCGGCGAAACCGTTGTTTTCGAAGGTGGCCAGGCCACCATGCTCGACGTTGACCACGGCACCTACCCCTTCGTCACGTCGTCCTCTGCAACCGCGGGTGGCGCGTGCACGGGCTCTGGGGTTGGCCCCACCCGCATCGACCGCGTCGCAGGTGTCTCCAAGGCCTACATCACCCGCGTTGGTGAGGGACCGTTCCCGACTGAGCTTCTCGACGAGACCGGTGACTGGCTGCGTGAGCGCGGCGGAGAGTTCGGCACCACGACGGGCCGTCCCCGCCGCTGCGGCTGGTACGACGCCGTTATTGCCCGCTACGCCACCCGCGTCAACTCTCTGACGGACCTCGTGCTGACGAAGCTGGATGTGCTGTCCACTCTCGAGCAGATCCCCGTCTGCGTCGCCTACGAGATCGACGGCGAGCGCGTTGACGAGATGCCGGCGGATCAGACGTCTTTCGACCACGCCAAGCCCATCTACGAGTACTTCCCGGGCTGGCAGGAAGACATCACCCAGGCGCGCACTTTCGAGGAGCTTCCGCAGACAGCCCAGGACTACGTCCTGGCTCTCGAGGAGCTCTCCGGCGTCCGCATCTCCTCCATTGGCGTCGGCCCTGGCCGTGAGCAGACCATCGTACGTCACCCGCTCGTCTAGAAGGAACCAAATGAGCGTCACGCAGGCACTTAGTAGCCTCTCATGACGGTAGTGGAGGGAAGCAGTCCTTGCTTCCCTCCACGTTTTTCTATGTCCCCTGATTGCTAGGGTGAGTCGGTCCTGCATGGGTCCACCCAATTGCTCGCGAGTGCGATGGGTCCTCAGTTGGGCTGCCCAATCCTGAAAGGGCTATCCGATCTCTGTTCTCAGGGCTATCTGGCCTCATTCGTCGGGAAGTGCCGGTTTATGCCGGCGATGAACCTTGCTGTTAGGAGGCGATGAACCTTGCTGTTGGGAAGAGGGTGCGAGCCGAAGCTCGCACCCTCTGAATCACTTAACGCTGTAGTGAACTGTTGGGCTTAGCCCCACTGTCCGCCCTGCTGGGAACCACCCTGGTTGTACGGGGGCTGTCCACCCTGCTGGGGACCACCGTAGTTACCGCCCTGGGGACCGCCGTACTGGCCGCCCTGGGGGCCGCCGTAGCCGCCACCGGGACCGTAGGGACCCTGATTGTTGTTCTTGTTCTTACCGCGCAGAGCTGCCCACACGCCAAGACCGATCAAAACGAGAACACCGGCGCCAATCGCGAACCATGCCCACATGGGGAAGCCGGAATCTTCGTCAGAGTCGGAATCCGAATCGGAGTCGGCTCCGGTGTCAGAGTTGGAACCGGTGCCGTCCTCGTTGTTGCCGTTAGTCTCGTTATCGGGAGGAGTGCTAATGCCGGTACCATCGGTTTCGTCCTCGCCGGTTCCCGTACCGGTTCCGGTACCACCGTTCTCGTCTTCATCGGGATCGGTCGTGGTGGTGGACGATCCACCGGTCTTCATGCCGGTGACCTCGAAGCCCTGGGACATGACGTTCATGTCACGGTACGAAGCGCGGTTGCCGCTGACCTCGGCGCCGTTCGTCGCGTTGACGATGTCGCCGGGCATCTGGATGGTCATGATGAAGTCCATCTGGCCCATCTCCTCCGGCATGTCATCCATGGTGAAGGTCGGGTCAGCCTCTGCGATAAAGGTGAAGGAGTCACCGTTGTCGATGAGCGTGGAACCGTCGACAACGTTCTCATCGGAGGTGACCGTCAGGCGGCACGCAAGGTTAGCGCCGGAGATGTCCTCGACGAGGTACTCTTCGGTACCGCTCGTCTCGGTCATGCCCATTTCTTCGAAGAGCTGGTCACAGGTGTAGCCCATGCCGTTGAGCGTGCCTTCCGTGTCCTCGAACTCCATGGATACGGAAGCGGAGCCATCGTCCTTGATCTCGATGATCGTTTCGGCCCGGCATACAGACAGGACAATCATGGCGGGCGCAATAGTTGCTACTGCCAGTACTTTCTTGGTGCGGGTTTTCATTTGTTTCCTTTCAAATGCCGGTAGCCGGGGCTCTCGGACTTAAGACCCACAATAAAATGAAGTCTCTCGAACCCCCACACGAAACCGTGGGGAGTTCTCACTAATTTCTGGGAGCAGGCTGAGTTATCCGTGTAAATCCGGGGAAGGGTGCATGGGGAGTGCGGTGCCACAGGAGCTTGACATGACAGTAATGGCAGTAAGTCATCGCGGGTCGACAAGAAATACCCCAGATTGAGGCGCAACATGGTCGCCTGCTCTCAGGGGCAACATGGGGAGTCAAGATCGGGACCGAGTTGGCGTTCTCGATCCCGGCCACGCCGCTCTCGAAACTCTGTCGGTGGGGTGTGCGGGAGAGTTCTAAGACGCGCATGCAAGAGGCAAGAGTGAACTGTCCGGCGCGATCCGGTTTCGCAAACATGAAGATCCTGGACGGTAGAAAAAACTGGACCAAAATTTGGTGAGCCGGGATCGATTTTTAGGTCGCTTTTCACGTGGCTTGCACTATGGTTCACGCGCTTGGCGACAAACGTCCATAGCCCACGGAGGGCTGCCAAATGGGACAAGATTGAAGGGACGAATAGGTCCACAGTCCTAAGTATTTGCCCTGGAAAAGAAGCCTATAGTCCCATTATGTGGCCACTTTTGCGGGGGATAATTTACTTGGTAGTTGACCAAAGAAGGAAAAACACCATCGCCTAATTCTAGGAGGAAGCGCGATGACTGACAGGACATTCACAGCTGAGAACATCAAGGCTGACGCCCCCGAGATTGCAACCGCTGATTTGGTGGCGTGGGTTGCAGATATTGCCAACCTGACGAAGCCCAAGGACATCTTCTGGGTAGACGGTTCCGACGCTGAATGGGACCTTCTCACGAACCAGATGGTCGAGACCGGAATGTTCACGCGACTCAATCCTGAAAAGCGCCCCAATTCTTTCCTCGCCCGCTCACTTCCGTCCGACGTTGCTCGCGTTGAGTCCCGCACCTACATCTGCTCCGAAAAGGAAGAGGATGCTGGTCCGACCAACAACTGGGCCGACCCGAAGGAAATGAAGGAGACCCTCAACAAGGTGTTCGACGGTTCCATGAGGGGCCGCACAATGTACGTGATTCCGTTTTCGATGGGCCCCGTTGGTGGTCCGATCTCGCAGCTCGGTATCGAGTTTACGGACTCTCCCTACGTTGTGGTCAACATGAGGATCATGACCCGCATGGGCACCCCGGCTCTCGAGCTCATCGGCAAGGGTGAGCCCTGGGTCCCCGCAGTTCACTCCGTTGGTTACCCGCTGGTTGACGCAGAAGGCAACGAGCGCGAGGACACCAGCTGGCCCTGCAACGACGAAAAGTACATCACCCACTTCCCGGAGACCAACGAGATCTGGTCCTACGGTTCCGGATACGGCGGCAACGCCCTGCTCGGCAAGAAGTGCTTCGCACTGCGTATCGCCTCGACCATGGCTCGCCGCGACGGCTGGATGGCAGAGCACATGCTCATCCTCCGCCTCACGGAAGAAGCAACCGGCAAGCAGTTCCACGTGACCGCTGCATTCCCCTCGGCATGTGGCAAGACGAACCTCGCCATGCTCCAGCCCACGATTGAGGGCTACAAGGTCGAAACCATTGGTGACGACATTGCGTGGATGCGTCCCGGCGAAGACGGCACCCTGCGCGCCATCAACCCCGAGGCAGGCTTCTTCGGTGTTGCACCGGGTACCTCCTACAAGACCAACCCGATGGCTATGGACACCGCTCGCGCGAACTCCATCTTCACCAACGTCGCACTGACCGACGATGGCGATGTCTGGTGGGAAGGCATCGATGGCGAGATGCCGGATCACCTCATCGACTGGCACGGCAACGACTACACGAAGGCTGATGCAGAGGAAGGCAAGCTCGCAGCTCACCCGAACGCCCGCTTCACCGTTCCCGCCTCGCAGTGCCCGATCATCTGCCCCGACTGGGAAGCACCCGAGGGTGTTCCGGTCGACGCAATCCTGTTCGGTGGCCGCCGCGCCACCAACGTGCCGCTCGTAGCCGAGCAGTACTCCGCTGATCACGGCGTGTTCATCGGTGCCTCCGTGGCATCCGAGGTCACCGCAGCAGCAACCGACGTCAAGGCCGGCTCGCTGCGCCACGACCCCTTCGGTATGCTTCCGTTCGCGGGCTACAACATGGCCGACTACTGGGGCCACTGGACGGAGATGCAGGAGAGGCTTGGCGATAAGTTCCCGAAGGTCTACCAGGTCAACTGGTTCCGCAAGGACGCTGACGGCAAGTTCATGTGGCCCGGCTTCGGCGACAACTCCCGCGTGCTTGACTGGATCGTCCGCCGCGCAGACGGCCGCGTCGAGACCGTCGATGGCATCACCGGCCGCTACCCCAAGTTCGAAGACTTCAACCTTGAAGGCCTCGACATCGGCCAGGAAGAATGGGACGCTCTCTTCGAGACCGATCCGGATTCCTGGGCAGCTGAGATCGACTCCGTCGAAGAGTACTTCGTACAGTTCGGCGACAAGGTCCCCGCAGCTATCCGTCACGAACTTGGCGAGTTCCGCAACAGGATCGAAGCAGCCCGCTAAGGTCTCGTAATTCGAATACTCAACTCTGGTGGCAGGGGCCTCGGCTCCTGCCACCACTCCTTTGTCCGAGAATCTTCCGCGAGTTCATCTGCAATGTTGCGTGAATTCGTCGGCCATTCCTGCTTCAGTTCGTCTTCCCGTCTTGCTTGAGATTCTCCTATCGATTTCCTGCAATGGTGGCGCGAATCTCTGCCCACCTGGTGAATAGTTTTCGGCCCAGTACCGACTCGGCGGGGGAGCCCAGGTAGGCTCGGAATATGAAGATTCTCCTCCTCGGATCGGGCGGTCGTGAGCACGCGCTGGCACTTGCCCTTGCTCCCCACGTTGAAGCTTTGTACGCGGTCCCCGGCAATCCCGGAATCGGCCAGATCGAGAATGCTCAGTGCCTGAGCGGCGATATTCTCAACGGAAAGGACATTGTCGAGATCGCTGGACGCACCAACGTTGATCTCGTGGTCATTGGTCCGGAAGCGCCACTTGTGGCGGGCGTGGCGGACGACCTGCGCGCCGCTGGCATCCCAGTGTTTGGTCCGAGTGGAGCCGCAGCGAAGCTGGAGGGCTCGAAGGCATTTGCGAAGGAAGTGATGGCGCTCGCTGAGGTGCCCACCGCCCTCGCCCGCATCTGCACCACTCGCGAAGAGGCAGAGGAAGCTCTGGGCCTGTTCCCGGCGCCCTACGTCGTGAAGGACGATGGGCTTGCCGCAGGCAAGGGTGTTGTTGTCACGGAGGATCTCGACGCGGCTCGCCAGCACGCCTTCGACTGCATCGATGGGGGAGGCAGCGTTGTCATCGAGGAGTACCTCGATGGTCCCGAGGTTTCACTCCTGTGCGTGTGCGACGGCAAGACCGTCATTCCGCTCGAGCCGGCCCAGGACTTCAAGCGCCTCAAGGACAACAACGAGGGCCCGAACACGGGCGGCATGGGTTCCTACTCGCCGCTCCCGTGGGCACCCGAGGGACTCGTCGATGAGGTTCTGGAACGCGTTGCCTACCCGGTGGTTCGCGAACTCGAGCGCCAGGGTACGCCCTTCGTTGGCATCCTCTACTGCGGCCTTGCCCTGACCGAACGCGGCATTCGCGTCATCGAGTTCAACGTGCGTTTCGGCGATCCCGAGACCCAGGCCGTTCTGCCGAGGCTGCAGACCCCGCTCACGGAGGTCCTGTACGCGGCCGCCACCGGCAAGCTCCACCAGCTAGAGCCCCTCGAGTGGGATCCGAACGCAGTCGTAGCCGTCGTTCTTGCGAGCGAGGGCTACCCGGGCAAGCTGAAGCTCGGGGTCGAGGTAGCCGACATGGTGGGACTGATCCACGCGGGAACCACGTGGAAAGATGATCGTGTCGTGACCTCAGGTGGCAGGGTCGCGGCCGTCATCGGCCACGGACCCACCGTTGCCGAAGCCCGAGAGGACGCCTACACCAAGATCGTCCCCTTCGAGGGCATGCAGTACCGCACCGACATCGCCGCGGGAATCTAGCGCAGGCGAGCGAAAGATGGGCTTTGATCTGAGCTGAGAAGTCAGCGAGGGCGGAGGAACTATTCGATCAGCACACTGAGGGCCGGCATGATCCGGCCCTCACGGCTATCCAAAAACCGCAGTCAACTAGCGACGCCTAGCTACCTGAGAACCGTAGGCTGCCCGCGAACGAAAGTCGGCCGCAAAGGAACCACAGCTTTTGCCTACGGGCTGTGTTCGCATCTATCACTGTTTATTCCTTGTGGCGGCCACGTTTGCCCTGGGGGCCGAGTAGTTCGACAGGACCAGAACAAACCGGGCCTCGAGGCGCGTCACGTGCGTCCGGTGTTGGAAAACGTGCACGGGCCGGGGACAAGGTTTACCTGCTGTTTACCGGAGTGGCCTGTCCGGATGTGGGGGAGGGAGCGCAGATAGGGCCGCGACCTGGGACGGGACGCTCCTACCCTCGATTTGGGTGCGCAGGGACGCGAGTTCACATGTTGGTGGTGGTCACCATATTTAACATCCTTCGTTGTGAGAGTCGTGCAAAGGAGTGCTATTTTCCCTGGCAGTAGGCATGGAAGGCGCAAACATGAAGTATGAGATCGACCTTCACAAAGCAAGCTTTCGTGGAACAATAGGGTCATGAACAATAGCCCTTATGAGAGCATACGAGGTTGGACCCACCTGGCTTCAGGAAAGGTCCGCGACCTGTATGCTCCTGCGGATCTTTCTGCGCATTTGGGTCGGGATGCCATCCTGATTGTTGCGTCAGATCGCATTTCTGCGTTTGACCACGTTCTGCCCACGGTGATCCCCGAAAAGGGCAAGATCCTCACGGCAATGACGCTGTGGTGGTTCAAGCAGTTGGCGGACGTGACAGAGAACCACTTCGTTTCCGTGGACGTGCCGAAGGCCGTTGAGGGGCGTGCGATGATCGCCGACCGCCTCCAGATGGTGCCTGTCGAGTGCGTGGTGCGCGGCTACCTCGCGGGCTCGGGTTTGGCCGAGTACAGGGAAACCGGAAGCGTCTGCGGCGTGAAGCTGCCCGACGGTCTCATCGAAGGTGACCAGCTACCGGAGCCGATCTTCACCCCTGCCGCGAAGGCACGCATTGGTGAGCACGACGAGAACATCTCTTTCTCCGAGGTGGAGGAGCGCGTGGGGAAGGAAACTGCCCGTCAGCTACGCGACATCTCGATCGACCTCTACACGAAGGCCCGCGACATTGCGGCCGAGCGAGGCATCATTCTTGCCGACACAAAGTTCGAATTTGGCAATCGGATGCAGCCCGGTGAGACGGATCTGGTCCTGGGTGACGAGATTCTCACCCCGGACTCGTCACGGTTCTGGGAGATCTCAACCTACAAGCCGGGTCAATCCCAGCCTTCCCTTGATAAGCAATACATTCGCGACTGGTTGACGTCCCCCGCTTCCGGCTGGGACAAGGTCGGTCCGCCGCCCGAACTGCCAGCCGACGTGGTTGCCAAGACCCAGGAACGCTACATCTTCGCGTTTGAGCGGCTCACAGGTCAGACTTGGAAGCACTGACGGAGGCCTAAACGCTACAGTTAGTCCCATGGGACGCATCATTGTAGAAGTTATGCCAAAGCCAGAAATCCTTGACCCGCAAGGCAAGGCAATCGTTGGGGTGCTGCCCCATCAGGGAATCATGCAGTTCGGTGATGTTCGCCAGGGAAAGCGGTTTGAACTGACCGTTGATGGCGACGTTACCGACGAGGCTCTCGAAGCCGCAAAGAAGGCAGCCGAGACCGTACTGTCCAATCCAATTATCGAAGACGTTGTCGGCGTATATGCGGAGGAACAGTGAAAGTCGGTGTCATCACCTTCCCCGGGACTCTCGATGAAGGGGACGCCAAGCGCGCCGTCAAGCTCGCTGGTGGAGAAGCAGTCGACCTGTGGCATGCCGATACTGACCTCAAGGGAGTAGATGCAGTCATCATCCCCGGTGGGTTCTCCTACGGCGACTACCTGCGCTGTGGGGCCATCGCCTCCCTCGCACCGGTCATGGGTTCAGTCATTGACCGCGCCAAGGGTGGCATGCCCGTCCTGGGCATCTGCAACGGCTTCCAGGTTCTCTGCGAAGCGGGCCTCCTCCCCGGCGCACTCATCCGCAACGACCAGCAGAAGTTCATTTGCCGCGAGCAGGTTCTCCGCGTCGAAAACAACACGACCGCATGGACGAATGGCTACGACCAGGATGCCGAGATTACGATCCCGTTGAAGAACGGCGAGGGCTCCTACCAGGCTCTTGACGAAACCATTGAGGAACTCGAGGGTGAAGGCCGTGTTGTCTTCCGCTACGTCGACGTCAACCCCAACGGTTCGCGCAACAACATCGCAGGCATCACCAACGCCGCGGGCAACATTGTTGGCCTCATGCCACACCCCGAGCACGCAGTCGAGAAGGGCTTTGGCCCCGACAGCGCCTTGGGCACGCGTACCGGCCTTGATGGCCTGCCACTGTTCCAGTCAGTCTTGGGGGTTCTGCAATGATTCACGATACCGTCGAAAACGCGGCTGCGACGCCGGACGAGGTCATGCCCTACGAGGCACTCGGCCTTAAGCACGAAGAATACGATCGCATCGTCGGTCTGCTGGGCCGCAGGCCCACGAACGCTGAGCTCGCCATGTACTCCGTCATGTGGTCCGAGCACTGCTCCTACAAGTCCTCCAAGAAGCATCTGTCCGCCCAGTTCGGCAAGAAGACCACGGAACACATGCGCAAGCACCTCCTGGTCGGCATGGGACAGAACGCGGGTGTTGTGGACGTGGGTGACGGCTGGGCCGTCACCTTCAAGGTCGAATCCCACAACTCACCCTCCTACGTGGAGCCCTACCAGGGTGCGGCCACGGGCGTTGGCGGCATCGTCCGCGACATTATCGCCATGGGTGCCCGCCCCGTCGCCGTCATGGACCAGCTTCGCTTCGGTGACCCGAACGAGCAGGACACCTGGCGAGTCGCCAACGGCGCCATCGCCGGCATCGCCGGCTACGGCAACTCCCTTGGCCTGCCAAACATCGGTGGCGAGGTCGAGTTCGACAGGGCGTACCAGGGCAACCCACTCGTCAACGCGCTCGCGGTTGGCGTGCTCCGCCACGAGGACATCCACCTGGCCAACGCCGAAGGCGTCGGCAACAAGGTCGTGCTCTTCGGTGCCCGCACCGGCGGCGACGGCATCGGTGGTGCCTCCATCCTGTCCTCCCAGGCCTTCGAGGGTGGCATGCCCACGAAGCGCCCCTCGGTTCAGGTTGGCGACCCGTTCATGGAGAAGATCCTCATCGAATGCTGCATGGAGCTGTTCCAGGCTGGTCTCGTTGAGGCCATCCAGGACCTCGGTGCTGCTGGCATTTCCTGTGCCACCTCAGAGCTGGCCGCAAACGGCAATTCTGGCATGCACGTGAACCTCGAGGAGGTGCTCCTGCGCGACTCGACCCTGAACGCTGGCGAGATCCTCATGTCGGAGTCTCAGGAGCGCATGATGGCGGTCGTGACCCCCGAGAATCTCGATGCCTTCATGGCCATCATCAACAAGTGGGAGGTCGAGGCCTCGATCATCGGTGAGGTGACAGGGGATGGTCGCCTGACCATCGACCACGACGGACACCGCATCGTTGACGTCGACCCCAAGACGGTCGCCGTTGATGGGCCGGTCTACGACCGCCCCTACGAGCGTCCCTCCTGGCAGGATGCCCTCCAGGCCGACACCACGGACTCCCTTGCTCGCCCCGCAGCGGGCGAGGAGCTGAGGGACCAGATCATCCGTGTTCTGCACTCCCCGAACCAGGCACCCAAGGATTGGGTCACGAGCCAGTACGACCGCTTCGTTCGTGGCAACACGGCCCTTGCTCAGCCCGACGATGCTGGTGTCATCCGCGTGGACGAGGAGTCCGGTCGCGGCGTTGCTCTTGCAACAGACGCGAACGGTTGGTTCACTAAACTTGATCCCTACACCGGTGCCCGTCAGGCTCTCGCAGAGTCCTACCGCAACGTGGCGACCGTGGGTGCGCACCCGCGCGCCATCTCCGACTGCCTGAACTTCGGCAACCCGGAAAAGCCGGAGCTCATGTGGCAGCTCGTGACCGCCATGGAAGGCCTCGCCGACGGCTGCGCCGAGCTTGGCATCCCGGTCACGGGCGGCAACGTGTCCCTGTACAACTCGAACGGTGACGACTCGATCAACCCGACCCCCGTCGTTGGCATGCTCGGTGTCCTCGACAATGTTGCCACCGCGCGCCCCTCGGGCTGGTTCGACGAGGGCCTCGCCATCGTCGCCCTGGGCGACGTGGAGGACGAGCTGGACGGTTCGGCGTGGGCGCGTGCGATCCACGATCACGTGGGCGGCCTGCCCCCGAAGGTGGATTTTGCGAAGGAGGTTGCCCTCGGCAATGTCCTCATCGCTCTCGCTGAGGCCGACGTCACCTCGGCGGCACACGACGTGTCCAACGGCGGTCTCATCCAGACCATCGTCGACATGGTCCTGCGTCACGGTGTCGGAGCCTCCATCGATCTCCTTCCGCTCGGCGTGGACGACTTCACCGCGCTCTTCTCCGAGACTCAGGCTCGGGCCGTCGTGGCGGTACCCGAGCGCCTCCTCCCGGCCGTCACCGCGGCCGCAGAAGCGGAGGGCGTGACCGCCGCTCGAATCGGTACGACCGGAGGAAACCGACTCGTCATTGATGGCGAGGAAACATACTCCTTCAAACTTGACGAATTGGTCGGTCCCACGCCTCGGGCACCACAGGCCTAGGATTTGCTAAAGAGACAATTATCCCTTATATTGCACTCCCTCACCTTTGAACCCTCAACTAAAAGAGGGCTTGAAGGTGAGGGAGTGGCTTATTTCCGCCATTTTCTCCAATTCAAGAATAGTGACAAGCTTTCCTCGTGGGAAACTTTTAAAAATGTGCAATATTTCGCAGTGGACGAGAGTGCCAAGGAAAGCCTTCATGAACTAGCGTTTTACCCATGAGCACAGCAAGTGAATACATTGAATCGGTCCTCGAAGGACTGAAGGTCCGCAACCCAGGTGAGCTCGAGTTCCAGGAGGCCGTTGTCGGCGTTCTTGACTCCCTCGCACCTGTCCTCGAGCAGCACCCTGAGTACCAGGAAGCTGCCATCCTCGAGCGCATCGTTGAACCCGAGCGCGCAGTCCACTTCCGCGTCCCGTGGGTTGACGACGAGGGCAAGACGCACGTCAACCGTGGCTACCGCTTCCAGTTCAACTCGGCTCTCGGTCCCTACAAGGGCGGCCTTCGCTTCCACCCGACCGTTTCCGCTTCCATCGTGAAGTTCCTCGGCTTCGAGCAGATCTTCAAGAACGCCCTCACCGGCCAGCAGATCGGTGGCGGCAAGGGTGGCGCTGACTTCGATCCCCACGGTCGGTCCGACCAGGAGATCATGCGCTTCTGCCAGTCCTTCATGACCGGCCTGTTCCGCCACATCGGTCACTTCACCGACATCCCCGCCGGCGACATCGGCGTCGGTGGCCGCGAGATCGGTTACCTCTTCGGCCAGTACAAGAAGCTCGCTAACGGCTTCGAGGCCGGGGTTCTCACCGGTAAGGGCCTCGACTGGGGCGGCTCCCTGATCCGCACCGAGGCAACGGGCTACGGCCTGGTTGCGTTCACCCGCGAGATGCTCAAGACCCGCGGCGAGGACTTCGAAGGTCAGACCGTGTCGGTTTCCGGTTCCGGTAACGTCGCCATCTACTCGATCGAGAAGCTCCAGCAGCTGGGTGCAAAGCCCGTGACCATCTCCGACTCCTCCGGCTGGGTCTACGACGCAGACGGCATCGACCTCGAGCTCCTCAAGGACATCAAGGAGGTCAAGCGCGGTCGCGTTGCTGACTACGTGGCTGCTCGCCCGAACGCAGAGCTTCACACCGATGGCTCCATCTGGTCCGTCCCGGTTGACGTTGCTCTGCCCTGCGCAACCCAGCACGAGCTCAACGGCGAGGATGCTCGCACCCTCATCAAGAACGGTGTCAAGGCCGTTGGTGAAGGCGCGAACATGCCCACCGACGCCGAGGGCGTTGAGGTCTTCGAGGCTTCTGACGTTCTTTACGGCCCCGGCAAGGCAGCCAACGCAGGTGGCGTCGCGGTCTCCGCACTGGAGATGCAGCAGAACTCGGCACGTCAGTCCTGGACCCGCGAGGATGTTGCTCAGCGTCTCGATGACATCATGGTGAACATTCACGCTCAGTGTGTGGACGCTTCCGAGCGTTACGCAGGCAACTCCTCCGACTACGTCACCGGCTCCAACGCCGCTGGCTTCGTCAAGGTTGCAGACGCCATGCTCGCACAGGGTGTTCTCTGATCGAGAAGACAAGCTGATATCGATCAGCAACGAGCTAGAGGCTCAACAAGCTCAAAGCTAAGTGAGGGAGGGAATACGGCCGCCACCGTATTCCCTCCCTTTCACATGTGCCGAGAGCAGGCGCAATTCAAGCCATTGAGCACAGCGTGCGCACCAACTCGGCCCACACATCATAGCCCCCGGGTGTCCGAAATGAGCGAATTCAAGTGTGGGCGTGCCCGTTAGGTGAGACCTGCGCCGAAATTGGTCGGACCTGGACAACCCTTGGTTGGCTTTGTTTGAAGGATTTGTTTTTCGGAATTGTTTGTCGGCACTGTTTGATGGTTCTGCTGCCTCGGAGTTGTTCCCAACCCCCGAGGCGCGTTTGTTGGGGGTGTGGCCTAGGCGTGGGTGCCGAGGGCTGCCGAGGCAACCTGGCGGGCAGTGATCGGATCTGGTGCCTGGAGGACCGCTTCCGCGGCCTGCTGGCACTGCTCGAGGGTGACCTCGGAGAGCCGGGAACCCACGTACGAGATCGCACCGGACGCCATGGACAGGGAGGTCACTCCCATGCCGATGAGGACCGCGGCGAGGTTCGGGTCCGCTGCGGCCTCACCACACACGCCGACGGGCTTGCCGTGGGCGATGCCGGACTGGGCGATCAAGTTAATGAGTGTGAGAACGGCGGGCTGCCAGTTGTCCGTGTAGGTTGCGAGATTCGCGTTGGTGCGGTCCGCGGCCATGACGTACTGGGTGAGGTCGTTCGTTCCGATCGAGACGAAGTCGACCTCCTCCATGAACTGGTCGATCATGATGGCGGTGGCGGGAACCTCGATCATGATGCCGGCCTTGAGGCCGCGTTCGCGGATCATCCCGCAGAACCAGCGGGCCTCGGCGATGGTGGACACCATGGGAGCCATGATCCAGTTCGGACCATCGTGATCCGCGGAGGCGGACACGAGGGCATCGATCTGGCGTAGCAACAGGCCCTCATCAACTCCCGAGGTGCGCAAACCGCGCACGCCCAGGGCCGGGTTCTCCTCGTTTGGAACCGAGGCGAAGGCAACGGGCTTGTCCGAGCCAGCATCGAGCGTTCGCACAACGATCTTGCCGCCCGGGAAGCTGGAGAACACGGAACGATAGAGAGCGCTCTGATCCTCGAGTGAGGGCTCGACCGGGGTGTTGAGGAAGGAGAGTTCCGTGCGGAAAAGTCCGATGCCCGTGGCTTCGGTCTGTTCGGCGCGGAGCGCGCTGGCGCGGTCCTGGATGTTGGCGAGCAACTCCACCGGGTAGCCATCGAGGGTTTCCGCTGGTCCCTGCCATTCACGTGCGCGCTGACGGCGCAGGGCATCCTCGTGAGCGAGAGCCTCGGCCTGCTCTCTATCCGGATCGACCGAGTACTCACCCGAGTCGCCATCCATGATGAGGAGCTTGCCGTCCGAGACCGCCTCCAGATCCCTCGCTGCGACGATGCAGGGGATGGAGAGCTGGCGGCAGATGATCGATGTGTGGGAGGTGGGGCCACCCAGTCGGGTGATGATGCCAAGGATGAGTTCCGGATCGAGTCCCGCCGTATCTGCCGGTGCCAGGTCGTCCGCAAGCAGAATGATGGGTTCGTCCGGTGTGGGAATGCTGGGCTCGGGATGACCCTCGAGTTCGGCAACAACGCGATTGCGCATGTCCAAAAGGTCGGTGACGCGCTCCTCCATGAGCCCACCCTGCGCGGAGAAGATGTCGGCAAAGAGTTGGGTGGCCTGGGTGACGGACTGGACCGGGGGAGTGCCGCCTGCAATCCGCTTGTTTACTTCCTTCCGCCACCCCTTGTCCCGAGCAAAACCAGCCGAAACAGCGAGGATGTCTGAAGCAGTGCCGACCATGCTTGCTGCACGAGTGGTCAGCCGCTGTGCGACCGCATCGGCGGCCGCAACGAACTGTTCCTGAGCGGTCTCACGCTCCGACTCGGGCACGTCCGGGGCGGTTTCGGGCGGCTCGGGAACACCCTGCACCCAGGCGGTCTTGGCATAGGCAATTCCTGGTACTACGGGGGTTCCAGTGAGAGTGAGTTGTGCTTCCATGTGCCATCCTCCCGGTCGGTTTAGCGCTTTGTTTGACGGTTCATTTTGCCAAATACCAAGGCGCTGAGCGTGTGAGGGTAATCATAGCCAGCGGTTCGTGTTGCCCCCATGTGGTTTAAGGGAATTTACCCGTCGTTAAAGAATAACGGGTATGTTAAGTGTGTCATATTTTCATACAGTGAATAGGAAGTAAGTGATGCGAATTCACCTACTGGGCACCAGACGCCCTATCGCTGTGGCTGCAACCGTCGCAATCGCTGCCATGGGACTGACTGTCCCGCGTCAAGTAGTTGGCAGGTTTTCTTTGATTTCGAAGTTGGGGATGG
>NZ_JASDVN010000038.1:0-19218 GCF_041440645.1 Flaviflexus sp. | reverse complement strand
AACGTCACCCATGTCCTGATACAGAACTGTCACCTATGTCCTGAGACATAACAGCCACACCTAGTCCATCCCGCCGCGCCCTCCTCTCGCTAGGAGAGGTCTTGTGGGACGAACTATCGGAACGCCAATCTGGTTCCATGCACTTGTTCGTCACCAAGTTTTGATGTTAACGACAGTCTAGTTGACGACTGGGTCAAAAAGTTCCCCGTTTTTTCAACTGCCTTAAATTCATGCCGCATCCGATCCGTGAATGCGCGAGATGACGGGAAAAAGACCCGCTTCTGCGGATATTATTAAATATTCGCCACGGACGACACTGGTCGAGACCTGTAGATATCCCGTGAGCAAACCGTATCTTCTTGGGTGCTCAGAAGTGGGTGTGCTCTGGCACCATTTTCAAGATAAGCTTTCATCATGATTGATCCGCGTACTGCACTTGACCGCCTCATTGGGGCATTCGAGGCGTTTCACGATACCGCCGCTCACACGCAGGACCCCGATGCCGAGTCTGTCATCGAGGCTATGGATAACCTAGCCGATGCGTACGTCGTCTATGACGACGCCGTTTTCACTAACTACGGCATTGAGCTCCCCTTCGACGTGTATACGGACGACGATCAAGATGACGACGATGATGATGACATCGACGATATTGAAGAGGAAGACGATGTCGACGACGAGGACGATGACTACTTCGACGACGACGAAGATGAGGATTTCGAGGATTTCGACGAGGACGATCTCGAGCCTCTCGACGACTGAGCCGAAAGAGTGAACTGAGTGTGGCCGGGCAATGAGCCCGGCCACAGTTCTTTAGTAAAGGTCGTGCGTTTAGAAACGCTCGGGGTAACCCCAGGACTGAGATGTGACGTCCGTGAGTGCCTCGAGAACGGCTTCGGGAATGTCCTCATTGAGATCTGTCAGGATCGCGCTTAGTTGACCGGAGGTGCGGGGGCCGATGAGGGCGACTGATACCTGTGGTCTGGACAGGACCCAGGCAAGTGACACGGTTGCGATGTCGACACCGAGACCATCCGCGGCGGTGGCGATGGCTTCAACAACCTGCCGGGACTTATCGCCAAGATACGGTTCGACAAAGCTCGCGAAGTGGGGCGAGGCCGCTCGTGAGTCCGGTGGGATCGAGTGGCGGTAGCGGCCGGCAAGAACACCACGACCAAGAGACGACCAGGCGATGACTCCGGCTCCGGTATGACGGGCGAACGGGACGAGCTCGCGTTCGATGCCGCGCTGAAGAAGGTTGTATTCGACGTGGAGTGCCGAAAGCCGGACGCCGCGTTCGGCGAGAAGCGTGCTCATGATTCCTGCATACCAACCCGGGCAGTTACCAAGCCCAACGCCGTGGATGAGCCCGCGGCTTGCGAGGGAAGCGAGAGCGTCGGCGGTCTCCTCGTAGTCGGTGGACTGGTCCGGGGCCGCTAAAACGAGGGTGTCGATCCATTCGGTACCAAGAGTCGACAGGGTTGAGGTCACGCTACGTTCGAGGCTGGAGCGGGTGGCGTCGACGCCCTCGGGTCCGAGCCCCGCACGAGAAATGATGTGGAGAGATTCGCGATCCACGTGGGTGCGCAAGAGTTCACCGAGGACGTGTTCTGCCTCGCCGCCACCGAAATAGGGTGAGCTGTCGATCACGGAACCGTTTGCGTCCATGAAAAGGTCGAGCTGCTTTGTTGCATCTTCTGGTGACGTATCGCGGCCCCACGTGAGGGTGCCGAGTCCCAGGGTTGTGACAAATGTGCCGACCGAACCAAGCTTGCGTTTTCTCACACTGTGAGCCTACTGCATGTGGTGAGGGAGGGGCTTAAGGTATCGCTATGGGAATTTTTGAAGCGGTCATCCTTGGTCTCGTTCAAGGACTGACCGAGTTCCTCCCGATTTCGTCATCAGCTCACCTCCGCATTGTCGGAGAGCTCTTTCCTTCGCTGGGGGACCCGGGCGTGACGTTTACTGCAGTTGTGCAGATCGGAACGGAGCTGGCGGTTGTCATCTACTTCAGGCACGATATTTGGCGGATCATCAAAGCGTGGTTTAACGCATTGCCGTTTGGTCCGTGGAAGGACCGCAGCCCCGCGGATCCGCAGGATGCTCGCATGGGGTGGATCGTGATAATCGGCACAATCCCGATTGTCGTTCTCGGCCTGTTCTTTGAGAATGCGATCGATTCAGTCTTCCGCAACCTCTACCTCACGGCCCTCATGCTCGCCATTTTTGCGGTGTTCCTGGGCCTTGCGGACAAGTACGGAAAGCAGCGCCTGGGGGAGCACGACCTCTCCATGAAGGACGGCCTGATCCTTGGCTTTGCCCAGTCAATGGCACTGATTCCCGGTGTTTCCCGCTCCGGCGGCACCATCACCGTTGGGCTTCTGCTCGGCTACACGAGGGAGGCCGCGGCACGAGTCTCGTTCCTGCTCGCCATCCCCGCCGTTCTTGGTTCGGGACTGTATCGACTCGTTTCGGACGACGGTTCGGGCCCTCAGGTCGGCACCGTACCAACGCTGGTCGCTACTGTGGTGTCCTTCATTGTTGGTTACATAGTCATTGTTTGGTTCCTTAAGCTTATTTCAACAAAGTCTTACCTCCCGTTTGTTCTTTATCGCTTGATTCTCGCCGCAGTCGTCGTGGGGCTCCTCGGAGCTGGCGTTCTGGTGGCACAGTGACTCGAAAGGTTTCTATGCGTTCGTGGCCGATCCCGCAGCTTCCCACCCTTCCGGGAACTGCGCCTGAGCTAAACGTTGTTGACACTCGTACAGGGGAGCGGGTGTCAGTCAGCGGGCCGGATGCGAACCTG
Source organism: Flaviflexus sp. (assembly GCF_041440645.1). Classification (GTDB taxonomy): domain Bacteria; phylum Actinomycetota; class Actinomycetes; order Actinomycetales; family Actinomycetaceae; genus Flaviflexus. The sequence goes on along the minus strand of NZ_JASDVN010000038.1, from coordinate 16,412 downwards.
TACGTGTGCGGCATTACGCCGTACGACGCCACACACCTTGGTCACGCCTTCACCTACGTATCTTTCGACATGCTGGTTCGCACGTGGCGGGATGGTGGGCTGAACGTCAACTACGCGCAGAACATCACCGACATCGATGATCCGCTGTTCGAGCGTGCAGAGGCAACGAATGTCAACTGGCGCGACCTCGCCGATTCTCAGATCGAGCTGTTCCGCACCGACATGGAGACCCTCAACGTCATTCCTCCCAACAACTGGGTGGCCGTCTCAGACGTTATTGAGCCTCTCGTTGCCGAGGTGAAGGAACTTCTTGCTGATGGTCGAGCATACGGCCTGACCGAGGACGGCAGGACCGACTACTACATCAAGACTAGCGATGCGGACTACGCGGCTCCCCACCTCAAAGACATCGATCTGATCTCGGTGTTCCGCGAAAACGGTGGCGATCCCGACCGTGCAGGCAAGCAGCATCCCCTTGACCCCATCATCTGGAAGGGCGTTGTTGGAGACGACTTCCAGGCCGAAGGCGCACGCCCCGGCGCGTGGCGTCCCGGCTGGCACATCGAGTGCGCACTCATTGGTCGCGACTACCTCGGCAACACGGTCGACATCCAGGGCGGCGGAGCCGACCTGGTCTTCCCGCACCAGGAAATGTCGCTGTTGCACATGGCGGACTTCCACCCCGAGGTCACCGTCCGTGGCCAGATGAACACCGGCATGGTCGCCTACGAGGGCCACAAGATGAGCAAGTCTCTCGGCAACCTCGTGCTCGTGTCCAAGCTGCTTCAGCGCGGCTTCGAACCCATGGTTGTGCGCCTCGCCCTCCTTGGCCACATGTGGGACTCCGACTGGGAGTACACGGATGAGGACCTGGATCGCGCTGAGCGCCGCCTAACCCGCTGGCGCAGGGCCAACCACACGGGCGGAGCGGGTGCGGAGGAACTGCTCGCAACCGTGCGTGCTCGACTCGCCGACAATCTCGACACCCCCGGTGCCCTCGACGCCATCGACGAATGGGCCGACGCCAACGAGTACAACGATGATCGCGACGGGGCCGGTCTGTTCAGGGACATGTGCCAGGCACTCCTGGGGGTCAGCCTGTCGTGAACCTCGCGGCCCTGCTGTGGGCGGCACTCCTTCTCTACTCGGCTCTCCTCAATACTCGCGGCATGCCCAAGTCCATGTTGCGGGACATGAGGGAGCTTCACCTCCCGGCCGCTCTCATGCGGCCGGGTGTTGCATGGGCGCACTATGGTGCTCAGCTCCTCATCGGTGCCGGCCTGATCCTTGCATCCGGCACCCTTTACTGGATCGTCAGCATCGCGGGAATCCTGCTCGCCACCTGCTACCTCATGGTCGTCTATCGAGCACGGGGGAGCGTGTGCCGGTGCCTGTCGACCACTCCCGTCCCCATCACGAACTTGACTCTCGTTCGCAATCTATGTGTCCTCGCGCTTGCAGTGCTTGCCTTGGACTTCGAGAACAACCCGGTCGTGTTCGGTAACGGCTCCCTCCAGTGGATAGCCGTTATCCCCCTTATCGCCATCATCGCCTGCGAGGTCGTTGGACGAAAGGCCGCGCATTCCTAGGCTTCTCCAGTACCCATGCGTCAAGTCTGGAACGGGCAAACTCACAGCCTCGCGCGATTAAGCGATACGTGATCTAGCTATAGATGAGCAGTCTAGAGCGCGACTCTCTTGAGCTTGGCAACGCCCTCGTCGCTGATCTCGGGTGATTCGCCGTCGAACGCGGGGCAGATGGACTGGAAGGAGCACCAGTTACAGAGTTTGGATTTGCGGGGCGGGAAGTCGTTCTTCTCAATGCAGTCGAGGATCTGGTTCCACACGCCCACGATCGATTCTTCGGTGCGCGGGCTGTCGCCAGCGTCGGTCCAGTACGTGAGTGTCGAGTCCGAGCCCAGATAGATGATTTGGGACTGGAGCGGTTCCTTGTCCTGCTCGTACTTGAGGAGCAAGCCGTACGCCCTCATCTGGAACAGTGCTTCCTCCTGGTACATGGGTCCCGGCATCTTCCCCGTCTTGTAGTCGACGACGCGCAGGTCACCCTTGGGTGCGACATCGATGCGGTCGATGACGCCGCGGAAGCGAATGCCGGAGTCGAGTTCAACCGTGATCATGCGTTCCCTGTTGCTCCGCAGCGGATTGAGCATCGTTGGGTTCTCGCGGTTGAAGTAGGTGCGGACGAGAGAACGGGCGGAATCCAGCCAGTCATCGAACGACTCCTCCTCGAACAGGCTCTGGATCTCCGGGTCGCGTTCAACGAGAGCAGCCCACCTCGGCTCGAGCAGGTCGGTTGCGCGGTGGAGTGTGCGTTCACTTGCGGGAAGGTCGTAGAGGTGCTCAAGAACGGAGTGAACCAGCGTGCCCTTCGTGGCGGCCGACGATGGCGGTTCGGGAAGCCGGTCTATGACCCGGTAGCGGAACTTCAGCGGGCATTGCTTGAAGTCGTTGAGCCGTGACACGGAGAGGGCTGGTTGGTAACGCATGTGACAAGCCTAGCGAAGGACGGGGAGGTTTCTGCCGGTAGACTTGTCGACTGTGACTATTCATCCCTCAGGTGCCGACCGGCGACGAGGCCCCTTCCGCGCAGGTGAACGCGTTCAGCTCACCGACATCAAGGGCCGCAAGTATACGACCATGCTCACCCACGACGGCTACTTCCAGTCGGGTAGGGGCAGGCTCCGCCACTCCGCCATCATCGGCCAACCCGAGGGTTCCGTCCTGGACACGGATGATGGTCACAGGCTTCTAGCCCTTCGCCCGCTCGTAACCGACTACGTTCTTTCCATGCCGCGCGGCGCCACCCCGATTTACCCGAAGGATGCGGCACAGATCATCTCGATCGCCGACGTGTTCCCGGGAGCCCGCGTCGTTGAGGCGGGTGTCGGATCCGGTGCCCTGACGCTCTCGCTGCTAGCTGCCACGGGCCCGACCGGCCACGTTCATTCCGTGGAGCGGCGTGAAGAGTTCGCCACCATCGCCATCGCCAACGTGGAGAGCTGGTATGGCGAGGAAATTCCGCCGTGGACCGTTGAGATCGGTGACCTCTCGGACGTGCTTGAGGGCATGGCAGAAGAGTCCATCGATCACGTCATTCTCGACATGCTTGCCCCGTGGGAGAACCTCGAGCAGGCCGTTCGGGTGCTCCGCCCCGGCGGGGTTCTCCTGGGATATGTCGCGACAACAACTCAGCTGTCCCGCTTCGTTGAGTCCATGCGAGCCACCTTCGCATTCACGGAGGCCGAGGCTACAGAAACCCTTGTGCGCACGTGGCACCTCGAGGGACTCGCCGTCCGCCCCGACCACCGCATGGTGGCCCACACCGGTTTCCTTGTCGTGGCCCGCAAGCTCGCCCCGGGCAATGAGCCGCTCCTCGAAAAGCGCAGGCCCGCCAAGCTTGCCTACTCGGACACGATGCCGTGGGAGGACGAGTCTCTCGAACCAATGGAAGAACCTGCGATGTCACCCAAAAAGCTCCGCAAGGTGCTTCGCGACGTCAAGCAGCGCAGCCTCATCGAGCAGACCGGTTCCTCGCACATCCCGGAAGACAACGATGGCGTGCCCTCAGGCGACTCACCCGAGGCGGATGCACAGTTCCCACGATCCGCAGAGTCTGCTGAGTAAGTCACCGGAAACGCTTGCCAGGGTATTCGTCAGGAATTCTTGAATCGGCCGGCGATTTCAACGGTCCCTGTGAGGACGCCCTGGCGGTCAAGGTTGACCCAGTTCGACCCAGGTCGCTCTTTCTGTAACAGAACTCTGTCACAGGCCTCAGGAACAGATCTCTGTCACAGGTCTCAGTAACAGAACTGACCAGCACTAGCCTGATCGCTTGCGACATGTACAGATGGTTTGCTTGATCGCTTGTGACACCGCAAAAGGTCGACGTCGTCGTTCACTGCGAGGGAACTCAGCGGAGCCTCACGGTGGTTGTCGAGACCCAGTGCTGTCCAGCTTTTGTCGCGCAATGTCAGGCAAAAAGTAGATGAGGGTATGCTCGGGGGGCTGTCTCGCACCTTGATGGTGTCCCTCCTGACGTCGACACGTCGCACGTGCTGCGAGATACTGGAATGACCAACTGAGAGGAAGTTGATGAGCTCAGCAAGTAGCGCATCCGAGCAGGTGCAGATTCTCGTTCGTCAGAATGAGAAGCTCGCCAGTGCCCTGTCCGTGGCACGCGACGAACTCGCGAAAATGGATGAACGGCTCGAGGCGCTTGCCTCCCCGCCGAGCCCGTACGGCATCTACATCCAGGCAGAGCCCGACAGCACCGCAACGATCCTCATGAGCGGGCGGTACATGCAGGTGGTGGTTGATAAGGGTGCGGGTACTCTCCGCCCCGGTCAGATCCTCCGCATGTCTGAACAGCTCGTCGTTCTTGAAGGCCTCGGCTTCCCCGACACTGGCGAGGTCGTGACCGCCAAGCTCGTCATCGGAACAGACCGCGTGCTCATCACCTCGAATCAGGCGGAGCAGGTCGTTCGCATCGCCGATCCGCTCATCTCCAAGGGCATTCGCCCCGGCGATTCCCTGCGCGCCAACCTCGAGTACGGCTTCGTTTACGAACTCCTTGAACGCCCCGACGTGGAGGAACTGCTTCTCGAGGAGATCCCTGACATCTCCTACTCCGACATCGGAGGTCTGGGACCCCAGATCGAGCAGATCCGGGACTCCGTGGAACTGCCCTTCGAGCATCCCGAGCTCTACCGCGACCACGGACTGAAGCCACCCAAGGGCGTTCTACTCTACGGCCCGCCAGGATGTGGCAAGACCCTCATCGCCAAGGCCGTCGCAACGAGCCTTGCCGACACGACCGGCGACGATCGCGCCTACTTCCTCAACGTCAAAGGCCCCGAACTGCTCGACAAGTACGTGGGTGAAACCGAACGTCAGATCCGTGAGATCTTCGAACGAGCACGCGAACGCGCCTCGGGCGGATATCCCGTTGTCATCTTCTTCGACGAGATGGAGGCGCTGTTCCGCACCCGCGGCAGCGGTGTCTCCTCCGATGCCGAGACCACGATCGTGCCGCAACTGTTGGCGGAGATCGATGGTGTCGAGTCCCTCGACAACGTCATCGTCATCGGCGCCTCCAACCGTGAGGACATGATCGATCCCGCGATCCTGCGTCCCGGACGACTCGACATCAAGATCCGCATCGAGCGACCGAACCGTGACGGCGCCGCCGACATCATGGCCAAGTACCTGACCGCGAACCTCCCCATCCACGAGGATGAGATCGCGGCACACGGCAATGCCGAGAACGCGGTCCGCGCCATGATCCAGACCAGCATCGATGCCCTCTACGCGCGTAACGAGCGCACAGAGTACGTTGAGATCACATACGCCGACGGTGCGATTGAGACCCAGTACCTGTCCGACTTCGCCTCTGGCGCCATGATTGCCGGTCTCGTGGACCGTGCCAAGACTCTTGCGATCAAGGACCTCCTCCACACCGGCAAGCGCGGCATCAGCACCCAGCACCTTCTGTCCGCGCTCGATCAGGAGATCCGCCAGAACGAGGACATCGCAGGTGTGACGAACCCGGACGAGTGGGCACGAGTGAATGGCCGCCCCAACAGGCGCGTCACCTTCGTCCGTTCCCTCGCCGGCAAGCACGCCGCCCGTGAGGAGGCAGCCGCAAGTCTGCAGGCACCGACTGAGGGTTCAGCGCCAGAGTCAGAATCCTCCGCCGCACGTCCCACGAGCGAGGGTAGCGGCACGAACAGTTTCGAGGGTATCGACCTGGGAGGGAGAATATGACAGTCAAGCGCGTCATCGGTACCGAAACAGAGTTCGGTATTCTCTCGACCGACCCGATCAACCCGATCCGCTACTCGACCTACATTGTCGATGCGTACGCGAGCGCGGGCGAAGCGAGCCCCAACGGACCCATCAGGTGGGATTACCGGGGCGAGGATCCACTGAACGATGCTCGCGGTTTCCGCATCGAACGTGCCTCCGCGGACCCCTCGCAGCTGACGGACGATCCGGACAGGCCCGCGCCGTCCGCCATGTCGGTCCGCAGGCCCAGCGACGCCGAATTGGACATGCCGCGTGCCTCGAACACCGTGCTGACAAACGGGGCGCGGCTCTATGTCGACCACGCGCACCCCGAATACTCCGGACCCGAAACTCTTGGTCCTCTCGATGCCGTTCTGTACGACAGGGCGGGGGAGCACATCGCCCGGGATGCCATGAACCTGCTCTACGAACAGGGCACCGAGGCGACCCTGTACAAGAACAACGTCGACGGCAAGGGAGCTACCTACGGCTCCCACGAGAACTATCTCGTCAACCGTAGCGTCGATTTCGATGATCTCGTCTCGGCTCTTGTGCCGTTCTTCGTGACTCGCCCTGTGCTGTGCGGCGCAGGTCGCGTTGGACTTGGTCAGCGTTCACAGGAACCCGGCTACCAAATCTCGCAACGCGCCGACTACGTCGAGAACGATATCGGCCTGGAGACCACCTTCAACCGCCCGATCATCAACACCCGCGACGAACCTCACGCACTGCGCCAGTGGCGCAGGCTCCACGTGATCGGTGGGGACGCGAACCTGTTCGACTACTCGAACTTCCTCAAGGTCGGGACCACCTCGGCTGTCCTGTGGCTGCTGGAGAACGGCGGTGCTGACCTCGAGCTCGATTCCCTCGCCATCGCTGATCCCGTGTGGCAGACCGCGGAGGTTTCCTACGACACGTCTCTCAAGCACGAGATTGCGCTGAGGGACGGCAGTTCGGCGACGGCTCTGCAGATTCAGTCCCACTACGCCCGCATGTGCCGCACCGCGATGACGAAGGCCGGTAGCCTCGACCCGGAGACAGAGCTTCTGCTCGACACGTGGGATCTGGTCATTGAGCAGCTCTCGACCGACATCTACTCTGCCGCGGGCCAGGTCGAGTGGGTTGCGAAAATGCAGATGTTGGAGGCAATGAGGAGCAGGGGAGGCCTCGCCTGGAACGATCCGAAGATCGTGGCCTTCGATCTTCAGTGGCACGACCTGAGGGCGGGACGCTCCATCGTTGACCGCCTCGACGCTGCTGGGCGCGTTGATCGCCTGTTCACGCCCGAGCAGGTGCGCCAGGCCGCAACGGCGCCCCCGGAGAACACCCGCGCCTTCGTTCGCGGCTCTCTCATCAAGAACTACCCCGGCAAGGTCTTTGCCGCCTCGTGGGATTCGATCACGGTCGACACGGGGGAGGAGTCCCTCCTCCGCATCCCCACCCTCAATCCCCTGACGGGCACGAAGGAGCTCGTCGGTGAGGCGGTCAGTTCCCCTTCCATCACAGATTTTCTTAACACTCTGAGGAGCTAGGTATGCAGGAAAGAATCCAGAAGCAGACACAGAATCAGAAGAAAGCCCCGCAGGCTGTGGAGGCGAAGAACATCGAGCACGAAGGCATTGACTCGCTGCTTGATGAGATCGACTCGGTCCTCGAAACGAACGCGGAAGCGTTCGTTCAGGGCTTCGTCCAAAAGGGTGGACAGTGATCCCGAAGAGGGTCATGGGCGTGGAGACCGAGTACGGCCTCACGAGCGCCACGACCACGGGTGAACCCTCGATCCTGACCGGTGAGGAAGCGGCGCAGCTCCTGTTCCGCAAGGTTGTCGAATGGGGCAGGTCCACAAACACATTCTTATCAAACGGCTCCCGGCTGTACCTTGATGTTGGTGCCCACCCCGAGTACGCGTCCGCCGAGTGCGTGTCAATCGATGACCTCGTGGCCCTCGATCGCGCCGGAGACCTCATCTACCAGTCGATGGTCGATGAGGCGAACGCATCCCTGGAAGAGCAGAGCTCCACGGAACGCCTGCACCTCATCAAGAACAACGTCGACTCCGCGGGGAACTCCTACGGATGCCACGAGAACTACCTGCTGCGCAGGAGACGCGACTTCCGGTCCCGCGTTGATTCGCTCGTGCCGTTCTTCGTGACCCGTCAGGTCCTGACCGGCGCCGGCCACATCCGCCGTCAACCAGACGGTGCGTCCTTTGAGCTGTCGCAGCGAGCGGATCAGATGTGGGACGCGATCTCGTCGGCCTCGACCCGGTCCCGCCCCATCGTCAACACCCGCGACGAGCCCCATGGCGACATGGAGAAGTACCGCCGTATGCACGTGATCGTGGGGGACACCAACATGTCCCAAACAACGACGGCCCTGAAGTTCGCGATGACAGAGATGCTTCTCGTGCTGCTCGAGGACGGCGTCATCATGCCGCACCTCAAGCTGGCCGACCCGATGAAGGCGATCCGTAATATCTCCCACGACATCACCCTGAAGACGAAGGTTGAACTCGAGGAGGGCGGCTCCCGCACCGCTCTCGAGATTCAGCGCGAGTTCGCGGAACTTGCCCACTCTCACTACGATTCCCACGGCTACAAGTCCGAGCTCGATGCCACCAGGCTCATGCTCGCTAACCTGTGGCTCGAGGGCATCGATGCTCTTGAGAAGGGGGAGCTGGAAAAGCTGTCGACCAAGCTCGACTGGGTGGCGAAGCTCAACCTGCTCGATCGCTACCGCACCAAGGCGGGAACAGGGTGGGACGATCCGAGGCTGGCCCGCCTCGAGCTCGCCTACCACGACATCTCACCCACGTCCGGCCTCTTCACGACGATGACCAACCAGGGGTTGCTCGACCGCTTGGTCACGGAAGAGACGGCCCAGCACTTCACCTCGAACGCCCCGACCACGACCCGTGCGGCACTGCGCGGCAGGTTCGTGAAGGCAGCGACCGAGGCACGGCGCGACTACATGGTCGACTGGATGAACCTGCGCCTGCTCGAGGCAGACGGTGCGCGCACCGTGATCCTCAAGGACCCGTTCTCGCCCGTGGACGATCGGGTGGATGAGCTCCTGGAGCACGTGTGAGGCGAAGCGTTCTCGCGCTGTCACTCGCGCTAGCACTGGGGGCCTGTTCGCAAGCCCCCACAGACGAGGAAACAACCGAGGCGGACCTCCATGTCGAGGTAGCCGGCGACCTAGGTTCGCCCACGCTGAAGTCGATCTCGGGTACCTACGCGGACGAGGTCCTTGTTCTTGAGGAAGGCAACGGCCCAGTCATTAACCACGACGTTCCTATCCTCTACGTCGTGGCTTCCTTCGACGACGATCGGAACCTCCTAGCCGGAGGCGAGGAGGTCACCCTGGGACTGCCCGACACGTCGTTCATTGACCTGGAGGGCGTCACGGAGGGCTCACGACTCGCGCAGGTCATCCCTCAGGAGGGTGGAGCGGAGATCGTTGTTGTCGATGTGCTCTACTCGAGCGCTCAGGGGCAGTCCCGGGAGATGAGCGGAGAACCCACGATCGCAGTCGGCGAGGATGGCGTGCCCACCCTGGTCGGTTCCGGACCGGTCAAGCGGCTCTCGACCTCGGTCTCGATTCGCGGTGACGGCGAACAGGTGACCGCCGAGGACAGCGTGTACGTGCAGTACTCCCTCTACAGCGCCGATGATGGTGCCCTCATTGATACGACGTGGGGGAAGGGACCGATTCGTCTCAACGTGAGCGGGACCATGGAGGGACTGAGAACCGGAATCTCCGAGAGCACGGTCGGTTCACGGCTCCTCATCAAGATCCCGGCAGCCCAGGCTCAGGGCACTCAGGACCTGTACGCAATCGTTGACATTCTGGCGATTGGATGAAGCTCACCATCCACTAAGTGGCCACTAGGTGGCCGTCGAGGCTCATAGCTGAACGCCCGGGTTAGGATGACGTGGCGAAAGGAGCCAACCCGTGAGCGTGAATACAGAAGAACAGGCGCAGAAGCCTCCCGAGACCATCCGCTGGAGTGAGATCTTCCCCCGGTACGCGGTCATCACCATCCTTGCACTAGCTGTCGTCTATGGCCTGTTCGAGCTGACCGGGAACCATGTCAACGCGGTCGTACTCGCGATCGTCGTCATGGTTGCCCTGTGCCTCATCAAGGTGCCGGTCACGATCGCTCTCATTGTGGCGGCGATGCTCGGCGGCCTCCAGGCGGGCCTCGGCATCGAAGGCTCCCTCGGTGTGTTCAACGACAGCCTCCTCGTGGGCGCCCAGGTGGGCCTCACATACATCATGGTCGGTGCGCTCGCTGTCGCGCTGTCCCGCTCCGGCATCATCGAGCTCTTTGCCGCCTGGGTGACGAAGAAGGTCAGCACTGATGAGGAGAAGACGAGCAAGGGCATCAAGTGGGCCCTCTACGTCCTTTTCGTGGTCGTGTCCCTGCTCTCCCAGAACCTCATCCCGGTTCACATTGCCTTCATCCCGATCCTCATCCCGCCACTCCTCGGTGTGCTGAACAAGCTTCAGGTGGACCGCAGGGCCGTGGCCTGCATTCTCGGGTGCTCCATGAGCGCCGCCTACCTGCTTCTTCCCACGGGCTTCGGCGCGATCTACCTCAATGAGATCCTGCTCGTCAACGTCAACGAGTTCGGTGCCGGCTACGGCCTCTCGGCAACCGCGGACATGGCCCCTAAGGCGATGTTCTGGCCCGTCATGGGTCTTGTTGCTGGCATGCTCTTCGCGGTCCTCGTGTCCTACCGTGGCAAGCGCACCTACGAGGAACCCGTCCAGGGTTCCGTGGTCGCTCAGGGCTCCGTGCCCGCGACCAAGCTTCGTCCCTTCCCGCTTGTCATGACGGTCCTGGCGCTTGCGGCGGCTCTCTACTTCCAGATTGCCTTCGATTCGCTCCTGCTGGGCGCCATGATCGGCTTCATCTTCCTCAGCATCGGCGGCATCTTCAAGTGGAAGGAGCAGGACGACGTCTTCACCCAGGGCCTGCTCATGATGGCAACCATCGGTGTCATCATCACCGTGGCTTCCGGCTTCGCCGGACTGCTTGCTCAGACAGGCGAGATCGAGCCCCTCATTGCCGCGACCGCGAACTTCGTGGGTGGCAGCAAAGTCTTCGGAGCATTCCTCATGCTCTTCATCGGCCTCTTCATCACGATCGGTTTCGGCGACTCCTTCGCCTCCGTCCCGATCCTCGCCCCCATCTACATCCCCCTCGCACTCGAGCTGGGTTTCAGCCCCCTCGCAACCATCTGCCTCCTCGGCGCCGCAGCCGCCCTGGGCGATGCTGGCTCCCCGGCCTCGACCATCTCACTCGGCGTGACCGCGGGTCTGAATGCCGATGGCAGGCATGACCACATCCGTGACTCCGTCATCCCAACCTTCCTGCACTGCAACATCGGCATGCTTCTCTTCGCCTGGGTCGCCGCCCTCGTTCTCTAGATCCAGCAACCACCACTGCGGCCTGATCCACGTGCACTCTTGATCGAAGAAGGACTCTGAGAAAAACACCCGGGTGAGAGTTGATCTAGCCAGCAATTGAATGACGCCTCGGAATCGAGGCGTCATTTCTTTGTCTGTGTCTGGTCGGGTCTCTATCCGGGCACAGCGCTTCACAAGCAGCTTTGCCGGTGGCGATGCGCATCAATCGGATGGTCAGTGAGCCCGATAGCGTTGCCGCGCTCATCAACGCCGGGGCGTGTAGTTGCTTTGACGCGGGTTGTACGGGGACTCGTCGTCTGGCGGGGGAGATGGATCGAAAGGCGGGAGGTTGCTGTTCCAGTGAAAGAAATAGATGAGAGCACGCGAGATGACGTAGTAGGCCACGATGCTGGACAGAAGCGGGTACCAGTCATCCCAGCTACCCCAAGAAGAAAAGGGCAGGCCGTGCCGGTACGTCGTGTAGGCGATGAGCAATGCATAGATGACCAGCTCACTCTTGAGCGGTTTGATGAGCTCCAACAGCACCGAAAAGAATCTTGACATCGCAATCCTTCCTCACGGTGGGGGTCCTGCTAACCCGCTCGGTTAAGGCATTCAAACACATTCCGCGGACAAAAAGGAGGCAAAGAACGATATCCAGCAACTTTCAGGCCTGCTAAGAAGCCAACGAGGTGCGGTGATCTTCGTCCATGGAATCACCCCACGTGAAAGTGGTGCACCTGCACTGGAATGCGAGTCACCCGTAAGTGAAAGCGGACCACCCGTCCTGGAAAGCGAGGCACCCACTCCGAAACGCTAAATGCTCTCGAAAGAATGTGTGCTGTCCCGTAGGGACAGAACACACATGTTGTTAGCTCTTTAGTTGAGTCGTGAGTTGACTCGCGACTGACCAGGGAGGTTAGACCGTGGTCTCGCTGGGCTGAGTCGAGGGAGCGATGCCTTCGGGGGAGGTGGCGGGACGCGGGTGGAGGGAGCTGGCACCCCACGCGACAGTCATGACTACCAGGGCCGCGAGAAGCATGTGGATTCCGACGAGGATCTCCGGCAGGTTCGTGGCGTGCTGGACGTAGCCGACAACGCCGTTGAGGAGCGTGACGGTGAGGATGCCGAGCCAGGCCTTCTTGGCCACGCGAACATCCGGACCCGGGTTGGTGCGTTCGAGGCGGAAGATGAGGAACAGGCCGACGAGAACGATCGCGGTGAACAACCACGCCGACAGGGAGTGGATGCGGGTGATGGCGACCGTGTCCATAGCCCACCTGTAGGGTGCCTCCTCGTCTCCCGAGTGGGGGCCGGCACCGGTGACGATGACGCCGAGGGTGACGAGAATAGCTGACGACAGACCGATCGCGATTGTGAGGGGCCGCGTGAAAGATGCAAGAGGGACAGGCTTCGTGTCGGGATGGTCGATGCGCCACAGGAGGTAGGCGGAGATCGCGACCAGCCCGAGGGAGATGAGCATGTGGCTGCCGACCACGGCGGGGTGCAGATCAACCCAGACAGTGATGCCACCGATGAGGGCCTGGATGGCGATGCCGATAAGGGGGAGCCAGGACAGCTTCTTGATCTCGGGACGGGACGCTGTTGGTTCGCGCTTGTAGACCGCAACGATGAGGAGAACCGCGATGATCGTGAGAACACCGGTTAGTGTCCTGTTGCCGAACTCAATGTAGGGGTGGATGGAGAGCTCCTCGTGGAACTCGGGAGTAAAGCTACCCGGTTCGCAGAAGGGCCACTGGGAACATCCCAGTCCCGAACCGGTCAGGCGCACCGCACCTCCGGTCATGATGATGCCAATCTGTGCAACGAGATTGGCGATCGTGAGATTGCGGGTTGTCTTATCGACGTGCATTGTGTCCTACTTTGAGTCCCATCGGAAGCGGGAGGCCGCCAGCAGGCCACCGCCTACTGCCCATCCTGCCAGAACGAGCAGATGAATTGCGTATCCTTCGCCCGTCGAAACGTTGCGGAGTCCCTCACCGAGAGCGCCCGGGGGAGTGTAGGCAATGATCGCACCCCAAATGGAGGGGTAATCGTCGAGGGGAACGAGCAAGCCACCCAGCCCCGCCATGACGATCCACAGCAGGTTCGCCACGGCCAGCACGGCCTCCGGCTTCATCGTGCCGCCAATGAGCAACCCGATCCCAAGGAACCCCGCGAGACCAAGAACAAGGAAGGCGAGACCGGGCAGGAGCACTCCAGCATTGAACGACAGCCCGAGGAACAGGCCGATGACAAAAAGAACGAGAGTCTGGATTAGGGCAACGATCGTGATCGCCCCCAGTTTGCCGGCGAACAATCCCCGCCCACCCAGCGGGGTCGTTGCCAGCATGCGGAGCACGCCCCAGCGCCGGTCGAAGGCCACGGCGATGGCCTGGGAACTGAAGGCTGTCGATGCCCAGGCGAGGGCCAGAGCGGACGGGAAGGCGAGCTCTATGCCGAGTGGTTCGCGGCCCGCCAGTGGGACCTCGGCCAGGACGACAAGGGCGGCAATGGGCAGAAGAATGTTGAGCAGGAGCTGCTCCCCATTGCGGAGAATAGTTGCCGTTTCGAAACGGGTCTGTGCTAGAACGGTCACTTTGTCTCCACCAGGTCGAAATAGAGGTCCTCGAGGGACCGTGAGCGCAGGGCGACGCTGACATCGAGGATCCGCTCACGTTCAAGCAGGGTCGCGACCTTCGTCAGGTCCGCGGTCGTTGCTGAACCCTCCGTGAACACCTCGAGCCGATCGTCCTTTCTCCGGTACTGGAATCCCGTGAGCTGGGAACTGAGGAGCCGTTCGATCGATTCGATGCCACGAGAGTCGGTTGCATCTGATTCGATCCAGATGGAGCGACCACCGAGGAGGCCGGTTGAGCGGCCGTCGGCAACAATGCGACCGTTCCTCATGACGATGACCTGATCCGCAAGAATCTCGGCCTCATCCATGAGGTGAGTCGTCAGCACAACGGTCGTGCCTGAGTTCGCAAGCGACCGGACGAGCGCGTGCATGGTCCTACGTGAGGCGGGGTCCATCCCGGCCGAGGGTTCATCGAGGAACACGAGCTCAGGATTGCCAACGATGGCGCAGGCGAGGGAGAGTCGCTGGCGCTGGCCGCCCGAAAGGTGACGGACCCGGGTGCCCGCGTGCTCCGTCAGATCGAGGGTGTCGAGAAGCTCCGACACGTTCCTCGGGTTCTTGTGGAGGCGTGCGATGTGGGCGAGGACGTCCCCCGCCTTGACCGCCTGGGGGAGCCCCCCATCCTGCAGCATGACACCGACCCGGTTCCGGATCTCCGCATCGTCCCTCACGCGGTCGTAGCCGAGGAGCGTGACGGTCCCGGAGTTGGGGGTGCGCAGACCCTCGCAGCTCTCCACGGCGGTCGTCTTGCCGGCACCGTTCGGGCCGAGAATGACTGCGATGGTGCCGGGATTAACGGTGAAGGAGACGTCGTCGACGACAGTCCGGTCCCCGTAGGACATGACGAGATTCGAGACCTCGAGAGCAGGCAAAGGCATGGCCCCATTGTAGGGCGATGAAACGACTCTCCCGGACCGGGTGATCTTCGTCTCTGCCAATCCGTAGGAAACGTTGAGAGAACCTTTGTTCGAGACCAGTTGCACGGTGGACATGCTTGCAATTAGGTAAATAAGCAAGGAAACTGTTGTGTAAAGAAGTCGAGTGAAAGGAGGAGGTTATGACAGTCGTTCAGGAACCAGAATCCGGCACGAGAGACACGATTCTGGAGCTCATCGTCGAGCGCGGCCCAATCACGGCCGCCAGTCTCGCGAAGATTCTTTACCTCACACCGGCGGCAGTCCGCCGCCACATCGGTGTCCTGGAGGAGGAAAGCCTCATCGAGGTGCACGAGACAACGGCTTCCAGTCAGGCCCGCCGCGGGCGCCCCGCACGCCACTACGTCGCAACCAAGGAGGGTCAGTCCCAGCTCCAGAACGAGTACTCTGACCTCGCCTCGCACGCGCTCGAGTTCATTCGTGACTCGCTCGGGGACGACAAGGTTGAGGAGTTCGCCAATAAGCGAAGCGACGAGCTTGAAAAGCGCTACGGCAGGGCCCTCGACGAGGTCGGAGAGGATCCCGCTGCGCGAGCGAAGGAGCTCGTGAAGAAGCTCTCCGGTGATGGCTACGCCGCTTCCCTGCGGTCCGTTGGTCCGCGCGGTATGGCACTCCAGCTCTGCCAGGGCCACTGCCCCGTCCAGCAGGTTGCTGGCCAGTTCCCGGAACTGTGCGAGGCCGAGACGCAGGCGTTCTCGAGACTACTTGGCGTGCACGTCCAAAGACTCGCTACCCTAGCGGGCGGGGACCACGTTTGTACCACCCACATACCACTGCTGATCCCATCCCGCCCCGCGGGAACACCTACGCGTAACAACGCAACGGAAGGAAATCAATGACACAGACACGGCCTGATGCCGGTGTCGGCGAGCCGATGACACAGGAAGAGACGATCGCTTCGATCGGCAACTACAAGTTCGGCTGGCATGACTCTGATGAGGCGGGTGCGAATGCGCGCCGCGGCCTGAACGAGGATGTCGTTCGTAGCATCTCGGAGATGAAGGGCGAGCCCGAGTGGATGCTCGAGCGCCGTCTCAAGGCTCTGAAGCTGTTCGACAAGAAGCCGCTACCCATGTGGGGTGCAGATCTGACCGATATTGATTTCGATCAGATCAAGTACTTCGTGCGCTCCACAGAGAAGCAGGCGACCTCGTGGGAAGACCTCCCGGAGGACATCAAGGAGACCTACGATCGCCTTGGTATTCCCGAGGCTGAGAAGCAGCGTCTCGTCGCAGGTGTTGCCGCCCAGTACGAGTCCGAGGTCGTGTACCACCAGATCCGTGAGGACCTCGAGCAGCAGGGCGTCATCTTCCTTGACACCGACACCGCACTCAAGGAGCACCCGGACCTGTTCAAGGAGTACTTCGGTACCGTTATTCCCGCGGGTGACAACAAGTTTGCGTCCCTCAACACCGCCGTGTGGTCGGGTGGTTCCTTCGTGTACGTCCCGAAGGGCGTTCACGTCGAGATCCCGCTGCAGGCATACTTCCGTATCAACACGGAGAACATGGGTCAGTTCGAGCGCACCCTGATCATCGCCGATGAGGGCTCCTACGTTCACTACGTTGAGGGCTGCACGGCCCCAATCTACAAGTCCGACTCCCTGCACTCCGCAGT
>NZ_JASDVN010000037.1:0-19409 GCF_041440645.1 Flaviflexus sp. | reverse complement strand
AAACCAGTGCGCCAGGGGAGTGACCATTCGGTGGATCCCCACCGAGAGAAAAAGCAGTAGGAGCTGCGGACACTCCAGAGAGACGGAAACCAGCGCCGTCACCAGCAGGAACAGCAACCTGATAACTGCCCACCAACCCCAGAGCCAGCCTAGCCAAATCCATTGGCTCGGCTGGCTTCATGGACGTGGCGCTCAAGACTGAATCGGAAGATGATTGGCCGTGGCTGTGGCACTGGCGCCACGAGGTCAGCAATCCCGACTGGAAACAGTGGGATTCGCCGTTCCTTCACGAGCATATGGAAAGGCTGACGTTCGACCAGTTCAGACACCAGCAGACGCTCAACCCTCGCACGAGAGCAATCATCGTTGTTAATGGTCAGCGGGTTGGCACAGTCCACCGCAATGAACTCCCGCCATACGGGGGAGGCTGGTGGGACTTCGGTATCGCCATCTACGACCCCGAGCATCGAAAACAAGGAGCGGGCTACACAGCATCGACGCTGTGGATCGACCACACGTTCAAGCACACCGATGCTCACGTGATCACGCTCAGCACCTGGTCCGGCAACGAGCAGATGATCAACCTGGGCACGAAACTCGGCTTTACAGAATGCTCAAGAATCCCGCAGGCGCGCCTGTGGCGAGGAAGTCGATACGATGTCGTGCAGATGTCACTGCTGAGGAGTGACTGGTTTCCGCTGTCCGCCAGACGATAAGAGAATTGTCTGAGGCAAAGGCTCCTCATGGGGGAAGAAGCATTTGAGGCGCAAGGGCATGAGGAAGCAATTAAACGAACAGTCGCTAATAGGGAAGTGGTCGAAGAATCTGTTCCTCTTAGCCAGAATAGTCAAATGACATAATATGCATTATCGGAACTAAGGAGAATGTGGCCTAGAAATGCCACTCTTCAGCAGAATCTGCTTCTCACCCCTCAAAGTAGAGATTCATTGGCAGTGCCTGATCAGAGCCACGGCCTGACTCTTTGAGCGTGGCCGCGGACGTCGAGTGACGTGCTCCAGGAGCCCTTCACAGCAACGAACACTATCGAGCAGCACGTTCTTCATCGAGTTACGCGCCAAGAACGCGCCTCTGTGCAACGCGCTACTGGATGGCTTCTCTTATGCGGGAGCTTCTCTATCTAGGTGCCTGACGTTGTACCCGCCGTCCGATGCTCGTTCACAAACACGTTGTCACTCATTCTCAAAGTCTTTGCCATTGAGTCAGCTCGAGTAACGGGGTCCTGGCAAGCTCGACGAAGTCGATCTTGCCAGGATCCGCGCTTGAGATCTAAAAAGATATGAATCTTTGAATAGATACCGCCACGACTTTCCTCCTAAGCTCAGAATCTGGCCGCAATTCCTGTTCGCATAAAGCCCGAATCCGGGTTAGTTGGACATTGCTTTTGGGTTGTGAGTGTCGACTTTTCCTTGATATCACACCACTTCCCCACTGTCGAACAAGTGTTCTCATCTGTGGGGTAGCGGGAACTACGATTGGTTTAATCGATGAGCTTGAGTCCTCGGAGGATCAGAACGACAACACTCTCCTGTGCCTTCCACTTGTCCTCGAGCGGAATGGCGCGCAACGCTCCGAGGGTACAGAGGATGGAGATGCCGTGGAGCGGGGCCCACACTGCCACCGACTCCCCTGCCGGATCGTCCGATTCTGGCTTGACCTTCTTCATGACGTCGATGAGGATCTGGATGGGTTCACCCGAGTGACCGAGCCAGTCTTCATGTTCGGGAAAGACCGAGGCAAAGACATCGAACTGCATCGTGTGGTCGACAGCGAACGAGAAGTAGATATCTGCGAGGGCGCGGAGCCTGCCCACAACGTCGTTCTCATCAACGGTCAGGAGAGCTTCTGTGAACTCCACTTCGATGATGTGAATGATCTCGTTGCGGACCGCCAGGAGCAGATCAGCGTGACCCGAGAAGTGTCGGTAGGCGGCTGAGGGCGATACTCCGATGCGTCGGGCTGCTTCACGCAGGCCGACGGCCCTCGTGCCGCCTTCGTTGGCAAGCTCGAGGCCTACCCTAATGAGCTCGGCTCGAAGGTTGCCATGATGGTATGGGCGCTCTTCGGTACTCACTGTGCGAAACTCCCATCCAATGGGCCTTCTGGACACTCATAAATCGACATTTGCCCTAGTGTAACCCGGTTGCCAGGGCCTTCTTAACGACAATCTGTTGCAAAAACTCCACAACTGTGATCTGGACGTACATTTGCGCTGGTCACAGCGTTACTTCGTGATGTACTCTGCGAGATGCTTTCCAGTTGTCGTGTCTGACTTTGTGAGGTCCTTTGGAGTTCCCGTGAAGACAACATTGCCGCCCTCGTTGCCGGCACCTGGACCAAGATCGATGATCCAGTCGGCGTGAGCCATGACGGCCTGATGGTGTTCGATGACGATGACGGAGATGCCGGAGTCGACCATGTGATCCAGGAGCTCGAGGAGTTGCTCGATGTCTGCCAGGTGGAGGCCCGCGGTCGGTTCATCGAGAACGTAGATCCCGCCCTTCGTTGCCATCTGATTAGCAAGCTTGATGCGCTGGCGCTCGCCACCGGACAGTGTCGAGAGCGGCTGCCCGAGAGTGATGTAGCCAAGGCCAACATTGACGATTCGTTCGAGGATCGTGGCGGCAGCCTTGAGGCCGGCTTCCTTGAAGAAGACGGCTGCCTCCCCCGCCGGCATGCGGAACACGTCCGCAATGTTCTTCCCGTGGTACTCGTACTGCAGGACGTGCTCCTGGAACCTGTCTCCCCCACACACCTCGCACGGGGACGCAACCGATTCGAAGAAGGACAGTTTTGTGTAGACGACGGCGAGTCCCTTGCAGTTCTGACAGGCTCCCTCGGAGTTCGGGCTGAACAGGGCGGGCTTCACCCCGTTTTTCTTCGCGAACGCCTTGCGGATGTGGTCGAGCACGCCCGTGTAGGTCGCTGGATTGGAGCGGCGAGAGCCCTTGATCGCGGACTGATCCACGTAGACCAGTCCCTCCGTATCGGGCAACGAGGAACGAATGAGAGTGGACTTTCCAGAACCGGCAACACCGGTGATGACAGTGAGGACGCCGAGCGGGATGTCGATATCGACGTCCCGGAGGTTGTGCTTGTTCGCTCCCCTGACCTCGATCGCTCCGGTCGGGTTTCGCACCTCGTCCTTCAACGACACCCTGTCGGCCAGATGACGACCCGTCACGGTATCGGACTTCTTGAGTCCCTCAAGGTCGCCTTCGTAGGTGACCTCTCCGCCCCCGGATCCGGCGCCGGGACCGATATCAACGATGTGGTCGGCGATGGCGATGGTCTCGGGCTTGTGCTCGACAACAAGTACCGTGTTTCCCTTGTCCCGCAGCGCAAGGAGCAGGGAGTTCATGCGGTCAATGTCGTGGGGGTGAAGGCCGACGGTGGGCTCATCAAACACGTACGTGACATCGGTGAGGGCGGAACCCAGGTGCTTGATCATCTTCGTGCGTTGGGCCTCGCCACCCGACAGGGTGCCGGCGGGACGATCGAGGGAAAGGTAGCCAAGACCAATATCGACGAGGGAGTTGAGCATCCCGATGAGGTTGTCTTGGAGGGGGCCGATACCGGGCTTGTCGAGACCATCAACCCAGTCCCGCAGTTCCGTGATCTGCATTTTGCACGCGTCGGCGATCGTGACGCCGTCGATGTTGGCGATCCGGGCGCCCTCGGAGAGTCGGGTCCCCCCGCACTCGGGGCAGTCAAGGAACGTGACGGCACGGTCGACGAAGGCACGGATGTGGGGCTGCATGGACGCCTTGTCTTTCGACAGGAAGGACTGGCGGATCTTGGGAACGAGGCCCTCGTAGGTGGAGTTGATGTCCCGGAACTTCATCTTGACCGGTTCCTTGTAGAGGAGGTCGTGCAGCTCAGTCTTCGTGTAGTCCCTGATCTTCTTATCGGGGTCAACGAGCCCCGACTCGGCGTAGTACCGGACCGACCAGCCACCCGGCTTGTATCCTGGAACCTGGATGGCACCCTCGTTCAGGGAGAGATCCCAGTCGAGAATCTCGTGCACATCGAGATCCGATACGGTTCCGCGACCCTCGCAGTTGGGGCACATGCCGCCTGTCATCTGGTACCTCGCCAGTTCCTTCTTCTGGTTGTTTCCCTTGTGAATGGTGATGCCACCCTGGGCGGTCACAGAAGGAGTATTGAAGGAGAAGGCCTGCGGTCCACCAATGTGTGGCTCCGCGATCCTCGAAAACAGGATACGAAGCAGTGCATTCGCGTCCGTTGCGGTACCGACCGTCGATCGCGGGTTCGTTGCCATGCGTTCCTGGTCAACGACAATCGCGTTCGTCAGCCCATCCATCATGTCAACATCCGGTCGAGCATTCGACGGCATGAAGCCCTGAATGAAGGCGGAGTAGGTTTCGTTCACGAGCCGCTGAGACTCCGCGGCAATCGTTTCAAAGGTTAGGGAGCTCTTGCCCGAACCTGACACACCGGTGAAGACCGTCAGCCTTCTCTTGGGCAGATCGAGATCGACGTTCTTCAGGTTGTTTTCGCGTGCGCCACGCACCCGGATGAGGTCATGGCTGTCGGCGGGATGCATCATGAGGTCCTTTGGATGGTGGGAACGCTACCGCGGAAGAGTACCACGGCCCTGAAGGAGGAGCGGTCTTGTGCGTGCCCTTCAGCGCCGGGGCCAGATGGCGGATTGGGACTGTCTGGTGGCGAGGACGGACCTCGACACTTTGCTCAACTGCCAGCAACCACCGATCTCAACGGCCCGCAGCCTCCAATCGTCAACGACCAGCAAAGAACGATTACCAACGACCGGGCGGCTGGAACCGTCAGGGACTACAAGCGTTCTGGCTTGTATAGAAAGGGTAAGCGTTAGAACGATTCCAACACGGGTCCGGTTCCGGGGGTTGTGCCGGCCTCGTACTCCTCGAGCGGGTACTGGTCGAAGGATTCGAGTACGGGCTCGAGGATGCGCCAGCCCTGCTCGGAGGCCTCGCCGCTCAGCTTCATGTGCTCCTGGTGCTGGAGGATGCCGGCCGCGACACGTCCGTACGCACCGAGCTGAGAGGGCACGAGGCCCGAGGCGAGCGAGACTCTCGCGGGTGATTTCTGGGCGGGATCCGCCACGTTGAGCTCGAGAAGAAGGTCATCCGATTCGAATGCGAGGCGGAGCTTGTTCGCCGTTGTTCCGTTCTCGGTCTTGAAGATCGCGGTGATCTCTTGACGTGGGTTGCCTATGGCCTTGCCGGACTCGAGGAGGATCGGCACTCCACGCCACCGGTCGGTATCCACTGCCATCTCCACCCTTGCCCACGTTTCGGTTGTGGATTCGGGAGCCACTCCTTCTTCGTTGGCGTAGGACGGCAGTTGCCTGCCGTTCACGGAACCGGCCGTGTACCTGCCACGGCGGACGCTCGTGGCGGTCGTTGCCTTGAGGATCTCATCAGGGCCATCGGTCGCGTCTGCCAGGGTGTGCGCCATGACCTGGATGAGGTGGGAATGGATCATGTCGATCGTGGCTCCGGTCTTGTCGTAGAAGGCCGCACGCCCCTCCAAGCCCAGTGTTTCGTTGAAGACGATGCGGATCTCGTCGAGGTGCTCGTTGTTCCACACGGGATCGATGATTCGGTTGTCGTCACGGAGCGTGCCGATGTTGATCGTGGCGGACATGCCCAAGAAGTGATCGACGCGGAAGATCTGTTTCTCGGGCAGGAACGAGGCTAGGAGCTCGTTGACCTCACGAGCCGTGGTCGCAGAGTCACCGATCGGCTTCTCGAGTGCAACGATGAGGCCGTCGGGTAGCTCGATTTCCTTGAGCACCTCGAGGGCGCGCTGGGTGATGGTGGGAGGAAGAGCAAAGTAGAGGACGGGGTTCTTCTTGCCCGCAAGGAGCATCGTCATGTCCTCAGCCGATGTGGCATCCACCTGCTCGTAGGTGGCGGAGCCTGCCATGGCGGCAGACTGCTCTCCTTCGATTCCCGCGGTAGCGAAGGATTCGCTCACGAGAGACGGGTAATCGATCTCCTCTGCCATGTCCGCACCAACGAGTCCGAGATTGGCGCGGAAGAGGTTGGCGTACTGGCCGATGCCGGGGATGAGGAGGCGTTTAGCGAGGTCTCCCCCACCACCAAGGATGATGAAGCTTTGTTCGTTCACTGGTAAACCCTAACGAAATGGGACACATTCTCGATAGTCTGACAATGATGTCTTCTACTCCAATTGAACAGTACGCACTGCTATCCGATGGCCAAACTGGAGCTCTCGTGTCCGAGGCAGGTTCCATTGATTGGCTCTGTTTCCCCCGATTCGACTCCGAAGCCCTCTTTACTGCCCTCCTGGGCGACGAGGAATACGGCAGATGGCTCATGGCTCCCAAAGACGGTCAGCTGATCTCCAGACAGTACCGCGATGACACGTTCATTCTCGATTCCGAGTGGCAGACCCCAACCGGCAGGGTCACGATCACCGAGTTCATGCCGATCAACATCGGTCAGCTCAACGTCTCCGATCTCATTCGCCAGGTCACCTGCACCGACGGAACCGTTGACATCGTTCACGACCTGCGGTTCCGTTTCAACTACGGAGCATCCGTTCCGTGGGTGGAACGCCTGCAGGTGCGGGACGAACCAACGCTGTCCGCGATCGCCGGTCCCACCGCGATCAATCTCTTCGGCCCGAGCCTGGATCCGAGCGGATACTCCCACGGTGGCACGCACACCCTGCACGCCGGTGAATCCACGTGCTGGACCATGGTGTGGTCGCCCTCCTACGAGGACGTGCCCGAGCTCCAAAGCACGGAGATACTCGAGACCATCACGGCTGAATACTGGAACAACTGGGCCTCCGGCATCGAGGCTCACGGTCCCTACGCCAAGGACATCGTTCGTTCCCTGCTCGTATTGCGCGCGCTCACGGACGCGAAGACAGGTGGCATCGTGGCTGCGGCCACGACCTCCCTTCCCGAAGAATTCGGAGGATCTCGCAATTGGGATTACCGCTACACGTGGCTCCGGGACTCCGCCCTCACCATTGAGGCACTCGTTGCTCACGGCTTCACCGATGGGGCGCTGGCGTGGCGGGATTGGTTGCTGCGCGCCATCGCGGGCGACTCCCACTCGCTCCGCATCATGTACGGGCTTGCTGGGGAACGCCACCTTCCCGAGTTCGAGCTGACTCACCTTCCCGGTTACGAGAACTCCGCTCCCGTCCGCATTGGTAATGGCGCTGCCGTTCAGTATCAGGCCGACGTGGTTGGTGAGGTCATGGTGGCTCTCGACAAGCTCCGCGCCGCCGGCATCAAGGAATCCGAACGCTCGTGGGGGCTGCAGAAAGAGATGTTGAAGTTCGCTGAGGAGAACTTTGATCGTCCCGAGCACGGGATCTGGGAGATGAGGAGCGAGCTCGCCAAGTTCACCCATTCGAGGGTCATGATGTGGGCCGCCTTCGACCGTGGTATCAGTGCAGTCGAGGACTACGGCTACGAGGGTCCGGTTGAGCACTGGAAGGAGCTACGCGAGCGGCTGCGGGCTGAGATCGAGGAGCAGGGCTGGAACGACGACATCCAGTCCTACACCCAGACCTACGGTTCCACCGAGGTCGACGCCTCCCTTCTCCAACTCCCTCACGTTGGTTACCTCGACTACGACGATCCGAGGATGCTCTCGACCATCAAGAAGATCGAGGAGGACCTGGTCGACGAGTACGGCCTGCTCCACCGCTACCGAACAGTCTCCGGTACCGACGGTCTCGAGGGCGACGAGTACCCGTTCCTCATCTGCACGTTCTGGCTCGTGGAGCAGTATGCGAAGACAAACCGTGTGGACGAGGCACGGGCTCTCATGGACAAGTTGCTTGGAACGGCCTCGCCCCTCGGCTTGCTCGCGGAAGAGTACTCCCCCACCCACAAGCGACTCGCCGGGAACTATCCGCAAGCCTTCTCACACCTTGGCCTGATCCGGGCCGCCGACTCCCTGGAACAAAACTGACTCGGGTAGCGTTACAAGTTGTGGAGATTTAAGGAGAAGAATGGCTGAACGATCACTTCGTGGCATGAAAATTGGTGCTTCCTCGCTGGAAACGGATGAGGGCGTACGTTTTGTAGCCAGATCCGAGTACACGTACACCTGTCCGAACGGGCACGTATTCCACAAGACCTTCGCGGAAGAGGCTGACGTGCCGGCCCTGTGGGAATGCCACTGTGGCGCCAACGCACTACTGGAGAACGCAGAAGAGCCTGAGGACACCAAGAAGGCTAAGCCGCAGCGTACCCACTGGGACATGCTTCGTGAGCGTCGCACCATCGAGGAGCTCGACGAGCTTCTCGAGGAGCGCATGGAACTCATCACCAAGAGAGGCCTGCGTAGCCGCCTCTAAGCAAATCGGTTAACCAGCCGAAGGAATGAGAACTGAGATGTCCGGGGAGCGATTGCTCCCCGGACATTCCTTTACTGCTTGACGATGGCGGTGACTCTGGAGGTGTGATGGTGTAGTCCGCGCCTCGTGGACTCCTTGAGCGACTCGAAGAAGATGTTCGAGGAGAGCTTCGACTCCCCCGCCTCGCGCTCGTGGAAGGTGATGGGAACTTCAACGATGTGGGATCCGCGGACGTGCAGGCGCTGAGTCATGTCGGTCTGCCAGTAGTAGCCAACGATCTGTACCTCGTCGAGGTTGAGTTCCTTGAGGAGATCGGCGCGGTAGACACGGAAACCCGCGGTGATGTCGGCGTAGGGAAGGCCGAGTGCGAACTTGTTGTAGATGTTGCCGAGGCGGGACAGGTACTGGCGCGACCGCGGCCAATTGACGACGCCACCACCGGGCACCCAACGAGAACCAATGACAAGATCGGGCTGGTCGGCCTGGTTTGCTCGCTCGAGCATCCTCTTCAGGTCGCCCGCCCTGTGGGATCCATCCGCGTCCATCTGAACCACGTGCGTGTAGTCGGACTGGAGAGCCCACCCGAATCCCGCAATGTAGGCGGCAGCGAGGCCGCCCTTGCCGGGGCGGTGGAGCACGTGAATGCTGGGGTCCCCCACTGCTTGTTCGTCTGCGTACGTGCCGGTGCCGTCGGGCGAGTTGTCATCAACAACAAGGATGTCGATATCCGGGAGAACGGACTTCACTCGTTCGAGTGTGGAAGGAAGTGTCTCAATCTCGTTATAGGTGGGGATAACGACGATCGGTTTCATTGACGGTCCTTCCGGAGGGAGAGCGCCCAGACAAGCGACAGGAAGGCACCGAAGATGGCAACGCCACGGTAGATGTGCCCGTACTGTGCTGCAGGGGTGAGTTCGGTACGCAACGGAATCGATGCTACACCTGAAGCGGCCTCACCATTCTCAGATATCTGCCTGATGGTCCCATTGGGCATCACTACCCCGGACACACCGATGGTGGAGACCTGGACTGCGGCACGAGAGTACTCGACCGCACGGAACTTTGTTTGAGCGAGTTGCTGGCGCGACTCGGCACTGTCACCAAAGGAAGCGGAGTTCACGGGCACGATGAGGGCGGCGCCGCCACCGAGGACCGCGTCCTGCACGACCTGGTCGACGGCGATCTCGAAGCAGATGGGAACGGCCAGGGTCGTCTCGGCTTCCCTGTACGGAACGGTCAGGATTGCCGGACCCTCGCCGGGAAGCATGTCGGTCGTGACCTGACCGACGGCGTCCGTGAAGTTCGCGAAAAAGTCCCGCATGGGAATGTACTCGCCAAACGGAACCGGCCGGGACTTGGAGTAGGACGCCCGTAGCTCCCCATCGATCCACAACGTGTAGTCGTTGTACCGACCACCATCAACGTATTCCTGGGTGCCAAGGATGAGCGGAACACCAGATGCCTCGTTGACGCGCTTGACGATCTCCTGCGCCTCGGGTGTCTCGCGAACGTCGCGATCCGAGGCCGATTCGGGCCACAGGAGCAGATCGATCTGGTCTGCCTTGTCGTTCTCCGCGAGGAGGCGCATCGTCTCTTCCTCGTGGCGCAGCGTCACGTTGAGGGCACGCCCCTGATCATGTTCACCAATGTCGGGCCCGCCCTGGACCCAACCAACGGTCAGGGTCTCGCCGCGTTGCGGCAGGGACAGGGTGATGCAGGCAAGGATGACGAGGGCGGGAGCGATGACCTGGGCGAGGCCAGCCACGCGCCCATCGTCGACCAGGTGGTAGATACCCCGCGCGAGCAGGAGGCTGAGGAAGACCGCCACGAGCGTGACACCCACGGCTGCCAAGATTGGTGCCGTCCGCAGCACCGGGGTGCTGACTTGGGAGAAAGCGACCATGCCCCAGGGGAACCCGCCGAAGGGCCAGTTGGTTCGGATGACCTCGATTCCCGCATAGGCGAACGCCCCCATGATCGTTGCCGGCAGGGCGGAGAGCGTCAGCACCCGGGACCAGATGGCGCCAACAAGGCCAATGAACAGGGCCTGGGATATCGAGAGGGCGATCCACGGGAGGGCCTCCCCCACGGCCGTCCACGCCCATTCCACCAGCGGCAGGAAGAAGGCGAGTCCCCACACGGTTCCGGCAAGGAACCCATACCACATGCTCCGGTTTCGCACGCACAGAGCGAGAATGGCGAGAGCCGGGAAGGCCAGGAACCCAATACCAATGGGGTCAAAGGCGGCCCACATGAGAATCCCGCCGGCCGTGGAGCCCAGCAGGATCAGGAGACGAGTTAGCACACTCCAACAGTACCGAAAAAAATCCCGACGCCTCTCCCTCGGACCGTGAACTGAGGTTCAGCGTTTTCTACCGAAGAGGCGACGGGATATACGGGCGACCGTGCGTCAGTACTACGGTAGGGAGCGCAATTCGATTGCGCAAGTTCGGAACTCCAATTGTGTCGTACGTTCCACAAAACCCGCCAAAAACCGGGCGTGTCTCGATGTTGTCAGCGTGTCCATCCAACCACTTTCAACTACTGAACAGTAGGTTACGGATACTCTCGGGCACCACCGTTCTTAACATCCCATTCACCACGTCGTAGCCGCAGGAACCACCAAGGAATACCCCATCACCATCGAACCCTTTCACCTTCGAGACGAGCACGGGCTACATTGTCGTCACACCGGGGCGATCGATGAGACGGCGCGCCTGAGCCGCCGTGTCCGAGGTCGGTGTGCCTTCCGCCGCGTGCATGACCTGGGTCAGAAGATCCATGGTGCGCCGAAGCCCGTTGATGAAGTCGCCGGGCAGGTACTGGGACATGTTGAGGCAGGTCTGAAGGGTAGCGCCCTCCGCCCACGCCACGACCGCCGATGTCGGGTGAGAGCTGATCTCGGGCTGACGAGCAAGACCAAACCTCTCCTCGAGATCCTCGAGGAAGTCGTGGTTGTGCCGGATCACCCGCCACGCCAACGGATCGGCGGGAGGCATGGCCCGGCCCCGGCGTTCCTTGAAGGCGAAGGCGGAGAGCATTCCGGCAAGCATGGCTGGGGACATCCCGGAGAAGTGCGGGTCCTTCAAGCACTCGTAGATGAGCAGGTCCGCGTTCGAATGGAGGCTCCGCAGTGGTGCGGCGCCAGAGCCCAGCACGTAGCTGCCCCGCTGGCCCTGGAGCACACCGACGGCCGCGAGCATGTCGCAGGTGGCATCAAACTCGGCTCCCACGGAATCGTCGTAGCTGTCTCGCAGGGAATCGAGGTGCTGAAGCTGGGACGTGAGGGAGAGGAAAGCGGTCGCGTCCTCAACGTGCTGTTCCCGGTCCGGGCACGTGTGCACCGGATGGTTGAGAAGCTCCGGGGTTTCCCGAACCGCTCCCCTGTCCCACGACTTCAGAAGATCGTCGTCGAGGCCGATGAGGACACGTTCCTCAACGAACTCGGCAATCTTGTCTGCCAGGACCTCCCGCTGAACCGGGTCACGGAGCTTCATCCCGGCGGGTAGCATGTAGTCACCCACGTGCCGCAGCTCGGAGCGAACCGAGTCGGGGGTGAGCCACACCAGGTCCCCCATCCACGTCGCCACCCTGAGGCGATCGTCATCCACCTGGGTGACGTACGCGTACTCGAGCTCCGTACCGTAGGCGTAGGCGATGATCTCGCCGCCGTAAGCGTACTCGAAGGAGTCGGCTACCCGGTGCCGGTAAGCCTTCTTCGCCTTCTTCCGGGCCGAGGAAGAGGCGCGGGCGGAGTTGGCGCGGATCGTTGCGTACTCGGCAACGTCGCCCCGCTCGCAGGCGGTGCGGAGCTTCTCGGTCTCCTCTTCGAGTGCGAGACGCACGCGCTCGCGGGTGACCTCGAGCTTCGTCACCTCACGGTTGCGCTGGTACTGCGCAAAGGAACGCGCGAGCAGGGCCCTGGCGCTCACATAGTCGTGGTCGGCCAAAACATTGACGACGGTGTTGTAGGAGGGGAAGAACGCGGATTGGAGGGGCTCGAGTTCCCCTGCACCAAGGGACAGCAGGATGTCCGGATCGGTATCGGTTGTCGGATAGACGATGGTGTGCCCGACCTCGTCCTTCCCGCGCCTGCCGGCGCGGCCAATGAGCTGGGTGTACTCGATTCCGGTGAGGTCAGTGAACTCGGTGCCGTTGTACTTGGTGAGCGACTCAACGACGGTTGTCCGCACCGGCATGTTAATCCCCAGGGCGAGGGTGCCGGTGGCGTAGACGATCTTGATCAGGCCGCGCTGCATGAGCCGCTCGATGAGCTCCTTGAACGGCGGGTACACGCCGGCGTGGTGAGCAGCGTAGCCATTGGCGAGGGCCTTCTCGAAGGACCGGAAGCGGAGGACCGCCTGATCCTGCTCCGAGAGCTGCTCGCGTATCGGATCGAGTGCCTGATGGATGAGCTTGCGCTCGTGGCGGGTAGTGAGCGACACGTTGTCTTTGACGAGGTCCCGCACGGCGTGGTCGCATCCCTTGCGGGAGAAGATGAACTCGATGCCGGGCAGGAGATCCCGCTCCTCCATGAGCCTCAAGAGACTGTGGCGCTGCCCTGGCCCGATGCGTTCGGGAAGGCGCTTGCGTGACATGGCGCCGAGGGCAGCATCGTTCGGGTTGCGGCCCTTCCCGAGGGTCGCCGATGGTCCGCCCTTGTAGAGGTCGTAGAGCTTCTTGCCGACAACGATCTGCTGGCGCAGGGGCACGGGACGCTGGGAGGTCTGGACGAGGGTGGTGTTGCCGCGCACGGATTCGAGCCAGGAGTGAAACTCCTCCGCGTTTGCGACCGTGGCCGAGAGGGACACGATCCTGACGCTACGGTCGAGTTCGAGGATCACTTCTTCCCACGTGGGGCCCCGTTCCGGGTCCGCCAGGTAGTGCACCTCGTCGAGTATGACGTAGCCAAGGTTCGAGAGATCCTCGTGAGCGTACAGCAGGTTGCGGAGCACCTCGGTGGTCATGACCACGATGTTGGCGTCCCTGTTGATCGTGACATCACCGGTCATGAGCCCCACGTACTCGCTGCCGTAGCGGCTGGCGAGCTCCCGGTACTTCTGGTTCGAGAGAGCCTTGACCGGGGTGGTGTAGATGCAGGTGGTGGAGGTCGCGAACGACATCTCAACGGCGAAGAGGGCGACCATGGTCTTGCCGGCACCGGTGGGCGCGCAGAGCAGGACGTCGTGGCCTTCCTCGAGGGCCTCGCCCGCCTGTAACTGGAAAGAATCGAGTTCTATTCCGGTTGCGGAGACGGCGTCACGGAAGTTGTCGAGGTAAATGCCCACGACGCTAGGTTAGCGGAGGAAGCGCAGGGAGCGCGGACGTACTCGCACCGTGATGGGAAGTGGGCCGATTTCCTCACCGTCGACCATGGCCACGACCCCCTGATCAACCGTCTCAATCGTCGCGGATTCGACCTGGTGGTGGTGCACGAAATCCTCCTCGATGTGCCTGCCCTCATACAGCTTCGGGAACACGGCCGCCACCTCCGTCAGGGACAGTTCCTTGGCGATAAGGAGCTCGAGCAACCCGTCGAAGGGATCAGACGTTGGGGAGATCGTGAGGCCGCCACCGATCGAGTTCGTGTTGGCGATGGCGACGAGGATGGCCTTGCCCGTGGCGGTCTTGCCACCGGCCTCGATGCGGTAGGTGCGGGGCTTGTATCCGGGTAGCCTCTCGAGGACGGCTCGCAGGTAGCGGGCGTGGCCGTGCGGCCACGTGTAGTTGTTGGCGGCCTGGTTGACGATCGCGTCGACACCGGCAGAGACGACTGCGAGTCCGTATGCGACGCCGTGTGAACCGGTTGCCTCGATGACATCGATGGACTCGGGTTCGCGACTGCTTAGCGCGTCAACAAGGATCTCGAGCCCCGTGTCCCACGATGTCGTGAGCCCAAGGTCGCGGGCAATGTCGTTGCCGGTTCCGAAGGGCACGTGGCCGAGGAACACACCGGAGCCCACGAGGTGCTGGATTGCGAGGTGAATCGTGCCGTCCCCACCCATAGTGACGATGCCGTCCAGCTCACCGGATTCGATTGCCGCGGCGATGAGCTCACGGGTGTCCGCCACGGTCTCGGCACCGAGGGGAATGACGCGGTGGCCCTCGTCGATGAGGCGATCGCGGACGGTCTTACCAACAGTTATCCCACGACCGTTACCGGCCGTGGGACTAACTACGAGGCCTAGGGTTGAATCCAATCCTGTCCTTCACTTTCATCGCCGAGAAGCTCGGCCAGTTCAGCCGATCGTCGTTTCGCTTTTCTTCTGTCGTGAATAATACACAGACCGGTAGCGATGAAGTAGAAGCCAATCATGGGAAGCAGGATCATGAGCATCGACCATACATCCGGGAGCGGGTTCAACAAGGCAGCGACGACGGCGCAGACGATGAGGGCCCACCGCCATCCGCTCAGGTAGGTCTTGCCCTTGATGACACCAAGGAAGTTGAGACCAACCATGAAGACGGGAAGCAGGAAGCTGATTCCGAAGGCGCCGATGATCTGCATGAAGAACCGGTAGTAGGTCCGAGCATCCAGCAGGTTGACGGCAAAGTCGGGTGCGAAGCCCGTCAAGATGACGACCGCCCTCGGCAGGATAAACCAGCCGAGCAGACCGCCCAAGAGAAACAGCACCGCCGCGGATCCCGCGAACGAGAGCGCCATGATCTTTTCCTTGCGCTTGAGCGCAGGAGCGATGAAGAGCCAGCCCTGCAGAATCCACCACGGGGAGGAGATGAAGACGCCGATGAACACCGCCATCTTCAACTGCAGTTCGAAGCCGACGCCGACAGAGCCAAAGTTTAGTTCGGCGTGACCGCCGCGCGCGTTAATCCCGTCGAGCGGCTCCACCATGAGAGCCGCCAGCGGGTCGTAGAGAAACCATCCGATCACTGACGCAAGGGCGATGCCGATCAGAGCATAGATGAGCCTATTTCGTAGCTCACGCAGGTGCTCTGCGAGCGGCATTCGCCCTTCCGGATCACGGCGTTTCGTGATCCGTTCAGTCACTGCTGATTCTGGTCTTGACCCTTATCCCGCGGTGCGGTTGCATCGTAGCTGGACTGCGGGATGATGGGATCGTTCTGAGGGGTGGTGTTCGCTGCCTGGTTCTTTCCAGTCACATCGGTATCGTCGCGAAGCTCGGTTACTTCCTTCTTGAACACCTTCATGGACTTACCAACTGAAGAGGCGATCGTTGGAAGTTTTGCCGCACCAAATACTAAGATGAGGACGAGCAGGATGATGATGATTTCCCATCCGCTGAGATTCATGTGTACTCCCTAGTGTGATAGATCCTTATGATAACCCGAGTTTAATCGGACAAATCCCCCGACCATCGTCCAATGGTCCTAGCCAACCTGCGTGCCCGGCCACATTCCCGCTCCAGGCGGATCCGTTCCTTGGTGGCAAGTGGCGCCTCCGCGGGCTTGTCGGGAATCACGGGAGGCGCGATGGTCGAGAGCTTTTCGCTACTTTTGCCCACTTCTTCACCGAGCCTGGCCAGTGCGTTCCAGTACATCTTCATCAGGCGATAAATCCCGTACCCGAGGAGGGCAAGCCCTAGGATCACGAGAAGAATGGTAATAATCCACAGCCACATTACTGGGCCTCCAAGATCTTCTTCGCCTGCTCGATTGCGGCCTGCTTCATGGAGGCCGGAGCGATGTCGATGAGGTCCGTGCCGATCCGTAGCGCAGAGTTGCGCACCCAGGTGGCACTGACGGCGCGGACGCTGATCTCGAGCCGATTGTTCTTCTCAACCACCGTGGCTCCCGGGGTTGCCTCAGCAAACCAGATGGCACGGGGCTTCGTCGTGAACGTGACCAGCTCGCCCTCGGTTGGGTGCAGGTCGGGGTGGTTCTTGAGGGTGCGTCGGGCACGGTTCGCATCCGTCTGCGTGAAGGGCTTGCCGGCCACAGCGTTCGACATGCGGTCGAGTCGGAACCACCGCAGGTTCTTGCCGTCCTGAAGGGCAGCGAGGTACCCCTCGACCTCGGACACAACCGCGCAGGGAATAACCGTGCGCTGGGTGACTCGCTCCGTATACTCCCCCGGGCCGTGGTAGTTGAAGGTCAGCATCCGCGAGTTGCGCAGAGCATCCCACACGGCGTCGAGAACGAGCCCCGAGCCACGTGGCTCGGGCGGGCCCGCACCAATGGACTGGCCCGTGGCGCCCTGGATCTTGTCGCGCACGGTCGTGAGCGAGCGCGCGGAAGGCGTACCGGGTGCCACCAGCTTGAGAAGCTGGTCCAGCATCTCAATGGATACCGCGGCCTCACCCGAGGTCAGGTACACCCGGGAATCGTCGTACTCGGTCGGCTGATAGGTGATGGCATCATCCGCGGAGTAGACGACGTCCGTGCCGTCCTCGGTCTCCTCCGCATCGATGTAGAA
The DNA here is from genome assembly GCF_041440645.1 of Flaviflexus sp. Classification (GTDB taxonomy): domain Bacteria; phylum Actinomycetota; class Actinomycetes; order Actinomycetales; family Actinomycetaceae; genus Flaviflexus. The sequence goes on along the minus strand of NZ_JASDVN010000037.1, from coordinate 2,644 downwards.
GTCGAGGAAGTAGTGGTTGGTGCGGCCCTCCACCTCCGTCAGCAGGATCGTCTTGATCGCGTCGATGGCATCGTCGATCGACAGGTCGTATCGGTCAGCGATCTCGCTAACCGAGGTTTCCTTCGAGTTGATGATAAAGGTGGTGATGGTGGTGAGGAGAACGACGTCAGGCTTGCTCATTTGTCCTCCAGGCTCACGAGGTGCTCGAGACGCTCCCGGTAGTCAGGAACCGAGGTCCGCCCTCGCGTGCCGACCACCGCCAGCTGCTCCAGCAGGCGGTGCAGATTGACGTTCTCGAAGCGGTACTCGTCCCAGCCGTCCGCGCTACCCACGTAGTGCTCCTCGTCGCGCAGGTGGTCACCCGCGCCCTCCTTGAGGTAAATCGAGGCGTCGACGGGTTCGAAGATTCGTTCGAGGTGAGTATCGGCCTCGTAGCCCGTGGGCTCGAGAACGTCGATGCTGACAATGCGTGAGAGGCGGAAGACTCGCTCCTCCGTTTCCATCTCCACCATCTCGTCCCGTGTGGGACCGACGGCGAGCCTGTTGCCGCGGCAGTAGAACGCGCCCATTGTTTCCCACACGCCCGTGACCTCGACCGTGTAGAAGCGCCTCTCGGGGAACTGCGGGTTCTCGTACTCGATGACGATGGGGGCTCGCTCGCCCATGGCCTCGACGATGTCGAACATGTCCCCGTACTCGGGGATCGCGATCCGGACCGTCGCCTGATCGCCCGTGACGCTCGCGCCACCCAGGAGCTTCCGTACCGCCCTGCGGGCGACCTGGTGAAGCTCGTCCTTCCCTGTCAGCGACTGCGCCGCGAGGCGGAGCAGGGTGAGGTCGGCCGAGTCGAGATCGATGCCGATGAGCCCCTCGCGGTCGAGGCTGAACATTGGTTCCTCATCGTCGCTTACAGACACGGGATACCCGAGTCCCCTCAGCCGCTCGAGGTCGCGATTGAGCGCTTTGGCCTGATCGGCACCCGAATGCTCGTACCCGAGCTCATAGAGTTCGCTACGCGAACGCGGGCGATCAACAAGGTTGGCAAGCAACCTAAAAGTGCGCTTGCCCGGATCGTATCGACGTGTCCCACTCACGTAGATAACACTATCCCACGATAGGGTTAGTTCCGTGATTACGTGGCGCAAAGGCATCCTTCTCGAGCGATTGAGTTCATGGGAGGGAGCAGAGGAATGGCTTGTGGAAGTGGAGAGTCTTCCATGCAAGGCCCTCTCCTACCCCGCGCTCGTTGGGGAACTATCCAAGGGCCAGGAAGTCCTCCTCAACTCCACCGCCGTGGATCGCAAGCTCGGGACCGGCGGATACCTGTTTGTGGTCGCCCCCGCGGTACTGCCCGAACCACGCACGGGTCCAGGGCACATGATGAAGGCACGGTACACGCCACTGCAAACCATGGTGCTCGGGGTGGACGAGCAGGAATCACCCCACCACGAAGTCTTCCAGCAACACGACAGCATTGATGGCATGCCGGTGGTGGTCGCTGACCTCCACTCAGCGCTACCCGCGATCGTTGCGTGCGCTCGCCACGTCAACCCAAGCATCAGGATTGCCTACATCCACACCGACACCGCCGCACTACCCATCGCCTTCTCGAAGGCGTCGGCCCGCCTCACGGAGCTCGACCACATCACAACGATCACCTCAGGACAGTCCTACGGGGGTGACTACGAGGCAGTCAACGTCCACACGGCACTCATCACCGCCAAGCACGTCATCGGTGCCGATATCGCCGTCGTCATCCAAGGTCCAGGAAACGTCGGAACGGGCACGCCCTGGGGCTACTCAGGGACGGCCGTCGGCGAGTCCATCAACGCCATCAATGCACTCGGTGGCACCGCCATCGCAACCCTCCGTGTCTCCCAAGCCGATAGGAGGGAACGCCACCTCGGCATCTCCCATCACTCCATTACCTCCTACACGAGCGTCGCCCTCACACCGGCGATCATCCCCACCGTCTCGGAGAACATCGGCACCGACGTGCAGGAACTCATCAAGGCGGCTCTGCCCAAATTAACCAGTTGCGAGCACCTCACCCTTCGTGAGGTCACGGGTGTCGATGCTGGCCTGCGAAAAAGCGCGGTCCCGCTGCGCACCATGGGCAGGGATCTCGAGGCAGACTACGCCGCGTTCGCCTACGCAGGTGCGGGCGGAGTGCTCGCAGCACAGCTCCTCCACGAGCCAGCGAAATAGCCCTCGTTCACTTAGGCCGCACGAACGTGGGACGTACTCGCCAAGGACAAGCGCACCGTGATCGAGCTGATCGAGTAACGGGTCACTTGAGACAAGTTCAATGGGTGCTGTGACATGCACCGGTGGATACTCTTCAGCCCGCGGCAAACTCACCAAGTGTGAGATCCGTGAACGAGCCGATGGAGCACTCATTTAACGAACCGAGGTCCGGCACATCTGCCGGACCTCGAGCGTGTTATTGAAGCTTGCCGTGATCGGCTCCGCTCGTCGACTCGCTCGTCTTTGACCCTGTTATCCGACTTGCTCACTCTCGACACCGATAGTCGACTTGCTAGCTTTCACTGTCAATCGAGTTGGTCGCTTGGGACTCTTTTGGTTGACTGGTGTCGCGCGTCAGACTATGTGGCAGGGGTAGTTAGTTGTTGAAATTACCCTT
>NZ_JASDVN010000036.1:0-19712 GCF_041440645.1 Flaviflexus sp. | reverse complement strand
GATTGGCAGCCCGCCCCCGAACCCGGTGGCATGCCCTTCGGTGGTCAGCGCGGCGGATACGACCCGGGTCGCGACGCCGGTCGTCCCACCGATGGTGCACCCGGCAACGGGCAGTACCCGAACTCAGGGCAGTAATGACCGAACAGTTTCACGTCAGCCCCGGCAATGCCGGGGCTGACCCCCGTTTAGAGGAGATCGCGACACTGGGACCCAGCCAGCCAACTGAGCCAACCAATGCAGAGCTAAACCCAGATGATCCTCGCCTGTCGGATCCGAGGATCGATCCCGAGCTCGTCATGAATGGTGATACTCGGAACGTGGTCGACAAGTACCGACTGTGGTCCGTGGAAGCGATCAAGGCCGATCTCGATCAGTCGCGTGCCGCCCTCCACATCGCGATCGAGAATCTCGAGCACGATCTCAACATCGGTTCCATTGTCCGTACCGGTAATGCGTTCAATGTTGGGGGAGTGCATATCGTGGGCAGGAGACGGTGGAACCGTCGAGGCGCCATGGTGACCGACCGCTACCTCGACATCATTCACCAGCCCCAGCCGAAGGACCTCGCCACCTGGTCTCGTGAAAACGACTACGCCATCATCGGAATCGACAACGTCCCGGGATGTACGGATCTGGAGGCAAGCCCGCTTCCCGAGCGCTCCGTCCTTGTCTTCGGCCAGGAATCTAAGGGAATCTCCCCCGAGCTCCTAGCCGAGTGCGCACAGGTACGGCAGATCCCGATGTACGGATCGACGAGGTCAATGAACGTGGCCGCCGCAGCCGCCATTGCCATGCATTCCTGGTCCGTGACACACCAGTACGGGAAGAGATCCAACTAATTTCGGGCCAACCAAGGTGAGATTCTCACGAAATCTATTCTGGCCCAGACAAGTTAATTGCCCAGACCGCCATGCCGATTTTTCGTTGGTATCGCTTAATTTTCTCGAAGAGCCCGCTCAGTTTACGTAGCTGAGCGGGCTCTCATTATGAGACAACGTGAGAACGCATGAGAGCTTTCTCATGTGTATCTCCTTTCCGCGTCATACGGGGTTTGTTTACTTGTGATCAGCAAGGGAAGCGAGCCAAGCTTCCACCGACAAAAAGGAGTACATCATGTCGAACAGGATTTGGATTACCACTGGAACTCTCGGAGTTGTCACGATCCTCGCAGGTACCGGAATCGCGGTTGCCGATCAGGGTGATGACGTGGTCCGTCCCGCACAGATCCAGCAGGACAACGTATCCGCCAACACGACCCACAGCACCCAGTCCGCAAACACCACGGTCTCCGCAGTCTCGACCAAGTCGGCAGTATCGACCCCCTCAGCCAAGTCCACCGTTTCGGCTCAGTCGACGCAGTCGGCCCAGTCCCCGCAGTCCCCAGCTTCGGCTCCCTCCCCGGTTTCGGCACCATCACCGGTTTCGGCACCGTCCCCGGTCTCGGCTCCGTCGGCTCCCTCGCCGGCACCCGCTAGGGCACAGCAGCCCGCTCCGGCACCTGCCCCGGCTCGCCCGGCCCCTGCACCCGCGCCCGCACCGGCTCCTGCTCCAGCACGACCTGCACCGGCACCCGTCTACTCGGCACCGAGTCCCGTTTCGGCTGACTCCGGGTACTCTGCTCCCTCGGCGGATTCCGGCTACTCGGCACCTTCCGCTGACTCAGGTGACTGATCTTGGACCGGTAGAGGCCACGACCTATCCAAAGAGGCCATAGCCAGACCCGCACTGAGGCGCTAGGCTCTCAAGTATGTGGCCAGGGGGATGGATCCATTCGGATTCATCCCCTTTACCGTGCGCGCTGGCCTCCATCGTTGATAGGCAAGCTGCTTTTCCCTTTGGTTTGTCACTTCGTTGTTGCGAGACGTGGCGGGTTGCTGGCCGGCACAGACCCGGGTTCTCAGCACACCAGACTGTTGGGGATCAGTTCTTTGTAGGTCAGCTTTGGCCCGCGTGCGTGATGAGCCTGTCAATCTCCGTGAGCGTAGAGTCAATGTCGGCGTCGAGCCTGATGTCTGCGAGTCGGTCTGCCTGCGTCGGGCCGCGGTTGATGATGGCGAGGCTGGCTCCGGAGGAGAGCCCCTGGGTCACGACCCACATGCCGGTCAGAACGAGAAGAGAGGATCCGAGAACAAGGATGGTCTTGGCGCTACGTGCGTAGTCGAAGGCCTGCTCGATGTCGTGAACGCCCTCGCCAAAGAACACGATGTCCGGCTTGAGGGTGCTACCGCACGTCTTGCACGGCGCGATGGTGAAGGTGGAGGTTTCGGCCCGTGTTCTATCGGCTTCGGCCAGGATAGCCACATGGGCGGGATCCGGATCGTCGATCGTGTCCGGGTTCAGTTCTCTAAGTCTGACATCGAGTTCCTCTCGCGAGGTGATCTCGTGGCAGTCGATGCAGGCGACGCGGTTGAACGACCCGTGCATCTCCGCCACCTTTTCCGATCCTGCCTTGAAGTGCAGTCCGTCAACGTTCTGGGTTGCGGTCCCAATGATGAGTCCGCGCCTCTCCCAGTTGGCGAGGATCTGGTGCCCCCTCGTGGGTGGGAGCGAATCGAGGGCCTTCCAGGATTCCTGGTTGCGTTGCCACACCCAGCGCCGCCACATGGGTGAGCTTCTGAACATGTCGTAGTCGACGCTGGGTTTCTCAGAGCCGCCACTCCCGCGGTAGTCGGGAAGGCCGGAGCCGGTCGACAGACCGGCCCCGGACACCACGACCACATCGCCCTGGGCGATGAGGCGAGCAAGCTCCTGGAGCACTAGGCAGTAGCCTCTGCGGCGGCACGAGCGGCCTTCGGCGCCGCCTCCAGGATCCTGTTGATGATTGCATCATCGTGGGTTGCGGACACGAAGTAGGCCTCGAACACGGAGGGCGGCAGGTGAATGCCATCCTCAAGGAGGGAGTGAAAGAACGGCGGGTACCGGAACTGATCCTGGGCCGCGACCTCGTCGTAGTTCGTTGCCGGAGTGTCCGAGAACAGGATCGAGAACAGAGAACCAACCTTCTGGATCGTGTGTGCCACACCGGCTTCGGTCAGTGCCTGGGAGAATCCGGTCGAGAGTGCCTCTGAGGCTCGGTTGATCGTCTCGTACACGGTATCGTCTGCCAGTTTGAGGGTGGCGATGCCGGCGGCGGTCGCCAGCGGGTTGCCCGAGAGCGTGCCCGCCTGATAGACGGGACCGAGGGGCGCGAGGTAGTCCATGACATCGGCACGACCACCGAGGGCCGCGATGGGCATGCCGCCACCAATGACCTTGCCGAAGGTCAGCAGATCCGGCGAGTACGGAACTTCCTGATCGATCCCCCACATCCCGCTCTTCGAGAGGCGGAAGCCGGTCAGCACCTCGTCGAGAATGAGCAGTGCACCCGCCTTCTCGCATTGCTCCTTGAGGAAGGCGTTGAACCCGGGTTCGGGAGGGACCAGTCCCATGTTCGCGGGAGCCGCCTCTGCGATGATCGCGGCGATGCGGTCCCCGTGGGTTTCAAACAGGTCGGTGACTGCCTCGCGGTTGTTGTAGGGCAACACGACGGTGTCCTCGACCGTGCCCTTGGGAACACCCGCCGAGGAGGACATGCCAAAGGTCGCAACACCGGAACCGGCGGCGACCAACATGTTGTCCTCGTGGCCGTGGTAGCAGCCAGCGAACTTCACGACCAGGTCGCGACCCGTGAAGCCACGGGCGAGACGGATGGCAGTCATGGTGGCCTCGGTGCCCGTGGACACGAAGCGGATCTTCTGCACGGGAGCTACGCGGTCAATGACGAGTTCAGCGAGTTCGACCTCGGCCTCGGTGGGAGCACCGAATGAGAGGCCCTTTGATGCCGCCCGCTGGACGGCGTCCACGACCTGCGGATGTGCGTGACCAAGGAGCGCGGGACCCCAGGAACCAACGAGATCGATGTACTCCCTGTCGCCGGAGTGAATGTGGGGGCCGGAGGCGCGATCGATGAAAACGGGGGCGCCGCCTACGGAACCGAAGGCGCGGACGGGGGAATCGACGCCACCGGGGATAACGGATTGTGCGCGAGTAAAGAGATCAGACACGGTTCACTTTCTTTGCCAGCTCGGTGGCCCAGTAGGTGCAGATGATGGTGGCCCCGGCCCTCGCGATCGAGGACACGGATTCCAGGATGGTGCGGTCGCGATCCAACCAACCGCGTTCGGCGGCGGCCTCGATCATCGCGTACTCGCCGGACACCTGGTAGGCGGCAACCGGAACGGTCGATGCCTCGGCGACATCGGAGAGGACATCGAGGTAGGAGCCGGCGGGCTTCACCATGACAACGTCTGCTCCCTCCTCGATATCGAGAAGAGCCTCGCGAAGCCCCTCGGTCCGGTTCGACACGTCCATCTGGTACGTCCTGCGATCGCCCTTGAGCTGGGAATCGACTGCCTCACGGAACGGGCCGTAGTAGGCGGAGGCGTACTTGGCGGAGTAGGCGAGGATAGACACGTGCTCGAATCCTGCCTCGTCGAGAGCCTCGCGGCAGGCCGCTACCTGACCGTCCATCATTCCCGACAGGCCAAGCATGTGTGCGCCGGACTGTGCCTGCACTACCGCCATCTCCCTATAGATCTCCAGCGTCGCACCATTGTCAACGGAGCCATCCTTGGCGAGAACACCGCAGTGGCCGTGATCTGTGAACTCGTCCAGGCACAGGTCGGCAATGATGACGGCCTCGTCACCGAGTTCGTCACGCAGCGCCTTGAGCCCCACATTGAGGATCCCGTTCGGATCGACGGCTGCCGACCCGGTCGCGTCGTGTTCCACGGGCACACCGAACAGCATGATGCCGCCGACTCCGGCGTCGACAGCCTCGCGGGCCGCCTTCGTGAGGGACTCGAGGGTGTGCTGGTATACGCCTGGCATGGAGGCGATGGGTTCGGGGGAAGTGATGCCCTCACGAACAAACATGGGAAGAACGAGATTGCCGGCAGTGAAGCCGGTTTCCTTCACCATGGAACGCATGGCGGGAGTGGTGCGGAGCCTCCGTGGGCGTGAAATCATGAGTCGATCCTTTCGAGGCGGGCCTCGAGGCCCACTCGGTCTGGTGTATCTGATGTGGCAAAGACTGGGAGCTTGCACGAGACGAGGGCCTGCGCGGTGGGCTGACCAAGAGCAATGAGTTTGGGAACCTCGGTTCCCGTGGGCCAGTGGTCGGCAATGGCGCGGGCCGCGGTTGATGCGGTCACGATGATGGCATCGGCTTTAGCCTCCGCCAACTTCCTCACGCCACCGGAATCGGCCTCGGACGAGTAGATGTCGAATCGGTCGACTCGGTAACCGCGCTCGCCGAGGCCCACCTGTAGGGTCTGGGATGCCTGCGCGGATGACGGGAACAGCACCCGTCCCTTCCCGTTCGGAACTGTGTTCACCATCGACTGTGCGCTCGCGGGAGGCGGACCAACAAAGTCCGGGGTGCGCGGGGAGCCCTGGGCGGTCGCCTCACCAACGCATGCAATTCGCAATTTCTGCGGGATCTGGATCTTCGACAGTTGGAGGAGACGGAAGGAGTGCGGTGACGTGACGGCTACCCACGTGCCGGCCTCAGCGTTGTTGAGAGCCTCGCTGAAGGCATCGAGACCGGACTGGATCGGGTGGCGCGAGGTGACGGGAACGGCGAGCCAGCCCTCCGTGAGCTGAGAGCGGGGACGGGTGATCGCGACTCTCACGGCCGCACCCCACGCTTGATGAACTCTTCGGCAAGGCCGGTTGCGAGCGTGACGGGATTGTTGGAGCTCCTGCGGATCTCGATCTTCGATCCCTCCCCCGTGAACCTGGCATGCAGAGCGACGGTCTTGCCGGTGGACTCACCAAGCACCCCAATCGGGGTGGAGCATCCGGCACCCAGTGTTGTCATGAAGGTGCGCTCCGCGGTGAGCTCGAGCCGTGTCGTGTGGTCGTCGATCTTCTCCAGGAAAGGTTCGAACCTGGAACCGGCAACGGTTTCGATGGCGAGGGCGCCCTGACCGGCTGCGGGAACCATGACCTCGAAGGGCAGGTCCTGACCGGTGTCGATTCTGAGCCTGTTGAGACCGGCCCTGGCCAGGATCACGCCATCAAGATCCTCGTTGACGCGGCTGAGGCGGGTGGGTACGTTTCCACGAATGTCCACGATCTCAATGTCGCGACGGAAGTGGCGAAGCTGGGCTGCCCTGCGCGGGGAACCGGTACCGATCTTGGCGCCGTAGGGGAGGCCGCGGTAATCGGTGTGCCCCACAAAGACATCGTGAGCGTTCTCGCGCTTTGGGAAGTAGAGGGAAAGCTCGGGGTGGTCCGCGGCCGGCAGATCCTTGGCTGAATGAATGGCGATATCGCACTCGTCTCGGAGTAGCGCCTCACGCACCGCTCCCGTGAAGAGACCGGTTCCACCAATCTGGGAAAGGGAGCTCTTATCGACGTCACCCTTCGTTGAGATTCCGACGATCTCAAACCCGGAAAGCTCGGGGTTTGCATCGACAATGGCCTGGGCCTCGGCTGATGCCTGGGCGACGGCGAGATCTGAAGTTCTGGAACCAACTCGAAGCACGTGCATGTCGCCATCATACGCACCTCGGTCAACCGCGGGCCCTCCCGAATTCGGGAGGAACACCTCCGATTCCTCATATTCACGCGCCTTATATGGTCATTGCTGCTTAGCTCGTGCCGTGTGCCACTCTCACTTGACTGAGCCAACTATCCTTGACGACAGCGACCGTCCCATACGAAGGCAGTCAACCCGCACAACTGTTTAACTCGCGATCTTCCGCCGAGTATGCGGCGTCCTCTGCACTGACCGATGGGTCGTGCTGTTGACCAAACTGGACATTGGTCGGATGCTTATGATGGCTGGGGGAGTGAGGACACGTCCCCTTTTTTACTTGGGAGTGTGTGTTGCCTAAACCAATCGTTGCCGTGGGTGCCCTCGGTGGCACCATCGCCATGTCCGCACCGGGGATGGAGGCGGTGAAACCGGAGCTGGATGCTGCCGCACTGGTTGCCTCGGTGCCCGTGCTGGAGGATGTTGCGGAGATCAGGTCGCATTCGATCAGCAACGTGCCATCTCCCGCGATCGTTCCCAGTAATGTTCTGGCGGCCCTGGACTTTGCTCGCGAGGCCGTGGACTCCGGCGCGGACGGTGTTGTGCTCACCCACGGCACAGACACTCTCGAGGAGAGTGCCTATTTCCTGGACCTGCTGTGGGACAGGGAGGAGCCCCTTGTCCTCACGGGTGCGATGAGGAGCCCGAACGTTCCGGGTGCGGATGGTCCCGCCAATCTCCTTGCCTCTGTCGTGACCGCGAGTGCTCCCGAGGCCCGCGGCATGGGAGTGCTGGTTGCGCTTGACGACACGGTTCATCTCGCTCGCCTCGTGACCAAGTCTCACGCCACCGCCGTGTCCGCTTTCCAATCTCCGGGGTGGGGCCCGGTCGGCAGGATCGTTGAGCGTAAGCTCCGGCTCATGCTGAGGCCAGCACGCGTCTTCGACCCGCTCCCGGTGCCGGATGTTCGTGACATCGAGATCCCGATCGTTCAATCACCCTTTGGGGACGACGGTCAGTGGGTCACGGCGATCGCCACCAGCAATCCACGTGCCCTCGTCATCGAGGCCTCGGGCGCGGGACACCTATCCATCCCCGCAGCCGATGCAGTCGAGGAGCTTATGGGAGAGGGTCTGATAGTCGTTATGACGACACGGACCGGAAGTGGTTCAACAACTGAACACACATACGGGTACCCGGGTTCAGAGGAGGATCTCATCGTGCGTGGCGTCATCCCCGGCGGCTTCCTCAACGCGCGCCGCCTGCGCATCCTGCTCCACGTACTCCTCAGCAGCGGCATGACCCCCAATCAGATTCGTAACGAGGTACAGTTCCGAGGCGAGTAAAGACTCAGGGAACCCTACCATGGGAAAGCAACAGCGGGAATGCCTGGAAGCCTGAAATCGGGAGAGCCTGAAAGCCAGAAGTTCAGAGCCTGAAGGCGTGAGTCGATAGGGGAGCTAGATCAGTTCTCGAGCCGTTGCTAGCGCGTGGGGGATGACGGAGGCGACTCCGGTACCCGCCCGCCACGCCCCCGTGATGCTCATCCATTCCGGCCCCGTGATGGTCTGCGACCATTCGCGAAGGGCGGGCGTTGAGGGCGTGAGCGCACCGCCCCAGCGCACCAGCTTGGAGCCAACAATCTGAGAGAACTCAAGAGAGACTCCCATGAGGGTATTGAGGTCCTCGAGAGCGTCCTGCGCCGATATCTCCTCGTTCTTGGCGTAGGAGACGCGGACCGCGTGCAGGTCCGTGACCTCTTTGAGCCAGCCCCACTTGCTCGTGAGGTGGGTGAGGGCCTTGGCGCGGGCCGTGCCCTGCGCGCACAACATGCCCGAGCCGCGGGGAGCACCGTCAAGCTCGGGGGCGTCGAGAACAAGCGTGACGTGCGTGGTGGGAGTGCCCGTGGGGATCTCGAAGGGCTCGAGATTGGCGACCGACTCGAGGAGCGACACGGCGGGCCGGATCGACGTGGCAAGGATGACGTGGTCGGCGCTCAGGGTTTCAGTTATACCGTCGCGCACGTACTCGACGGTCACGGCGGAGGAAGCGGAAGCGGTTTCACAGTTTTTAACGCTGATGACCTTCGCGTCCGTCACGAGTACCGCTCCAGCATCCTCGGCCTGGGCCACCAGGGTGTCGACGAGGTGGAACATGCCGCCCTTGACGGAGGCAACGGCCGGCCCTGCCAGCCCCCTCGCGACGGCGGCCGACAGGGTTCCTGCGCTACGGAAATCTGCAGCAAGCTGGGGATTGATGGCGAGCTTGGCAGGATCCGTGGAGTAGATGGCGGTGGCAATGGGGCGAACAAGTTTCTCCAGGAGCTCTGAACCCATGCGTGCCTCAACGAGTTCCGCGAGGGTTGTTGCCTCTGCACCTACGCTCGGGTCGAGGACAAGATCCTCGGCAACCCGTTCCGGGTGGTCCAGCGCTGCAACGATCTCGGGGGACGAGGGATCGGCAGGAATGCCGAGGGAGGTATCGGCCGGAATGACCAGGGGCTTACCGTGCCAGATCCAGGAACGGCCCGTTGGTACGAGAGTGTCCAAGCCCAGGGAGTGCACGTAGTCGGTGACGGCGCTGTTGCGGCGCGCAAAGGATTCCGCGCCGATGTCGAGACGGACTCCGCCGATCGTGTCGGAGGCGATGAGGCCGCCGAGTTTTGACCGTTCCTCGAGCAGGGTGACGTGCTTGCCGGCCTGCGCGAGTTCGTGAGCGGCTACCAGGCCCGAGAGGCCTCCTCCGATGATGACGATCATTCGCCGGTCAGCTCCCCCTTGACGTACGACACGATCTTCGTGAGGACCGTCGGATCGGTGTTGGGTGGAACGCCGTGGCCGAGGTTGAGAATGTGGGCGGGTGCCGCCCTCCCCGATTCAATAACCTCATCGATGTGAGCTCGCAGGACCTCCCACGGGGCGAAAAGCAGAGCCGGATCCAGGTTGCCCTGAAGGGGCTTGTTCGAAACGAGCTGCGCCACCTCGTTCAGGGGAATGCGGTAGTCCACTCCGAGAACGGACGCGATGCTTCCCATCTCCGGCAGTATCCCTGTGGTCCCGGTACCGAAATGGATGGTGGGAACGTTGGCGTAGCTGAGTGCCCGTTCCGAGTAGGGGAGGACCTTTTCCCTGTAGGTTGCCTTCGAGAGGGAACCGGCCCACGAGTCGAAGAGCTGCACGACGGAGGCACCGGCCTCGATCTGGATCTGGAGGAACCTGCCCGTCACGTCCGCGGCCCACGTCATGAGGCGATCCCAGGAGACCGGGTCGGAGTACATGAGGGAGCGGGCGGCGAGATGATCCCGGGAGGGCTTGCCCTCGACAAGGTAGGCGGCGAGGGTGAACGGTGCACCACCGAAACCAAGCACGGGAACATCGAGTTCATTCACGCAGATCTCGACGGCCTTGCGGATCTCGGGGGAGTCCTCGAACTCGTACGCCACAAGCTTGTCGACGTCGGCTGCTGATGCGATGGGGTTGCCGAACACGGGACCCACTCCGGGCTTGATGTCGACGTCGATGCCGGCCACCTTGAGGGGCGTGACGATGTCGGAGAAGAACACGGCGCCGTCCACTCCGTGGCGGCGCACGGGCTGCATCGTGATCTCCGCCGCCATCTCAGGGTTCAAGCACGCGTCCAACATGTTCGTGCCCTCGCGCAGGCTCCGATACTCGGGAAGGGACCTGCCGGCCTGTCGCATGAACCAGACGGGGACTCGCTCGCCACGCGTACCGCGGGCTGCATCAATTAAGAGGGACACGTCTCTATTGTGTGAGCAAGTGGAAATTTTTGCCAATTAGGTACAGAATCGGAGGTGTGAGCTTTGTGGTCCTAACGGTGAATCACCACGATTCCGATATCTCGGATGTTGCTGACACGGCGCAGCGTGGTGACCAGGTCAAGAATGACATCCTGAACAGTGCAGGAGTCGACGGTGCTGTCGTGCTGTCCACCTGCAACCGATACGAAGTCTATTTGGATGCTGGCGAGCAGGCCGCACGCGACGCAGCCTCCCTCATCGGATCCAATGTCGCCGTCTATTCCGGTCTTGATGCTGCCCGCCACCTCTTTGAAGTTGCCTCCGGCCTCGACTCCATGGTTGTGGGCGAACGCGAGATCGTCGGGCAGGTCCGCCAGGCACTGACCGAAGCCCGCAGGGACGGCACCACCTCACCACTCCTCGAGCAGACCATGCAGGGGGCGCTCCGCACCTCCCACGAAGTCGCAGTCAAGACCGACATCTCCCGGGCCGGCCGCTCCATCGTCAGCGTCGCGCTGGACATGGCGGGGGCGGTTGCGTGTGAACGCGGCCAGTACGAGTGGGAAGACATCGACGGTCCCTCGATTCCCCGCACCGACTGGACCGGCATCAACGTCCTCCTCGTTGGCACCGGAGCATACGCGGGAGCCACGGTCGCTGCCCTCAACGAACGAGGTGCCAGCAGCGTGCGCGTGTGGTCCCAGACCGGTCGTGGCCCCAAGTTCGCCGCCGACCACCACATCGACCACTCACCCACCCTCGATCTCGCGTGGCCCGATGTCATCGTGCTCTGCCGTGGTACCGGTTCCCCCGTGCTCACCGTCGAGATGGTGAAGGAAGCAAAGCAGAGCCGCGGCCCCCTCACCCTCGTTGACCTTGCTCGCACCCGTGACGTCGAGACTGAGGTCAAGGACATCGAGGATGTCACCCTCATCGATCTCGAGACGGTCCGCAGGCACGTGCCCGCAGCGGGTGCCGGGGACATGGATCAGGCTCGCACCATCGTCAACGAGGGCCTCGCGAAGCTCGATTCCGATCTCCTGGGCCGCACTATGGATCCGCTCGTTGTCGCCGTTCGCGACATGGTGTCCGGTGAACTTGAGAAGGAGCTACGCAAGCTCCCCGCCGCCGGTGAGATTCCCGCTGAGGCCGCGATCCGAGCCCTCCAGCGATTCGCGGCAGCGGTTGCCTACCACCCTTCCCGCGCCGCACAAGACGCGGCTAGGGAAGGACGCGGCGAGGAATACCATCGTGCCGCGGAACTCGTTTTCGGTATTGAACTACCCAAACCAACCGAGCAGGCACTGTCGAAGTGCCCACGAAAGGACAAGCCGAATGCCTGACGCCTACCTCGTTCTCTCCTATGGCGGGCCGAACAAGCCCGAGGACGTTGTCCCGTTCCTGCGTAACGCAACAGCAGGCAAGGGCATCCCGGATGAACGACTGGAACAGGTTGGTGAACACTACTTCATGTTCGGTGGGAAATCACCCATCAACGAACTGAACAATCAGCTCGTGGATTACCTGCGAGACGAACTCGCGCGACGCGGCGACAACACCCCCGTTGTCATCGGCAATCGCAACTGGGAACCCTACGGCAACGACGTCATTCGGGAACTCTACGCGGACGGCGCCCGTGACATCACAGCGATCGCCACCTCAGCTTACGAGTCATACTCCTCGTGCCGTCAGTACCGCGAAGACATCGCACGTTGGCTCGGTGAACTCGATGTCCCGGACCTCGAGATCCGTAAAACCAAGCCATTCTGGAACACCGAGGGCTTCTTCGAGGCCAACCTCGACGCCGTCAAGAAGGCCATGGGGCAGCTGGAGGGTGCACGGCTCGTGTTCGTGACCCACTCGATCCCCACAGCGATGAACACGGCCTCCGGCGCTCGTCACGAGCTCACGTACGAACAGCAGCATTTGGCGCTCGCGGAACGCATCGCCACCGAACTTGGAATCGAAGAATGGGATCTCGCGTTCTGTTCCCGTTCCGGTTCGCCCCGCACGCCCTGGCTTGAGCCCGACATTTGCGACCACCTGGAGGACCTGCACGAGACGGGTGTGGAATCCGTGGTTCTTGCCCCCATTGGTTTTATTTCGGATCACATGGAGGTCCTGTACGACCTCGACACGGAGGCGAAGGCCAAGGCCGAAGAGCTTGGTATGGGCTTTTTGCGCGCCGCCACCGCAGGCGTCCACCCCGCCTTCATCTCCCAGCTTGCCGACATCCTTCAGAACCCCGGTGACACCTCCTGCTCGGTAAAGTGCTGCTGGGCGGGCCCCGAGGCCCCCGGTATTCCCGCAATCGTCTAATCACTCGCGGCTCCTTGAGCGTCTCGCTCAGGAGCCACGGGCTCACGACCACACGGACAACCGCACACATCGATCAGAACAACCGACGAACACCACGAGGCAAAGCGCCTCACGCAAAGGAGCATCATGCAGCAGCCGAGCGATCAGATTGTCGAAGAAGTCAACTCATCCATCCGCTACACCATGTGGTCGGTCTTTGCGACCACCGGTCAGATCTCGCCGTTTGAACGAGAAGAGATCGTCAAGGCAGCCGAGGAAGCTGTTGCTGCCACGGGCGTTGTCGTTCGAGGCTACTACGACGTGGCTGGCCTGCGCGCCGACGCTGACCTCATGGCCTGGTGGCATGCTGAGACGATCGAGGAGGTTCAGGCCGCCTACCACGCGCTCCTCAACTCCGATCTCCCCATCAGCCCCGTGTGGTCGGTTGTTGGCCTGCACCGCCCCGCCGAGTTCAACAAGCGTCACCTTCCCGGCTTCCTCCTCGAAGACGAGGCCCCGAAGTACATGGCCGTGTACCCGTTCGTCCGTTCCTACGAGTGGTACCTGCTCGAGGAATCTGAACGCAACAGGATCCTCCGCGACCACGGCATGAAGGGGGCGCCGTACAAGGATGTTGTGGCATCCACGGTCGCCTGCTTCGCGCTCAACGACTACGAGTGGATTCTCGCTCTCGAGGCCGACGAATTGCACCGCATCGTCGATCTCATGAGGGACTTCCGCTACACCGAGGCACGCCGTCACGTACGGGTTGACGTCCCGTTCTACACGGGTCCCAAGGTCACTCTCGCGGAGTGGGCTGAGCGTCAGCCCGCCGGCGAGTGAATCGTGTGGAATCGCTTATAAACCCACAAATTTCCCAGAAAAACACTGCAAATTAGGCCCACCGGCCTACCGATTGAGCACCGCTCATGAGACAATAGCAAGTGGTAAAAGCCCACTACGAAGGAGAGTTCCACCGTGGCTATCGCAACCCCAGAGGTATACAACGAGATGATTGACCGGGCCAAGAAGGGTGGCTTCGCCTACCCGGCCATTAACGTCACCTCCTCCCAGACACTCACCGCAGCTCTCCAGGGCTTCGCGGAAGCAGAGTCCGATGGCATCATCCAGGTTTCCGTTGGCGGTGCCGAGTACTTCTCCGGCTCCACCGTCAAGGATCGCGTTGCTGGCTCGCTCGCCATGGCCGCATACGCCAAGGAAGTTGCTAAGAACTACGACGTAACCGTCGCACTTCACACCGACCACTGCGCAAAGCAGAACATTGACTCCTGGGTTCGCCCGCTCCTCGAGATTGAGGCTGAGCAGGTCAAGAACGGCGAGCTCCCCTCCTTCCAGTCCCACATGTGGGACGGTTCCGCAGTCGACCTCGACGAGAACCTCTCCATCGCTCAGGAGCTCCTCGAGCTCTCCCAGAAGGCCAACACTATCCTCGAGATCGAGATCGGCGTCGTTGGTGGCGAAGAAGATGGCGTCGTTGGCGAGATCAACGAGAAGCTCTACACCACCGCTGCTGACGGCATCAAGACCGTTGAGGCCCTCGGCCTTGGCGAGAAGGGCCGTTACACGACCGCTCTGACCTTCGGTAACGTCCACGGCGTCTACAAGCCCGGTTTCGTCAAGCTCCGCCCCGAGCTCCTCGGCGAAATCCAGAAGGAAGTTGGCGAGAAGTACGGCAAGGAGAAGCCGTTCGACCTCGTCTTCCACGGCGGCTCCGGCTCCACCGAAGAAGAGATCGCAACCGCTGTCAAGCACGGTGTCATCAAGATGAACATCGATACCGACACGCAGTACGCATTCTCCCGCCCCGTTGCTGACTGGATGCTCAAGAACTACGACGGCGTGCTCAAGATCGACGGCAACGTTGGTAACAAGAAGCAGTACGACCCCCGCGCATGGGGCAAGGCAGCTGAGAAGGGCATGGCAGACCGCATCGTCGAGGCTTGCCAGCAGCTCGGCTCGGTCGGCACCCGCATCAAGTAACTCCCGATCAAGAAGATCTAAGAGTTAGAACCTCAGTGGCGGCAGGCATCGGCCGGCCGCCCCATTGTTGTTTTTTAACATATTTAAATTGAACGTCAACGACGTTGTTGGCATCGGCTTTGAACAGCTGGGTATTGATTGCCTCAATGCCAATCATTGATTTGCCTACGGTACCTTCGCGTCAAAACTAGGGAACCGATGTCCGATTCGAGGCTAGGGTGAGCGAGTATCTGTTTCTTGGGACTTGGGAGTACAACCGTGACTGATGCTGTCGAAAAAATGCTGGAGACGGCGTACCGACTTGCGGATCTGGGACTCTCTCCAGGTGCCTCAGGAAACATCTCGTGCAAAATCGGCGACACCATCTATCTGTCGGGGACTGGGACATCCTTTTCCATGCTGACAAGAAATGACCTCTCAATCCTCAAGGACGGTGAAGTAACTGGACCGAAGCCAACGGGGGAACTTGGCTTTCACGTCAAGGACTACGAACGCAATCCAGCCGCCACCGCAGTCGATCACAATAACACGCCCCCTCCGACGGCGGTGTACTGCTTGAATCCCTGGCAGCCCTACCACGCAATCCCGCCGATCACGCCCTACGTGTTCATGAGGGTGGGAAACCTGCCTTACGTTCCCCACTCCTATCCGGGTAGCCCAGAACTCTTTGCCAGCATTGACGAGATTAAGTACCCGTACGACGCTGTCATGCTGGCAAACCACGGAATTATCACGTCGGGTTCACTGTCGCAGGCGGAGCAGGCCTGCATCGAAATCGAGAACGTTGCCGGCCTCCATCTCCAACTCCTCGGTCAGGACGTCAATAGGCTCACCGAGGAACTAGCCGCTAAATGGAATCGGCCGTGGAACACGACCGATTACCGCAAGGCAACACCAGTAGCCTAAGGAAGAGGTTTCAATAAGTGATGCTACTTGGCATCGACCTTGTCCCCGATGAGAGTGAGCCCTGCGCCAAGGGCCGCTAGCACCAGTGCCTGCTTGGTGTGGGGGAGTCGCTTGCCCTCAGCCTTCCTGCTTTCAGCTCTCTTGAAGATTCCCTTTTCGGCGAGAATGGTGAGGAACGTGCTCGTGATGGTCAGGCCGGCAACGACGCCTGCGGCGGACTTCAGTTCATCGGCGTCCGCCCCATCCAAATACTCCTTGACGGTCCGGGCGCCATCGTTCAGGGAGTCCCGTTCTTCCGTTGCGAACCATGCAATGAGTCCGGAATTGACGGCAGTCTTGCCAACAAAGCGGAGGAACTTTGAACCAACAAAGTCCGGCATCGAATAGTGGGCCAGAATTCCTCCGGCGGTGATGAGGGCGGCTTTGCGTGAGTCCGTCATGATCTGCCTTTCGTTTCTCTGCCCAGTCTACGGGGCGCGCTCGGTCTCGATGCGCGGTGAGGGAGTGAGCTCTCCCCAAGAAGAATAAGCTGACGTGGGTTTGGGGATTTGGGACGTGGGGCGGATGAACGAGGTAGCTGAAATGTTGGTGAGCTGTCTGTTCTGCAAACTTGGCGACTGTTAGACTCGGGGCACGACCTAAGAAGGGGTTCCATCATGGCATCGGTGTTGTTTGTATGCGTGAAGAACGGTGGCAAGTCGCAGATGGCTCAGGCCCTCATGAAGGCCAAGGCGGGTGACAAGGTTGATACCTATTCGTGCGGCACGAAGCCCGGGGATTCCATCAACGAACTATCCCGGCAGGTCATTGAAGAGGTCGGTGCCAGCATGGCTGGCGAGTACCCCAAGGGCATCGATCCCACCGTTGTCTCCTCAGTCGATAAGGTCGTCATTCTTGGGACCGAAGCGGGAACAGAGGAGTTCCAGCAGGCTAAAGACATCGAGGTTTGGGATATTGATGAGCCGTCCCTGCGTGGCATCGATGGCGAGGAACGCATGAGGCTCGTTCGTGACGATATCTCCCGACGAGTCGATAACCTCTACGACGAACTGATGTCCTAGACCTCAGTCAATAACAAGGATTATCGACGCCACACTCCATTTGCCGAGTGTGGTCGCGTAGTTCTTCACGGAGGGTCCCCTGACGGTTCTCTGGTTGAACTTTCTGGCACGACTATGGGGCGGGGTAGGCTTCCCCCTGTCTTGCTCGTGACTGACACTGCTCCCTCACTTAGTGTGCCTGTATGAGAGCGACACGAAGATTTATGGCAATGGCGGGAACGATTGGTTTAACCATCGGTCTAGCAGCATGTGGGGACGAAGAGCGTCCAGAAGAGACTGGAGCTGAAGAGACTGGTGCCCAAGAGCTCGGAGCCGAAGACACTTCTCCCGAGGTTAATCGTCCGGAGGAGGAAGAGGCGCCGGACGAAGTCGATACGCCGGTTGAGACAGAACCTGTGGAGACAGAGACTGAAGGGACCGGACCAGCAGACACGACCGGCGAGGGAACGCTCGTCATTGATGTGACGAGTTGGGCTGAAGACCGTACGGGTGAGACGGTGACGCTGGAGTTCCCAGTGATTGAGGGTCAAGAGTACGAGATCATGCCTGACAGTGCATGGTCCACAACCTTCCAAATCAACGAGGTCGGAAGCGACAGCGTGACTTTCACTTTCGATGGCTACTACTACGCAGGAGAGGATGGTCCGAGCGAAAACCCAGAGTTCACCCTCTATGATTCCTGGTCGACGACGTTCGAGACGGCCTCCGATGACGGAGGTTACTACTACGACGTGACTTATCAACCGGGTGAATAGACCCGCTCCACAAGAGAATCGCGAAAACAGGATGACGGATCGCAAGCGAGATCGTCGGGATGAGCGCTGGCCCGTCCTCACTGTTGTGTCGTGAGAGCTACGGGATTGAATGCCGCGTTCCGGGTAGCCGTGCCCACCTCATCGGGTGCCTCCGAGGATCAGGCCACTTACCGTGCTGTCATGAAGGCGACACAGAAAATCACCACATTGATAGCGATGGCCGGCATCGTCACTGGCCTCGCTGCCTGCGGAGACGATAACCGAGACCCAGAAGGCTCCGCTTCGGGTGGCGTGGGGGGTAGTGGCACGATCGTGGTTGAAGCGACAAGTTGGGGTAAAGGCACTGCCTATGACCCCGTGACCGATGAACTACCCGTTGTTGTGGGTGAGCCCTATCAGATTTCTGGCACCACACTAAAGGTTGTTGACGCTAGGGACGGTAGAGTCACGTTCAAT
Organism: Flaviflexus sp.; assembly: GCF_041440645.1. GTDB lineage: Bacteria > Actinomycetota > Actinomycetes > Actinomycetales > Actinomycetaceae > Flaviflexus. The sequence goes on along the minus strand of NZ_JASDVN010000036.1, from coordinate 1,955 downwards.
CTTGAGGGCTACTTCAGAATCGATAATTCGAGGGTGGAAGATCCAGACATCACCCTGACCGAGCACGAGACAATCACGTTCCAGACAGATTCGTATGATGTTGGAGTCGATTACGAGATTGTGTACGAACCCGCGGAATAGTTCTGTGCGGGCTCAGATCTGAATCGGACACGATGGAAACTCGGTGGTCAAACGTGTCCAATCGGGTAGGCGTGCCCACCTCTGCTGGTGACGCAGAAGATTCACCCACCTAGTCTGCTGGTATGAAGACTGCACAGAGATTGATGACCGTTGTGGGACTTGTTGGAATTGCTGCGGGGCTTGCTGCCTGCGGTGATGACGATTCCGGGCCGGAAAACACGGGTACTGAGGAGTCGGTCGCTGAGGACACAATCATTGTTGTAGCCACGAACCACGCCAAGGGCCAGGCGGTCGGAACTGAGACCATGGAGCTCCCTGCGGTTGAGGGTGAGAGCTATGAGATCAAGGGAATGTCGGAACCAACCACGACCCTTGAGGTGACCAGTATCGGCGACGGTAGCGTGACGATCGCCGTTGAAGGCGCCTACTTCCTGGGAGAAGGGCTGAGCGAGAACCCCGAGTTCACTCTCGAATACTTTGATTCGATCACCTTTGAAACCGCCTCGGAGGATGCTGGGGTCCGTTACGACATCACATATCAGCCTGCTCAATAGGCCAAGGCAGGGAGTTGCCATGAGCAAGCGAAACGTGGTCCCAGGCATAGTTCTTAGCTTGGGTGCTCTGACCGCCTGCGGTGGGGGAGGATCGTCTGACGATGTCACGGTCAGTCTCACCATCTCGGAGGAAAGCCGGAACGGTCACGGCCCGAACTATGAGCCAAGGACAGTTGAGAACACTCACGAGGTGAAGAAGGGCAACACTGTTGCCGTTGACATGTCAGCCTCGGATGGTCTCGAGATCACCGTCGAGAACATTGATGACGGGGTGGTCGGTCTCTCCTTCAGCGAAGAACTTGTTCCTGAGAACAGTTACGGCGGATACGACTACACCAGCACCGAAACATTGGTTGAGAATCAGGATGGATGGATAAGAACCTTCTCGATGCCAACCTATGACGTTGGCATCACCTACATGTTCAAGGTCGAGATTCTCGCCTGAACACTTCGTCAGCTTTTGGAGTGAACTTATCGCTTCTGACATCACTGCGAGGTCCTATTTGATACGCATGTGGTGACAGCGAGGTTTGCCAGAGTAGTTAACGAACCTGTCAGCGTAAATTGAAGAAGCCACCTCTTTGAGACAAAAGCGCGCATGTATGCAGATTTTGAGTAGTGCCCCGGAGTGCCCATGCTCCTTTTTGGCTGCGTTGTCGAGCGCAATGTCCGTGCAATGGCAACTCCCCACGGGTAGGCGTGCCCACGTCATACTGGTGACCTCACAAGTCCAAGCACATAGTCTGCTCTTATGAAGATGGCACAGAAGATGACAGTGACGGTGAGCCTGGTTGGCATGACCGGTGGGCTTGCTGCCTGCGGTGATGGTGGTTCTGGGCCTGAAAGTTCGGCCGCGGAGGGGACGATCATCGTCACCGCTGAAACGTGGGCCAAGAACGACACAACTGGTTCAGAAACGAAAGAGCTGCCCGCCATCAAAGGTGAGAGCTACGCGATCAAGGGCATGACCACAACCCAAGTGCTCGAAGTGACGGACGTCAGCGATGACTCCGTGACTTTCACCCTCGAAGGTGCGTACTTCACGAGTGACGGCATGAGTGACAACCCGGAGTTCACCCTTGAAGAAGGCGAGTCCGTCGCATTCAACACCGCATCTGCCGATGCTGGTATTCGCTACGAAATCAGCTTTGAGGTCGGGGAATAGTCCCTGAAATGAGGAACGATCATGAACAAGAAACATGCGATCCCGGGGGCCGTGCTTGCGCTAGGCGTCATGGCAGCCTGTGGAGAGGATAGTGG
>NZ_JASDVN010000035.1:0-20530 GCF_041440645.1 Flaviflexus sp. | reverse complement strand
CCACGACACCGGGGCCAACCCTTGAGGTGTCGACAGAACCCTCACCGACTTCGGCGGTGCGAAGGAGGTGCGTGAGCTCCTGGATGCGCCCCTCCATCTTCGACTGCTCTTCACGAGCAGCGTGGTAGCCGCCGTTCTCCTTGAGGTCACCCTCGGAACGTGCTGCTTCGATACGCTCTGCGACTTCTTCGCGACCGCGTGTCTCGAGGTCGCGAAGCTCCGCAGAGAGGCGGTCGAAGCTTTCCTGCGACAGCCACGTGGTCTGCGATTCGGCCATGTTGGTCTCCTTGGTTGATAAAGAGTAAGAAAAATGCCGCATGTGTGCGGCAGGTTCAAAGGACTATGTTAGCAGGTGTTCTGCAACTCATCTAGGAAGTAGGTACGCAGTACTCAATTGAACCGGAAGCGGCCTTTTCTGACGTTTGGAGCACGAGTTCCCGGGTCTCGGTCGACTCGTCCGTCGTCCACGACCATGTCCTAGCCCCGACCTCGGCGAAATCGTCGTTGACGGCGGTCGCGGAGCATTCGAGTTCGACACCGGGATCGGTGTGCACCTGGTACTTGATGGTGACCTCGGATTCCGAATTGACCACGTGACCTAGGTTCTGCAGTTTGACCTCGGGGCCGCGTCCGATGAACTGGAGGGCGATGGCGACGGAAGCCACAATCACGGCAAGAACCACCAGAAGCCGACCAATGATCTTGGCGGGCTGACGGGTTAATCCGTACCGATCATGCAACTCGGGTGGGATATGTGCCATACTCACGGCTTACGCCTTTCGGAAAGAGATTAGTCTAGAACTTGATTGTCTCAGTATTATCGGCAAAGAACATAATTGCTGGAGGGAAGAGAATAAGTGTCGCAACCACGACTTATGGCGATCCACGCACACCCCGATGACGAATCGTCGAAGGGCGCAGCCACGATGGCGTACTACGCCACCCTGGGCCGTGTCCGTGTGGTGACGTGTACCGGTGGCGAACGAGGCTCCATTCTCAACCCCCGTCTCGCCGGACGCACCGATATCGAAGAGAACATGCACGAGGTGCGGAAAGTGGAGATGGCGAAGGCTGCGGAGGCCCTCGGCATCGAGCACCACTGGCTTGGCTTCATCGACTCCGGTCTTCCCGAGGGGGACCCGCTTCCGCCGCTACCCGATGGCTGCTTCTCGGTTGTTCCGCTTGAGGAACCGGTCGGCAAGCTCGTGGCGCAGATCCGAGAGTTCAAGCCCCAGGTTGTCACCACCTACAACGAGCTTGGTGGCTACCCCCACCCGGATCACATCCGTGTTCACGAGGTGTCCATGGCGGCGGTGAAGGCCGCAGCGGACCCCGAGCAGTTCCCGGGCGCAGGGGAACCCTGGGAGGTTTCCAAGGTCTACTACGATGTTTCCTTCTCTCCCGAGCGGATCCTCGCGATCCACGAGGAGATGGAGAAGGCGGGCCTGGAGTCGCCGTTCCTGGACTGGTTGAATAACCGCGGCAGGTCACCCAAAAGGGTCGCAACGACGCGGATCGATGCTCACGAGTTCTTCCCGCAACGCGACCAGGCACTCCTCGCGCACGCCACCCAGATCGACCCGGACGGGTTCTTCATGGCGGTGCCGCGTGACATCGAGGCCCGCGTGTGGCCCTGGGAAGAATTCGAACTCGCATACTCGACAGTGGGGGAGTCCGACGAAATCGAGACCGACCTGTTTGCAAGGATTGAGGACTAGTGTTTCCGTTCAGCTTGATGGACACCAACGAGACAGACATTCCAACAGAACCCTGGGAGGCAACCCCCGGAGTTGAGGGATTCCTTCTCGGATTCTTCTTCATCGCCCTCGCAGTAGCTCTGCTCATGTGGGCCATGAACAGGTCCCTGCGAAAGATCAATCACAACGCCAAGGTCGAAGCCGCTGAAGAGGCAAACGCCAAGGAAGAAGCCGCGGCACAGGACGCAGCCTCGCAAGAGGCGGGCGCTGACGCACCTGAGGGCGAGGCAGTGGGTGCTGATGGTGCAGAAGCAGACGATGTGACGCCTGAGACGGCCACAACGGAGCAGTCTCCCAAATAGGCCAATCTTCGGCTAGGCCAGGTGGCCGACCTTCCTGACGGCCAGCACCATCCTGATAGCCGAGGAATCTTCACCTGACTAAGGGGTGTGTTCGAACGCATATCCGTTCGAACACACCCCTTTGAGGTTTGGTCAGCAGAGTCGATAGAGAAGACCGCGAACGAGTGGGCTGAAGAGTGGCGACTTCTTGCCCTTCTTCTTCAGCTTCTTTTTCTTGTCCTTCTTCTTCTTCTTCTTCTTATCCTTTTTCTTCGATCCGGAACCGGCCTTCTTGACCTTTGCTCCGTTGCCGGACTTGGACTTCGCGGACTTGGCTGTGACGGCTACGTCGTCAGCGGCACTGTCCTGCGTGCCATTTTCTTCAGCAACGTCTTCGATCGTGGGGGCGCGATCACCGTTATCGACCTCGGCGAGCTGAGCGACAGCTTCCTTCGTCGCGAGGAAGTCGCCGTGCTCCTCCTTTGCTTCGAGGAGCTGCTCAGCAACGGCATTCTCGAGATCGTCAACGAGTGCCGGATCGACAGTTGCGAGGAGGCGGCGGCGTTGGACAGCGACCTGCCACCTCGGCTTTGGCCACTGGGGATCAATGTCGATGAGAGCCTGGGTGAGGAGCTCGGTGATGGCGACGCGGGCGTACCACTTCTTGTCCGCGGGGATCACGTACCAGGGAGCGTAGTCGGTGGAGGTGAGACGGAAGACGTCCTGGTAGGCCTCCTGATAGGCATCCCACTTGTCGCGAGTGTCGAGGTCGCCGGGGTTGTGCTTCCACCGCTTGTCGGGGCGTTCGATGCGCTCGAGGATGCGGCCGGCCTGCTCCTCCTTGGAGCACATGAGAGCCACCTTGATGATGGTGGTACCGGAGTCGACGATTCTCTTCTCGAACCGGTTGATCTCGGCGTAACGCTTGCGCCACACGTTCTCCTCGACGAGCTTGTCGACGCGGGCCACAAGAACGTCCTCGTAGTGGGAGCGATCAAACACGCCAATCTTGCCGGGCTGGGGTAGCTTCTTCTTGATCCGCCACAGGTAGTGGTGTGCCAGCTCCTCCTTGGTGGGCACACCAAATGATGCGAGGGAGATGCCCTGCGGGTCGACCATGCCCATGACGTGCCGGACGATGCCGCCCTTGCCTGCGGTGTCGAGACCCTGGATGACAAGGAGGACAGAACGGGTGCCGCCGTGCTTGCCGTCCGCAAACAGGCGCTCCTGCAAATCGTCGAGGAGCTCGCCGCGCTCCTTCATTCGCTCCTGACCATCGGCCCTGTCTCCACTGAAACCAGGAGTGCTCGAACGGTCGAGGCCCTCGAGGGCAAAATCGGAGCCCGCACGCAGGGCTAGGTGCGGGGACGTTTCCCAGAGCTTTTTCGGCATATCGTCCTCCTATGTGAACAGGGATTGTTTGAGTGTAACTGACGAGAACCGCATCAGCCCATCCGAAAACGAACTGTTAGGTGACTGAGCTCCAGTCATTCCTCAGGTTTCTCACGACAGTTTTGGGCACGAAATGAACATCGAGGCACCCGGCTCGATACGTGCGGAACCGATTTCGGAACGAAAAGACATGTCTGTCAGCCTTTTCTTGAGGAAGCGGTCTGAGTTGCTTCAGATAATTCCGGGCTGACTCCAATGTGCTCCGCTGATGTCTACAGATGTTCTCTACGAATGTTCTCTACGAATGTTCTTTACGAATGATCTCGACGAATCGCACGGATCTCCATGCGAGTGGTCGAATCGCTCTCTAGACGAGTGTGTCCCGCTGCCGAAGCAACGGGACACACCTGAATCTCAACGGAATGAGTCTTATCGAAATGATTCTACTTGGAGGTGGGTTCTACACTCCGGCGTAGGCGAGTCCGATGGCGACCGCGTGGCACGCATATGCCAGCACCGTGCACAGGTGGAAGAACTCGTGGAAGCCAAAGTATCTCGGCCATGGGTTGGGGCGCTTTGTTGCGTAGAAGAGCGCTCCGATCGTGTAAATGACGCCGCCCGCGATGATGAGGATGACGACCGCGGGGGAGCCCGCCTGCCAGATTTCCGGCAGGTACCAGACCGCAACCCAACCAACGGCCACGTAGAGAAGAACGTAGAGCCAGCGCGGGAAGTCGATCCACGAGACATGCATGATGGAGCCGATGATGGCGCCGCCCCACACGACACTCAGACACGTGACGAGGGACGAGCCTTCGAGAAGCATGAGCGAAATCGGAGTGTAGGTGCCCGCAATGAGGATGAATATGTTGGCGTGGTCGATCTTCCGCATGATCGCGAGGACCTTCGGAGACCAGTTACCGAGATGATAGAGGGCCGAGAATCCGAACAGAACGGTCGAGGCAAAGAGGAAGACGACGGCGCCGACGACCTGCTCGGTCGTGTCCGACAGGACGATGAGAACGATGCAGTAGGCAATGGCTAGCGGGGTGGCAATGAGGTGAAGAAGCCCGCGAGCGAGGGGCTTACCCGACGCGATTCGCTTCTCTTTGTATGTTGAGGGGCGATCCTTCTGAGAATTCGCTTCCGATTCAGGATTACGCTGAGGGATTTGATCAACCGACGTCATAAGTTAAGACTATCCCCTCAACCTACAGGTAACCTATGAGTAGTTTCCGAAGGGAGCACTCTCACGTGTCAATAAGAGATGTTGTGTATCAGGTATACGAGAACTCGCTTTCTCGATCCCTCGATCGTTCGCGCCTGCCACGACACGTTGGAGTCATCCTCGACGGTAATCGGCGCTGGGCAAAGACCATGGGTGCGACCGCGGCCGATGGTCACCGCAAGGGCGCCGACAAGATCGGTGAATTCCTGACCTGGTGCGACGAAGCAGGAATCGAACTCATCACCCTCTGGCTGCTCTCAACAGACAACCTGTCGCGCGACCAGAAGGAGATCGACGAGCTGTCGGAAATCATCGTGACAACGGTTGAGAGGCTCGCCTACATGGGGCACTGGCGCCTCCACCACGTGGGTGACCTCAAGCTCCTGAACGAGGACCATCAGCGCAGGATCACCGAGGCTGTTGAATCCACGAAGGACAGCGATGGCGCGATGGTCAACGTGGCTGTTGGTTACGGCGGCCGCAGCGAAATTACGGAAGCCGTCCGCGAATTCATCCTGACGAAGGCGTCTGAAGGACTGAACCCGGAGGAAATTGCGGTAGCCGTGTCCGACACCGAGATCGAATCGCATCTCTACACCCGCGGACAACCCGACCCCGACCTCGTGATTCGTACCTCGGGCGAGCAGCGCCTCTCGGGATTCATGCCCTGGCAGACCGTCCACTCCGAGTACTACTTCTGCGAGGCCTACTGGCCGGACTTCCGCAGGACCGACTTTCTGCGCGCCCTACGAGCATACGAGGCCCGCGACCGCAGGCACGGGCGCTAGGAAACCGCATCGAGTCTTGTGCCGCCGAGCCCGTGAATCCGTAGACGTGGCACCGTCAAGGAATTGAGCCGGTGCAAGTGACAGCGACGCGAGGGACAAAGGAATCCGACCGTGGAAATCACGGCCGGATTGTTATTTCTGCAGTTGTCTCGAAGTCCCTTGTCCAAATCTGTGGACCCCGTTCCAGTTGCCCCGGTTAGACGACGACCGAGTACGAGGACACGAAGTCGAGTAGCTCATCGCGCGTGGGAGGAACGGCGCCCCGTCGAGAAACGGTGATCGCAGCGCCGGCGTTCGCGTATCCCGCGATCGACTTGAGCTGGCGTTCGGACAGGCGACGGCGGGATTCACGAGAGCCCACACCGAGCATGCTTGTCCGACCAAGAGCATCGATGAGTCCAGACATGAAGGCGTCGCCTGCACCAATCTGATCGACGGCGTTCACAGGCGGGGTCTGGGACCGGACGATGATGTTCTCCGTCGCGACGATCGCACCGTCCTTGCCGCCGGTGATGGCGACAAGCTGCGGACCCATCGCGAGCCACTTCGATATCATGGCCTGCTCGGACAGATCCGGGTAGAGGGCACGCAAGTCATCGCGCGATGCCTTGACGACATCGGACAGCCCAATGAACTTCTCCGTGCGTTCCAGGATCTCGTCGTGAGGTCCAAGGCCCGCGCGAAAGTTCGGGTCGTACGAGATGGTGGAGACATCAGAGAGCGCATGGATCCAGCTCCGCATCGTATCCGGGGCGAGGTGAACCGCGAGGGAGCCGGTGTGCAGGATCGTCGGTGAGATCTTGACAAGCTCAGCCGCCTCCTCGGTGCCGCTCTTAGGGGGTTCCGGAAATGTGAAGTGCAGATCAAAAGCGTAGCTACCGATCCCGTCGGGACCGACAGTTGCGCGGGCTGACGACGTGGGATTGCTGGTCTCCGACCCAGGCCACAGCTTCACTCCGGATTTGGTCAGGGTCTTCTTCAGGACCTCAGCGCGCGGGCCGGTGCCAACATCGGTTGCGAGATGAACCTTGCGGCCCAGCAGGGCAAGACCACGAGCCACGTTGAACGTGGATCCGCCCGGAAGCTCAATGAGTTCGCCATTCTCCTCGAAAACATCGATGAGCGACTCACCAACAACGAAGCAAGTCATTCCTCATCATCCTCAGCAACGCTTGCGCTCCGTCCGGTCTGAGCGGCCTGGAGCCGTACCCGGGCACCGTCGAGCCACTGCTGGCACCTGCGTGCCAGGGCCTCGCCACGCTCCCATGCGGTAATGGACTCCTCGAGGGAGTCGGTGCCCTGCTCGAGTTTGGTTACGATCTCCACGAGCTGTGCTCGAGCTTCCTCATAACTGAGTTCAGCAATGTCCGCATGAGGGTTGTTATTCGCTGTCATCACCGCTCCTAATGGCCATAACATCCAGACCGAGCCTGCCCGAAGCAAGCAGTGCCTCGACCCGGTCACCTACTTCCAGAGTTGACGAATCCCGGACCACGCCATCCTTGGTCCGAAGCACAGAATATCCGCGATCAAGCACGGACTGAGGTGAAAGAGAACGCAAGTGCCTGCGCACCGCATCGAGAGTCGAAGAATCCGTGTCGATGCGCCGCTCCATGAGCTCCGTGAGGCGCTCGCGGTGACGGCCGAGGTCCTCTTCGCGGAACTCAACGAAAGACTGTGGGTTCGCAAGGACCGGTCGCGTCATCATCGTTTCGAGCTCGGACTGCGCCAGGGAAAGCCTGCGATCGATGGCGAGCCTGCCGCGGCGCAGACCCTCGGAAAGGACGCGCTTCTCCTCGGCCACCTCGGGAACGATTCGCTTCGCCGCATCGGTCGGAGTGGAGGCGCGATAGTCGGCAGCATCATCAATGATGGGGCGATCTCCCTCGTGGCCGATCGCTGTCACGACGGGGGTGTGGGCGGCGACCACTGCGCGCACCAGCCCCTCATCCGAGAACGGCATGAGGTCCTCGACCGAACCACCGCCGCGGGCAATCACAATGACATCCACCTCGGTCATGGCATCTAGCTCAGCGAGAGCGGCTGTGACCTGTGCGGGGCTGGCCGAGCCCTGGACCTTGACTTCGCGGATGACGAAGTCGACTTCCGGCCATCGTGCCTGAGCATTGACGATGACGTCGTCCTTCGCCTTCGCATTCGAACCACAGATCAGGCCGATCTTGCGGGGGAGGAAGGGCAGGGTTTTCTTGAGTTCCTGTCGGAACAATCCCTCCTCAGCCAGCTTCTTGCGAAGTGCCTCAAGGCGAGCGAGAAGGTCGCCAACACCGGCGAACCGGACCTCGGCAACCTGGAGGGAGAGCGAGCCGTTGCCGACCCAGTAGTCGGGCTTGACCCGAAGGATCACTCGGGATCCCTCTGAGAACTCGTCCGGAACAACGTTCGTCCAGGCCTTGCAGTTGACCGACACCTGCTCGCTTAAGTCACGCAGGGTAAAGAACTGGACGCGGGATGAGGCTCTGGGTGTGTATTGAAGGACTTCGCCTTCGACCCAGAGGGGTGACATACGGTTGACGTATTCGGAGATCTTGTTCGAGAGCAGAGCAAGGGGCCACGGCCGGTCAGCCGAGGTCTGTGCTGCCAGCTGTGGTAGATCGGGTGGGATGACGACCTGCGAGCTCACATTTAGTAGTTTCCCACGTGAAAAGTCGAAAAATCCAAATAAGGTCCCACACCACAATTGTGTCCCTGGGGCGACAATTCGTACAAAGAATGCAAGACCGCCGAAAGAGGCACCAGAGCGGGTTCAGTTTTGTCGTGACAATAGGTTGTTTGTCAGGTTCCGAGCTTGCCTGCCTGTCAGGCTGTGGAAGGGTCTCGCACCACTGTCGTCCATCCGTTGGTGAGCTGTCGACAGCAGTGTTCGAGCTTGGTCGTGGTTCTGGTCAGCCCTCTCGCGTACCCTTGGGAGGGTGAGCACTTCGAATCCAACGTCGCTCGCCGGGATCTCGGCATTCCCCGGCGACGTTCCATCATCCCCGAGTGCCGACGGCAAGAAGGTCCTTCTCGCAGCCCCGCGTGGGTACTGCGCGGGCGTTGACAGAGCAGTCGACGCGGTCGAGAAGGCACTCGAGCTCTACGGGGCTCCGATCTATGTGCGCAAGGAAATCGTGCACAACAAGTTCGTTGTCGAAACGCTGACGGGGCGCGGTGCCATCTTTGTTTCCGAAACGGATGAAGTGCCCGAGGGGGCCCGAGTCGTGTTCTCCGCACACGGAGTATCTCCGGCTGTCCACGCGGAGGCCGCGCAACGCAACTTGGCGACGATCGACGCCACATGCCCGTTGGTGACGAAGGTGCACAAGGAAGCGGTCCGGTTCGCCAACACGGACTACGACATCCTCCTGATTGGCCACGATGGTCACGAGGAAGTGGAAGGTACTCAGGGGGAGGCTCCCGAGCACATCCAGGTCGTCAATGGTCCAGAAGACGTTGACAACATTGAGGTGCGGGACCCCGACAAGGTCATCTGGCTCTCCCAGACAACCCTGTCAGTTGACGAAACCATGGTGACAGTGAGGAAGCTTCGTGAGCGATTCCCCAATCTTCAGGACCCGCCGTCGGACGACATTTGCTACGCAACCCAGAACCGCCAGGTCGCCATCAAGCAGATTGGCCCCAGGGCCGATGTTGTCATAATTGTCGGCTCAGCCAACTCCTCAAACTCCGTCCGCCTCGTCGAGGTCGCTCTCGAGGCCGGTGCAGGCGCCGCATATCGAGTCGATAAGGCGGAGCAGATTGATCTTGTTTGGCTTGAGAACGCAACAACCGTCGGCCTGAGCTCCGGCGCCTCCGTTCCCGAGATCCTTGTCCGTGAAGTCCTCGAGTTCCTCGCGGATCACGGCTACACCGAAGTCGAGACGGTCACGACCGCGACCGAGAACGTCCAGTTCACGCTCCCGAAGAATCTGCGCGCCGATCTGAAGTCGGCAGGGTTCGAGCCGGACAAGGCGCCGAAGCGTCCGCGGCCCGCTCGGCGCAGCTCCTAGGAAGTGAAGAAGTAGTGAGGATGCCTCCCCGACCATGGGGAGGCATCGACTTTCTGTTCTCTGGTGCTGACGCCACTACTCAGTTGTCGGCGCATTTATCTGTGCTGTCCCCGAGCAACTCGCCGCGGGAGATCTCACGCACCTGACCGGCCTCGCTGCTGAGCTGAGGGACCTCGAGCTTGCCGTCGGGCAGAGACTCGAAATTCCTGGCCGTGACGAGTAGGCGGGACTCGAGGGTTCCAATGGACTGGTTGTATGCCTTGACCGTGCGCGACAGGTGGGTTCCAACGTTCGTCAGGTGCTTGCTGAGATCCCCAAGCCTCTGCACAAGATCCTTTCCCAGGGCCAGGACCTCACCGGCCTCTTCCGTGACCCTGGAGGACGACCAAGTGGCGGAGACGGCCCGCAAGAGTGCCAGCAGCGACGACGGGGATGTGAGTGCGATGCCGAGGCGTGCCGCCTCATCGAGCAGACCAGGGTTGCTCTGCACTGCCTCCGACAGGAGGGATTCTGTTGGGAGGAACATGACGGTGATCTTGGGGGAGCCAGGGAACTGGCTCGGGTAATCCCGCTTCGCGAGTTCAAGCACGTGTGCCCGGACTGCTTTCGCGTGCTCGTCAAGAAGCCTCTTCCGCTCACCGTTCATGCTTGGGTCGTCCACGAGTTCGGCGGCCCTGAGGTAGGCGCTCAGGGGCACCTTCGAATCGACCGCGACCGTGCCATCGCCCGGGAGGTAGATGAGCATGTCTGGGCGCTGGCGCGAGTTACCCTGCTGGACCGAGGTCTGGGTGTTGAAGTGGACGTGGGGGAGCATACCGGCCGCGGTCACGATTCGTTCGAGTTCGGCCTCGCCCCACACGCCACGTGAGCTCGTGGATGTGAGAGCGCTCCGCAGGGAAGTCGTGACCCCCAAGAGTTCCTTCGAAGCCTCGTTCGTGGAGGAGAGCTGCTCGCCCAGCCTGGCAGTCGCCGACACCTGCGACTTCTCCATTTGTGCCACACGGGTTGTCATGTCAGCCAGCTTGGTGGAGATCGGGGATAGTGCTTGGAGCAGGTTTTGGTCACGGCTCGCACGTTCGATGAGTCCGTTGTTCTCCTCCTCGAGCCGGTCGGATCGTGCCCTCATCTCCGCCAGTTCAATAAGATCATGTGCGGATTCGGACTTGGCTTTGGCGGCGCCAATGACGTAGCCGACGAGAATGCCGATGGCGAGGATGACGATCATCGTCACGACGAATAGCGTGGGGGAGAGCTCCATACCCTCCACTGTGCCAAAAGGGGTAGACACTTCTTCAATCAAAACCCGCCGCCAGCCAAGTGGGGTGGGTAGGGTTGCCTCTTGGGGAGGACACACATGTCTTATGTAAATGATGGCTACGCATATGGCGCAGGCGAGTATCGGGACGGCAAGCTTCGTAAGATCGAGGGCGTACCGGTCTCCGAGGTCGATTCCATTCACCCACCGATGAGTGCCGTAGGTTTCGGACTCACCCTGGTCTTTCGATTGATCATTGCCGGTATGGCGGGGTGGTCTGCGTTCGCGATGATCCAGAACGCCTACAACAGAACCGGTACCTGGGAGGGAGCCTTCGATCAGGCTATCTTCTTCACCACCTTCTCGGTCGTAATCGTTTCCCTCGCATACGGACTGGGAGTCCTCCGCGTGATACTCCCGGGTTCCCTGCGCCGGAAGACCGAAGGCAGCTACGGCTGGTTCAGGGGACTGGGCGTGCTCATGTCGACCATGACCGGCATCATCTTCGCGCTCCTCCTTGACGGTACCTACCCGGACGTTCGGGGTCTGTTTGCGCACCTGCTCGTTCCCATCCTTGTCGCACTCGACTGGATTTTAGTCGGCAAGAACCAGGAGAAGCTCCATCCCGCGGTGCCATTCCTGTGGGTCGGGCTCATCCTTCCTTACCTTGGTGTGTACTGGTGGGATGCCGTACGCGAGGGAGGTGGCGGCCCCATGTATCCGTTCCTTGACCCGAACAAGGACAACTTCGCCATGGTGATCGGAGGTCTTCTCGTCGGCTTCCTCGTGGCTGGCTATGTTCTCTGGCTCATCGGCAGGCTCAAGGCGGCAGTCACCGGAACAAAGCGAGTCATCCCCTTTCACGAGGCAACCCGGATGGCACCGCCGCCTCAGCAAGTACAAGGAAACTACCCATCCGCCTACGGGAATCAGACCCCGCCAGACGTTCATTCCTATCAGGGACAGTAGGTACCTGACCTATCGGGACAGTAGTTGCCCGGTCCGCTGCTTAGCCTCGGCTTGAACGGCGTGGCCTCGGGCAACCGACCTGTTCTTTGACTGAACGTATTCGGAATCATGGCGTGTGATCATCCCGCCACCAACTTCGCCTCTTAAATCAACTAGAATGGTCTGCTGTGGCACTAACAATTGGAATCGCCGGACTCCCTAACGTCGGCAAGTCGACCCTGTTCAACGCGCTTACTCGCGCAACCGTACTTGCGGCGAACTACCCGTTCGCAACAATTGAACCCAACGTTGGAGTGGTCCCGCTTCCGGATGAGCGACTCAAGGTCCTGTCCGAGATGTTCAATGCGCGAAAGATCGTGCCCGCCACGGTTTCCTTCGTCGACATCGCCGGCATCGTTCGCGGCGCCTCCGAAGGTGAGGGCCTTGGTAACCAGTTCCTCGCGAACATCCGTGAGGCCGACGCCATTTGTCAGGTCACCCGTGCCTTTTCCGATCCGGATGTCACGCACGTTGATGGCAGGGTAGATCCCGCCTCCGACATTGAGACCATTACGACCGAGCTCCTGCTGGCCGATATGCAGACCCTGGAGAAGCAGATCCCGAGGCTCGACAAAGAGGTAAAGGGGAAGAAGACCCCGAAGGAATACCTCGATACAGCTCAGGCCGCTCTCAAGGTTCTGGAGGACGGCAAGACAATCAACTCGGTCAAGGACCAGTTCGACCCCGAGATCATTAAAACCTTCCAGCTCATGACTGCGAAGCCGTTCATCTACGTGTTCAACACGGATGATGAAGGGTTGGCGGATGAGGCGATGCAGCAGGAGCTCCGTGAGCTTGTTGCACCCGCCGAAGCTATCTTCCTTGACGCCAAGTTCGAGTCGGAACTCGTCGAGCTCTCCGAAGAGGAAGCTCAGGAGATGCTGGAGGCAACCGGCCAGGAAGAAGCAGGCCTCGACAAACTTGCGCGAGTTGGCTTCGAGACCCTTGGACTCCAGACCTACCTCACCGCGGGTGAGAAGGAGACGCGTGCCTGGACCATTAAGAAGGGCTGGACCGCGCCTCAGGCAGCGGGCGTCATCCATACTGATTTCGAACGCGGCTTCATTAAGGCAGAGATTGTCTCTTACGACGACCTTGTCGAACTCGGCGGCATGCAGCAGGCCAAGGCCGCAGGCAAGGTCCGCATGGAGGGCAAGGACTATATCATGGCCGACGGTGACGTTGTGGAGTTCAAGTTCGCTCCGGTCACGCCAGGGAAGAGCTAGACCCCCTCGGCCGAGACCGTCGTCGGGCCTCGATGCGCGGCGTGAGGCGGGAACCCCTAGTGGTAGACTCAGCCAATCGCTGAACTGCATTGGAGGAACTCATGCCGTACTTGCCTGAGACCACGATCGCCGCGACCCTACGAGAAGTAGTGGGCGGTGATCTGGTACTCCCTGCAATTCAGCGAGAGTTCGTCTGGCGCCCGGAGCAGGTCGTCCGCCTGTTTGACTCAGTCATGCGCGGCTATCCGATCGGCAGCTTCTTGAGTTGGAAGGTGAGCCCCGAGACCGCCAAGCAGTTCAAGTTCTACGGCTTCCTGCGCAGGTACAGCGAGTTCGACAGTCGGCACAATCCGCAACTCAACTTGCCGCCGTCTCGCGACGTGATTGCTGTGCTCGACGGGCAGCAGCGCCTGACGTCCCTGAACATCGGTCTGCGTGGGTCATTCGCGTGGAAGCGGAAGTACACCCACTCACGCTTCCGCGAGAACTTCCCTGAGCGCACGCTATATCTCAATCTTGCTGGGAAGGCTCCAGAGAATGCTGCTGGGCTGGAGTATGACTTCCGGTGGCTCGAGGCTGGCCATATTGATTCGATGGAGGAGGGCGAGCGCGCCTACTGGCTTTCGGTCCCCACCGTCTACGAGTCATCCACGATGAGAGAACTGTGGAGAGAACTTGGCAGGCGTGGCCTCGCGAATGAAGAATCGCCAGCTGACCTGGCGCAACTGCTTTGGGAGAGGGTTCATTCGCATAACTCCATTCAGTTCTTCCAAGAGACTGACCAAGACATCGAGCGCGTGTTGGACATCTTCGTCCGAGTCAACTCTGGCGGCACCGTTCTCGCGTACAGCGATCTGCTGCTCAGCATCGCCACGGCCCAGTGGAAGGATCGCGACGCCCGCCAAGAGGTCCACGGCCTCGTGGACGAACTGAACGCGGTCGGCGCAGGATTTTCGTTTTCCAAAGACCTGATTCTGAAGTCTGGACTGGTCCTATCGGGGATCCCCGATATTGGCTTCAAGGTCAAGAACTTCACCACCGAGAACATGGCGAAGCTGGCGGACCAGTGGGACGAGATCGCTGCGTCGCTTCGCGTCGCCGTTGGCCTGTTCAGCGACTTCGGTCTGTCTGGGGCTACCCTGTCGGCCAACAGCGTGCTGATTCCCGTCGCTCTCTACCTCCATCACCGACGCGCCACCCAGACCTACCGCGAGGACCCACGCATGGCAGATGAGCGGGCGGCCATCAAGAACTGGGTCCTGAGGTCTCTCATCATCCCCGGCGTCTGGGGTTCGGGCCTCGATGTCCTGTTGCGTGCTATACGAGATGTGATCGAGCAGTCCGCTGCTCGCGGGTTTCCCGTCGCGGATCTTGAGCGCGTGATGGCCAGTCGCGGCAAGTCTCTCCGCGGCAATGACGAGGTCGTTGACGGACTTCTCGACCTCCGATATGGGGACCCGAGGACTTTCCCGCTGCTGGCTCTGATGTTCGATCACGTGAACACGCGTAACCAGCACCACGTGGACCATGTGTATCCGACCGCCCAGCTGAAGCCCGGCGTACTTCGCGACGCCGGTGTTGGTCCAGATGAGCGAGCCTTGATCGTGGATCGGAAGGATCGCCTGCCGAACCTCGAACTGCTCGAGGGGCTCGAGAACATCTCCAAGTCCGCGAAGTTTCCGGCAGAGTGGGTGGCGGAGGCCATGCCCGACGAATCTTCGCGGACCGCCTACATCAGGAGGAACCTTCTTCCGCCAACCCTCCCGGCCACGCTGGCGGACTTCGACGCGTTCTACCAAGCGCGACGTGATTTGTTGCGGGCTCGCCTGCGTGAGCTCCTCGGGGTGCGGCGGGACGAGGAAGTGAACGCGAAGGAGGGCAGTTTGCCCGCGCTTGATGAAGCCATGGAGGCTGAAGTTCGTCTTTGAGCGGCGCTGACGCGTCGTCACGGCCTGGAGGAGCTTGAATGGTGGGGCGGGGTGCTTCACATCTGAGCCTCACGTTAGTCCTGTCCTGAACGTCGTCGAGTTCAGGTTTAATGTATAACTACTTACATAGGTGGTGGCCACTTCCACAACAAGGTCTCTGTCTTAAAACGTAAGCTAGAACCCGAATCGATTCCCTTGGGTATCAATGCGGGTTCTATGTGCCTTTCGGCAGCCAGCGAGCTATGGTCGTACGCGCGGCCATCGAATCAAGGCGGATCCCACGATCGAAGTGAGGCGGTCTCCCGCGTCGTCACTTCTCCAGCTGCCGGCAGCGATCGCGTCGGATAGGCACCTATCCGACGGATTCACCCAATCCTTGAGTGTATCGCATTTGTCATCGAACGCTCTCGGCAACCGAGAGTTTACCTCAGTCGGAACAAGCACCAGGTTTCCAATCTTGAAGATCCACGCATTGCGCGGCGTCTGCTCAGATCGTCCTTCTAGGCCCTGCAGGTGTTCGATCGACATCTGACGACCAAGATCAAGCTTCGTTTCGGGGAGCATCTTCTCTAATTGTGTAAGGATATGTCGTATCTTGAAAGCATCCTTTCCTCGTGTTTGAGAGTATGCAAGCCGCCCAATTCCGTCACGGAACTGGGCATCGCACGCATCTATCTTTGCGGCATTCTCGATGAATGCGTTTAGTGCGGATTCAATGTCTGCACGTGTGACCGCGCCGGACACTGAAGAAGAGGCGAACCGGTACATCCTGCGGATACTCGAGGTTGAAGCTTTCTGTGCGATTGTCCATCTGAACTGAAACCGTTCGACCGCGACTAGGAACCGAAGGAGCAACTTCCGGTTGAGGATATTCCTATCGGAGAGGAATATGTTTAGGAGGGCGAGGAGAAGTGGAATTGGCTGGTTGGATCCGGTGACAAGGATGCCGTAGATACGATCGCTGATCTCTTCGTACTTGTCGCGTCGCCAATTCGGATCGAACTGGTCCCAACACTTAGGGTCTCCGTTATGGGACAAGACGTGATCCAGCGCAACTAGTATTCTTGCGTCCCGATTGAAGTCCTCAATGACCTGTTGAGCCGTATGAGCGGGATTTGCTGACGTCGTGACCAGGTCAGCTATAGATCGACGCAGGCGAGCGGTTTCAATCGTATCCGCACGGTTGTGACCCTTGTGATCCTTGGAGTTCCAGGCGTAGTACAGGAAACCGTCAGGTGAGAGGTGCTCAAATGTTACCTGCTCAACGAGTTCCAATGTGTCAACCCAAAGACGTTCCGAGCTATTCTCATCACTTTCGACGATTGCAGCGAAAAGATGATTCTTGACAAGATCCATGACGGTCAAGCTCCGGCCGCGATCATTTAGTGTTTCGAAGATCGTGATTGCAGTCTTGCGATCCTCGACGCTAATGTAGACGACCTCTGTCTCGAGAATTGCATCGCGAATCAGGTCAAGCGACTCGATTTCGTTTTCCGAGTTCTTCAACGCTTGACTGGTGAGTTGTGAGAAAACAGAGTAAGCCTGAGACTCGTTTGATTCTTCGTCGTAGGCAGGGCTGTTTTTTCGCCGAGCGGGCTCCACAATGACATTGTCATTCAGTCGGGCAGCGGCAGCCGTATCGCGGTTCTGAAGTCGGCTACGCTGAATGCCGTTTCTATCATTGAATTCGAGATACGCGTTGATACCGGTGACGCGCTGATTCTGGTCTCGATCCTGGTAGTGGTCACGAAGAACGCACAGCGAGATCAAAGTTGTTGTCAATCTTTGTTGCCCATCAATCACCTCTCGCGGTTCTGAAGTTGCGCCTGAGGTCACCATACTCCCCAAGAAGTGGGTCGTTTCGGCATTCGTGATGTCGTTCCAAAAGTCCCGGATGTTCTGATCAATCCACGCGTAGCGACGCTGATACCGTGGAATCATATGCTGACCGAGTTGCAAGACTTCTCCAAGGGTTCTCTTATGTGCGTCAATTTGCATGTGATGCCCTCCACCCTGAGATTGCCACTGTCCACCGTCGGCATTGTGCTTTTCAGATTATACTTGGCCGGCGCGTATCTTGTGGTTTTGTGGAGCCCTCGCCTCCAACATCCTTCGATGGAAGTAATGCCTGTCTTCAGCGTGTGATAGATCGTGATTTGCTCGATCTTGGCTTTCAGGTGCGTCGGCCCGAGACGCTCCGTCGCTGGTTGACGGCCTACGCTGCGGCGTCCTCGACGACGACGGCCTACTCTAGGCTGCTGTACGCCACCACCGGAGGAGGTGGACGCCAGCCGGCGAAGACCACCACAATGCTCTATCGTGATCGCCTCACTCGGCTTTGGTTGCTCGACCCGTGCCTGGCTGGATCTCGGCTAGCAATAAGCTTCGGCGCCTGCTGCAGGCGCCGAAGCGTCAGCTCGCTGACCCGGCGTTGGCGGCCAGGGTATTCAATCTTTCCGCAGACGCGCTGCTAGACCTCGCAGGCGTGCGCATGGTCGGGCCGCTGTTTGAGTCTTTGGTGACGTTGGGTGTTCAGGTAGCCGCGCAGTCGTGGGAAAGCAAGGTGTTCCATCTGCGGAACAACGCGGGGGAGCATGAGATTGACCTGATCGTCCAGGGGGATGGACAGGTGCTCGCTATCGAGGTGAAGCTGGCGCACTCGGTCTCCGATACCAATGTTCGGTACCTTCTACGGTTGCGTGAGCAGATTCCTGATCGCGTCGCAGACCTGGTCGTTGTCGCCACCGGAACTACCGCCTATCGCCGCCGCGATGGTGTCGCAGTGATCCCATTGGCGCTGCTCGGTCCATGAGCACAAGCCGTAATAGATCGGCGGCTCAGTCAACCGTGCCCCATACGTTCCGGCCAAACGGTAGGCGTCTGAGCACTCGTGAGGTTGATACCGGGCCGCATTGTTGAGTGCTGGCTTCCACGATCACGAGGTCGGTGGTCGGGAACGCTGGGTGCCACGGTGACAGAGGTCGCAGCTCGCTCACCCTTTCTCACCTAAATCACTGATCTCCACAACACGCGGAACGTGGTGGAGTTCCGGTTCAGTCTGTTGGCATAATATGTTTGAACGTCCAGCAAGAGCCTACTCGACGAGGTAGTTGTTGGAAGATTACTGGACACTGAGAGGCCGGAAGCGATGGACCCGAACGCGGTTGCGGCAATCATCGCGGCCGTTGGCGCTGTCGCCGCAGCCGTGGCGGCTTTCGTTGCGCTCAGGCCCGCGAACAGGGCTGTCGAACAGTCGAAAGAGCAGACCAAGATCCAGCGGGATCTGATGATTCAGGCGGCACAGCCATACGTGTGGGCGGACATCCAACCGGACAATCAGCAAGGCACGATGCTTCAGTTGGTGGTCGGCAACATCGGACCAACGATGGCTCGCAACGTCGAGGTGGTCATAGATCCAGCGATCTCTGAGCATCCTGCGTACTCAGGTGCCACGGAGGTGGCTCAGGAACGGCTGCGCGACGGCATCCTGTCTCTGGCCCCGCGCCGAGTGATCCGATGGTCTCTCGGTCGCAGCTTTGACCTTCTCGAAGACAAGGATGACGCGACCATCTATCGCCTCCGTGTGACTGCGGACGGTCCCTATGGTGCGCTGGAGCCCGTCGAGTTCGAGGTTCGCCCGAGAGACTGGCGCGAAGCACGGGATGCACCTGACGGCTCGCTCCACCACGTTCGCAAAGAGATTGAGAAACTAGCTGGTGAAGCCAAAAGACTACGCACCTACATCCAGCAGGCGGGGATCGTAGCTCTCGTGAGGAGTGACATCGTAGAGACCACACTCGTTGACTCCATCGTTCAGCGTCACCCAGAAGAGATCGAAGCAGCTACGACGGACGACGAAGAGGGGCAAGTTGAAGTACAAGACTGACCTAGATGTAAAGAAGGCGTTGGGGATCGACTCCTTCAGGAACCTTTCAAAAGAGAACGTGATGAAGTTCGCGGCGATGATGCCCGACATGGACAGGGAAGTTGCACTCAAGATCATTGAGCAGTTCCCGGAGTTCAAAGCGTTCGCGCTGGATGCTGTCGGCGTGATGGAGAAGATGCAAGAGAACGCTCTTGCAAGCAACAGTGAGAGCCAAGCACATGTCCATCAAGCGTTGGCTGACGTGCGTGCGAGCCTCAAGGGGCAACTCGATGACTCTGAACTCACGTGGGAGCAGAAGAAAGAGATCCTTGACCTCATCATGGAGACTGCGCGACTGGAGTCAGCGAAGGACTCCGAAAACAAGCAGTTCCTCAAAGACGTGACGAAGTACGCCATCGGCGCAGTGGCTGGAGCCATCGCGCTTGGTGTTGTGTATGTGGGCGGTCGCTTCGGTATTGAACAGTTCTCCGGCAAGGACGACGAAGAAGCCTAAGTGATGAAACCCGTCAGAGCCTCCACATCTTCCCTGTGAAGGGCTGCTTGTTGCGGTCGCGAAGCTTGACGAACTCAACTTTTGAGCCGATCCCAGCGTCCTTTGCACCCTGACGAACCTTACGAGCGACTGCCACGCTCTTCACCACGTAGAGGACCTTCTTGGACGGTCTGTCTTGGGCCAGCGCAGTCATGATCTTCCTCAGCCTTGCCCAGAGGTACTCACGCCTGCTCGACAGATACTCACAACACACGCAACGTGGTGGAGTTCCGGTTCAGTCTGTAGTGACGGAGTAGTCTTGACCCTGGAAAACCTTGGTGTTGGTTCGGTATATACAGCACCTGATGGCTTAAGGAGCATAGATATCACTTGTTGGTTTGCAATAAGCCAAGATTTGGGGGCAAATGATCCACTCCACACTGCTAGCGGCTACTGCCGACAGTAGCATCTCTGGTAGTTTCTTTGGAGTATACTCAACGGCGATTCTCGCGCTGTTGGGAACTCTCATCGGTGCATCCGTGGGCGCATTCACGACTTGGTGGACTACGAAGACAAGCCTTAAGTCGTCAAGGAAGACCTCACTTCTGGAACTGAGGCGCGAGGAGTATTTCAGTGCCATCGAGATCGTTTATCGCATGGAGAGAGCTCTACTAGACATGGCCGCGTCACTCTCCGGGCGTAGACAGCCAGGGATTCTTGCGTCCAGAGCGCGTAAGAAGGAAGCCGACGCAAGTGACCGTGCAGCCGCCGCCGCAATAGAAGAACTTCATAATGCCAGCAAAGAACTAGATTTGGAGGTCTATCGACTCGGTGCGGTAGGCAGCAAAAGAGTTCAGTCACAACTGAAGGGCATTTCGGCGACGGTTTTCGACTATATGGAAAGTTCTTTCGGGGATGGTCGTTTCGTTGCCTCACGTTTTCAGGAAGCGCTGGAGCGGTATCAGAGCCTTGCAGCAGAATTTGTTGAGGCTATTAGGGTTGATCTTGAAGTCGATTTAAGCCTCGACTCGACGACGAAAGAGAATTAGTTCTGTCTTCTAGATGGTCCATCTGATCTCGACCGCGGTGTTTCCGACTCAGGTATAAACGCGTGGTGCAGGCAATCGGGAGTCGAGAGGACGTCCGCACCCTGTATGGTGGTTCGAGAGAAGTCGAGCGCGTTTCTTGCTTCATCAACCTTGTCAGTGTGACGTTCGCCGGCGTGACGAAGAATCTCTCCAGGAGTCGAGGCAACGCCGTTTTCCACGAAGCCACTTGCCATGTTGGATGAAACCTCACTTG
>NZ_JASDVN010000034.1:0-21838 GCF_041440645.1 Flaviflexus sp. | reverse complement strand
CTGCGAGATGTGTATAAGAGACAGGCTAGAAGCCACAGGGAAATTCCTGTGATCTCGGCAAAATGTTTGCTTGCGGGCTAGCCTCGGCTGGCCCGCAAGCATGTGCGGAGCCACATGTGGATCCGCACATGGAACGAATGTTTTGTCAGCTGGTACAGCACTTGGTTCTCGGAACCAACGTGGCATCTCGCCTTTTTGGCTTCGCAGATCCTGCTTTACGCCTCAGCATCCGCTTGGTTTCTCAGGGTCCCAGACTCCACCGTGGTGGTTGCACCGGACTTACGACGAGGAAACGGCTGCGAGCCCCGAACCTAACCCCTTCGGGTTTTCTCGGGTGTCGCTTTCGGGTCTTCTCGGGTGTCGAACTCACATGGCGAACCTAGGGTTCGAGCGTGTGCCTGATGGTTGCGGCAAAGAGGTCCGCGCCCTCGCGTCCCGGGTGGGTGACATCCCCCGCGAGGAGGTCCGTGTGATCCTCGATGGCTGCATGCCAGTCTGCGACCCTGATGCGGTCCGGGTACTGCTTCGCCATCGCAAAGATTGCTTCGTTTGCTTCCGGGATCCAATTGGCGCGTGCTGGGCCAAAGCCTGTCACGAGAACGAGGGTGCGGTCGGGCCCGATCGTGTCGAGGATCGACTGGATCTGGTAGTCCTTGATGCTCCCGTTTGTTGCGAGCGATACGACAACGAACTCACCGAGCTCACCCGTGGCCTCGTACTGGGCAATGATGTCATGGGCCACCTGGATGCTTCGGGACTCTGCCGCATCCACCCTCACCCCAGGCATCGAGTCCTGCAACGAGTACTGGGCCGCGAGCGTTACCGAGTCACCAATGACCGTGACCTGATCCCAACTTTCCGGGTAGGGAGCGTTCGGGTCCTTGGTTGGTGTCGGCTCGGGCTCATCTGTCGCGGGGTCCTCCGGCACTGTTGGATCCACTTCACCCGGTGCCCCATCACCCGGTGTTTGCGTGGGAGCCGGGCTCGTGGGAGCGGGCGGGTTTGATGGGCCACCCGGAGCATTGTTCCCCGGCTCCTGACCAGGAGCCGGCGCATGTGGCTGTGGTCCTTCGGGTGCTGGATCATCCGGGTTGGGCTTGATGCCTGCCTCAACGGCCTGCTGACCGGTTGAGGTTGCGGGGGCGGTGGCGATGCCGGCCCCGGCGAGCCCGAACACAACAAGTGGGAGTGCCACGATGGTAATGGCGCGGAGTGCACCCGAGTCCGTGATCGAGTCGCGAACGTGACGGAACCAGCCACGGACTCCCATGATCCGGATCGGGTTCTCAACGTAGCGGTAGGAGAGGTCGGCGGCAAGAATCGACAGGGCCGTGATGCCAGCCGCAACCAGGTATGGGTTCACGAGCGGGAAACGGTAGTAGGCGATGACGTAGAGGGGCCAGTGCCACAGGTAGATTCCGTAGGAGCGCACACCCAACCAGGTCAGAGCCCTGCTCCCGAGGAGGCCTTCCAGCGCCTGCTTAGGCGCCGAGACGACATCGGGAAGCATCGCACGGACGACAAGGAGTGCGAGGAGGCTGGCACTGACCATGCCCCAGGGGTACATGGCTGAGGAGTTCTCGATGAGGAGGCCACCCACGATGATGCCGAACAACCCAATCCAGCCAGCAATCCCCCACAGCCATGACAGGCGGGAGCGAGCAAGATCTAGCTCATTCGCTGGTTCTTGGTCTCCTTGCACGACGATCCTCTGCATCGCGAACGCGAGAGCAGCACCAAACATGAGTCCCCACAAGTGGGTGTCGGTTCCCATGTAGACGCGGGTGACGTCATCTGTGAGGAGATGGAGATGAAGCGCGATGGAACCGGCCGCAATTGCCAGCGCGGACAGCACTCTCAGCGACCTTGGAAGCATGACGAGCAGGACCACCAAGAGCGGCCACACCAGATAGAACTGTTGCTCGACTGCGAGGGACCACATGTTGGTGAGCAGGAGCGGGCTGGCCTCCTCAAAGTAGGAGGCGCCGTGGCCGATCTCGATCCAGTTGTAGGTGGCCGTCAGCGAACCGAGAACCTGCCTACCAAGCCCAACGAGAGAATCCCCACCGGACAGGAAGGCGAGTGCGGCAACTCCGATGGTTGCGACAAAGACTGCGGGAAAGAGCCTGCGGAACCTTCGTGCCCAGAAGTCACCGAGCTTGACCTTGCCGTTGCGGAGAACGGACACGATGAGGAGGCTGGTGATGAGGAAGCCGGATAGGACGAAGAAAACGTCCACTCCGACGTAGCCAATGTCTGCCCATCCCGGGATCAGGTGATAGACGAGAACGAGGATTGCAGCGATGGCTCGCAACCCGTCAAGTCCAGCTATTCTGCGCATCGATACAGGACGCGCGTCGGCCCGAGGTTCGGTAGACAAAGAATTCATGGCATTCACGAAACTACCCCTTCCTCGAGATTCATCCAACCGCTCGCAAGACATTATCCGCCGCCGCGGGCGTGTCGCCCACCAAGCCCCGTACCCGTGTTAGTCACTCCTATCGTGCTTCTGTCCCACTTGGTTATCTGGGGAGGTAGAAACGTGATCATGCCTACGGAAACCTTCGATCCTGGAATACTCACGGCCCCATCGGTAGAATAAAGTCATGACTGCTGTTAGTGAGGACGCTGTACGGGAAGCTCTTAGCACCGTGCTCGATCCTGAAATTCGTCGCCCCATTACCGATCTCGACATGGTTCGCAGTGTTGATGTTCAGGACGGCAATGTTGCCGTCGGAATCGACCTCACGACCCAGGGATGTCCGCTCCGCAACACGATCTCGAACGACATTGAAGAAGCTGTCGGCAAGATCGATGGAACGAAGTCCGTGTCTGTCGACTTTGGTGTCATGACCGACGAGCAGCGCAAGAACCTCCAGACCAAGCTCCGCGGCGGCGTCCCGGAGGCTGTCATTCCGTTCTCGCAGCCCGGTTCGCTCACCCGCGTGTACGCCATCACCTCCGGCAAGGGCGGCGTTGGTAAGTCCACCATGACCGCGAACCTTGCTCTCGCGATGGCCAAGTCCGGCCTCCGCGTTGGCATTGTAGACGCCGACATCTACGGACACTCCATCCCCGCCATGCTCGGTGTCACCCAGCCCCCGACCCGCGTTGAGGACATGATCATGCCTCCCGTTGCTCAGGGCATCAAGGTCATCTCGATCGGCATGTTCACGCAGGGCAACACCCCCGTTGTGTGGCGTGGCCCCATGATGCACCGCGCGCTCCAGCAGTTCCTTGCTGACGTGTACTGGGGCGACCTGGACGCACTCCTCCTCGACCTTCCTCCCGGCACCGGCGACGTCGCGATCTCAGTGGCTCAGCTCCTGCCGAACTCCGAGATCGTTGTCATCACCACCCCGCAGCAGGCGGCCGCACAGGTCGCTGAACGCGCTGGTGCCATGGCGGCACAGACCAATCAGAAGGTCATCGGTGTCATCGAGAACATGTCGCACCTTGAGCTTCCGGACGGCACGAAGATGGAACTGTTCGGCTCCGGCGGTGGCGAGAAGGTCGCATCCGAGCTGACCAACATCCTCGGCTACGAGGTCCCGGTCCTGGCCAAGGTGCCGCTCGAGCAGGAACTGCGCGAGCAGGGCGACGCCGGTGTCCCCCTCGCGGGAACCGAATCGGAGTCCCCTGCAGCCACCACGATCCGTGAGGTCGCGACCAAGCTGTCGCACCGCGCACGCGGACTTGCCGGCCGCTCACTCGGACTCAGCCCGATCAACAACTAGGTTCCAAAGCCTAACAAAGCATAACTGTGCCTGCCCTCCGGGGCAGGCACAGTGCGTTTCAGAGGCGTGCTCAATCAATTTCCAAAGTCGCGTCTCCTACCCCTCGACTCAGAGCCACGTCGAATTCTCTCAAGTGGCAGACGATTCACCCTTATGTGGGCGGCATTCGCCCCATCCTCAGAGCCTTGCGTAAACGTGACGCATCGACAAACAGGAACTCATCACAGAAAAGAAATCGTCCCCGCATTCTCTGCAGGGACGATGGTGTTTAGAAAGACTCAGGTTGCCTGATCGTCGAACGGGACCGTGTAGGCCGGGACCGTGACTGCCTCTTCAGATGGTGCGGGCGTCCCCTCCGATTGAGCCTGCGCGGGAGGGGTTACCGCAGCAGTGGAGGATGTAGCGGGTGTTGCGTTTGCGGCAACTGTACCTGCTCCTGCCACCCCGGCAGCTGCTGCCGCTGGTGCGGCGGTCGTATTGCGCGGGGTCGAGACTGGGCGTGCGGTGCGGGACGGCACGCGTGAGGGCGGATCGTCCTTAAGTGCGTCCTGCACGATGCGGCGGGGATCGTACTGCCGCGGATCAAGGTTCTTGAGCTCTTCGAAGTCGGGTCCAAGTTCTTCCTTCACTCGGGCCTTTGCGCCAGTGGCAATCGACTTCACTTCACGAACGAGGCGACCAAGCTGAGCGGCGAGCTCTGGAAGCTTTTCAGGACCAACAACGATGACAAGAATGAGCGCAATGATGATGAACTCAGTCGTGTTGATACCCATGCGAGACATCATACCCGCCCCGGGCATTCCGGACATGGCCCCTAGGGACTAGGTTCAAAGCGTCGTACGCCACAATTGGGACAAATCAACCGCGCAGGAACTGAACAACAAGCACGTGCGGATTGGCTTGGTCCGCGCATTGGCTTCTTGGAGGGCTCGCGATCTTCCTCGTTGAGCACGGAAGCCTTGGGAAGGTACGGCGGATGTTTAATGGAGGTCATAGCCTCAGATTCGCCCGTGGTGTGGCAGATCAACGTAAGATAGACGACAGGTCAAAAGGAGGAACGCATGTCTGGTGATAAGACGCTGTCGTGGGCATTTGCTGAAGAGCAGACCGTCGAAGACGAACTACTGGCGGGAGCGCGAGCAACCGCAGACGATCTTGGACTCGCTGCCACGTCCGCAGCCACGGGCGCCCTCCTCCGCCTCCTCGTGTCCGCCTCCAAGGCACAGACAGCCGTGGAGATCGGCACCGGTGCCGGCATCTCCGGCCTCTACCTCCTCAAAGGCAACGACCAGCTCACCCTGACCACGATCGACGTGGAATCAGAGGCGCAGAGCACGGCACGTGAACTGTACGCGCGCGCCGGCATACGCGCCTCCCGCACGCGCCTCATCAAGGGCCGCTCAGCTGACATCCTCCCCCGCCTCGCGGACCGTTCCTACGACCTCGTGCTCGTTGATGGTGCGCCGGAGGAAGCTCCCGGTGACGTCCAGGAGGCCCTCCGCATCCTCCGCCCCGGCGGCCTACTTGTCGTCTCGCGCGCGCTGCTTGATGGCAGGGTCGCCGATCCGGCTCGCCGCGAACCCGACACGGTAGCGATGCGTGGCCTCGTCCGCGAGATCCTCGAGAAGGGCAACAACCCTGCACTCGTTCCGATCGGTGCCGGCCTCATCGCCACCCAGAAGCCCGAGTAACTCGTTCTCCACCATTCATAGACTTTCATGCGGGGCCAGGGAGCGATAGCTTCTTGGCCCCGTCCGTTATCTGTCCCCTTGCCTAGCTAAGGTTCGCCCCATCACGTGCCCGGTGTCTGCGCCGTTACTTGCCCAGTGAGTGCCCCATTACTCGGCCGGTCGTTTCTCCCATGACTTGTCTGGTTGTTTCCCCCTTCACTTGTCCGGATGCTTCTCCCGTTGTTTGCCCATCTCCTAGCTATCCCAGCTACTGATCTTGTTCGTCGTTACGGCGGGTTAACCATGGTTTCAAAACGTGTATCCACGGTGGCTTTCTGGGCATAAAGAATTCCCGGACTCCAACATGTGTTGAGGTCCGGGAACTGATAAGAATGTCAGCTGACGACTGCGTTCAGTGCGGCGCCGAGTTCGGTTGCTTCATCGGCGTTGAGCTCAATGACAAGGCGACCACCGCCATCAACTGGAATTCTCATGACGATCCCGCGGCCTTCCTTTGCCACTTCAATTGGTCCGTCACCCGAACGGGGTTTCTGCGCTGCCATGTGTTTGTCTCCTTCAAACTAAAGGTCATCTCTAGTTTACGCCATCACACCGTTTGAAGGGAGAAGTACGTCACTCTGGGTTAACGTTTTGCCTGCCGTTTCTCTCGCCATTCAGCGTCTCGGCAACGGCACTGATTCCGGCCTGAACCGCCTCCACCGCTTCCTCCGCCGTGTCAACAACGGTGATGAGGTCGAGGTCCTTCGGCGAGATCATTCCGACCTCGAGCTGGGTGGTCCTGATCCAGTCGATCAGGCCCTGCCAGTAGGCCCGTCCCACGAGCACGATCGGGAAGGAGCGCACCTTGTGGGTTTGGACGAGAGTGAGCGCCTCGAACAGTTCATCGAGGGTGCCGAAACCGCCGGGCAGAACAATGAAGCCAAGTGAGTACTTGACGAACATGGTCTTGCGGATGAAGAAGTACCGGAAGTTAATGCCCAGATCGACGTGGTCGTTCATGCCCTGCTCGAACGGAAGCTCGATGCCGAGGCCGACAGATACGCCCTTCGCATCGACCGCACCCTTGTTTGCGGCCTCCATGATCCCCGGACCGCCACCCGTGATGACGGCGAAACCCTTCTCCACGAGCTTCGCCCCGATCTCTGTCGCGACATCGAAGTGCGGGTCGCTGTCCTTGGTACGTGCTGAACCGAAAACGGAGACGGCTGGGCCAAGGTCCGCGAGCGCACCGAAGCCTTCCACGAACTCCGCCTGTATGCGCATGACGCGCCACGGGTCGGAGTGCACCCAGGAGGCATCCTGGTTGGGTGCGAGCAGTCTCGCGTCTGTCGTTGACTCGGGGATCTGATCGCCGCGAAGAAGGACTGGGCCGCGTCGGTAGGATTTCATGCGTTAAGTTCCTTTCGTCCGCAGTTACCCTACAGCGGGTGGGGTCTCCTGGACGTGTGGCTCAAACTTTTGGCGAATGTGGGTCGCGTCGACAGCGTGGCGGAGCTGACGTGCGGCCTCGGTGATGGAACCTGAGAGCGACGGGTAGACCGTGAACACGGATGCCACGTCGTCGGCCGTCATACGGGCGGTGACAGCGAGAGCGATGGGGAGAATGTACTCGGATGCTCCCGGGGCAACTACGACGCCGCCGATGACGACGCGGGTGGAGCTGTCGGCGATGAGTTTGACGAAACCATCGGTCATGCCCTGCATCTTTGCCCTCGGGTTGCGTGTGAGGGGGACGATGGTGACAACCGCATCCAGCCCCTCGTCGCACATCTTCTGCGTCGCACCCACGTGGGCGATCTCGGGCGCCGTGAAGATGTTGGACGTGACCTTGGAGACCTCGAGAGGCTCCACGTAGTCACCTAGGGAGTGGTTCATGGCGATGCGGCCCTGCATGGCGGCAACGGAGGCAAGCGGGAGCGAACCCGTGACGTCGCCCGCTGCGTACACACGGAACGCGGTGGTACGGGATACCTTGTCAACGATGATGTGTCCGGAATCTGTGAGTGCGACTCCCGCCTCCTCGAGGCCAATGCCCTCGGTGTTCGGGGTGGAACCCACCGCCATGAGGCAGTGCGAGCCCTCGACCGTTCGACCATCGGAGAGCGTCACGATGACGCCGTTTTCGGTTCTCTTGACCGATTCGGCCCGGGACCGACCAAGGATGGTCATGCCGCGGCGCGCAAAGACCTTCTCGATCACGGCAGCAGCATCCGGGTCCTCGTTTGGGAGGACGCGGTCGCGGGAGGAAATGAGGGTGACCTTGACGCCGATGCCCATGTAGGCGCCGGCGAACTCGGCACCGGTGACACCAGAACCGACCACGATGAGGTGCTCGGGTTCGTCCTTCATGTTGTACATCTGGGTCCAGTTGAGGATCCGTTCCCCATCCGGCTTCGCGTCGGGTAGTTCGCGCGGGGTCGCACCGGTCGCTATCAGCACCATCTCCGCTTCGAGATCCTTGGTGCCGCCCTCTGCCAGGTGTGCGCGAACCAAGCGGGTGCCGTTGGAGCCCAGTTCGGTGAGGATCTGGCCCTTGCCGTTCAGAATGTCGACGCCCTGGCCGAGGACGCGTTCGTGAATGTCGTGGGACTGCCTGGTGGCGAGGTCGATGATTCGTTTGTTGATCGCGGGGAGCGACACCTGCCACGGTTTGTCGCTTGCAACGATTCCGAGACGGTC
Organism: Flaviflexus sp.; assembly: GCF_041440645.1. GTDB lineage: Bacteria > Actinomycetota > Actinomycetes > Actinomycetales > Actinomycetaceae > Flaviflexus. Next base: position 13,731 of record NZ_JASDVN010000034.1, on the reverse strand, counting down.
GGCGGACTCGACGTTGTGGAGCCATTCCGCGGAGGCGATGAGAGTCTTGGAGGGGACCACGTCGGTGAGGACCGCGCTACCTCCCATGCCCTTGTCTTCAACCAGTGTGACAACTGCTCCGAGTTGGGATGCTGTCAGTGCTGCTTCATATCCGCCGGGGCCGCCGCCGATGATGACGACTCTCGATCCTGAACGGACTCGGGAAGCTCCGGGTAGTTTGCCCTTCGGGGCTCCTGATGCAGTTGGGCCAGTGGGTCTCGGTGATTCTGTCATACTCACCGTTACATTGTGTCAAAGAACTCTGAATAAGGGACATGATTGCTAATAGACACCGAAAATAGGTGCAAAGAATGTACCGTAGGTTCATGACTAATCACAATCCATACGTTGCCGCCGCTGAGGCAGCTGATTACATTCGGCAAGCCAGCGGAATCGACACGATCACCCTTGCTCTCGTCCTTGGATCAGGATGGAAGGGCGCGGAGGATCTCCTTGGCGACATCGTTGTCCGCCTCCCAGCTGAAGAAGTACCCGGATTTAGCGTATCCGGGGTCGCAGGTCACGGAGGCACCCTGACCGTCCGTGAGCTGCACGGCGGCGGCCACGTTCTCATCCTCGGTGCCCGCACCCACCTTTACGAAGGTAAGGGCGTGGACCCGGTGGCGCACGGCGTTCGCACTGCCGCGAAGCTCGGAGCCACCTCCCTCATCCTCACCAACGGGTGTGGTTCCACGGTTCCCGAGTGGGGTCCCGGAACCGCGGTCCTGCTCAAAGACCACATCAACCTGACCGGCACCTCCCCGATCCGCGGCGCCACCTTCGTTGACCTGACGGACGCCTACAGCCCGCGCCTGCGCGAGGTTGCGCACCGTGTCGATGCCACCCTGCCCGAGGGCGTGTACGCTCAGTTCCCCGGCCCCCATTACGAGACCCCCTCGGAAGTGAAGATGGCGCGTCTACTCAGCGCCGACCTCGTTGGCATGTCGACGGCACTCGAAACGATCGCCGCACGCGAGGCCGGACTCGAGGTTCTCGGTATCTCCCTCGTCACGAACCAGGCAGCCGGCTTTGCTCCCGCACCCCTCTCCCACGAGGAGGTCCTCCAGGCGGGTGCGGATGCTGGTCCCCGCCTCGCTGACTTGCTGGCCAACATTATTTCGGAAATGAGCGCATGATGATCGATATCGATTCCTGGATCAAGCACGATCCCGACCCGGTAACCCAGCGTGAGCTCCGCGAGCTCAAGAAGAAGGCCGACGAGGGTGACAGCACCGCCCAGGAGGAACTGGAGGACAGGTTCAGTGGCCTGCTCGAGTTCGGTACCGCCGGCCTGAGGGGCGAGATGGCGGGCGGACCGCACCGCATGAACCGCGCCGTCGTCCGCAAGGCTGCCGCCGGTCTCGTTGACTTCCTTCAGGAGCAGGTGGGCCGCAACGCCCTCATCGTCATTGGCTACGATGCGCGCCACAACTCTAAGGACTTTGCCCACGACACCGCTGCGGTCGCCACCGCCATGGGTGCCCGCGCCATGATCTACCCCCACCACACCCCCACCCCACTCCTCGCGTGGGCGGTGCGCCACCTGAACGCCGATGCTGGCGTCATGGTGACCGCCTCCCACAACCCGCCCCGAGACAACGGCTACAAGGTGTACCTGGGTGGCCGCGCAGTATCCGAGGACGGTCAGGGCGTCCAGATCGTCCCTCCCTACGACGGATTGATCGCTGAAAAGATCAGCCAGACCCCGAAGGCCGACGAGATTCCGCTCGCCACCACCGGCTGGTCCGAGATCGGTCCCGAGGTGCGTGAGGCCTACCTGGAGCGCGCCTCCTCCCTGATCCCGTACCAGAACGAGTCCGACATGAAGATCGTCATCACCTCCATGCACGGAGTTGGTGGCACCACGATGAAGGAAGTTCTCAACCGCGCCGGATTCTCCAACGTGTACGAGGTTGAGGCGCAGGCACAGCCCGATCCCGACTTCCCGACCGTGTCGTTCCCGAACCCGGAGGAACCCGGCGCCCTCGACCTCGCGATCGAGACGGCACGGAGCCTCAAGGCCGACCTCCTCATCGCCAACGATCCCGATGCTGACCGCTGCTCCGCAGCGGTCCCAACGGCCCAGGGCTGGCGTCAGCTCTCCGGTGACGAGATCGGCACCCTGATTGGCGATCAGATCGCGAAGATCGGTGCGCTGACCGGGGGCACCCTCGCCTCCAGCATCGTGTCCTCCCGTCTCCTCAAGGAGATCGCAGGTAGCCACGGACTCCCCTACGTCGCCACCCTGACCGGCTTCAAGTGGATCGCCAGGGTTCCCGACCTCATCTTCGGCTACGAGGAGGCCATCGGCTTCTGCGTGGACCCAGACGGCGTGCGCGACAAGGACGGCATCTCTGCGGGCCTCTACATGGCCTACATTGCCGCCTCGCTCCGCTCCCGCGGGAAGACCATCACCGATCACCTCGATGACCTGGCTACGAGCCACGGAGTCTACCTGACGGCACCGGTCACGATCCGCGTGAGCGACCTCAGCCTCATGCCGGCCACGATGGCGCACCTGAGGGCGAATCCCCCGACCACGCTGGCCGGTTCTCCCGTGACGAGCGTCGAGGACCTCTCCGGCGGATCCGATAGCCTGCCTCCCACGGACGCTCTTGTGCTCCTGAACGAGCTTGGTGATCGCGCCGTGGTTCGCCCGTCCGGCACCGAACCGAAGGTCAAGTGCTACCTCGAGGTCATCGAGCATGTCTCGGACAGTCTCGAGCAGGCTCGTAGCAATGCCTCCTCACGCATGTCCCACCTTCAGCAGGACATGTCGGCAGCGCTCACCCTTCCCGAGTAGATTACTGGCACGAGGCAAGCAAAAAGCTAGGTAAGTACGACTGATGTGGGTGGTAGAAGCAGAAACTTCTACCACCCACATCGTTACCACAGTTTTCTTGTCAGGGACTGCGTTCCCACGACGGTCTGCCATCCGATGAGCGACTGCTCACCATGGATTGCTCTTCACAGTAGGGTGGCTAATAAGGAAAGCCGTTCACAAAGTAACGGCTCTTCACCAAGGAAGGATAGTTCTTGTTAGGACCCCTTGGGGCTCGGGAGGATGGCCCACACGACGTGTGACCAGTTGCCGAGTGCCTTGTGCTTCGCCTGCCGCCCCAGGAGCTCCTTGATGCTGACGTCGTAGAGCATGCCGGAGGAGGGCTCGTAGATGCGCAACGAGCCGCTCTTGGAGCCAGGCGCGTGCGGCACGGCAAGGACGACGTGGCGCGGTATTGCACGATCAAGTCCCTGCCCGATGTTGCCGCCCGTGTAGAGAGGAACGGGGATGCCGGCGCGATTGGCGTGGAGGGTGGCGGTCAGGATGTCTCTGCCACCCTCGGTCGTGTCGTCGACTGCGTGGGCGTGGTATTCCACCCCGGGGAACCTCGCCTCCCTTGCGAGCGTCCACGGAGGGCTACCGAAGCGTTGCGGCCAATCAAACGGACCGACAGCGTTCTTGCTGACTCGGTCGTAAATGGTCTGCTGGTACGAGGTGATGAGCTCGGGTTTGTCCTCAAGCCGCTTCGCGAGTGCCGGGTCCCCCGTTGCTTCGAGCATGAGGAGGACCGCAGCACCGCACTTGGTTTCGTCAGCCTGGGTGACGAGCGTCTGCCCCAGGACGACGGGAACCGGGTCGTGGTGTTGGTGGTCGGGCGGGCCCGGGATGGTCTGAATCGGGCGCTGGAAGCGCGCGACGATCCTGCCAAGATGAAGCCCGCCTGACATTAGGAGATCCGATCCAGAATGACGGACTCGCGTGCCGGTGCCACGGTCGAGATCGCGTAGGCGCCCTCGAGGGACTCCTTTGCCTTCTCGAAGCGGGGCTCGTCATCGGTGTGGAGGGTGAGGAGCGGATCCCCAGCCTTCACTGCCTCACCGATGTGGGCGTGGATGGTGACACCCGCGCCAGCTTGCACCGGGTCCTCCTTGCGGGCACGGCCTGCACCGAGCTTCCAGGAGGCGTAACCAACCTTGAGTGCGTCGAGCTCGGAGACGACTCCGTCCTCGTCCGCGTAGATGGTTTCGGTGTGCTTGGACGTGGGTAGCGGAGCATCCGGGTCACCATCCTGCGCACGAATCATGGCCTTCCAGGAGTCCATTGCACGGCCGTTCTCGAGGTTCTCCCGCGGGTCGACTTCGATGCCGGTGGCGAGCAGCATCTCGCGTGCCAGCTCAACGGTCAGTTCGACAACGTCGGCGGGTCCGCCGCCTGCCAGGACCTCGACGGACTCCTCGACCTCGAGGGCGTTACCGATCTTCCGCCCCAGCGGGACGGACATGTCGGTCAGGAGAGCCACGGTGTTTGTTCCCGCGGCCTTGCCGATCGCGACCATGGTGGACGCGAGCTGGCGTGCCTGCTGCAGGTCCTTCATGAAGGCACCGGATCCCACCTTGACGTCAAGGATGAGGGAGTCGGTTCCTTCCGCAATCTTCTTCGACATGATCGAGGAGGAGATGAGCGGAATGGACTCCACGGTCGAGGTGATGTCGCGCAGTGCGTACAGCTTCTTGTCCGCGGGAGCGAGACCGGAGCCTGCGGCGCAGATGACTGCGCCAACGGATTCGAGCTGAGCGAGGATCTCCTCGTTTGAGAGGTTCGCACGCCACCCGGGAATGGCCTCCAGCTTGTCCAGGGTGCCACCGGTGTGGCCAAGGCCGCGGCCCGAGAGCTGCGGAACGGCCACGCCGTACGAGGCAACGAGCGGAGCCAGGGGCAGGGTGATCTTGTCACCCACGCCACCGGTCGAATGCTTGTCCGTGGTCGGCTTCGACAGGGACGAGAAGTCCATGGTTTCGCCCGAGTTAATCATCGCAGTTGTCCACTGCGAGATCTCGTCCGGGTTCATGCCGTTGAGGAAGATCGCCATGGCAAGAGCAGACATCTGCTCCTCGGCAACGACTCCTCGCGTGTAGGCATCAATCACCCAGTTGATCTGATCGACGGAGAGTTCCCCGCGATCGCGCTTCGTCCGAATGATGTCAACCGCATCGAACTTTTCAGTCACCAATCTTCCTTTCAACCTTGTTCAAATCGTCCAATCCAAACCCGTACGGGAGCAGCTCCGGCAGGGAAATGATTCCCTCGGGGAGCTGGATCTTTGTGGTGGACGTGCCGTGCTCCCACAGGAGCTGCCGGCACCTTCCACACGGTGAGGTCAGGTCCTCATCGCCGTTCACGCAGAGGAACGCGACGAGCTTGCCGCCACCGGACTTGACAAGATCGGAGATCATTCCGCATTCGGCACACAGCGTCACCCCATATCCAGCGTTCTCGACGTTGCATCCGCTGTAGATCTGACCGTCTTCTGCGAGCCCTGCCGCACCCACGGGGAAACCCGAGTAGGGCACGTATGCGTGCTTCATGGCGTCAATTGCTGCCTGACGCAGGCCGTCCCAGTTCGTCATGACTTGATGTAGGGGACGTTCTCAGCGGCGGGCGCACGCGACTTACCAACGAAACCAGCCACAGCCAGGATCGTCACGACGTACGGGATCATGGCGAGCAGGTTCGGGTCGATCGGGGTGGTGGCCACGAGCGGCAGGAAGTCGACGATCGCGGAGGCGAAGCCGAACATGAGGGCAGCTCCCATGGCACCGATCGGGTGCCACTTGCCGAGGATCATGGCGGCGAGGGCAATGTAGCCGTTGCCTGCCGAGATGTTCTCGGTGAACACTGCGTTCGCGCCGATGGTGAACGAGGCACCACCGAGGCCGGCGAAAGCGGAACCGAGGATCGTGTTGAGAACACGGGTGCGGTTCACGTTGATACCAACCGTGTCGGCAGCCTTTGGGTGCTCACCCACGGCCCTCATGCGCAGGCCCCAGCGGGAACGGAACAGCATGATCGTCAGGACGATGAGAGCCACGTACAGGATGTAGGTGATGATCGTCTGATTGAAGAACACGGGTCCGATGAACGGGATCTTCGACAGTCCGGGGACCTCCCACTGCGGCAGTGAGTACTGGATCGAGTTCCAGGTTGGGGTGTCGCGAATGATCGTGCCGAGCAGGAACGAGGTCAGGCCGAGGCACAGAACGTTGAGAACCACGCCAACAATGATCTGATCGACCGCGTACTTCACGGAGAAGAACGCGAGCAGGGATCCGATGAGGGCGCCCGCGAGGGGTGCTGCGAGGAGTCCCAACCAAGGGTTTGCAGTTGCGGAGGCGACAACGACACCGGTGAAGGCACCCACAAGGAGCTGACCTTCGATGGCGATGTTGACGACACCGACGCGTTCACAGACCACGCCCGCCATCGCACCGAAGATGAGCGGCTGAGCAGCCGTGATCGTGGCGGCAAAGAGGAAGGCGATCGTGATGTAACGGCCCGAGCCACCACCCTGGAAGGTGAGGAAGGCGAGAACCAGTGCGAGCAGGATGATGAGTCCCAGCCACAGGGGCTGCTTCTGGCGCCGGATGGCACGGAACACAGAGTAAGCGGCTGCGAGGGCAATGACGGCGGTGAGGATCCACACGGTCTGATCGGCGTGCAGGAGCAGGTTTCCACCATCACGTGAGGGACGGATCTGCTTCCACACGAACTCCGCCACACCATCTGAGTTCAAGGCGAAGTAGAGACTGAGCAGCGTGGCGAGCCCGTAAATGATGGGCATCTTCCACGAGATCGGGATACGGATGTCTTCGGCGCGCTCGTGAGCTTCTAGCGTGTCAACGGTGGTGCTCATTTTGCCTCCTGCTGAAGAGTGATGTACTCGCGGTAAGTCTTGCCGTCCGGCTTGGGGATCCTAAAGATCCAGCGGATCAGCGGAGGTGCCGCAATGAGGAGGACGATGACGGACTGCAGGATGAGGATCATGTCGACCGGGACACCCGCGCCCTGCATGAGAGGAGCACCCGCGGAGAACGCACCAAACAGCAGGCCGGCAAGGAAGATGCCGATCGGCTTGTTACGTCCCAGCAGTGCCACGGTGATGGCATCGAAGCCGATCGAGCCGGCCACGTCCGGGGTCAGCGAACCGAAGGTACCGAGAACCTGGTTGGCGCCAGCGAGACCACAGAGTGCCGCGGAGACAAACATGGTCATCGTGATAACCTTGCCGGTCGACATACCAGCAGTCTGGGAGGCACTGGCGTTGGAGCCGACTGCGCGGAGCTCGAAGCCGAACTTCGAGCGTTCCAGCAGCCACCACACGAAGATCGTGGCAAGGATCGCGACGATGATGCCGGCGTGGAGGGTGAACGGTGCCGGCAGGATGTGCGGCAGGCGTGCCTCAGCAGCGATCGGCTTCGACTTCAGCTCCGAGGTACCCAGCTGCTGGAACAGGTCGTTCGACAGCAGGTAGACAAGGAGGGAAGCCGCGATCGAATTCAGCATGATCGTCACGATCACCTCGTTCGCGCCCGTGCGTGCCTTGAGGAAGCCAACGAAGCCACCCCAGATGCCGGCAACGAGAACCGCGCCAACGAGAGCAACGAGCAGGTGAGCGAAGTAGGGCAGGTTGAAGGTAAAGCCAACGTAAGTCGCGCCGATGGCGCCGAGAATGATCTGGCCCTGACCACCAATGTTGAACAGGCCGGCCCTAAAGCCAAGACCGAGTCCAAGACCCGCGAGGATCAGCGGAGCCGCGTTCCTAAAGGTCTCGGTCAGTGACCTGATCTGGTTAAGGAAACCGTCACGGTCGGGGTTGAAGATCGAGCCCTTGAAGAGGCGCCAGTAGGTGTCGATGATCGATGAGTCGGCAAGCCAGATGAAGAAGGCGCCCACGATGAAAGCGATCACGACGGCGAGAAGGGAAATGATCCATTCGGATCGAACGGCCACATGAAGGGCGGCCCGAACTTTTACACCAAACGGTACCGGTTTGGTTTCGGTTGTCGTACTCACGAAGCCTCCTGCTCCATCGCTTCCTCCATCGGCACGCCCGCCATCATCAACCCCAGAACCGAGTTCGGGGTATGAGCGGGAACAATGCCAACAATCCTGCCTCGGTACATGACGGCGATCCGGTCGGACAGGGACTGAATCTCATCCAGCTCCGACGACACCAGGATCACGCCCGTGCCCGAGTCGCGTTCCTTCACGATGCGGTTGTGAATGAACTCGATTGAACCCACGTCAACGCCACGGGTTGGTTGGCTGGCAACGAGAAGGGACAGCTTGCGAGACATCTCGCGCGCCACAATGACCTTCTGCTGGTTACCGCCCGACAGCGTCGTGATCGGGTAGTCGACGTCGGAGAGACGAATATCGAACTCGTCACGTAGCTTCTCTGCGTTCTCGTGGATCTTCTTGGGCAGGATCGAGGGGCCACGCGAGAACTCCTTCGTACGGTACTGGTTGAGCACGAGGTTCTCTGCGACAGAGAAGGTGCCAACCATGCCGTCCTCGATGCGGTCCTCGGGAATGAAACCGAGCCCCTCATCGACCCTTTTACGAACGGAGTGCTTCGTGATGGTTTCGCCAGCCAGCTCGATTTCGCCCTCGGTGGGGGTCAGCAGGCCGAGCAGGAGTTCGGAGAGCTCCGTCTGACCGTTGCCCTGCACGCCAGCGATGCCGAGGATCTCCCCCGCCTGAACATCCAGGTCGACCTTGTCAACCAGGAGCACACCATCGTCGTCAATATAGGAGACGTTCTTGAGTGAGAGTGCGGTGGGGCCGGGCTTGGGCGGATCCTTCTCCACCTTGAGAAGGACGGAACGTCCCACCATCATGTTTGCGAGCTCACCTTCGGAGCTCTCGGGGGATGCTTCACCCACGACCTTGCCGCGGCGAATAACCGTGATCTTGTCGGCCACAGCGCGCACCTCACGCAACTTGTGGGTGATGAACACGATTGAGGTGCCGGCTGCTGCCAGCTCCTTCATGATCGTCATGAGTTCGTCTGTTTCCGCGGGCGTCAGCACGGCGGTCGGCTCATCAAGGATGAGAACCTCTGCCTTGCGCGAGAGTGCCTTGACGATCTCGACGCGTTGCTGCGCTCCAACCGTGAGGTCCTCAACCTTCGCGTCCGGGTTGAGATCGAAGCCGAAACGCTTCGACACCTTTTCAACTGTTTCTCTTGCCTTGGAAATATTGATGATTCCGGCAACGGGGTGGGTCGGCTCGTAACCGAGTGCCACCGATTCTGCGACGGTAAAGACGGGGACAAGCATGAAGTGCTGGTGCACCATGCCGATGCCTGCAGCAACAGCATCGCCGGGACCGTTAAAGGTCACCGGTTTCCCATCAATGCGGATTTCGCCCTCATCTGGCTCGTACAGTCCGTACAGGACGTTCATGAGCGTCGACTTACCAGCACCGTTTTCGCCAAGCAGGGCGTGGATCTGCCCCGGCTCGACCTCGATGTCGATGTGATCGTTGGCGACGAGGGATCCAAACTTCTTCGTTATCCCAACAAGCTCAAGCTTCACCTTGGCTGTGCCTTTCTGTGTGTGTTCCACCAGTGCGGCAATGATAGCCGACAGTTGGTAAGGGACGAAAAGGCGGGCCTGGAATCATGCGTGGCATGTCCCAGGCCCGCCCAATCAATCCGTTACTTACGGAGCGTTCGGTGTGTCGACAACGAGTTCACCGGAGATGATCTGCTCCTGGAGAGCCTCAACCTCTGCGACGAGCTCGGCCGGAACCTGATCCTCGAAGTCGTGGAACGGAGCAAGTCCAACGCCACCGTTTTCGAGAGAACCAACGTATGCCTCGTTGTTGAAGGTGCCTTCAGCAAGGTCAGCAATGGCGTCGAGAACTGCAGCATCAATGTCCTTGACCACGGAGGTCAGAACGATCGAGGAGAACTCGGAAGCAGACTCGTACCAGTCGGAGTCAACACCAATGATGTAGACGTCGCCTGCGGTCTGTGCTGCAGCGGCAGCGCCGAGACCAACCGGTCCAGCAACCGGCATGATGATGTCGGCGCCCTGGTTGATGAAGCCGTTAGCGAGCTGCTGGCCCTGTGCCTGATCGTCGAAGGAGTTCGAGAAGGAACCGGACTGCGAGTCCTTGTCCCAACCGAGAACCTCAACGTTGGTGCCGTTAGCGTCGTTGTATGCTGCAACGCCATCGACGAAGCCATCCATGAAGATCTGGACGGACGGGATCGGCATACCACCGAAGGTGGCGACAACGCCGGTCTCGGTCATGCCAGCTGCAACGTAACCGGCGAGGTAAGCGGCCTCAGCGGTGTTGAAGAGAAGTGCGCGAGCATTGTCGTGCTCAACGGGTGCACCCTGATCGTCGGAGAAGTCCGAGTCAACAAGTGCGAAGGAAACGTCGGGGTTTGCGTCCGCAGCGTCACCGACGGCGCCACCGAGCATGAAGCCAACGCCGATCACGATGTCACAGCCCTCATCGACCATGGCGCGAACGTTGGGATCGAAGTCGCCTTCGGAGGAGGACTCTGCGGTCGACGTCTCAACACCCATGAGGTCGGCTGCGTCGTTGAGGCCGTTGAATGCGGATTCGTTGAAGGACTTGTCGTCCCAACCACCTGCGTCAGAGACGAGGCAAGCGGTGTAGTCGGATGCGTCGATTGCCGAGTAGTCGCGACCCGGGTCACCCTCGTCGGTGCCCTCGGTCTCTCCGTCCTCGGATTCGGTGTCGGTGTCTTCCGATTCGGTATCCTCCGAATCGGTCTGCTCGACCGTGGTCTCGTTATCTGTCGACTCATCATTGGTGTCGTCAGCACACCCTGCGAGGACAAGAGCAGCGACACCGGCGAGTGCCATAAATGACGTGGATTTCTTCACGCGTTACTCCTACTTATAGGCCCGTACCCGAGCGGCACGGATTTCACCAATAGCATACTAGTTAACCTTCTGTTTACACACGCTAATTGGGTAAGTCGCATTATCAATGTTTGATAACGAGCTAGATGATCCCACATTCTCAAGCCGAGCGATAGTGAATAGAACAAGTGAATTCCAAATCCTCCCTCGTACCCCACAAGACGATCCTGTCTTTAACTTTGTGACCTGCGCAAATAGATTGGCGTCACAGCAGGCGCCGAGCCACCAAGTACTAAGTATCGGATCGCAAGAATGATCATGCATGACGGCTCAAATCGTCACTGTATCTTGATGGTGATGGACGCCATCATGTTAGTCGCGGTAGGGGCAATGAGCTTTCGGTTTCCTATCCCGTAGATTCTCAATACTGTTGCGACACGCAGTTCTATGCGGAATTGGCTCGAAAAGACTTGATCATTCTCAAAAAGTCGTGCACAAAGTTGTGGCCCGCGAGCAGATGATGCCCGTGGGCCACACGTGGTTCACTTTGTCGAGTTAGCCGGCTCAGCGCAGGTCTGAGATGCCCTCGGGCAGCGACGACACGACTCCCCCGAGGCCGCCCGCGGCATCCTTCGTCGTCACGAGAAGAACATCGCCAGTATCGATCACGACAGCATCGGGGATCCCGTGGATGACGATGGGGCGATCGTAGGAATACACCACCGACGAGTCGGAGCCGGACAGGTACACGGGCTGGCTGGAGCCACCCTCTGCAACCTGATGTGCCGGATCGTCCAAGTGTTCGGCAAGGGAGGTGTATCCGCCGATATCGGACCATCCCATTGACACGGGAACCGTGGAGACACCGCCCTCTTCAGCGAGTGGTTCGGCGATGGCACGGTCGATGACGCTGTCCTCGAGCTCGTTCCACCCGCCCAAGGCCTCGTCCCTGCCGGGACCGTCCCACTCAGCCGCAATGCTGCGCAGCCCGTCTGCCAGTTCCGGCTTGAAGCGGGCGAGAGCATCAAGGAGCACACCCGCCCTCGCGACAAACATTCCTGCGTTCCACAGGAAGGTTCCGGATTCGACGTATGCCGTGGCGCTCTCCAGATCCGGCTTCTCCAGGAACCGGTCAACCACGAACGAGCCAGCAACGTCAGTCTCGTGGCCGACGTCGATGTACCCGAACCCGGTCTCGGGGTGGGTGGGGGTGATGCCGATTGTCACGACCTTGCCGGTCTCTGCCGAGGCAATGGCCGTGCGCACCGCGTCCTGGAAGGCAGGGGTGTCGGTAATGAGGTGGTCGGCTGCAAAGGAACCAACAACGGCATCGCCGCCGTAGCGTTGCTCGACAATAGCCGCGACTAGTCCGATCGCGGGCATCGTCCCCCGCGGGGACGGTTCGATGACAATCGACTTGTCATCAAGATCAAGCTGGCGTGCCACCTCGTGTGCGTGAGCAGTTCCGGTCACGATGATGAGATCGTCGACCAGGTCCGCCAAGCGATCCGCAGTTGCCTGGATGAGGGTGCGGCCAGCGCCCGTCATGTCCAACAGGAACTTCGGGTGGGACTTCCTCGACAGCGGCCACAGGCGCGTGCCCGCACCGCCCGCGGGAATGATGGCGACGAATGTCATTTCTTGTTCCGTTCACTCTCGAGGCGGTAGTCCATCTTGGCCTGCGCCAACTGGAGTTCCAGCTTCTGGATCTTCTTCCGGCTCTTCTTGCCCTTGCGGCCCTTCCACTCGGGAAGATCGGGGCGCAGACGGTCCGCGAAGTCCGGGTCGCGGGTCATGTCGGGAACCACCACACCAGTGAACGGTTCGTGCGTCCACCTGGTCGTCTCCGGCACGGACATGGTCACGAAGTTCGGGGTGCTGTTCGCGTGGATCGACTCGGGAACCGTGATCTTCATGGGTGCCGGCGGGTTCGCCGTGAATGCTGCCGCGATCAAGACAATACGGGTCACGAAGTTGACCCAGAGAAGCAGTGTCGCGATGGCGGCGAAGGGAGCGAGGACCGGGTTGTCGGCAACGGAACCGAGAACCGAGGTACCGAGGAAACGAACGACCGAGGTACCGAGGGCACCGAGGGCTGCGCCCAGGAAGAGATCCTTGCGGGGTGGGCGGGCGCCCGCCGTGTAGCGGAAGAGCAGGGCAATGACGGCGAAGTCAACGAGGAAGGCGATGGCGAGGGAGGCGATACGGATCGACCACTGCGCGATCGTTCCTTCGACGCCAATGAACTCAAGGATCGTACTTCCCAATGTGCCCGCCGCGGAGGTCAGGATGGAACCAAGGAGAACGCCGAGAGCCAAACCAACGAATGCGAGAAGGTCGCGGGCCTTCAGGAGAATGAAGTTCTCGGGAAGCTTGGAGATGCCGAACATGGCGCGGATCGAGACCTTCAAGGCGTTCATGACCGACAGGGCCGTCCAGAGCAGCACGCCCATGGCGATAAACGTGGCCAGGTTGAAAGCCGTGTCCATGATGAGGGACTCGGGAGCGATCAGACCACTGGGATCATCGTCCGTCTTCAAAATACCCGGCATCGCCTCATTGATGCCCTCAAAGACTGCTTCACGCAACTCATCGTTTTGACCAAGGACGGCCATGAACACCGTGAGCGAAATCGTGAGTGCGGCAGCGATAGAGAAAATCGCCGAATACGCAATACCACCCGATAGGAACGCACCCTTGGCCACTCCGTATCGTTGGAACGCCCTCAGGAGGCGCAGATTCATGATCTTATGAATGAATGGCTCAGGCTCGACAGTGATGGGTCGCGTGGACGGAACGGTCGAGGGAGCGTCATAATAAATTTCTTCTGCCACCCACCCAGACTAAACGAAGACCGTGCCATTTGTGAGGTGGGCGAGCGATTTCAGCAAACTGCAACGCCCGATCCGCAACGCTCTCATCAGCGGTTAAAGCCATAACTATTTATAATGTGCCCGTTACCTTGTTGACAGGTTCCGATTGGCGGGTGTTGATTGGGACTGTCGG
>NZ_JASDVN010000033.1:23536-86828 GCF_041440645.1 Flaviflexus sp. | reverse complement strand
CTGTCACCTATGTCCTGATACAGAAACGTCACCTATGTCTTGAGACATCACACGGTTAGTTACGACCATTCAGTCACGGTCAGTTAGCCACCAACAGTTAGTCACAGTCGCAGGGACTATTCGGTGACTCGATCAAACCGCTTGGGGACAGGGTGCTCCAGAGATCAGGGTAGCTCAGACCTACGCCACGGGCAGGGTGTAGCCGGCTTCGTCTTCTTCAAGATCTGCCGTGTAGCCCTGCCTCAGAGCCCACTTGCCACCCCAAAGGGTATACGTCCAGTAGAGGGCCAGAGCGATGGCACCGATGAGAATCTTGATGACCCAATGGAGGCCCGAGGGCGTGACGAAGCCTTCGATGGCACCGGCGACGGCAAGGACGAGAACAAGGCCGCCGGCGACGATGGCGGTGATGCGGCCCTCTTCCGCGAGCGCCTGGGAACGCGTCCGCTTCCCCGGCGAGATCAGCGCCCAAAACAAGCTCAGTCCCGCGCCACCCGCGATAAAGATCGCGGTCAGCTCGAGCATGCCGTGCGGGAGGATGAGCTTGAAGAACACGTCCAAACCATCGTGGGTGTACATGATGGCTGCGGAGCCGCCGATAGCGGCAGCGTTCTCGTAAATCACCATGACGGGCACGAAGCCCGTGATGCCTCCTGCGATGGCTTGGATGGCGATGCGGGCGTTGTTGGACCACACCTGCCCTGCAAAGTCTGCCGATGGGTATTCCGAGTAGTAGGAAGAGAACGCCTCGTCGGCATAGTGTTGGAGTTCCGCCTCGGAACCAATCTGTGCAAGCACCTGCGGATTCGTTGCGGTGTAGATCGCCGTTGACACGCAGATGACAAGGAACGCGATCATGACCCCCACGGTCCACCAGCGCACCCGGTAGAACGCGAGAGGTAGTGTCACGCGGAAGAAATGCGCAACCGTATCTCTCGTCATCATGCGGGAGGTGGTCATGCGGGCGCGTGCGGTCGAGAGTATCTGGGACACGCCCAGGACGAGATTGGGATCCGGGCTGTTTGTTCGGATCGTGGCCAAGTGCGTGGCGGTCCGTTGATAGAGCCGAATGAACTCATCCGATTCCGGTCCGGTCAGGGTGCGGCGCTTCGAGAGCTCACGCAGACGGTCCCATTCGGGGCGGTGTGCGAGAGCAAAGGCGTGAGCATCCATAGCCCCTAGTGTGGCACGGCTTCCACACGCACTGCATGCCCCGCGATTGGGGAGTCCTGACAACGCAACTTTCTTTCAACACTCGGTACTGTTGGAGCATGAAGGTTGAGGACACTGACGAGCGCTACCGGGAGGCGGGCCGCGCCAGTACAGTCGTGAGCCCAAACACCGACATCGTGACCGGTGAGGGCGTGGGACTCGTCCTGCCCACCGTCACTCTTGGCACCCGCGTTTTCTCCGCGTTCATTGACTACTCTCTGTACACCCTGATCGCCGGTGTCGCAGCCTACTACACGGTCCGGTTTTGGCAGCCCGACAACTTCGCACAGGTCATGACCGTTATTTCCGTTGCCGTGGTGGTCTGGGCTATCTTCATGCCCTTCATCGTCCAGTACGGCACCCGCGGCAGTTCCCTCGGCAGGCTCCTCACCCGGTCGCGAACCGTTCGTTACGACGGGGGTGCGATCGGGCTCAGGCACGCCCTGACAAGAGCGGTTGCGGGACTCTTCGACATTCACCTGACGATCGGCGTACTCGGGATCTTCAGCATCATGATGACCCCGCAGGGCCAGCGAACAGGAGATGCGCTCGCGGGAACCATCGTGGTGAGGTGGCCAAAGAAGTTCAAGGGACCCGAACCACACGAGGTCCATCCCTCACTCCAGGCGTGGGCACAAGTCGCGACCACGCAGACCATTCCCGGAAACCTCTCCATCGTTGCCCGTGACTTCCTGCGGTCTACGAAGCACATGACGGAGGAAACGCGAACTACCCGCGGGCGGCAACTCGCTGCGGAGCTCGAGCAGTACGTGGCTCCCCCGGCACCGCGCGGCACCCATCCCGAAGCCTTCATCTCCACCGTCCTCGCCATGAGGGAAGCGGTTGATTACCGGTTGGAAAGCAAGGCCATGGAGCGCCAATTCGCAACCGAGGGCAAGCTCGCAACCCTGCCCTACAGCATCCACTAGAACGTCAACGACTACCCTGATCAGTCAGTAGGACGCAATCGCAACACCTTTGGCCCCGATCTTTCTTTAACCCCCGTTAACCCTGCTTTTCCCACCTCCGCAAAGAAGTGGACCACCCACGAATGGATGGTCCACATGCTTAACGCCGTTTATTACTAGTTAGCGGCGACTTCCTCGGCTTCGGTGGGAAGCAGGATCGGAACGCCGTTCTCGATGCGGTACTTCCAGGCCGGCGCGGAGGTCGAAATGTAGTAGTCGCCCTCTCGCTTCAGCGGGGTTCCAGTCTTTGGGCACCTCAGTGCCTCTTCAAACCAATCACTCATTGTTTCCTCCCGGGTTGGGTACGATCCGCAGGGTCGGGCCGACCTGGCCGGGAACATCCGACTGGCGGCGTACTTCTCGCTTCGCTGGCTTGGGTTCGGGTGCTCTCCGCTTGCTCGCTTCCTTGATGGCGTTCGCAAGTGCCATGAGGTCGTTATCCGAGGGCGGTGCCGGCTCGTACTCGGTGACGAGGCGAACCATTGACCATCCTCTTGGCACGGTCACGGACTGAGCATGCTCTTCACAAAGATCCAGTGCTCCCTTTTGTGCGACGGGAGAAAGTGGGCCAACAACGGCGGTTGCCTCACCATAGTCGTACGTCATGGTGACGACCGCACGTTCTGTACACCGTGTCCTTGAGCATTGCCTTACCACAGCTACTAACGGTAGCACGGGCTGTAGGCTAGGAGGGTGAGCACCCATCCGTACGAACGTTTTCCCCGACCCAGCAGGGTCCGCCGCCGCGACCGCCACGGCAGGGGCCTACGCGGCCCCATCATGCCTCCCACGACACCCGCGTGGCGCACCCGTGCGGAACGGTTCGACGACATTGTTTCAATGGAAGTCTCCATGTATCGCCGTCATCTCGGCCCCGAGGTTGATCGACTCGACTACGGCGTTCTCGATGTTCCCGAATCCGATCCGACCCCGTGGGAGGACGGCGTACCGCAAGCCCGTTTCTTCCCCATGGACAAGGCAACCGGTGTCGAAGGTCGCATTGTGTTCTACCGAAGGCCCATGGAGCACCTGGCCCCCACGAAGGGAGCACTCTCCCTTCTCGTTCACGCCGTTGTTACCCAGCAGCTCGCGAACTTCCTGGGTCGCATGCCGGAGGACATCGACTACCACAATCACTGATCTATCGATCTGAGGCGTAGAACAGGATCAGGCAAGAACCGAGCGAATACTAAAAACTAAGAAGTGGATACGAGTGAGGCCCGGCCAGTTTTCTGGCCGGGCCTCCTCTTGCTCCAAACGTCTGCCTGAATTCCTTGTTGTGGCACACGACTTGTTGTAACACCGCGCCGAGGACGGGTCCTTCTCTGCCCTACGCACGCAATTCGGACGAAGCGGACTGCGCGGGCTCAGTGAGTTCCCGTGATTGCGCTAATTGTTGACCTGGAGCGTGAGATCCGCTGAACCTGCGGGGGCCGGCGTGAGGCTCTGGCCCGCGATTCCCACGATGCTGTTCAGATCCGCCGTGGATAGGATGCCGACGTGCACCTCGCCCTCGGACTCGATGACAGCATGGGAGGCATCCTCCGGCGCGGTGATCTGCGCAAGTGGGGAAACACTGACGGTGGTGGAATCCACCACGTCTCCCCTGCGGCCATAGAACGTCACGGTGGCAGTTGTGTCTTCCTCAGAGAAGAGCGTGAGGTGAGATTCCGATTCCGGAATCGTCACGGCTCCCTCGGAGAGGGGTTCGGTCGAGGACAGCCATGCGTAGTCGCCGGAAGCATCGACTCGAGCCGCTGCAAGCACGGGCGAGTCCGAGTCGACAACGAGAGCCGACCAGTCACCCGGTAGCCCGTCCATCGACAGATCCAGAACCGTGCCGGGTGCCAGGGTGACGTCCTGGGAACCCGGGACCTGTTCCTCGCCCTCGGAGGTGATGGAGGAGATGGAGAAGGTGGCGGACTCAGTGTTCGGATTTGCCACGCGCAAGGTCACCGTGTCCTCGCCAGCAAGGTTGGCACCCGGTATGACGACATGGTCGGAGGGAGCAGCGCCCGGGGTGACTGCCTCGATGCCGGCACCGGTGATGCCATCGACCTCGTGGGTCAGCAGGTGCGCCGCGATGTCGCCACCGGTCGACGTCACCTCAATGGTGAGCCTCGGGTCACGCACACCGGCCTCAACAAGAAGGGTCTCGCTCGAGTACGCGTCGACCGTCGTACTCGACAAAATGTTGGGTCCCGCGGTACCTGTCGAGGTGTGGACCGTGACGCTGACAGTGGCGGGGCTCCCCGACACGTTCGTGAGCACGAGCTGAGCCGACGACGAGGCAGACGTCGATCCACCCACAAGGTACTGGGCGTTGGTGGGTGCGATGCAGGGGGTGATGGCCATGCCGGCCAACTCACCCGTTTCCTGGAGGCGTTGGGAGGCACCGGAGGCAAGCGCAGGTTCGTCACCCGGTTCCACTCGGAGCTCACCCGCGTACGAGCCGCCCTCGAAGAAGGTGCGGATCTCGCCCTCTCCCTCCTCGATCGTGTTGTCCAGAAGTGTGGCCTCACCACCGGAGACGACGGCGATTCGGGTGCGGAGCAGGGTGTCGGAATCCTCGCCACCAATTCCTGCCGTCATCTCGCCCATCGTCTTCTCGAAGTCGGGAGGGCAGGCGAGGGACACGGCACGGGCGGTTCCCTCCACGGTTGAGGGCGCGGGGTGCTCGACGTCGGCCTCGGGTCCGAGCACGGCAAGGGTGACGCCGGAGGCGCCAACCGCGAGCGCGAGCACGCCGGTCGCTAGACGAGTCTTGTTCATCGTGCCCTCCAGGGGAGGCTGATCGTGATGTTTCCAATGATGAGCAGGCTACGAAGCAGGATCACCCAGAAGTTAGCGAACCCGCCCTCGTGGGAGATGTGGACCTCGCCGGCCTCGGTGACATCCCAGGCCGCTCGCCAGGGATCGTCAACCTTCTCAAGTTCCGCGCCGTTCTGGGTCGCAACCCAGCGGGGGTCGTCCCGCTCCGCGAGGTAAAGGGTGCCCGGTTCGGCGTCGACTGTTGCCTCGAGAACTCCCGAGGGAAGCACCGTGTCGTTCTGGGTGACTCGGCCCGTTGGCACGTCCACGCGCCAGAAGGTTCCCACATCGGAGGTGGTGACCCGGGTGATTGAGTCGGTTGCGTCCAGGGTTGCCGCGATGTCGTCCGAGTTCTCCACGCTGGTCGGAATGAGGATCACGGTGATCGCGTGCTCAGCTACGAGATCAGCGAAGTCGTCCTCGCCGAGGCGAGTCATAATCTGCCCGAGAGCTTCCCCGTCGGTTGACGTGTGGGACTGGGTTGTAAGCTGCTGACCATCGCCACGCCACAGGTCGATGACGATGCCGTCCTTGTCCGGCACGATGACAAGGGTCCTGCCCTTCTCCGGATCAATGGAACTCTTCTGAGCCAGTGCAGGAGTGGAAGACTGGGGTGCGTCGGTCACGACGTGCTCGTCCGAGCCTGTGTGGATTCCGGTGAGCCAGGCACCGCCCGCCACGATCGGCATGCCGATCACGCCGAGGGCACTGACGCCCACGACGAGGTGCTTGACCGACAGGGAGGACTGCGAGAGGTCGGTGCGGATGCCCTGGGCACCGCCGGCCACAGCGATGACCAATCCCAGCCACAGAAGTGTCAGCTCGGGACCGGGCCACGCAAGGGCCGTTTCGAAGGTCCTGTGGTCGACTCCAACGGTCTGGGTGAGCGACACCGCGACGAGCAGGCCACCAAGACCCGCGAGAACCCAGCCCGTACGCACCGTGCCGGAGCGGCGCGAACGGAGCAGGCTGACGAGCGCCGCGAAGACGACGATGCTGGTGGCGATGAGGACGATGAGGCGTGCGCCAATGCCCTCTGGCCATCCGGCCACGAGGAGCTCCCGCTCCCCCGCCTGCCACGAGTAGGTGACGCCGGGAAGCCAGAGAAGGGACTCAGGAAGTTCCTTAAACAGGAACCAGAGTGCGGGACCCGCAAGAGAGATTCCAGGAACCGCCACCCACAGCCACGGAGCCCTGCGCTGGACGACAGCGAGGACCACGGACAGGACCGCAACGACCAGAAGCACGCCGGGGTATGCGGCGCCAAGGACCAGCACCCACCACGCGGCGGAGCCGAGATGGGAGGAGCGGGGTTCACGGGCGTAGCGAACAATCGCGGCCACGGCGAGCGGGAGCGCGATGTGGAAGAGAACGGCGCCGGCCTGGCCCGCAGAAAGAGAGGACAGGAGCGGCGGGGAGGCCGCCCACATGAGGCCAAGGACGAGGCGGACCGTCGGTGAGGTCACGACCATGCCGCTTGCACGGAAGGCCGCCACGCCGGCCAGGAGCGGGGCGAGAAGGAAGAAGAGGAACACGACCTCGGTCAGGGCTCCACCGAACCAGCCGGCCACGTACACGAACGGGATCGCGAGGACCCAGATGGGCTCGAGGTATCCGGGGGCACCATCCCCCTCCGGCATCCACGACGCCGTGGCGAGCCGGAGCAGGTCGCGTGCGCTCGAATCGTCCGGGGCGAGCCCGCCGCCGGTCAGCCCGAAGGCCGACATGTTCGGGAGGAACGCAACAACACCGAAGACAGCTGTGATGAGCATGAGGAGGAACGCGGCTGAGCGCGTCCTCATGCGGTAGTCGGCGGCTTCCTTCCGCTTGTGGGCGGGCGGCAGCTCGCGCAGGCGTTCCGCCTCGCGCTGTGCCTTCCGAATGTCCTTACGTCCGTCAACAACGTCGCGATGAGTTGCCTCGAGGGCGCGGTAGGACTTGGTGGTTGTCGCCTTTTTCAGCCGCTTGCGTGCCTCAAAGAGAGCACCTGTACGGCGCAGGAACTGTGCACCTCCGCGCAGTTCACCGCGGGCCCGAATCGTGTCCTTAACGAGCAGCCTTGCCAGACCGCGAACGGGAGCGAGGATGAGGTACCAGAGGTAGAGGAAGGGAGCAAGCAGCATCGGGGCGCGCTGCACAGCTGTATAGATCTGAGCGCCGCGTCGCTTACCGAACGACACGGGGGTGTCAGCAAAAGACTCTCGCGCGTGACGAATGACGGCGGTCGTGACGACCACGACCCTGTGTCCAGCGGCGCGGAGCC
The DNA here is from genome assembly GCF_041440645.1 of Flaviflexus sp. Taxonomy (GTDB): domain Bacteria; phylum Actinomycetota; class Actinomycetes; order Actinomycetales; family Actinomycetaceae; genus Flaviflexus. The sequence continues at coordinate 79,574 of NZ_JASDVN010000033.1, read as the reverse complement.
TGCGCGACAGCTCCAGACCATCGCCAAAGGGACCCAGAACCGGATCGAACCCGCCGGCCTCGACGAGCGCGGAGGTGCGCAGGAGCATGCCGGCGGTACCCACGGCCAAGACATCGTCTCGCGAATCGAACTGTCCCTGATCCTTTTCACCGGGATCGAGTTCGGGCACGCGCCGACCAGAACGCGTTGCCCTAATGCCCACCTCGAGAAGTTCTGTGGGATCATCCCAGCCCAGCTGCTTAGGGCCGAGTGCGGCAACCACGCGGGAGGCTTCGCCGGTGCGGTGCAGTTCCGCAAGGCAGGTGACATCCGGAGCGGAGTCGGCGTGGAGCAACCACACCCACGTGCTCTCCGGGGCCTCGCCGAGACCTTGTGCGTACGCGGCACCCGTCGCGTCTGCGGTGGAGCGAATGATGGTGGTGGCGATGCCACGGCCCTCGAGGGCCGACATGTCCGCGTCACCATCATCGAGAAGAACAAGATTGAGTCGGTCGGGAGTGACGGATCCGTCCGCCACTGCCTGCAGAGTGTCAGGCAAGTATTCCGACGTTGAACGGCCGACGACAATCGCGAGGATGCCGCCGGCCGCGTGGTTAGTGGTCACGGATACTTACCGCTCTCCCGCGGCCCGCCTGCGCTGGCGTGACGCCCGTCGTCGGTCATTATCGGACATGCCTCCCCAAATACCGTGTCGAATGTCGTTCGCGAGAGCGTACTCAAGGCACTCCCCACGGACTTCACAATTCTGGCACACGCTGGTGGCGGGGGCGGTTGAGCCGCCCTTCTCCGGGAAGAAAATATCGGGGTCGGTCTCGGCGCACAGTGCGCGATCCAGCCAGCCCAGCTCTCCCTCGTCGTATCCGAGGCCCCAGAGGCTATGGAACAGAGAGTTACTAGCTGACGGGAGGTGCGATATTGTCGCACCTCTGGTTTCTTGACGCTCTTCAGGCGCCTGGTTGCCGGTCAGATTCCACATCCGATCGATCCCCCTTACTAATTCGGTCACTGAGTAAATTACAACCGTGTAAGACGCATTAGTCAAGGTGAAAAGGATAAGTTAACCCAAGAAATCTGAACCTTGCTTGAAAGACACGCCGGAAAAGTCCCGTATCAGTTGGATTCTCTTCACACTACTCATTGGCGTGTTGCTCTCCGGCGTGTCAGAGTGGAGGGGTGAATGACACAACTTCCACTTCGCTTCGCCAGTTCATCGTCGATCTCACCGCTGACCTGTCACCCGACCTTAGGGCCGCTAGCAGGGATGTTGGCACGATCGATACGAAAAGCAGCTTCCATGATGTCGTAACCGAACACGACAAGGCAACCGAGCAGAAGATCCGCACCGCCATCTTCGCCGCCTATCCGGAGTCCGTGCTTCTTGGCGAGGAGGGCGGCTGGGCAAGCCCCTCCGGCGAGGTGACGGAGCCGTCCCCCACCGACCTCGTGTGGATCGTTGATCCGATCGACGGCACCTCAAACTTTGCTTCCGGATGGGACCACTGGTGCATCTCCATCTCCGCGACCCGGGGCGCCGAGCACGTTGCCTCCGCGATCTGTCAGCCGCTCACCGGCAGGGTGTGGTCCGCAGACGAGAATGGCGCATTTCTCGACGAACCGGAACAGGACACGAGAGTCCTCAAGCTCGGCAACGACGCGGTTCCCGCCGATGGTCTGTGTGCAACGGAGTTCCCGAGCGTTCACAAGGAGGGCCGACCTGGCGATCTCAATCGCTGGCAGGAGGCAAGCAAGCATTTCCGCTCCATGAGGCGCAGCGGCTCCACGGCCCTCGACCTCTGCTATGTGGCCGACGGTCGGGCTGTTGCATCGTTTTCCCATGGCGTTAACGCCTGGGACGTTGCCGCGGGCATCCACATCATCCGTCAGGCAGGGGGCTTCTACGAAGGCTATCGGGATGGCACGGAGGTTACTCCCGCCTGGGACGGTCCCGTGTACGTCGCAGGTCCGTCCGAAAAGTGCATGGAGGTTGGACGAAAGGCTCTGGCCCTGTGACCGCTCTCGGAGTCTACAAGTCACTCACTTCCCGCGGCCCAATGCCCGCCCTCACGCTGTACGGGAGTCCCGCGGGCGCGCCACGGCTCGAACTGTCCGGCAAGGTCGTCGCCAACCATGCCGCAAAGGCCGCGAACTATCTTGCCGATGACCTTATGATCGACCAGGGCTCGCTTCTGCGACTTGATCTGCCCGTCCACTGGCGTTTGCTGACCTGGGGCTTGGGCGGGTTCCTTGCAGGAGCTCACGTGAGTTTCGAAGAAGGCGACACCACCATTACTGCCACCCCTGAAGAAGCTACCGGTGACGAGATCATTGCCGTCTCCCTCGGGGCGCTCGATCTGTCATGGCGAGGCGAGCTTCCAGCGAGAGTAACGGACGGCAATGCCGAGGTTCTTTCCCAAGCGGACATCCTCCTCGATGAGTACAATCACGCAGAATCCAACGCGGACGCATTCACGACCAGCATCGACGTGCAGGACCCTCGCATTCTTCTCGTCAACCCAGATCCCGACACGCTACTCCGCACATTCATGAGCGCAATGCAGTCCGGCCAAACCCTCGTCGTAGCCGATAACTCAACAGAGGCCCAGGCCGCTGCAACAGAGGGTTCCACACGCATCAACTAACAGCTACGTCTTGTCCCGCCCCCGCTCTTCGTAGCAGAACGGGACTCAACCGGTCCGCATCAATGCTCTTCAAGAGCCTTGCCGATTCCCTGCATCAAAGAACTGGGCGAGAGTTAATGGTGTTCGCTCCACGGCTCTCGACACGACTTGAGTGGAACATTTCTCTCGTTTGAGCCAATTCATGGTGGACTGAATCGCGGTACGTCTTAGGCAGGCCACGCACGAGGGCTATGTAATTGTTCGTGCGAATCCCATGCGAAGCTTGACGTTACTCGGAGCTTTCTTTATCGAACCATTTGAAGCATTTGAGCATTGACATGGGTCGCTGATGATCTAATCTTGTAAGGAAACGCAATGGAGCCTTCATCACGTTTCCTATTTAGATATGTCATGCGCAAATCATCCTTCGTAAGTTAAAGGCTAGAAATTATGAATTTACCCCCTTTAGTGAATAGCAGTCATGGGATTTCAAGAACAATTACCGTAGCGCTCGTCTTCATTGTTTTAGCTTTGTCTTTCAGTGCCATTTCGCCAAATGCGATGGCAGACGAGGCTCCTGCCCCAGTCAGCGATGACTTCCAAACAACTCCCGAACCACCAAGTGATAGCAAATATGGCGACTACCTCGTCTATGAGGGAGGAGAAGTTATCCTCGAAATCGGCGGTGACCGATTGGGGATTCAGCCATTGAGCACCACGGCTCACTACAGAGGCTCAAGTTACGTCTCGACAACACACCCGCACGATGATCACCTACGTTACTTCGGGCGAGCATATGCCGCAGGGAATATTTACCAGGGGCAGAGGGTAGTTTCTGCCGGTTTCAAGTATTCCAGAGATTCTGGATTCGATTCTGGTTGGAAAGAATCTCACGCTCGGGTTGGATCCAACTGCCAGTGGACTCCAGGACCATTAGTTAAATACGACGTCTTCGACTCGCTTCTTCCTGGTGCTAGCAATACAACAAAGTTCAACTATCGTTTTGGCCTCGTACCATCAACTCTCTGCTAATCAGTGATCAAAATCTGCAATTCAATGCATGAAACACTTCTATCGAGGATGGACCTCTGGTGATAAGACTTCGCTCCCTTATCGTCGCTACTTGTACGGGATGCATTGGATTCATACTTTTAGCACTTATTCTGCAGTTGTACTCTTCGGTCGACCGGGGTGGGATTAACCGATTGGGGAATCCTGCTCCGGCGATCGAAGTCATAGCATTAGCGGAGTCACCGATTCCGACATCAGCAGTGTCGAATCTCTTGGCTGAGAACCAGCTATCGCTCGCATATCAGAGGTCTAACTATTCCCATATTGTGACCATCGTTGACCCTGGCGGCCACTTTTCTCTTGTGACGGACATTCTTGAGTCCCACGGAGTATCAGGTGGAGATGCGTCTTGGATTGGCGTGAGCGAGTCCGTGTCCAAAGACCCTCAGGTGGTAGCACGTGCTCTGCTGGGCGATTCTGCGGTACAAGTGTTGAGTGTAACCGGAGACTTGAACCTGCTGAACTCTCCTGTTGACGTGATTCTTTCCCCCGATATACAGCCACTCACGGAGGGGCACTACATCTTTGTTGGCGACTATTTCTCCACTGCCGGCAATATTGATGAATTCATGGGGCTTCTCCCATTCTTCGGCTTAGAGGTCGTCCACATGACCAGTTGGCCTGGGGAATTCTCGTTCATCGAGGCACTGTCCTCAGCCGCGACAAGCCTCTTTGGAATGGTCATCTTTGTGCTGATTGTTTCCGCACTCTTCGCTCTTATCTTGGCATTGTTCGCGCTGGCACGAGAGCATCGGCCTCAACTGGTGGCAATGGCGATTTGCGGGGCAAATCGCCAGATACTCATGCGATCAATATTTCTTCTCCTGCTGCGTCCAATCGCGGCGGGACTGGCGGCTTTCCTCGTCTTGTCATTGATCTTGAGTCTCTATCTCGATGCCATGTCATCGACTCCCCTTCTTGCCCAGGTCATGCTGTGCCTTGGGGCGGGGCTCGGAGGCGGGCTCGTTTGTCTCCTGTCTACCTCGGTCATCTCACGCCGTTTGGTGAAGGGGCTAAGCCGTGAACTCCCTATTTAGACGGCTGGCGAGCGATATTGGTCGCGCGTTTTGCACCCTTGCCACTTTTGGCACCATCATCTTCGTCATCTCAGTTCTTGCCACCTATCTCGCAATCTTTGCCAATGAACGAACGTCAACAACGAAACTTGATGGGAAGCCGCCCGCGGAACCTATTTCTTTTCTCCGCGCGGTTGACCCACTGGAGTCGATAGTTTTTGATGCAACAGGTTCCACAAGCGGAACTCCTTCACCTGGGATCGGCCTCCTGTTCTGGGAAATGGTTGATGATCCCCGGTTATCGATTGTCACTAGTATCTCCGACCTGGCAACCTCGCGAGCTACCGCTTTTGCCGACTGGGAAGCCTACCTCCTTGTTGGCGCAGATCTGGATCTTCTCACCGGCCTTGATCCCACAGCCATTCACTACTGGCCCTCACCCGCCGTCTCCACCCAGGCAACCGGGCAAACAATGATCGGCGGTATTCGCCTTGAGGTTCACGACGGCCCTCGTGCTCTGGAGTACATTTCCGGGTATGGGCTGAACCGTTCGACGGGTGGGAACTCGATCTACGCGATGACTCCCGACGTGTTCGATGAGGTCCTCGATGCCCAGTTACTCCCTTCGGGAGTCCTTTCCGAAGGCTTCACATGTTTGTGCAGCACCGCCGAGCTGGGCCAGTTAACCGATCGCATGACCGAGCTGGAAATGATTGCGGGGACCGGCAGGTACTTTTATGCTGCCGACTATGCCACGGCTCTCGGCCCAATCGCCCTATCTGCCACCGCGGATGGCGTGTGGGTTATGGTCTTGGGTGCCTCGCTACTCTTCATTCTTACGGGAGCTGTCGTGACAATCGGTGAGCATCTGTGGGATCGAAACCTCCCGGCCTACAGGGCAGACCGGCTCTGCGGAGCGCGCGAGATCCAGCTACACGCCCGGGTCCATGCCCTCATCCTGCTCGCTTTCACTCTCCCAGCTTTGAGCGGATATCTGCTCGTCGATCTTGGGGTCGGTTCATCTGGCTTCCCACCATCCTTCGCCCCCTCCACTACGCGGGCGGTTATCGGCATCATTCTTGCCTCCCATGTTCTCTCCACCCTGCCGTCCACCATCCGCATCCACCACATGTGTAACTACTCGCGAGGAAAACTATGACCGTTCTAGAAGCTAGGGAAATTTCGAAGTCATTTCCCGACGGGAAGGGAACTCGCCAGGTCCTCTCCACGATCGACCTGTCCGTCGAGTCCTCGCAGATCATTGGGGTCGTAGGCGCGTCCGGGAGCGGAAAGTCCACCCTCTTGAAGGTCGTTGGCGGGCTCCTCAAACCCGATGAAGGGACGATCACAATCGCGGGAGAGGAGCTCAACTACGAGAACAGCCGGACAGTATCGGATTTGAGGCGCCGGCACATCGGCTGGGTAACCCAAGAGCTTGACCTCATCCCTACAGATTCAATCAGTGCGAATGTTGCTCTCCCTCTCCTTTTTGAGAAACCACGCCCGGGACGTGATAAGCGCGAGTCTCTTGTCAAGGATGCCCTTCACCGCGCAAGTTTCTCTGCCAACGTGGATAGAAAGATCAACAAGCTCTCTTCTGGCGAGCGTCAACGCGTCGCCATAGCCCGAGCACTGGTGAACAAACCTCGACTTCTCGTAACTGACGAACCAACGTCGGCACTTGATGAGGGAAATTCTGCAAGGATCATCGAAACTTTCAAAGAGATCGCCACCTCGGGAACATCTGTCATTGTGGCTACGCATGATCCGCTTGTCATGAAGGCATGCGATCGCATCTACCGGTTCAACGGACCGCACCTTAACGAAGGACCATAACAGCGACCTTCCACAATCCAGGACAAAAGTACGGAGTCCGAACCAATCTGTCCGCTGTTGGTAACGAGGCACTGTTGAACCAGCTTGTGTCTCAGCCGGTCGCCATGTCCTCGTCAAGGAGCTCAATCCGTTCAAGAATTTGAGGGAGCACTTCGGCTAAATCTCGCGCGTAATTTCTGCCACGTCTGAGGATGGGCCGTAAACCGGCCCACTCATTTAGCCTCATACTCCCCTTTGTCTTGCAAAGATCGGAACGGCGGCCATGCACCAGGTTTGAAATCAAGCAATAATGGGCAGAAGACGTCCTCACACGGAAGGTACACAATGCGTGGCATTATCTTGGCCGGCGGTTCCGGCACCCGACTACACCCCATCACCATGGGTGTTTCGAAGCAGCTGGTCCCGGTCTATGACAAGCCTATGATCTACTACCCGATGTCGACTCTCATGCTTGCCGGCATCCAGGACATCCTCATCATCACCACCCCGCACGATGCCGAGTCGTTCCACCGTCTCCTTGGGGATGGTTCCCAGCTTGGTGTCAACCTCTCCTACACCGTTCAGGAGGTCCCGAACGGCCTGGCTCAGGCCTTCGTTCTCGGTGCGGACTTTGTCGGCCAGGAATCTGCCGCCCTCGTCCTTGGCGACAACATCTTCTACGGACCCGGCATGGGCACGAAGCTGCGCCGCCACGTCGATCCCGACGGTGGTGCCGTGTTTGCGTACCACGTGCACGATCCCGAACGCTACGGCGTTGTCGAGTTCGATGAGAACTTCAAGGCCCTCTCGATCGAGGAGAAGCCCGCCAAGCCCAAGTCGAACTACGCTGTCCCCGGCCTCTACTTCTACGACAACGACGTTGTGGAGATCGCGAAGAACCTCCAGCCGTCCGCACGTGGCGAGTACGAGATCACCGACGTCAACGCACACTACCTGCGCGAAGGAAAGCTCTCGGTCGAGGTGCTCCCCCGCGGCGCTGCCTGGCTCGACACCGGCACCTTCGATTCCCTTGCTGATGCCACAAGCTTCGTCCGCACCGTTGAGGCCCGCCAGGGACTCAAGGTTGGCGCACCCGAAGAGGTTGCGTGGCGCATGGGCTTCCTCTCCGATGAGGAACTCGCAGAGCGCGCACAGCCGCTCGTGAAGTCCGGGTACGGCGAGTACCTGCTCTCCCTCATCGAGCACGGCAAGTAAGCCAGCAACCAGAATCTGAAAGGTAAAGCCCCACCGCAGGTGAACTGCGGTGGGGCTTTACCTTAACGAACGACTTTGTACTCGTTAGTACTTCACGTGCGGCTTAGTACTCAGCTAGAACCGATGCGGAGGCTTCGTTCCAGCGATCGAGCCAGTTACCGATGGGCTCCACTCCGTTGGCGACAAGCTGGTTGTGGCCAAGAACGGAAAAGGATGGGCGGGGCGCTGGGCGCTTGAATGCCGCGGCGGTGGTTTCCTTCACGATCTCCGGGTCCTTGCCCAGGGAGGCCATGATTGCCTTCGTGAAGGTGTGCCAGTTGGTGCGACCGGAGGACGTGCCATGGTAAGTCCCGGACGGCACCTCGGCGAGGACGAGGCGGAGGATCAGGTCAGCCAGGTCAGCAGTCCACGTGGGCTGACCGACCTCGTCGGTCACAACCGACAGGGTGTCGTGCTTGTCTGACAGCGCCGCCATGGTCTTCGGGAAGCAGGCGCCGTGTGCTCCGTACAGCCACGCGGTACGCACGATGATGTAGTCATCCGTGTTGGCACGGACTGCCCACTCACCTGCCGCCTTGGTCCTGCCGTAGGCACCAGCCGGGTTCATTGGACCGTTTTCTCCGTAAGGAGAGGAGTTGGAACCATCAAACACGTAGTCGGTGGAGATGTGGACGAGGCGGGCACCGATCTTCTTACACCTGCGTGCAAGATACTGCGGACCAACCGCGTTCACGAGGAATGCGTCTGCTTCGTTCTCCTCGGCCTTGTCCACTGCGGTGTAGGCAGCAACGTTGACGACAACATCGACCTTCTCAATCGTGTGCTCAACAGAGGCTTCATTTGTAATGTCGACTTCGAGTCGATCCACTGCCATGACCTCGTGGCCCTCTTCAACAAGTCGAGAAACCAGATCGGTACCAAGCATGCCCTTAGCGCCGACAACCATCCACCTCATCGGCGATCCTTTCGATAAACGAACATGGTGCAAGCCTAGCTTGCTCAGCCATCAAAACTCACCAGGTGCTAGTGTGGAATCAGACAATGAAACCGACATTGGGAGACTCGTGTGGAAATTCAGCCTTTGAAGATTAGCGGCGCATGGCGCATCGTTCCCCAGCAGTTTGCGGACAATCGGGGAACTTTTCTCGAGACCTTCCAGCAGCCCAAGTTCCAGGAAGCAACGGGTCGTTCCCTCGAGGTAGCTCAGGTCAACACCTCGATCTCTTCCGCTGGCACGATCCGCGGTATCCACTTCGCCGATGTTCCCCCGTCGCAGGCCAAGTACGTGTTCTGCCCGAAGGGCGCGATCCTCGACATTGTCATCGACATCCGTACCGGTTCCCCGACCTTCGGTCAGTGGGATTCGGTCCTCCTTGACGATGTGGATCGCAACGCGATCTTCATTTCCGAGGGGCTCGGTCACGCCTTCATGTCCCTCGAAGATGGCTCCGTCGCCACCTACCTCTGCTCGACCACCTACTCCCCCACACGGGAGCACGGAATCAACCCGCTTTGCAAGACCATTGGCATTGAGTGGCCGACGGAGGATCGCCACGGCAATCCCATCAGCCCGATCCTGTCCGACAAGGACCGTGAGGCCCCGGGTCTCAACGCGGCAGCCGAAGCTGGTCTCCTGCCCACGCTGGCCCTCGCCGAGGGCTTTGTGAATGGACAGAAGTAGTCCCAATCTCAACTCAACTTGAGCCCCAGTCCCGGGCTCAGCCTCGGACTTGGTCTCAGACACTTAGACACTTAGACACTTAGAGATTGTGATCCCTCGGAAGATATCTCTTCCGAGGGATCACTCGTATTCGGATGTGTATGTAGCTCACATAGATCGGATGAAAGCGAACCTTTGGAGAAGAACTAACGCTTCGGTCCCGGCGACAGATTGTTTCTGACCGACAGTCATACGCCGTCCCCAGACTCTTACTGGTTCGAGCTCACGTTCGTCGCTGGTTCCACTGGCACCTCCGCGCCGTCATGCGGCTCCACTGCCGGGGTCTCATCGGAGACGAGGCCCGACTCTTTGCTCGTCTTGCTTGCTGCCTTGGCTTTGCTGATGGCCTTGGCTCGCGTGCGCAGGCGGCGTTTCGTCCCGGGTTCGCTAGTTGCGCCTTCTTCGATGGTGGCTGTCGCGGGAAGCTCGAGGTTGGATTCCTCGACGGCGATGACGATGGCGAGCGCGAAGGCGGCGAGGATGAGCACGACGGTCAGCTCCATGAACAGTGTCATCGTGACTTCGCCGAAGCCCGCCACGAGCGTGTATCGGCTAAAGTCGATCCAGGGGTAGCCCGGGTAAGCACTGTTGAGCAAGAAGATGAATCCGTAGGAGCCAACGCCCATAGCCGCGCCCGTGAGGAGCATGAGGGACTTACCTCGAAGCTTCTGGAGGCCGAGAACGATTCCCGCCAATGCCGCCATCATCGGGAACAGGTAACGTCCCTGAACGCCCGCGATCGTGCCGTAGGTCGTGTAGGTCGACCAGGACTCCGCGAACAGCAGGAGGATGAGGCCGATGCCGGGGGCGAGGAGCGCCAGGAAGGTGCGCCGGTGCTCACCTGCACTCTTGATCGCCCAAATAACTCCACCGATGAAGGTGAGGGTGAGAACGAGCGTGAGGGGCCAAAAGAAGTCCGCCTCCAACCAGCCGAAGCTGGAGAAGAAAGATGTCGTGATGGACTTGATTGCCTGGGTGAGGAAGTGGAAGAAGTCGGCCGAAGACGAGTCCCAGTCCTCCGGCACGGTTCGCTGGAACCCTGATGGTTGAACGACGCCGTACCGGATGATGTTGTGGATCCACCACCATCCAACAGCCAGAGCCATGGCCCCCGAGACACCGATCGCGATGATCCGCTTCTTCCAGCTCTCATCCTTCTTCAGTGCGAAGACGAGGATAAGGGCGAGACCAAGGGTCAGGAGAAGCCCCTTGGTCCACAGCGCGAGACCGATCGAGCCACCCACGAACAGGATCGTCTTCCACGAGATCCTTTCTGTCCCAGCCTTGACCAGGGCCGCGACAGTCAAGGCACCGAGGCCGATCGCGAGGGTGTCGTTCGTGACCGCTCCCGTGATCGCGAAGTACTGGGGTACCGCGAAGGGCAAGAATCCCGCGGCGAGTGCCCACGTTCGTCTTGAGCCGAGCTTGCGGGCGGTGTAGACGAGGCTAGGAACAACGGGAATCGTGAGCAGGATGCCGTAGATCCGCAGCCCGAGAAGAAGGCGATCCCAGGGTTGCTCATCAAGATTGAACGTGTCAACGACGAAGGCGCCACCCGCGTAGTACGGGATGGGGTGCTGACTCATCTGGTCGATCTCGGTTGAGTCCGGATCGAGGCGCTGAACGGACCCGATCACGGAGCGGTCCTCGTGAGCGGTGACCTGCACGTTGCGGAACCGTGTCGGGAAGGGAGCCTGAGTGACTTCGGGGAGCCGATCGTTGGCGAGTCTCGTGCGGGACAGCCCAACGAAATCTACGGCGCGAGAGGTGATGATTCCGGCTTCCTTGCCAGCATCAATGATCGCGGAATCGACCTTCGCCTCACCCGGCGCCGGCCATCCGCCACCGCTTGCCACGCGCATGATCGAGTTCACGTGGTGCGGTTCGTCCGGTCCGCGGAAACCGGGCATAGAAACAGCCCAGATCATTTGGAAGAGGACAACGATCAGCGTGAGCGCACCCGTCGCTCCCACAAAGAACCGCTTTGTCATATCGCGCTTCCCCTCCCGTTCACCACTATCGGCCATATCTGCCAAGGCGTCCCCTCCAGCCATCGCCAAAGCCTCGTGCCACGTAGTGGAACCGAGACAGTCGATCGGGGTTCACTAGTAAATTAAACACAGCGAAACGAACAATCCAATACGCATAGCGGACGCGCCACTTGCTTGGGAGCAGATCGGTCTTGATGAGGGCGATGGTGTTGCGGATCAGGTAGTAGTTCCGGACCGGTCCGTGCACGTGAACGACCTGCTCTCGTCCCGGGATCTTCACGACGCTGTCGCCGAGCCTGTGCTCAAGGACGGTTGCGGGGATCGCGAGTAGCCGATAGCCGGCCCTCCTCGCCCTCATCCCCCACTCGAGATCCACGTGGTCGATAAACAGGGCGCTGTTCATCGACCCGACCTCTTCCAGAACCGAACGGGGAATCAGGCAACCCGAGGCAAGGAGGAAGGACACCTCGATCTCATCGAAATCGGGAAGGGTTGCCGGCCGTTTCGGCCCGTACTCGTGATCGGTGTAGACGAGGGTGTCGGTCCCTTCGACGGGAACGGGGCCGACCGCCCCGACACCAGGACTCTGGTGGCTGACAAGGGTGTCGATCATTCCCGCAGGAATGATTGAATCCTGATCGGAAAGCAGGACGGCGTCCGCACCATGAGCAAGCGCGTGCTCAATGCCGATGTTCTGCGCGGCAGCTATACCGATGTTCTCACCAACGGTCAGAAGAGTTGACCCCACGGGAAGGCTCTGCGAGAGCACGGGGTCCCCACCCGGGGTGTTGTCAACGACGATGACGTGGTCGCACTGGTCGGCAAGGGCTGCGAGAAGGGAGCCGATGGGACCCGGATTGTGGGTGACAACGACGGCCTGGATGTTCACGGCTACCTCTGCCAGGACTGGTCGCCCTGGTCGACCGCATCGCTCCCGTACACCTCGGTGGCACTGGGATCCTCATGGGACTCGGGAGCGGAAACCACCGCCACGGGCTCATACTCGATCTGGTCGGCAGCATCGGGCTGATTGGCCTTCTGAGCCCAGCCCAGCCCAACGAGAACGATAGCAATGTTGGTGATCACGTAAATCGTGAGCGCAATGGTGAGAACGGGAACGGACACACCGACGACAAATGCCATGCGGTCCATGTCTACCCAGACGGCACCCGGGTAGGAGCTGCGGATCATCCACAGGTAACCGAATGCTCCCACGCCAACGGCGTACAGGACGCTCAGGCGGTATCCCCACCTGCCGAAGTAGCGGAGGCCGAGAACAATACCCGCAAAGGCGACGATGGAGGGGTACAGGTACCGGCCCTGCACACCGGCCACGACCGAGGTGGACAGGTAGTTCGACCACCCCTGCAAGTACAGCAGGGCGACGAGGCCAACGAACGGCGAAAGCAGGATCAGGTAGGTCTTGCGGCCGCGTCCCGCCTTGATGATGCTCCACAGCACCGCGAGGATCATGACGACAAGGAGGACGAGAGTGATGATTTCGGGGAAGTTGCCTTCCAACCAACCGAAGGACGAGAAGAACGAGTTCGTGAACGTACGGAACGCGATCGTGAAGAAGTGTGAGAAGTCAGCGAACGCGGGATCCCAGTCCGCGGGAGGATCGCGGTGGTAACCGGCTGGCTGAATAACCCCGTACCTGATGATATTGAGGATCCACCACCAGCCGATTGCGAGTGCGCTGACGCCCGCAACCAGTGTCGCGAGGATCCGTTTCTTCCACGGCTCGTTCTTGGCAAGCATGAACACGAGAATGAGCGGGAGGCCAAGAGCCAGGAGGAGGCCCTTGCTCCACAGTGCGAAGCCGAGGGATACACCGACGAGGGCGACGGTCTTGGCGCTGATCCGCTCCGTGCCGGCCTTTGCTATCGCGGCCATGACGATCGCGCCCGCGCCGATCGCGAGAGTGTCGTTCGTGACGACACCGGAGGTGCCGAAGAGCTGGGGGATGGAGAGGGGGATGAAGCCTGCCAGCAACGCCCATCGCCTGCTCGCACCCAGCCTGCGTGCGGTGTAGATGAACGAGGGAACAACCGGGATGGTGAGAACAATTCCGTAGAGGCGGAGAACCTGCAGGAGGCGATCCCAGGGAGCCTCCTCCAAGTCGAATATCTTAACGACCACTGCGCCGCCCGCGTAGTAGAGCGGCGGGTGCTGGGTCATCTGATCAACCTCGAGAGCGCCCTCTGCCGCCACCTCGACCGGGTAGATCGAGGCTCGCCTATCGTGAGGAACGACTGGGGTATCGGCGAAGTACTGGTTGATGGGTGAGCCGTGCAGGAGGCGCGTGCGGTTGCGCGTCGTGAAGTCGTTAGCGCCCGGGGTGATGATGCCTGCCTCGCGTCCGGCCACGATCATCTTGGTATCCACGATGGCGTCGCCGGGTTCCGGCCAGCCATTGCCGCTCGCGACCCTCATGATCGAGTTGACGTGATGCGGCTCGTCCGGTCCCCTGAAAGCCGGCATCGACAGCGCCCACACCGACTGGAGAATAACGACGAGGAAGGTCAGCAGGACACTGGCTCTGACAAAGCTTTTTCGGGTCACGATTCACTCCTTGCATCGCGGCGCATCATGACCGAGGCACCAAGGCCGAGAACCACATCGGCGACAGTAAAGAGAATGCGGCTCAAAAGAACAACGACAACGATATCGCCGCCGGATACCAGCCCGGTCAGGGTGGCGCCAAGGACGACCTCGCGCACGCCAACACCGGCGGGAATGAAGAACACAAGGAAACCAACCACCCAGGCGAGGGCGTAACCGCCCAAGGTGAGGAAGTAGGTGTCGAGTCGGGCAGGGTTGCCGAGTCCCGTGAGAATCATCCACACCTGCAGGCCCGAGACGACCCAGCTGAGGGTGGAGAAGCCCGCGGCGATCGCAATGGCCTTGCCCGTGAAGGGGCGCTCAAGCTGGTCGCGCTTCAAGAGCTGAAGGCCCTTGTTGACCAGCTTGTTGAGAATCGGCGGGTAAAGAATGATGGCGAAGATCGGGAGAACGATCAGCACCCACCAGTAGTCTCCAGCAACACCGGATGGTCCGAACACGATGGCGACCGTGGCGAGCGCAAGGCCGGTGACAACGGACACCAGCATGGACATGAGGAGAACGGTGACGGAACGGCGGCGGGAGATGTCGTAGTCCGCTCCCATCTCCGCGGCTGCCACGAAGTTCCACACGCCACCGGGCAGGTACTTGGCAACCTGGGAAACGTAGAAGATGCGGCGTGCGGGAGCCTTTCCCACAGGTGCGCCAGCATCGTTCAGCAAGGTCCGCCACGCCAGCATCGTGAGAGTCACGAAGATGATGGACACGACAAGAGCGAGAACGACAATCCACCAGTCCAGTCGCGCAAGCGCAGCCGATACCTCGTCCCAGTTCGAGACAACAGCCCAAACGGCGGCCGCGAGCGCCGCCACCATGAAGAATGCCCGGAATGCGGGGGAACGTAATGCTGAGAGTACTGATTTCATGAAAGTCGATTCGAAAGTGGGCGGGTCACGGACTTGTGGGTGAACTCGCGGTCGGCGAGGGCTCCCGCGCGCTCCCTCATCTTTTCCCGCTTCGCCTCGTCAGAAGTGAGCTCACGGATTGCTGCCGCGAGTGCCTCCGCGTCCCCAACGGGAACGTAGGTTGCGGCATCCCCCAGCATTGCCTTCTGAGGTTCAGTGTCGGAGGTGATGGTGGCGAGGCCCGCCGCCATCGACTGATACACCTTGTTGGGAACAACCCGCTGCGCCTTCGTCGTGGTGCCGAAGATGCCAAGGCCAATGGTGTGATTGGCGACGAGCTCGGGCAGGTCGGTGGAGTCCACCCAGTCCAGCCACGTCACGTCAGCATCGCCAACGATCTTCCGGACCTCGTCGTAGTCCTGCCCGGTGCCGATCATCGTCACGCGGGGAAGGTCGCCCGAGTCCGCAAGGATCCGGAGCGCCTTCGCGATGACCGGGGTGCCCTGGAGCGGGGTGTAGAGGCCGTAAAAGACGACGCCGTGCTCGGGGGCCTTCCGCCTCGCCTCGAACCACTGGTCGGGTGCCCCAACGGGCACAACAACGCCCTTGTGTTGAAGTGACGCGGGAGCAAGCTTCGCGTGGGCGGGGGTGTCGTACACGACGATGTTTGCGGTCGTCAGGGCAAGCCTGTCGAGCGCCGACAGGACGACGTGCAGTCCCCTGCCGCTCGCGCCGCGATCCTCAGCGGTATTGGCCGCGTAGATCAGGTGATCGAGGATGATCGGGGTCCTCGGGAACAGGAGCCGCGCAAGGAGCACGTCGAAGTGCCCAAGGTAGCCGACAACGATTGCGTCGGGCTTGTTGGTTCCCCGGTACTTGGAGCTGCCAGCAACGAGTGTGCTCCAGTTCTTGACGAGGTTCTTGAAGAAGGCGAACGCCGCCGATGGCGAGGACAGTGCCGCGACGCGGGACTCCGTGCTGACCTTGAGCTTCGCATTGAGTTCGTTGACGTTGTGCCCCGCGTCCCGCAGGCCCTCAAGAAGGATGCCAATACGCGGGTGGACGGAGGCGTTGTATGTTCCAAATCCGAGAATCTTCATTTGCGCTCCTTCCATTCCCACATGTTTCGTATTCCATCGCCCAACGTGACTGTTGGTTCCCAATCCAAGAGTTCACGGGCCCTGGATATCTGCAACCAGGTTGACTGATTATCGTAGGGCCGGCCCGGTTGAATGTCGGGCCGATTATCGATGCCGGTCACTGCCGCAACCTCGGCGTAAAGTTCCCGCAGGGTCGTTGGGTAACCGGAACCCAGGTTGATGATCTGGCCGCGCACATCGGTCTCCAGTGCCAGGCGAATGCCTCGCACAGCATCCCCGATGTAGATGTAGTCTCGGGCGACCTCTGGATCCCCGTAGATCACGGGGCTGCCGCCCTCGGCAATGGCGTTCATCCAGTGTGCAAGCACACCCTGCCCGCCGACACCCAACTGACCGGGCCCGTACACGTTGGATAGGCGAAGGATCGTGGCATGTGGCTGAAGTTCCTTCAGCCTCTCCTCGATCCTGACCTTGAGCTCGCCGTACACGCTGACCGGCGCGAGCGGCGCCGACTCGTCGTGCGGTGAGGGGCTGTTTCCGTACACGGTACCGCCGGACGAGAGGACAATGAGTCGCTTCTCAGGCAGGTCCGCCAGCACACCCAGTGTCTCCGTGAACTCGGCTAGCTCGACATCCGCGTACTCGGGGTGCTTGGCGAGGGTCGCGGGAGTACTTGAGGATGCGGCCCAGACAAGAGCGTCAAGGTCTGCCACGACATCGGCCGCCTCGGGTGAGGTCAGCGGGTAGTCGCGTGTGAAGGGGACTACCTCGTGTCCAGCGAGCTCACTGCTGAGTGCGGAACCGATGAATCCGTGACCGCCAACTATTCCGACCTTCATTGTTCCGCCACCCTCTTCAGGAGACTGGCGTAGCGCCTGCCAACCGCGGGAACGGAACGTTCCTCGACGCGGCGCTTGCCCTCGGCGGACAACCTGCGTCGCAGCTCGGTGTCACCAGCCAGCCGCTCAATGGCGTTGCGTAGCTCATCGTCGTTCCCTGGTTGAACAAGGAGGCCGCTCTCGTTGTCGGTTACGACGGAGTCGATGCCGGAGAGGTTGGAGGCGATCGCGGGCAGGCCGGAGCCGAGTGCCTCGAGAAGCACAACGGGCAAGCCATCCTGGTCGCCTGAAACGGCGCGCACGGATGGCAGGACAATCATGTCGGCCTTTGAATACTGCTGACGCAGCTTCTCCTTGGAGAGAGCACCGACGAATTCGACTGGCATGCCCGCCGCCTGAGCCTTCAGCTCTTCACCGAGCGGACCGTCACCGACAACGGTCAGAGAGTAGTCGATGGTCGAGTCCTTGAGCGCGTCCAGGAGGTGGGTGAGGCCCTTCTTTTCGACTAGCCGGCCCACGAACAGGATGTCGACACGATCGGTTTCTCGCACCGTGTGGGGCACGATCTCGGAGAGGTCGGCTCCCATGGGCTCCACAGATACCCGATCCGGAGTGATCCCCAGTCCCTCCACCTGCCGCTTCATTTCCGCGTTCATGACCGTCGTGTGCTTCGCGTGCTTGAGCACCCTCTTGAGGATCGGCTTGATCGGGGTGTCAACGAGAGCGTAGAGGTCGCCGCCGAGGGTGGTGAGCAGGACGGGGACCTTGCGGGTCACCAGGTAGGCGGTAAAACCTTGCGGGATGATCCAGAAAACATGGAGGACATCCGGTTTAAAGGAGCGCAGGTGCGCACCGACGTGAATGAGTTCGGAGACCAGAAACGGAACGATCTGGAGCGCCCGAGTCCAGTTTCCGCGGATATTCTCAAGGATTGCCCCGTCGGCCAAATCCTCCCAGCGGCGCGGGAAGAACCGGAAGCGGTGCACCTCGACGCCCTTGTAGGAGCTGACAAGGTCCGCACCGGGAACAGCCGGCACGAGCACCCTGACATCCATGGTTTTCGCCAGTTCGACGGCGAGATCACCAACGAACTCGGGGGTTCCGTCCCCCGGGTGCGCTGGGAACGTGGATGCAAGAATTAGAACCCGTGGCCGGCGCTTCCTCATTGGTTTTCGGCCGTTTCCCGCTTCGGCATGCTGTTGGGTGTTTCGTCAACGGACTCCGGGGGCAGGAGCCTCGTGTCGTACTGAATCTCCTTGATGCGCTCCAGCTGGTCCTCCAAGAGAACCCTATTGGTACGCAAGAGGTCCGCGATCACGAGCAGAGCCAGGCTGAGGAGACCACCGACGAGCATGGCGGAACCAAGAATGAGGGACTGAATGTGGCCGGCGCCCTCTCCCTGCACCCAGAAGACAAAGAAACGGATGAACGGGATGAGTCCCGCGAAGAACATGATGGCACCCAGCCAGCCGAGGATGACGTAGGGCTTGAACATGAGGAACGAACGGACGATGGCGAGTCCGGACTTGAACATGTGCTGCCAGATGTTCTTGAAAAGGCGGGACTCGCGGGTCTTCGGGTTGGTCGTGACCGGGACGGATTCAATACGCAGGCGCTTGTTACCTGCCTGAATGATCGTCTCCATGCAGTACGAGAACTGGGTGACCACGTTGAGGCGGTACAGGGAGAACTTCGAGTAGGCGCGGAAGCCCGATGCCGCATCGGGAAGCTTCGTGCCGGCAGCGCGGTTCACGACCTTCGAACCGACGTTCTGCATGAGCTTCTTGAAAGCGGAGAAGTGAGCGATCTTCGAGGTTTGACGGTCGGCAATGACGATGTCTGCGCGGCCCGCAACAATCGGTGCCACCAGGTCCGGGATGCGCTCCTGAGGGTACTGGTTGTCACCGTCGGTGTTGACGACAATATCGGCACCGTGGGACAGCGCGTAGTCCACACCATCACGGAAGGACCGAGCAAGACCCATGTTGCGTGCGTGACGCACGAAGTGCTTCACTCCGTGTTCCTTCGCAACCTCGATCGTGCGGTCCGTCGAGCCATCATCAATAATGAGGATCTCAACCGAGTCAACACCCGGAATCTCTCTCGGAATCGACTGCAACACGAGCGGCAGAGTCTCTTCCTCATTCAGGCATGGAACCTGCACAAAAACTTTCATTGCTCTTCCTTCAATCTCCCTAACCTCTAGAGATTATAGAAACTAGGCCCGTATTCTGCGATAACTTCCCTCAGGTGTAAGCGAGTCGACACGCCTACCCTCACTGCTTGGAAGTCTACTGACAAGTAGCGATCTGGATAGTGATAGTGCTATTCCGGCTTGTCCTGAGCATCGCTTGCGCCATCAAAGGAGGCATCCGGTTCGTCGGAGGCTGGGTCAGTCGAATCTTGTCCGACCTGAGGCTCAGCTCTCTCGATTTGCTCCACCGGGACCTCCCCCGCGGACTCAATCCCCGAGTTCTCGAACTCGGGCTCATGAGCACCACGCGTCCGGTCATCGTGAGCGACAACCGGCTGATCATCGTTGGCAGTTCCTGGCTGATCATCAGTAGGCCTCACCGGGGCGACGCCACGCAGCTGATCGACGGTGCGAACATCATCAAGTGAGGACTCCTCGGCGTGCTCCACCTGATCACCCTCTTCGGCTTGATCGTCTTGTTCAACCTGGTCGCCCTGCTCCACCTGCTCGGCGGCGTCGGATACGTCGGACTCCTCGTGCGAGCCGTGCGCGATGCTGGGGTCCGATTCGATTCCCCCAGCGTGAGCATCGCCCTCGGCGTGGGATTCACTGCCCAAAGACACCGCGCCAGCACCAACGGGCACCGGAGCGTGTTGCTTGAGGAACTCATCAGATTCAGCATCCCGTTCGACGTGTCCGGGCTGATTGCCGGTGCGCTCGAGTGACTCGATGTCGCGATGGGTCGGGTACACGTGCGCGGGAGGCGTATCCCCGTGCTTGCAAGCACGTGCCAGGTAGCAACCAACGATCATGATGATGGCGAAAATGCCCAGGGTCGCGCCCACCCAGAGCTTGAGAGTTGCTCCGGTCGCGATCGACCAACGATCCCACGTGGTCCACGAGAACTTGAGGAGCTCGTCGTTGTCGCGGTAGACGGTCTGGAGCATCCACCACACACCGTAGGAGGCGATGAGGGGAACGGAGATGACGTACACGCATTCCGCGATCTGAGCGAACCTCGGTTCCAGCTGTCTCCGAAGGGAAACAAAGCACCACGCGACCAGGACCGCCAGAGCGGAGATTGCGGGGAAGATGTAGCGCCCCTGCATACCGGCCACCTGGCCCGTGTACACGTAGTTCAGCCACGACTGGCCAAGGATGATGGCGAACACGAGCACGGGGAACGGCAGGAGAGCGCTGAGTGCTGTGCGCCGGCCCTTCGCGGCAATGAAGCCGAGGATGGCCATGGCAACCGCACAGAGCGTCAGGGTTGGGATCATCCAGCTGGGGAGCGGGATTTCCAGCCACCCGTACTTGCCCCAGAAGGACTCGACGAAGTCGGTCCATGCGATGGGAAGGAAGTCTCGTAGATCTGGGCTCTCTGTTCCCCAGTCCGCCTGCGCGATCTTCATGCCCGAAGGCTGCAGTGAGCCGTACACGATGAGGTTCCGGACCCACCAGAGCCCGCCAACGACAACGCCGAGCATGCCGGCGGAAACGCCGTAGAGCCACTTGCGTCCCGCGGGGATCGCGGCCCTCGCGAGAACAAACGAGAGTCCCACAACCAAGCCGAACACGAGGAACGTTGCCTTCGTCCACAGTCCAAGGCCAAGAAGCAGGCCCGAGATGACAACGTCTCGTTTGGTCGGATTGCCGAAGAGAACGCGCGCTGACTGCGCCAGCACGAGGGCACCAACAAGGATGTAGAGGGAGTCGTTGGTGATCGAGGAACCAACGTGTGCGAGCTGGGGAATGGCGAAGATTCCAAGTCCAGCGAAGAGCGAGAGTCGCCTGCCAAGGCCCGTCTTGCGCGCTGTGTAGACAGTCGCCGGCACCACCCACATGACCATCAGAGCGGAAAGAACACGAAGGGCGAGCAGCTGCCCATCCCACTGCCAGTGGTCGGCGCCCAAGACCTTGAGGTAACCGGCAGCAATCCCGTAGTAAACGGGAGGATGCTGGGTCATTTGGTCGATGCCACTCGTGTAGCCATCACCAAACTCGGGAACTGCTCGATCGTCCTCCGGCAGCGGATGGATCCACGGGAACTGGTCGCCGGTTCCTTGGATCAGGCCGTCGGGAACGGTGCTGAAGTAGCGCTGGTTGAAGCCCGTGGCTTCGGCACTGACGAGGCCGCCTTCCTTACCAACTGTCAGCACGCCTTCGTCGATCCGGGCAGTACCCGGGTCCGGCCATCCGCCACCGTTGACGAGGCGCATGATCGAGTTGTAATGCATGGGAGCGTCCGGTGACCGGAATGCTGGGGTAACGTACGCCCACGTGATGAGCAGAATCAGGTACGCGGCAGTCAGGACCGCCGTGGCACCGATAAACCGTTTCCTGGTCAAGACGACCTTCATACCCCGGCTCCCTTCTCGCAAGGTTCATCGTCACAGTAGCAGGAAGCGGCGATTACTCGCCGCTTCCTACCGCTTTCTTGCCTCGAATCGAGTGGCTCGCGCACTACCGTGCACGGGACTAGCCGAGCAGTTCGGGGCGCTTCCAGTCCTGGCCCAGCACATTTTCCGCGAGGAACGCCATGACCGTCTCGTACCAGACGAGCGAGTTCGAGGGCTTAAGGATCCAGTGGTTCTCATCCGGGTAGTAGAGGAACTTGTGCCCATCGACCTTCGAGTCTCTCAAGAGCGCGTGCCACAGGGACTGGGACTGAGACACGGGAACGCGGTAGTCGCGATCGCCGTGGATGACGAGCATCGGGACCTCGATGTCGCTTGCCGACAGGTGCGGCGAGTAGGTGCCGGCCTGGGTCGGTGCCATCCACTCGTGCCACTCACCGTTGTCGGTGGTGCGACCCATGAAGTCGATGTTCCACAGGGAGGCGTGGGAGACGATGCAGGAGAAGCGGTTACCCGTGTGTCCAGCCATCCAGTTCGCCATGTACCCGCCATACGATCCACCGAGCAGGGCCGTGTTCTCTCCCGTGATGTCGTCGCGCGCCTCGGTCGCGTCGATGAGGGCAAGGAGGTCCGTGTACGGGGTGCCACCAAGCTGGTCATTGCCGCGGTCGATCATGTGCTGGCCATAACCGGTGGAGATCGCGGGGTCCGGGAGGAGCACCGCGTAGCCCTTGGCCACGAACGGACCCGGGTTCCACCGCCATGTCCAGCCGTTCCACGAGCCCCAGGGGCCGCCATGCACGAACACAGCCAGCGGAGCGGGCTTGCCACCCTCGGGAAGCACGAGCCAAGCGCGCAGGTCCGTGCCGTCCTCGGCGGTGGTCGCCACCTCGGTGAGCTTCCCCATCGACGTGATCGGAGGCGTGAGTCGAGACAATTCGGTGACGGCGCCCGTGCTGGGATCGACGCGGACCAGGGTTGCCGGATCGATGATCGAGTCGCGCAGGCACACGATCTGACCATTCACCTCACCAACGCTTGAGTAGTGGTAATCGTCGTCGGTCAGCAACGTGAACTCACCCGTTGCCACATCCACGCGATAGATGGATCCACGACCCAAGCGGTCAGCCGTGACAATAAGCGTGTTGTCATCGAGCCACAGGCCATCATTCGTCCAGTCATCGAACGAGTCGGTCAGCGGCCTGAGTGTGCCGGCCTCAAAGTCGTAGATCTCGTTCCAGTCCCGCAGTGGGTGTCCGTCACGGTTGCCGCTTGAGGCTCCGATGATGGCGTACTTGCCAGAGGGAGAGATGGGGCCGGCAGAGTACTCGACGAACGTTTCGCCTGCGTTGCCCGTGGCCGCGGGGTCCTGAGCGACAACCGTGGTCTCGCCATCGACAATCGAGTAGACCGTGCTGATCTGGGTGGTTCCGTTCAGGAGGGTCTCGATCGAGACAAGAATAATCGCACCATCATCCGACACCTCGACTCCCTGAAGCCTGCCCTCGGGAATATCAATGCGGCGAAGCGCGATCTCATCGTCGCCATCCAGGCTCGGAAGATCGGCCTCGTACAGCGCCGGGTACGTGGGGCCCAGGTCGTGGTCCCAGTACCGGACCGGGAAGGACTCGTGCAGGATCGCGGTCACTCCGCGTTCCTTCCGGTCTTTCGTGAGCTCGAGGTTCTTCTCCTCGTCGAAGCCTGCGAAGCTGTCGGCGGTGATGATGAGCTTGCCGCCCGCGGTCACGACCGAGTTCACGCCACCCGGCCTGCGCAGCACGACGCGCGCCTCTCCTCCCGGGGGCAGCATCCACAGCGCGTCGTTGACCTCTTCTTCGCTCGAGTCGTCATCGCGCTTCGAGGAGAAGTACAGCTCTCCCCTCTCGCCAATCGCTTCAAGGCTGTCGCCCTTCTTGGCCCGGGTGAGCGGCTTCGGTTCCTCCCCCAGCTCGACCAGGCGGGTCACGTACGTGTCCTTCTTCTTGGCCAGGGAGGCAACGGATGCGACGGTGCGGCCGTGGCGGGACTCCAGCCCGGTCACGCGCGGGATCGCAATGAAGTCCTCAAGTGATTCAAAAATGTTTCGTTCTTCCATCTGCTCTTGTCTCTATCTCTTCACTTGTCGCTTGTATTCGTTCGCTTCGTCGGTTGATGAAGTTCGCCAAATCTCTGGGGCATTCGCGACGTCACTCGAGTCATGTACCTTGCTCGAGTCGCTCCTGTCCGCGAGCCCCCAGAGCCCAACACCCACATAACTCAACTCGCCCAGGTAGCTACGGAACTCAGGTTCGCGTTGCAATCTGGGCGGGTTGATCATCAGGACGGCAGGTACTTGCGCAGGCGGGACGCCACCTTGGTAGCGAGTACCTTGGGTCCGCCGGTTCTCAGGTAATCGACAACCAGCTTGGCGTCCCTCTTCATGTCGAACCCGGGCTTGATGAATCCCAGCATGCCTTCCGGCAATGCCCCTTCCTCCAGGTACTTGAGGTCACCCGCGCGGGTCGGGTGCTTCGCAAACTCGAGAAGCGGGGCGAGAGCATTGGACCACTCGAACTTCTTCGAATATTCGGCAATGTTCGTGCGGCACACGTGAGCGAACTCGTCGTCGTAGAGGGCCTTCTCAAGAGCATCCGCGAGCGCATCCACGTCCTCGGGAGGAACGCCGATGCCGATGCCCTCCTCATCGAGCACGCTACCGAACGAGTCACCGGTCGTGGCAACGATCAGGAGGCCCGCCCACAGGTAGTCGAGGATTCTTGTGCGGAACGAGTACTGGGTTTCGATGTGCTCGAAGTGGGTGGACACACCAACGTTCGCGTCGAGCAGGTAGTTGTGGCGGTCGTCGTATTCGACCCAGTCGTGGTTGAAGAAGATGTGCTTATCGGTGAGCCCGAGCTTCTTCGACAGGTCCATGGTTTCCTGCGCCACCCTCATCTTCGGCACGCCCGGGTTCGGGTGCTTGACGCCGAGGAAGTAGAGCCGAACATCCGGATGAGTGTTCTTGAGCTTATCCACTGCCCTCACGAGGGTGATGGGGTCGAACCAGTTGTAGATGCCGCCGCCCCACAGGATGACCTTGTCGTCCATGCCGATACCCGGGACGGTGCCCCGGATGGCGTGGCGGTCCTGCACGGGACTTTCCTCACCAAGACCGAAGGGCACGGTGTCGATGAGGTCCTCGGGGGTGCGATCCAGGCCGAGTACGTTTGTGTTGATGCGGCCCATGGAAGCGAGCTGGCCGATCCAGAAGGACCGTTGCTTCTCCGAGGCGCACAGGAACTTGTCGGCGCGTGCGATCTGACGGTTGAGGACGTCCGTGACTCCCTCGATGGACTCGGTTCTGCCCTTCGGACCCTGGTCGCGTGCCTGCTCGAGCTGCTCGAGGTGCATGGGGTCGTAGATGTCGGCCACGATGATCTTCTTCGAGTCGCGCAACCAGGGGGCGGCCTCGAGGAGGAACCCCTGGAAAATGATGACATCCGCCCAATCGGTCACTGCCTTGAGGGTATTTTCATCCCCGTTAAACAGTTCGAAGGGCTGGGGGCCGACCTGGCCGACTCCTGCCGTCGAGCACAGGCGCACGGCGTGCGAGACAGACAGCCTTTTCGCCATCTCCCAGGCGCGGATGGCGGGGCCCGCCATCTTGGCCGCGATCGGTTCGCCAGTCACGATGAGGATCTTCGATTGGAGGCTGAAGACATCCTTCAGATGGAAGTGCTCCACCAGTTCGTCGTGGGTCTCCAGGTACTGCGGGAGCGGGTATGCGGGCTCGAGAGCGTTCCGCATAAGGGGGAGGATCTCATCATCGCCGCGCTTGCGGGATGCCTGGATCTCCTTCCGCGACTCCGCGAAGGACGGGAGAAGATCGGCGAACCACGAGATGGCGTGGGGTGCGGTTGCCGCGATCTTGCGGATTTCACCTCCGTCGTACGCCTTAAGGGCA
Source organism: Flaviflexus sp. (assembly GCF_041440645.1). Classification (GTDB taxonomy): domain Bacteria; phylum Actinomycetota; class Actinomycetes; order Actinomycetales; family Actinomycetaceae; genus Flaviflexus. The sequence goes on along the minus strand of NZ_JASDVN010000033.1, from coordinate 54,225 downwards.
TCGACTCCCTCTGCTTCGGCCCTTGAGGCGGAGCGTTCCACGGCAAGGGCCAGTGCGGGAGCGAACACGGAGCGGAGCATGTCGGGACCGAAGTTCTTGTACATGCAGGCGAGGGCGTTACGTTCCAGCAGATACGTTTCGCGGTAGTTGCCGAACTTGTTCATCGTCACGTGGTGACGGTGGAAGGCGAGGGAGGTGGGGACGTAGCGGACGTTGTATCCGGCGAGGTTGATTCGCCACCCCAGGTCCACGTCCTCGTAGAACATGAAGTAGCGTTCGTCGAAGCCACCGAGTTCCTCGTACAGCCACCTGTGCACGAAGGTCGCCGCCCCGGTGGGGAACAGGACGTTCTTTGGGGTGTCGTACTGACCGTCGTCGACCTGGGTGGCTTCCCTCTTGTAGCCCATGCCGAACCACGTGAGTGCGCCATCAACGTAGTCGATGGTCTCGCCCTCCCAGTCCAGCACCTTGGACGCGACGCAACCGATCGTGGAGTCTGCTTCCATGGCCTCGACTGCTGCCCGGATCCAGTTCTCGTCCGGGCGGGCATCGTTGTTGAGGAAGGCGACGATGTCGCCGGTCGAGTGCGTGACACCGAAGTTACATCCGCCGGCGAAGCCAAGGTTCGCTCCCGAGTCGATGACCTTCTCATTCGGCAATGCCGTCTGGAGGCGCTCGAGGCTGTCGTCACCGGAATCGTTTTCGACGATGACGATCTCGAGGTCCTCCTGGGGCCAGTTGGACTTGCGAAGGTATTCGACTGCCGCGATGGTGTCGTCCGCACCACGGAAGTTGACGAGAATGACAGATACTGTGGTCATTTCTTGATTCCCTTCACGGTCTCGGCGACCTTGCGTCCCGAGTTCTTGAGCGTGTCCACGAAACCTGATTTCTCCTTGGCAAAGACAGCGTGCGGGGTGGACTCGTATTCGACCGTGGTTTCCACGAGATCGAGGGCGCGAACGGGCCTCAAGATGACTCCAGCGGCCTCGTCCGCTCCGTTTTCCACGGCAACGATCGTCGAATAGGAGGTATCGGCGTCGTATGCGTACGCGTTGAGCCGCTTGAGCCCGGAGATGAACCCGAGAACGAAGTCGCGCCCCTCGGAATCGGCCGTGATGATCCGGTCGGCACGCAGGAAGGTCTCGCCAAAGACCTGGGCGGAGTGGCCACGGAAGTCGTCCGTGCTCCCAACCCAGTCGGACACGAGCCGGGAGGTCAGGTCCGTCGTTGTCAGGTCGGAGACCACAACGGCGCCGCTCACCTGCGCCCACGGGACGGTTCTGATGCTGGTGGCAATGAGAATGACAACCGGGTCGTACTCGAGGTCATCAATCGTGAGATCGGTCTTCTTCCATCCCCCGTTCCACTCCGACACGGTCCTCGTGTCGGGAGCCCACAGCACCGTGTTCGGTGCTACCTGGGCGATGGTAGTGGCGCGAGCAGTCGCTGCCTCGTCCGCCTCGTCCGCCACGAGCACTGCGGCGTGACGGGCGGGAGAGAGGTCGGCAAAGCTCTCCTCGAGGATCTGCCTCTGCTCAGCAGGAATGTTCGTTGACGCCCACACCTCGTCGACAAAGTCATCAAGGTACGGGAGCGCTCCTGATGGAATCCTTCGCGCGACACGGTTGATGTAGTGAGCATCCTTGGATGCTTCCAAGCGGAGAGACCAGTCGCGGACGGTGCGAGCACCCGACAGCTCGTTCGGGTCCACACTCATGGTCAACACGTCGTCACCACCAGGGGAACGCTGCAGGTCAAGGATCTTCGTGTTTGCGTCCCTCAGCCCGTGAGCAACAATTCCGGTGAAGAGAGGAGCGAAGCGTGCCGCCAGCGATCTCGGGCTCAGGTTCTTCGTCATGACGTCGAGGTAGATGCCGATCTCCGGTTCAACGGCCCTGCGCACGGCCGGGGAGCCGATGCGGACGGAGCGGATGGCGCGGCCGGTCAGACGGAACTGCATGTCCAGTCCCATGCCCTTCGCCGAGTAGGTGGGATCGAAACCGCCCGCGTAGTGGGTCTGCATCGAGTCGAACGCGTACACGGCGCCGAGGGAGGCAAGGACCTCGGTCGTTTCAACACCCTCAACAAAGACCGCCGAGTTGCCGCCAGCCACGGCCGACTCTGCCTGATGGAGGAGTTCACGGACCCGTGCCGGGTCCACTGCACCCACGTCGGCAACGACAATGACGGGACCTCCCGGCTTGGGGTCGAGGTCAAGGGGCGCGGGATGGCCAGCGCGGCGAATGGTTGAGTCCCCGAGGGCTGTTACCCACTCGTCGGGTAGCTCAACATCCCGATCGACGATGACATGCATATCGTGTCCTTACCGTGAGTTCGTACGCCAAGCCATACTATCCCCTTTCCGTGTCGCCGAATGGGGTGTGGGCTGAACTTGCGACTACGATGTGTGTAGTTTGCGGATGTATTCTGAGCATTTCGCGAAGGGAACGGAGATAGATGTGAGCGAGCAGGGCCCCGAGCGGTCACAGGCCGCCCTGGACAGGATCGACAGGTTGGCGGGTGAGGACCTCCGTGTGGTCGTCCCGTCCAGTCACTTCTTCCGTGGTGCGGTCGCGTCCTGGAAAGACATTTGGGACCATCGCGAACTCTGGTGGCTGCTGGTCAAGAGGGAACTGAAGGCCCGCTACAAGGACTCCACCCTCGGATTCTTGTGGACCCTGATCCGTCCCCTCGTTCAGCTCCTCATCTACTATTTCGCGATCGGTCAGATCCTCGGAGCCTCCCGTGCGATCGAGAACTTCGGTGTGTACGTGTTTGCTGGCCTCACGGCGTGGGGCCTGTTCAACGAGATCATCGCGTCCTCCACGGGCTCGATCGTGGGCAACTCCGGCATCATCAAGAAGGTGTATCTCCCCCGGGAGATCTTCCCACTAGCTGCAGCCGGTGCTGCGTTTATCAACTTCTGCGCGCAGATGGTGGTGTTGCTCGCGGGAGCGATCATCATCTCCGGGATCCACATCCCATCCCTCCTCACGTACGTGCCCCTCTCCATCATCGTCATTCTCGTGTGGGGTATCGCGGCCGGCCTGTTCCTCTCCGCCATCAACGTCTACCTGCGCGACGTGCAGTACCTGGTCGAGGTGTCCCTCCTCATCGGTATGTGGCTCTGCCCCATCGTCTACTCGTATTCGATGGTGGTCGATGCTGCTCCCGCGTGGCTTGCCGAACTGTACCTCATGAACCCCATGGCGAACGCCGTTCTCGGATTCCAGGCGGGCGTGTGGGCACCCAGCACATCATCGGCGGCTCCCCTGCCCGATAACCTGCTGACCAGCATGCTGATCTTCATTGCCATCGGCCTGGTTCTCATCGTTCTGTCCCAGCGCTACTTCGCAAAGTCTCAGCGCAACTTCGCACAGGAGCTTTAGTGAGCGACGTTAATGTCATCGAGGTCGACAGCGTTTCGAAGCACTTCGTCATCAACCAGGACAAGTCGCTCAAGGAACGCATTGTTAATGCGGCACGTTCCCGCAAGCACCGTGAGAAGTACACGGCCCTCAACAACATCTCCCTTGAGGTGAAGGCGGGCGAGTCACTGGGACTGGCTGGACCCAACGGCTCCGGGAAGTCCACCCTGCTCAAGCTCATCGGCGGCATCCTCGCACCGGACTCGGGTGAGGTCCGGGTCCGCGGCAGGCTCGCTGCCCTGCTGGAGCTCGGTGCTGGTTTCCATCCCGACCTCACCGGCATCGAGAACATCTACCTCAACGCCTCCATCCTCGGCCTCACCGAGGACGAGATTGAGAACCAGCTCGACTCCATCATTGCCTTCTCCGGAATCTCCGACTTCATCGGCACCCAGGTGAAGTTCTACTCCTCCGGCATGTACGTCAGGCTCGCATTCGCTGTCGCCGTCCATTCCGACCCCGACATCCTCCTTGTTGACGAGGTGCTTGCCGTGGGCGATGAGCCCTTCCAGCGCAAGTGCATGAACAAGATTCACGAGTTCCAAGAGGAGGGGCGTTCCATCATCCTCGTCTCCCACTCCGCGGATCAGATCATCGACGTGTGTGATCGCGCCGCGATCCTCCAGAAGGGCGAGCTTGTCACCCTGGGTCCCGTGCGAGATTCCATGAGCGTGCTCCACCGCGCCTACCAGCAGGAGCGACTGAAGGACGCCGCGATCATCGAGGAGTCCACGCCCACCTCGGCCACGATCGGTGAGGTGACCCCCGCCGGGCTCGTGCGCCTCCCCAACGGTCAAGACGTCTTCATCTCCGGCGATGATCTCGACCTCGACATCGAGCTCTCGAGCGACAAGCCGCTGAAGAAGTTCGGCATTGAACTCGAGATTGAGAACCTGGCCGGCACGAACGTGTTCGGCATGGATACGAGAAAACTGCAGCTGCAGATGCCGGAGATTGAGAAGTCCGGAACCGTCCGAATCACGCTCCCCCACCTGTACCTCGGCGAGGACACCTACGTCTTCAACGTCAAGGTTGTGACCGAGTTCGGAGTCCCGCTTGCCACCAAGTCCAACACCGGAGTCATCGTTGTCCGTTCGGACGGCATGACCACGGGCTTCGTTAAGAGCCACCCAGCCGTCCAGGTCGATGGTACTCCCGCCCTCCCACCCGGTGAGGCACCCGCCCAGCCCGAGTGACGAGCCCCAAGCGCTTCCGACTGACAACCACTCAAATCTGGGATCCAAATTCGAATCCCAGCTAGAGCCCCGGCTCGAATCCCAGCTCGAATCTCAATAAGAAATTCCCGGTCGGTAACTGGCTAACACCAGTCCCGACCGGGATTCCTTTATTTGTTTCTTGACTCAAGTACTCAAGCCCTCATTGCTGAGGAGCTATGTGAGCACTAGTTGCGGTATCGGTTCACTCCGGGGGTGTCGATTCCGTCGCCGTCCCAGTCACCCACGATCGGGGTGTCGGTGGACTTGCCGAATCCGATGGAGCTGTCGGCTGCCCCGCCACCAAGAGTGTTCTTGATGAAGAAGACGTTGCCGCGACGCACGGTGAGTGTGTCCGCTCCGTCGCCATCGAAGTCGCCCGCGAGCGCCTGATCAGTTGCTCGGCCGTAGTTGAAGGAGATGCCGTTCTTACCGCCGGCGTGCTGATTGGTGGCAATGAACGTGTTTCCTCGGCGCAGAGCAACTGTGTCGGTTCCGTCGCCATCCCAGTCACCAGCAAGAACCTGATCGGAAGCCTTGCCGTAGGCGAAGGAGATGGTGGCATTGCCGCCGGTGAGGGAGTTAGTCAGCAGAAGCTGATTGCCGCGGCGAACACCGACGGTATCCTTGCCGTCACCATTCCAGTCACCAACAACGACCTGGTCGCTTGCTCGTCCGTACATGAAGAAGATGCCTGCGGGTCCGGAGGAGACAGAGTTGCTCAGGTAGAACGTGTAGCTACGTCGCACACCCAGGGTGTCGACCCCATAGCCATCCCAGTCACCCACGAGAACCTCATCCCCGCGACGTCCGAAGGTAACCCCAGTATCAGCCGAAGCCGAGGTCCAGTCGTTCGCGAGCAGGAAGACATTTCCACGCAGAGAATTCACATCAACCGGATCCGTCGGATCTGTCGGGTCCGTGGGGTCGGTGATCTCGGTGTCAACGAAGATCGACTGCACGGGTGACAGGTTCTCTGCTCCGTGCTCGTCGATGACGCGGACGTACCACTGGTGCTGTCCTTCTTCGCGATCGGCCCACGTCACCGAAGCTGTTCCGGGGGTCTCGAGGCCGTTGACTGATCCGATCTCGTGGTTCGAGAGAACCTCGATGTTGACCGAGTCGGTGGAGAGGACCTTGGCGGAGGGGGTGATTCCGAGCTGGTCGTAGCTGATCGTGAAGTCCTGATCACCGTACGGGTCATCACCTTCGGCCATGAGGTTCGGGTCGTCAGAGTTGTAGCGATCGTATGACGGCGAGTAGGTCCTCACCCTCATCTCCTCCCCCTCGTTGTCGAAGTGGAGGAGGCGCAGGTAGCCCTGACCGCCCTCGGGCAGGCCCTGGTAGTCGAACAGCATCGATGTCACGGTGCGGTCCTTGACACCGTCACCATCGTCATCGAACTGGTCTGTGCGGGTGTGGGCGTCGTGGTAGTGACCGGACATGATGATCTTGACGTTCGGGTTCGTGGCCGCAACCTCGTCGAGGATGCGCTGCGGAACCGGGCCAAGTCCGCCCGTGGTCAGCATGAACTCGTGCAGGTTGAGAATCGCGACGCGATCCGGGTACTGTGCAAGCACGGAGTTCATCCACTCGATGGCCTGATCGTCAGGTCCCCAGCCCATGGACACGACAATGAAGTCGATGCCGCCCGCGGAGAACAGGTCGTAGTGGCCACGGTTGTTCTCGTACGACCCGCCATACCAAGGATTACCGTTGTAGCGGCCCTCACCGAAGTACGTGCCGTAGTTGGTGTAGTCGATCTCGAGGTGACCAACGTCGTGGTTGCCGGCAAGAACGCCGTACGGCATCCCAGCATCGTCGAGCCTCTTGTACTGCGGGACAGCGTTCTCCCACTGGTACATCTGGTCGTAGTCATCGATGATGTCACCGGTGTGGAACAGGTACTGGATGTTCATGTTCTCGCGCTGAGCAAGCACGAAGTCGTGAATAGCCTCCTGGTGCTGGGTGTACTGCTCGTTGTAGTACTGCGTGTCGGATTCCCAAGCGAGAGTGAAGTCGTACTCGGAACGATCGAGATCATCGGAGTTGTTCTTCGTGATCTCGGAGTCACGGGTCGTGTGGTCCTGACCAGCAAAACCTTCGGAGTGCTGCACAAGGAACGTGGCGGTGCCGTCCTGGCTGTACTCCTCAGCATCCACCAGTCCCGACAGGGAGAAGGACTCCGTCGAGGACGCATCGCCCGCGGCGGTGATGTGGCGATCGACCTCATCCCAGCCGCTTCCGTCAGCCTTCTGTGCGTAGAGGATGACCTGAGCGTCGCTGTCGGCCGAACCCTCCCAGTTGATGCGGAGGCGGGAGCCGTCAATCATGTTCTCGGGAACGTCGATCTCGAACACCTGGTACGGGAACTGAGCATCGGACTTGATCTCGTTGCCAAGGCCGTCGGTTGCACCGAACTGCTCAACCTCGTCCGCGGTCAAGGCAACTGCCTGCTCGCGGTCGGTGGTACCAGCATCAACAACCGTGCCGGTCGAGGTGCGGATGTCCTCAGAATCGAGCTCGGGGGCGTAGCCCTCGAGGAAGGTGACGTCGACCCGGTCGTTCGTCGGGTCCGTGATCGTTGCCGACAGGATGATATCCCCTGCGGGAACAGTCTCGCCGTCGGCGGGAGCGAACTCGCTTGAGCCCGGTTCCTCGTCCGGAACAACGAAGGACGTATTTGAGGTCGACGCGTTGCCAAGCTTGTCGGTCGCGGTGATGAGAAGCATGTGCTCGCCCGCCACCATGTCAACGCTCGAGGAGCTGTACGGCAGGGAAATCTTCTCGCCATCCAATTGAACCGAGGTCGTCTCAATGCCGACACCAGCATCCGTGATCTCAGCGTCGATGGTGAACTCGCCCTGGAGGGACTGATCGCTGGTCACGCCCGTGACAGTAATGGCGGGACCGGTGTTGTCGACGTTGAGGGTAGCCGTGGCCGAATCCTCGGACTCGGTTGCCGACACCTCGTACTCGCCGTTGGCGACGGTGGTGGTGTCCCAGGAGTGCCGCTGGCCGGTGAAGGCATCCTCTGGGATCTCGAAGACAGCATCGTAGTAGTCGAGCTTGCCCGTCGAGTCACCCATGCGGAGCCATTCCTCCGGGTTGGTGTAGCCAACCGGGGTCAGCGAGCGACCGTCGGGAAGAATGAGGCGCAGGCCCTTGATCTGGAAGTCATCGTTGTTCTCGTTGAGATCAATCTCGGGAGCAGCCTTGGTGCCCGCGTAGACGCTGACAACGAGCTTGCCGTCCTCCATGTAGCCCTGCGGTACAGGGGTGGAGATCGACTCGACGCGATCGTAGGTGCCCTCCTCGAAGATCTTGAGGACATCTCCGCCTGCCAGAATGCCGTTACGGAAGTACGTGTCGGTTGCCGTCACCTCCATAGCAAACACCGGGTCGGTTTCGAGTGACGCCACGGTGTCAACCTGCTCCCCACCGATGGTGAGGGTGGGCTGGTGGTCGAGATCGTCGGTTGCGGCGATGATGTCAACGACACCGGACACCCACTGACCGTCGGTCACGTTGAGGCGCACCGGGTCGGTGTTGGCACCCTCGACGTTGAGCCGAACCGGGTTCGTGGTCACGTGGTTCGTGCCGTCGGAAACGGTCAGGGTGTACTCGTACCAGCGCTTGCCAACAAGGTCGGCGGCGGGAAGTTGGTAGGAGAATCTATCGCCATCGGCCACGAGGTTAACCCTGCGCGGCTCCTCATCGGTTACGGACGAGAACAGGTTGAGGGTGACGGTCTTGACCTGCTCGTTGTCCGTGACCGTGAAGGTAAACGGGAAGGGAGCACCCGCGGGAATCTCGCCGGCGGTTTGGTCGGCGATTGCCGGTGCCTCGCTGTCCTCGGTGAGAGTGACGAGGGACTGGGGTAGCTGGTGGCTCGAGACCGAACCCGGGGTCGGCTGCTCGTTACCGAGGAGATCCTGCTTGAGCAGATCGTCCTCGTTGCTCATCCACTGCAGACCCATGTTGGTCGCCACGTCGGAAGCGCTGCCCATGTTGTAGTAGGCGCGGTTGACCATGTGGCCGGAGTTGGTCTGAATCTGGATGCCACGGGGAGAGCCGTTGGCCATGCCGCCCGAGCTGATCTCGACAAGGTCAGTTCCGAGCTCAAGGTCGGTGCCGTAGAAGGCGTTGAAGTCGTCCACGGTCATGTCGTCGTTCGGTCCGCTCTTGATCCAGAACACGAGGGTCTCGCCAGAGCCGATGACGGAGTTGGCGGGAACGGCGGGCCAGAGAACGGCGTTCGAGTTGCTGTTCTCGTCAACCGGGTACAGGTAGTTGATGACGTAGTCGGAGAAGTCGATGGGCGCATCGGTTGCGTTCGCAATCTCGATGAACTCGTAACCATCGGAAGCACCCACGTTGGTGGAGTCAACGACGGCCTCGGTCACGACCAGGGGTGCGGAGGTCGAAGGCGAGGGAATCGGTTCCGGTTCCTCGGTGTCCGTCGGAGCAGTCAGCTGCTCCTGGCTCACGACACCGGGTGTCGGCGTGGCGAGGGAAGTGTGGAGTCGCATGGCGCGGGGATTCGCAGCATCGGATGCTGGCATACCGAACTCCGCCACAAGGTTCTGACCAACGGAACCGCCCGGGTAGAAGGCCCACGAATCGGTCACGCCGTCCTTGAGGATGCGTATGCCGCGGTTACCGCCGTTGGCCATGCCGGCCTGACCCTCAATTCGCACAATCCGGGTCTCCTCATCCATACCGAACTCGGCACGGAAGTCAGCCTCGGTCTGTGCGAAGGAGTCGAAGTTGGCGGTCGAGTACGAGAGCCACATGACCACGGTCTCGCCGGATGCGATGGTGAGGTCCTGCCCGCCAACGAGCTGAAGCGGGACGTCGTTGGAACCCGTTTCACCATCGGTGTAGGTGTAGTTGAAGGAGTAGCCGTCCTCACCCAGGGTGATGGCGTGATCGCTGCGGTTGTGAAGCTCGAAGTACTCGTAGCGATCGTGGCTCGTGTTGTCCGGAGCGATCTCCGTGATGATGAGGTCGAGGATCGGTGTCTCTGGCGGCTCCTCGGGTTCCTCCGGAATGTTCAGCTGATCGTCGCTGACGCGGCCCGGGGTGCCACCGGGTGCGGTCTCGATCTGAACGAGGGTGCGGGGATCGGTTGCGTCCGCCCCGGGGAGAGCGAACTCGGCGGTCTGCGTCGTGCTGATCAGGGAGGAGAGGTAGTACGACCAGGTGATGACCTCACCGTTGTGGAGGATCTGAACGCCGCGGTCACCGGAGTTCGACATGCCGTCCTGGCCCGTGACTCGGATGATCCTCCTGGGGTCATCTTCTGCCATGCCCCACTGTGCGCGGAAGTCGGCCTCCGTGTAGTCGAAGGAACGGACGTTGCCACCGCTGTGAGAGAGCCAGAGAACAACCGTCTCGCCCGCCTCGATGACGACATCGTTCCGCTCTGACTGATCGTCGTTGACGAAGCGGAGGCGGGCCGTGCCCGGCGTGCCGTCGTTGGTCGACGTGTAGGCGAGCGAGTACCCCTGCTCACCCAAGTCGATTGCCTCGGTTGTCGTGTTGTGGACCTCGATGAACTCGAAGTGATCGACACCGACATGGTCCGGTGCGAGTTCAGTGATGACAAGCGGCGGCACGGCCGCCGGCTGGGATTGAATGACTGATGGTGGGGTTGCCGGCTGGGCGCTGACCGGCCCCGCCACCCCAAATGCGACGATGCTCGCCAATCCTGCGGCAAGCGCCGAGGCAAAGTGTTGCCTGTGGCTCTTCATGGATGTCCTATCTCGGAATATATGGAAAGGCACCCGTAAATATAATGAGAAACGGTAAAGATAAAGTGAACTACCGTGTCCTCTTACGTGAACACTTGGGGCGAGCCACCTCCCTGACCACGACTTTCCGTAGGTCGGTCACAGTTGAGAGGTAAACAATCATCTTTCACGCGGCTCTGTGAGTATTGTCGCCCAGTGTGCACGGGAGGGCGAGACTCGAAAGTCTCGCCCTCAGTTGATGGTCCTCAATTTCTCCGTGCAGATCGGTTGTACCCAATGCCTGAAGATCTGAGGACCGTCATTGCATTCTTGCTACTTGGTCAGGTCGCGGACAACGCCGATGCCGTCCTTGCCGTCCCTGTTCCAGTCGCCAACAACAACGGTGTCTGTTGCTCGACCGTAGCCGAACTTGCGATCCGCATCGCCAGACCTGTTGGAGTAGCTCATGTAGTAGGTGTTGCCGCGGCGCACGGTAATGGTGTCGACGCTACCCCCGTTCCAGTTACCGACGTAGACCTCGTCGCCCTTGCGTCCATAGTTAATGACGCGGTCCGCGTTGCCGGAGGTGACCATCCACTTGAGGTAGAACTGGTTGCCGCGGCGCACCGCGATCTCGTCCATGCCATCGCCGTCCCAGTCGAACACGAAGACCTCGTCGCTCGCCTTACCAAAGTTGATCGAGCGCGTGGGCGTGTTGACTGCGGGATTGTCGTAGATGTCGAAGCGGTTGCCGGAGCGCAGGATCAGGGATTCCTTGCCGTCACCGTCGATGTCACCGGTGAAGACCTGCTGGCCTGCTCGACCAATCGTGTAGGTGTTGGTCGTGGTGGGCGACGTGGAGGACGTGGCGAACGTGAAGACGTTGCCGCGGCGGGTAAAGGGGAGGTCGCCGTTGCTAAGAACGTTGCCGACGTAGAACTCGTCTCCGGACTTGCCGAAGTACTGGACGTTGGTGGAGACGGGTGAGAAGTCATCCGTCTTGAAGACCACGAGGTCGTTGTCGCCGCGCACGGGCTTGCCGGCGCTATCGATCTTGGTCTGGACGTTGTTACGCATACTTCCCAGCAGCGGGTAGATGTTGCCGGGGCACACGGTGGCGGACACGTCGCGGTGGCCGAGGATCGCGTTGACGGTCTGGTTCCTGCCCGTGTTGCCGTTGTAGAAGGTCCACGTTCCCTTCGGATTCACACCCGCGGCTGAGAACTTCCAGGCAATGATGTTCTCCATCGAGGTGATGGAGGCCTGGGTAGGCTGAACGGTACCCGTGTAGGTTCCCATGACGGAGATGCCCATGGAGCCGGTATTGGCAGGTGCCGCGTGACCACCCACCACCATCTGAGTATCGGACGACAGTAGAGTGCCATAGCGGCCCTCGTAGATGGTGCCGTATTTGTCGACAAGGAAGTTGTAGCCGATGTCGTCCCAGCCGCGGCCGGAGGAATACGTGTGGTAGTCGTGCACGCTTCGGACAACGCCGGGGGCCTGCGCCTGCGTGTAGTTGTTGGTGCCCGCCGTGTGGTGGATGACTGCGCCACCGAGCTTGACGTACGAGGGAGTCCAGAGCGGGGGCACACGAGTCTCGCCCCATCCCGCGCGAGTCACGATCGACGGTTGCGGAACTGTGGCCGTGGCCTGAGTGGTCAGAGTTTGCGGCTCCGCGAGCGCCTCGGCGGACGGCGCGGAGGTTCCCATGTCCATGAGTGTCTCGGGCGCGACGTCCTCAGCGTTGATTGCTTCGATCGTGTCGGTTCCAGCCGCTGGGGCAACAGTTGCAACGGACGGGGTCTCCTCCACTGCCTCACCATCGCCCTCACCGCTCGTCAGCACAAGGTTGAGGTCGGCGGGAGGTTCGGATCCGGAGATGCGGACCTGCACGCCGTCAGCTCCTCCGGTAATGAATGGCTCGGTGCCATCATTACCGCCCACCCCGACCTCGATCTCGAGGGCGTACCAGTCGGACCAGGTGCCGCTTTCAAGAACGCGAATATCAACGCCCTCGGGTGCTGTCCCCTCCCAGGTCACGCCGGCAACATAGAACTCATCGGACGCCATCGGCGCCGTGAGGATCTCGTACTCGGAGCTTGCGTCGTTCTGCGCGACATCCGATTCCGCAGAGTTCGCGCTTTCTGTGCCGGATGAAGCTTGAGCATCCCCACTTGGTGAGGATGCTCCATTGTCTGCCTGGTCGAGTTGTGGTGCGGAGTTCAAGTCAATGACTGTCATTCCATTCGGGGTATCTGCAATCGCCGTCGTCGGCACTGCGAGAAGTATGGTGGCAAGGGCCGCTGAGCGGAACTTCATACCGGTCTCCAAGTTCAAGTGACATGTTCGTTATAAACCTAGCCTATTGAGACACATGAGCAAGGAGTTAATGAAATGTTCATTTCTCATGAGGCGGCATTAAATTTTATGAAACGTTCCTAAATTGGATAAAATTGGTTCCGAGCGAGACCTATTTCATGGCGATCTTTCCGCAGGTAGATGGCATATTGTGCCAGCTCGTAATCACCTCTCCCCCTCTTGAGGCTCTCCTGCTGATCAAACTGGGGCACGACCACGGGCGCGCGCAAGGTCGCTGGCATGCGGAAAAAATGGCAGAGAGGCTGTTCAGGTAAACCCGTCAGGTGCCCAATCGTCAGTTACTCGCTCTGCGCAGCGCGTGATCGACTTCTTCGTATTCGGTTCCCGTCACTGGGCAGCGCCACGTGCCGGAATCGTTCTGCTCCAGCTTCGCTCCGGCTTCGCCGACCCACCCGATCTGACGGGCGGGAACACCCGCGACCAGCCCGTAGGCGGGAACGTCCTTGGTGACGACCGCACCGGCCGCCACCATTGCCCAGGCGCCAATGGTCACGGGAGCGACACAGACCGCGCGGGCTCCGACTGCGGCTCCCTCGTGGATGGTCACGCCCACGTGATCCCAGTCCGTGCCTGACTTCAGCGAACCGTCGGGGTTGATGGCTCTGGGGCGAAGATCGTTGGTCAGGACAACCGCTGGACCAATGAACACGCCATCTGCGAGCTTGGCTGGCTCGTACACGAGGGAGTAGTTCTGCAGTTTGCAGTTGTCCCCCATCTCTACGCCCTCCCCAACGTATGCTCCGCGGCCAATGATGCAGTTCTCGCCAACAACCGCATCTTCACGGACTTGGGCAAGGTGCCAGATTGTGGTTCCGTCCCCGATGGTGGCCGCCGGGTCCACGTCTGCTGATTGAGCGATTTTGGTTGCCATGAGCAAACCTCACTAACGCCACAAATGGCCGTCGCACTTTGACGCACCAGAACTCGGGCGAGTCACCTGACATCAAGGGGAACCGAGAAGAACCAATGCGGCTCATTGACGTCAGGCTACCACGCTTAAAACCCCAGGAACATGGGCAAAAACCCGCCTCCTTGAGGCATCGCACTGCCTTGTTCATTTCTATATGAACGCTGTGCGTTCTGTTCGACATAATACTTACGCAAGGGTCAATACTGAGCCGGTTTACGGTCTCGCTGCAGCTAGCGTCCTCAAAGCTGTGGCCTGCCTAATACAAGCACCACGCTGTGAGCGGAGCCAACACGAAAACAGCACTTTTCCGATAACGTGTCCATATGAAGATTTCAGTGATTGGCTGTGGTTACCTTGGCGCTGTCCACGCGGCAAGTATGGCCGAGATCGGCCATACAGTTGTTGGTGTTGACGTGGACGAAGAGAAGATTGCTCTTCTCGCCGCTGGCAAGGCTCCTTTTGTTGAGCCCGAGTTTGATGAGATGCTGGCGCGCAACGTGGAGGCGGGCCGCCTCACGTTCACCACGGACTTCTCTCAGGTGTCAGACGCTCAGGTCCACTTCATTGGCGTGGGTACCCCTCAGGGTCCCGATGGTAGCGCCGACATGACCTACGTCAACGCAGCACTCGACTCCCTGCTCCCCCACATGGGTCAGGCAGACGGACCCTCGATCGTTGTTGGCAAGTCCACCGTCCCGGTCGGCACCGCAGACTCCATTGAGCAGCGCGTTGTCGACGCTGGCGCGATCCTCATTTGGAACCCCGAGTTCCTCCGCGAGTCTTTCGCAGTGCAGGACACCCTGCGCCCCGACCGCCTCGTCTATGGCGTGTCGAAGGACGCGGAGCGCGCGGAGGTCTCGCAGCGCATTCTCGACGAGGTCTACGCGACCATTCTCGAGCTCGACACTCCCCGCCTCATCATGGACTTCCCCACGGCAGAGCTGGTCAAGGTTTCGGCCAACTCCTTCCTCGCCATGAAGATCTCCTACATCAACGCGATGGCGGAGATCTGTGACGCCACGGGTGCGGACGTCACGATGCTTGCCGAGGCCATTGGTCTCGACGATCGCATTGGCAAGAAGTTCCTGCGCGCAGGTATTGGTTACGGTGGCGGTTGCCTTCCGAAGGACACCCGAGCCTTCCAGGCACGCACGGAGCAGCTGGGCCTCAACTCCCTCGACTTTATGTCGGACATCAACGCCATCAACGACCGCCGTCGTAAGCACGCAGCCGACCTCGCCATTGAGGCACTCGGTGGCGACGTCACGGGCAAGCGCATCGCTCTTCTCGGTGCGGCCTTCAAGCCCAACACCGACGACATGCGCAACTCACCCTCTATCGACATTGCCAAGATGCTGCGGGACGCTGGGGCTGACATCGTCATCACTGACCCGGCCGCCGGCCCCGTCCTCAAGGTGCGCCGCCCCGATGTTCCGGTTGCCGATACCGCTCACGAGGCCATCAAGGGCGCGGAGGCGACCCTACTTCTGACCGAGTGGGACGAGTTCAAGAACCTGGATCCCACCACCCTCGAGCCTGCCGGGAAGATCGTCATCGACGGCCGCAACTCCCTCGATCCCGACACCTGGAAGAATGCCGGATGGACGTATTACGGCATGGGTCGTAACTAAGGAATAAGGAATGAAGATTCTTGTGACCGGCGGAGCCGGATTTATTGGCGCTAACTTTGTTCACACCACGGTGGAGGAGATGCCCGACGCTGAGGTGGTCGTTCTCGACAAGCTCACCTACGCCGGCAACCCCGCCTCCCTGGCGGGACTTGACCGCGTCACCCTCATCGAGGGCGACATTGCCGACCCCGACACGGTCGATCCCCTCGTCAAGGACGCGGACCTGGTTGTGCACTTCGCTGCAGAGTCCCACAACGACAACTCGCTGAACGACCCCTCCCCGTTTATCACGACCAACCTTGTCGGCACGTTCGTGTTGCTTGAGGCCGTGCGCAAGTACGGGGTCCGCTACCACCACATCTCCACCGATGAGGTGTACGGCGATCTGGAGCTGGACGATCCGAACAAGTTCACGCCGACGACGCCCTACAACCCGTCCTCACCGTACTCTGCTTCGAAGGCTGGTTCCGACCACCTGGTTCGCGCCTGGGTCCGCTCCTTCGGCATCGCCGCAACGATCTCGAACTGCTCCAACAACTACGGTCCGTTCCAGCACATCGAGAAGTTCATTCCGCGCACCGTCACCAACCTGATTGATGGCGTGAAGCCCCGCCTCTACGGCGCTGGCCTCAACGTGCGCGACTGGATCCACGTCCGCGACCACAACACGGCTGTGTGGGCGATCGTCAACAAGGGTGAGATCGGCAAGACCTACCTCATCGGCGCTGACGGCGAGCTCAACAACCTCCAGGTCGTTCAGATGATCCTCGAGGAGTTTGGCTACGACAAGAACGATTTCGTGCACGTCAATGATCGTCCCGGTCACGACCTGCGCTACGCAATCGACAACTCGAGCCTGCTCGAGCTTGGTTGGGAACCCCAGTTCGAGGACTTCACTGCCGGCCTGCACGACACGGTCACCTGGTACCGCGAGAACGAGGACTGGTGGCGTCCACAGAAGGATGCCGTCGAAGCCAAGTACGCCAAGACGGGCCAGTAAGAGAACCCGAAGAATGATTTCGAAGGAGTAGCTCATAACTGAGCCTCATTCCTATCGACGCGATTGACCCGCCCTCTCTCATACAGATTGGGCGGGTCATCCTTTTGTCTTTTTAATTTCCTTAGAATTTTCGATTCGGGGTCTATGGGCCCGATTCGGCCATCAGCGATTGAGCCTCTCGACCCACTGCGACCCACTGCCCAGTAATTGATCTTCTCGATTCGCTGCCCCGTGATTGCGACGAGGCTCGTGGGGTGTCGACGCTATTTCGTGACTACGAGTCCCGCGTCATCCACTTGGCGCGCAGCTTGAGACCAGACGTGATGGCGCCGCGTACGAGTATGTTTGTCTTGCCCGGGTATGCGGATGCGATGTATTTGGCGGCCGACTCGTGGTGGGCCTGAATCATCCGTGCGGGCTTCTTCTTCCAGGACACACCCTGTTCGTGGGTGACGACCGCGGAGGGCACGTACACGGACTGCCATCCCTCCTCCGTCATCTTTCTCCCCAGGTCAACGTCCTCAAAGAACATGAAGTACTCCGGATCGAAGCCGCCAACCTCACGGAATGCTTCGGGTCTGATCAGCAGGCAGGCACCCGAGAGCCACCCGCAGGCGTGCTCCTCATCCGTGTTGCCGTGATAGGCGCGGGTCCACGGGTTGTTCTTCCACACGGGTCCGAGCACAGCGTGCCCCACCCCGTTGGAGATCGAGGGAAGCTGACGTGCCGACGGATAGACGGAGCCATCCGTGTTACGTAACTGAGGACCGAACACTCCGGCCTCTGGGTGGCGACCAGCTGCCCCCACGAGTGCGCTAATGGCATTGGGAGCAAAGACCGTATCCGGGTTCACGAGGAGGAACCAGTCAGCATCTGAATCTGCGAACGCGAGATTGGCTGCGGGGCCGTAGCCCAGGTTCTGTCCCGGTCGGATGATGCTGGCGCCGTGGGTAGACGCGGCGGCGTCGACCATATCTGTCTCGGATCCGTTGTCGACAATGTCGGTGTGGAGCTGGAAACCGGGGGCCGCAGCCGGCAGCGAAGCCAACATCGTGTCGAGTTCAACACCGGGGTTGTATGCCACAGTAACCACGTGAATGCCAGTACCTGACACGTATCCTCCTCCATGTTGACCCACTTAGGGTACCAGTCGCTGATCCCTGGCGCGTGGCACTAGTATTGGGATGGTGAGTGAGTCATCGTCCCGCACATCCAATGCGCCACGGCACGAGCCAACCGGTAGAGAATACCCCTGGGTCGTGCCACTCCTGTGCGGACTGCTCGCCATCATCCTCTTCCTCGCCTCTGCCGTCTACTTCGCGTACACGAGGCTCGATGGGAACATTCAATACCAGGACATCGATATCTACCTGGATCGCGAAAAAGACGACGAGATCGAACCCTTCCGTCCGGGCGAAGACATCAACATTCTCATCATGGGTTCCGATTCCCGTGCGGGCGACTCGGACATTG
Source organism: Flaviflexus sp. (assembly GCF_041440645.1). Lineage (GTDB taxonomy): Bacteria > Actinomycetota > Actinomycetes > Actinomycetales > Actinomycetaceae > Flaviflexus. Next base: position 36,449 of record NZ_JASDVN010000033.1, on the reverse strand, counting down.
ACGGTGCGGGCGCCAACAACGAAGTCGTTGGCATGCGCTCTGACACGACGATGCTTGCCCACATCTCCGCCGACCGCTCGCGAGCAGAGATTGTCTCGATCCCACGTGACACGCTCGTCGACATTCCCTCCTGCCGCCTGCCGGACGGAACATGGACCCAGTCCCAATCCTCCGCCATGTTCAACTCCGCCTTCTCCATCGGTGGCCAAACTGACGACATCGGCGCGGCTGCGGCCTGCACGATCAGAACGGTCGAACAGCTAACCGGGCTGTACATTGACGGCTTTGTCGTGGTCGATTTTGCTTCGTTCCGCCAGTTCGTTGATGCTCTCGGCGGCGTCGAAATGTGCTTCGACGAGGACCTGAGCGACGCCGTAACCGCACTGAACCTCGAGCAGGGGTGCCAGACCCTCGACGGCGAAACGGCCCTTGCCTTCGCACGCGCCCGCAAGGGCATCGGCGACGGTTCCGACATCGGTCGTATGACAAGGCAGCAGGACCTCGTCCTCGCCATCGTCGAGGAGGCGGTCAACCGCAACCTCATGACGAACATTCCCTCCCTCTATCGGCTCGTGGATGCTGTGTCCCAGTCGATCGTGACCGATGGGGATCTGGGCAACATGGATGTGCTCGCGTCCCTCGCCAACTCGATCCGTAACATCGGAACCGAGGACATGTTCCTCATGACGATGCCCTGGGAGCCCGCAGGTGCCCGCGTACTGCCAGCCGATAACGCGGAAGTCGTGTGGGAAGCTCTGCGCGACGATGTGCCGCTCGAAAGCGTCATCACTCCGGAGGGTGAACTCGTTGTCAGCGAGCCCCCCTCTGGCGAGGAAACCCCCTCGGGTGAGAATGGTACCGAGGCTCCGGCCGGCGGAAGTACGACCCCAGAAACGGACACGGTGAACGGAGGACAACCGTGAGTGGAGCCCCCTCCTTCCCTCCGAAGAACCCGAGGAGGAGACCGAACGCCGACGGCGCCACGGTCATTCCCGGGCGCACCGAACGCATGTCGAAGCCGGCACCGCGCCGCTCCCCCGACCAGCGTCAGCAGACGGAACCGGCGGATACTCCACCACCCACCTACGCTCCGGCCCGTTCCCAGAGACCAGCCCAGCAGACCCCCAAGAAGGAACCCCTGGGCCTCCCCCTAGACGACTCTCCAGAACAGAGCCGTTCCGCACCACCGCAGCGCAGGCGGCCGCAGGCTGCTGCGGCTCCAGTTACTCAGGCGGCCCCGCCCAGACCCCGGAAGAAGTTCCGCAAGCGCAGGATCATCATCCCGCTCCTTGTGGTTCTGCTCGTCGCCATCATCGCGTGGCCGGCGTACCTCATGTGGTACGGCAACTCCAAGCTCACCCACATCGATGCCCTCTCGGGTGCCCCCGATATCCCAGGACGCACCGTGCTGTTTGCTGGGACGGACAAGCGCTCAGAGGATGGCATTAACGACGGCGTGGAGGGGCAGAGATCCGACTCGATCATGCTCGTTCATATTCCCGAGTCCGGCAACGCCTCCCTCATCTCACTTCCCCGCGACACGTACGTCGAGATCCCGGGATACGGTCCTGGCAAGCTCAACTCCGCGTACTCCCGTGGTGGCCCAGAGCTGCTTGTCCTGACGGTGGAGAACCTGACGGGGCTCACGGTCGACAACTACGTCGAGGTGGGCATGGATGGAATCGCTAATCTCGTGGACGCCGTAGGTGGCATCGAATTGTGCCTCGACTACGACGTGAGTGATGCGTACTCGGGGTTGGAATGGGAGGCCGGATGCCACGAGTCGGACGGCACCACAGCACTTGCCTTCAGCCGCATGCGCTACGCGGACCCTCAGGGCGACATTGGTCGTACTGCCCGCCAGCGTCAGGTGATCGCCCAGGTCATGAACGAGGTCCTGACCCCGTCCGTGCTGGTCAACCCGTTCAAGCAGCGCGACATTGTCGGTTCGACCGCAACCGTTCTCACGGTCGATCAGGACACCAGTTTGTTTGATCTGGCGCGCATTGCGATGCCGATGCGGTCAATCATGGGACCGGACGGAATCATTGGCACCCCGCCGATCATTGACATGAACTACCAGCCGGGTGGCGTGGGTTCCACGGTACTCCTGGACCCCAACACGGTGGATGAGTTCTTTGCGAAGGTGCGCGACGGGTCAATCACTCAAGACGACGTCGCAGTGACTCTCCCTTAGCGTGAGCTGAGGCAGTAAGGTCCTGCTGGAACTCGCTCATCTTCACCCTCAGGTCATCGTTGGTGATGGAGAGGATGCGGGCGGCAAGCAGGCCGGCGTTCCGCGCCCCACCGATCGACACGGTCGCAACGGGCACACCCGCCGGCATCTGCACAATCGACAGAAGCGAATCCATGCCGTCCAGGTGCTTGAGAGGCACCGGAACACCGATGACCGGCAGGGTCGTGACGGAGGCGAGCATGCCGGGCAGGTGGGCTGCGCCCCCGGCTCCGGCAATGATGATGCTGAGCCCGCGTTCCTGGGCGGTTGCGCCGTAGTCGATCATCTCCTGCGGCATGCGGTGGGCGGAGACAACGTCAGCCTCCCACTCGATGCCGAACTCGTCGAGGGCCTCGGTCGCGGCCTGCATGGTCGGCCAATCCGAATCCGACCCCATGACAACACCAACGCGCATACTATTTTCCTTCCAGGATTCGAATAGCCTCGTGGGCACGTGCCTTCACGGACTCCAGATCATCACCGCTGACAGTGACGTGCCCGATCTTGCGAAGCGGCCGCACTTCCTTACCGTACATGTGGATCTTGACCCCGGGATCCGCCTCCCAGACGGCACCGAGAGCCTGCCTGGGATCCTCAAGGTCAGAGCCGAGAAGATTGACCATGACTGACCACGCGGCCTTTGGCGAGGTGTCTCCCAAGGGTAGGTCGAGGACGGCACGCAGGTGCTGCTCGAACTGGCTTGTCACGGCGCCGTCGATGGTCCAGTGGCCGGTGTTGTGGGGGCGCATCGCCAGCTCGTTGACGAGCAGCCTGTCCCCCACGACGAACATCTCGACAGCAAGCACACCCACGACCCCGGTCTGCTCGGCAATGGTCGTGGCGATCTCCGTGGCCCGATCGAGCAGAGCCTGATCCACGGGAGCGGGTGCGATGACCTCGTAGCAGATCCCGTCACGCTGGGTGGATTGGACGAGCGGCCACGCCTTCATCTCGCCCGAGAGGCGGCGCGCAATGAGCAACGCCACCTCCATGTCGAACTCGACCTTCTCCTCGAGGAGAATCCGCTCCCCATCTGCATACTCCCAGGGAACATCCACTGCGGAGCGAACAACCGCAACGCCCTTGCCGTCGTATCCGTCGGTCGGGGTCTTGGCGATGGCGACGCCACCGAGAGCAGCGATCGAGGAATCGATCTCCGCCCGGGAGGTAGCCTCGTACCAGCGCGGGTGCGGGGCTTCCAGTTCGCTCCTCATGACGAGCTTGTCCTGAGCGAATCGCAGAGCGTCCGCGGAGGGCCGGGAATCTATCTCGCGCAGGATCGGGTCGGGAATGTGCTCGTGTTCGACGGTGACGACGTTGCCGCCCACCCAGCCGGTAATGAGATCTCGATCATCTGCGGCGCCAACGGTGGAGTAGGGAATGGCCTGCCCCGCGGAGCCGTCCTCGGCCTCCACAAGAGCCCTCAGCTCAATTCCCAGTGGGATTGCCGCCTCCTGCATCATCCTGGCCAGCTGGCCACCTCCGATTACGCAAACGACCGGTGCGCCCGACCGGGCCCCCGTCCCCACTACTTTTTGTGCCATGTCCTATATGCTAATCGAGTGTTATCGCGATTCGTTAGGCGTCTGCTCCGTGGGCAGTCCCTCAAGGAATGGCTGATCGAGTTTCTCCAATTCTGCACTGTTGGTCTCGGAGCTTACATCGTCGATATTGGCCTGTTTAATCTCTTGGCATACCACTGGCCAATTGCCCTCCCCTTCGACCAGTCCATGGCCGCCAAGACCATCTCTGTCACCGTCTCCATTGTCTTTGCATGGATCGGGAACAGGCTGTGGACGTTCCGGGACAAGAAGCAGAACAACACGCGACGCGAGTTCACGATGTTCGTGCTAGTCAACTTGGGCGGCATGGCAATCGCACTCGGCTGTCTCGCCGTGTCACGATTTGTGCTCGGGTACGACTCGCAGTTCGCGGACAACGTCGCGGCGAATGGTGTGGGCCTCGTGCTTGGCACTGCCTTCCGGTATCTCTGCTACAGGTACGTCGTGTTTGCTCCGTCGGAACTAGCGTCGACGCCTGCGCGAACCCATCGAGATGAGAGCACCCTGCGGTAGCACCTTGTTCGGATCCAACTGGTTCGGAACCGCGTTCAGTGTGAGAGAGAAGATCGGCGGGCTGTTCTGAGACAGCTCCAGCTTCCCACCGTCGGCGCGAGCAAGGTTGAGCGCGAGGGGTAGGCCCAGTCCCGTGGAACCACCGGTGGACACGCCCTGCTTGAACACATCGTCGCCGATCTCGTCGGGCACACCCTCGCCCTCGTCGGTCACGGTGATGACGACGCCCTTGTTATTCGCGGTGGGGCGGGCAGAGACCTTCGTTTCTCCCTCGCCGTACTTGACGGCGTTCTCAATGAGTGTCGCGATGATCTGAGAAATCGAACCGGGAGTCGCGAGCACCGTCACTCCCTCGTCCTCTTCAAACACGAGGCGGCGCTTGGCCCTGCTGAAGACCTTCGTCCACTCGTCGCGTTGCTGATCAAAGATCTTCGTGAGTGACACGGCCTCCGTCGTGCCGCCACCGTCCGACCGTGACGCCTTGAGCAACTCCGTCACAACACCCGTGAGGCGCTCTACCTGATCCTGGCACGCGTGCACCTCGGTCAGGACCTCCTCGTCCTCCGTCAGCATCTCGATCTCGTCAAGGCGCATCGAGAGCGCCGTCAGCGGGGTGCGAAGCTGGTGGGAGGCATCGGCCGCGAACTGGCGTTCCGCGGACAACCGCCCCGCCATCCTGTCAGCCGTGCGCACGAGCTCCTCAGACACGAGGTCGATTTCTTCGATCCCTGACTTTTTCAGGTGGGGACGAACCGTGCCGGAACCGATCTGCTCGGCCGAGGCGGCCAGGTAGATCAGGGGCGCGGAAAGCTTGCGAGACTGGCGTGCAGCAAGCAGGACACCGGCGAGCAGAGCCACGATCGAGGCCACGGACACGAGAATGACGAACCAGGCAATGGACCGGTAGATGTGCCCGCGGTCCGTCTGCACCTGAACGACAACACCGGAGGTGCCCCGCTCCACCACAGTCAGTGGATTGCCGGGTAAATCGGCGCCACCGGACACTTCCCCACCACCGGGGAGGAACACGGTCACGTGGATGGTTGGGGCCGCTTCGCCACCCCAGCCCTCAATGAGCTCCGGCGTGATTTCCGCGCCGCGGTCAATCCGTCGGTCGATGATGGAGACGAGAGAGTTGGCCTTGTCCCTCATGTTCGCAATTTCCTGGTTCCACAGCATGGAGGAGCCGAAGATTGTCATGGGGAGACCGAGGAGCACGACAGCAACCAGGACTGCCAGCAGCGTCATCCTGAGTGCGCGGCGACGCATGGCCTAGTTCTCGAATCTGAATCCCATGCCGCGGACCGTCGAGATGTAGGTCGGTTCGTTAGCATCGTCGCCAAGCTTGCGGCGAAGCCACGACACGTGCATGTCCAGCTTCTTCGTCGAGGAGGCCGATTCAGAGCCCCAGACCTGATCCATGAGGTCCTCGCGAGACACGACTGAGCCAACGTCCCTCATGAGAACCGTCAGGAGATCAAACTCCTTCCCCGTCAGGTGCAGTTCCTTGTCCCGCACCCAGGCACGGTGTGCCGATACGTCGACCTTGACGTCCTGAGCAACAAGGATGTCGGACTCGCCCTCTTCGCCTGTGCCGCGGCGCAGGAGCGCGCGCACGCGCGCCATGAGCTCGGCAAGACGGAACGGCTTCGTCACGTAGTCATCAGCACCAGCATCCAGGCCGACAACCATGTCGACCTCGTCGGCGCGTGCCGTGAGAATGAGAATGGGAACGCTCGATCCTTGAGCGCGAATGGTGCGGGCTACGTCCAAACCATCCATGTCCGGCAATCCCAGGTCAAGGATGATGAGATCGGCGCCGTTTTGGAGTTCCTCGAGAGCGCTACGACCGGTGCCGTGTGGGCGCACCTCGTAACCCTCCCTGCCGAGTGCTCGTACCAAGGGGTCGGAGATAGCGAGATCATCTTCAACGAGTAATACCTTCATCACACTCTGAGTATAGATGGCGAACGGAAAACGTGGCTAACTTTACACGAAATACGCAAAAGCTTTACACGAACTTTATCAAGCACGCGGTGAGACCACCGGGATAGTTGCGCTTCCCTGACTCTAACGTAGCCTTTTCAATTCGAAGATCTCGACATTGCCGGTGCCGCGCAGATCCTGCTCACCAAACGGCAAAACCATGTAGTTCGACAGGTTTGCGGAGATCGCGGTGGCCGTGGGGCGGTCGATGAGAACGGAACCCGTTGGGGCGATGTCAACGAGCCGACTTGCCAGGTTGACGACGGGGCCGAAGATGTCACCGAAGGAGGACACGATCCTGCCCCACGTGAGCGAGGCGCGCACAGGGAGCATGCCTTCGATCTTCCCGAGTGCGGCAACGAGCTCGGTGGCCACCTTGGCGCCGGTCGACAGGTCCTCGGAGATGAAGATGACGGCGTCACCCACGGTCTTGACGAGGCGGGCGCCGTGGGTGGTGATGATGTCGCGGCACGTGAACTCGAAGTCGCGAATAAAGCTGACGAGCTGCTCGGAGCCAAGCTCCCGGGATCTGGTCGTGAAGGCAACGAGGTCGATGAAGCCGACCGCCCGCTCGAGGGGCATGAGCTCCGGAGTCTCGACCTCCGGGGAGCGCCTGCGGATCTCGACATCCGTTCTGCGCAGGAAGCCCGCCATGTGGCGGCGCCACACGTACTTCATTTGATCCTCAAGCAGAGGCAGGTACTCATCAATGTGCTCGATCACCCAGTAGCGAGCGTCCAGGTCGTCAAGCTCGAACGTGGATTCCGCGAACTCGACGAGGGCCTCGTACTGCCAGAGCACCAGCCTGTCCGCCATGTGCGACTGGGCCCGCACGAGCGAATTCAGGGTGTCGGAGTCGAGCTGACCGGCCTGCAACTTGTCGAAGTGCCTGCGCATCATCTCCAGGTCGTAACCGGTGAAGATCTTGTCGTTCTCTTCGTCGTCGATTGCGGGGAAGCCCATCGATATCCAAAAGCGACGAACGGTACGCCTGTCTGTCCCGAGGCGTTCTGCTGCCTCAGCGAGCGTAAACTGGGGCTGACCCGTCAATAGTGAGTTTGCGCGAGCCTCAACGGTCTCGCGGAATTTCTCAAACTTTGTGTCACGGGTCACATGTATAAGTTTATCAGTCGAGTCTGGATTACCAAAGCCGCCGAGGTGGCCGACCTGGCGTAGTCTGAGAACATGACCACCATCAATGATATTGCAGAACAGTACGTCGACGAACTGACCACGCTATCACCCCTTTTTGCATCCGAAACAGGGTTTGCCAAGACAGGCAAGCTGGACGACTTCTCCCCCGCGGGAATCGAGCAGGTCAACGACCTTGATCGCCGCACGTTGAAGGCGCTCGATGCGGTAGAACCGGCGAACGACGATGAGTGGGTCACGAAGGAAGCGATGAAGGAGCGCCTGAGCTCTCGGCTCGCGATCGCCGACGATGAGGTTGGCGTCCTCAACAACATCGCCTCCCCGATCCCGAACATTCGTGACTCCTTCGATCTCATGAGCCGTGAGACAGAAGAAGACTGGGATGCCATCCACGAGCGCGTCGATGCCATCCCCACAGCTCTCGAGCAGTACCGGGAGGCCCTCCTGTGGCGCGTCGACAACGGGCTTCCCTTCCCGGAGCGTCAGGTCCGAGCACTAAATGAGCAGGCCGACCAGATCGCCACCACCGGAATCCTTGAGGAGCTGTCCGAGCGGATGGATACGACGGCCGCGAGGGCTGCGTTCTCGCAGATTGGTGAATTCCTCACGACCCTGCCGCAGACCACGGTTGATGGTGTGGGCCGCGACCGCTACCCCGCCCACCTGCGTTACTTCCTGGGCGCGGATGTCGACATTGATGAGACGTACGAGTGGGCCGAGGATGAGCTCAACACGATCATCTCCGAGCAGGAACGCATCGCGGGTGAGATGTATGGCGCGGGCACGTCCGTCAAGGAGGCAACCGAGCGCCTCAACAACGATCCGAAGTACACCATTCACGGCCGCGACAACCTGAAGGCGTGGATGCAGCAGGTCGCGAACGACGCGGTCAGGAACCTGTCCTCCGAGTTCGATATTCCGGAGAAGATGCGCCGCATCGATGCTCGCGTCCTCTACCCGGGTACCGGCGGCATCTACTACACCCCGCCCACGCACGACCTGTCGCGTCCCGGTCAGATGTGGTGGTCCGTTCCCGAGGGCGTTGACACGTTCAACACGTGGCAGGAGAAGACCACGGTCTACCACGAGGGCGTTCCCGGCCACCACCTGGAGAACGGTTCCACCGTCGCGGACCCCAACCTCAACCGCTGGCGCAAGCACGCCTGCTGGGTGTCCGGCCACGGCGAGGGATGGGCTCTGTACGCTGAGAAGCTCATGGCCGATCTTGGCTACCTGGACGATCCGGGCGAGTACTTCGGCATGCTTGACTCGCAGCGCCTGCGCGCAGCTCGCGTTCGCGTTGATATTGGCGTTCACGTCAAGGGCTGGACTGCGGAGCAGGCCTGGGGCTTCCTGACGGAGAACGTGGCGATGGACCACTCATTCCTCGCCTTCGAGCTGGACAGGTACTTGGGATGGCCGGGGCAGGCACCCTCGTACAAGGTCGGTCAGAGGCTCTGGGAGCAGGAGCGCGACACCGCCCTTGCGCGCGGTGAGTCCCTGCGCGAGTTCCATTCCCGGGCACTCGCCCTGGGCGGCCTCGGATTGGACACCCTTCATGCGGCTCTGTCTCGCTAGCGCTTCCGAGGGCCGTCTCAAGGTCCTGACCGGCGCCGGTATTACCCCCGATGTTGTCGTGTCCGAGGTGAACGAGGACGCGATCCTTGCGGACATGGGTGATGCTCCGGTTGCGGATCGGGTGCTCGCCCTCGCGCGTGCGAAGGCCGAGGCCGTCGCACGGGTGACGGATCACGAACTTGTTCTCGGTGGCGACTCGATGTTCAACATGGCGGGTGAGATCGTCGGCAAGCCCCACACGGTGGAGGTTGCTCGTACGCGCCTACATGCCATGAGGGGCAACGCGGGCGACCTTTACACCGGTCACTGGCTCATCACGCCCCGCGGATCCGTTGGCGGGGTCTCGCGGGCTACCGTGCACGTGGCTGACATGACCGATGAGGAAGTTGAGGCCTACCTGGCCACGGAGGAGCCGCTCTATGTGGCAGGTTCCTTCACCATTGACGGCTACGGAGGCCCCTTTATCGACAGGATCGAGGGTGACCCGCACGGGGTCACGGGACTGTCCCTACCCGTGTTCCGTCACCTCTTGAGAGAGACGGGTTATTCCATTGCGGAGTTGTGGGATGGGCGCTAGCGCGGACGGTGTTGTCGAATGCAGGTGCGAGAGGCGCCACTGGGGCCATGCCGGTGCCGCTGGCGTGCTCGCGTGGCGCGATGCCAGTAGGCCCGAGGTGATCCTCCAGCTGCGCGCCCAGTGGTCCATGTCAGGTGGCACCTGGGGAGTCCCCGGCGGAGCCATCGACTACGACGAGACGCCGATCCAGGGCGCCCTCAGGGAGGCCCGCGAGGAGGCGGGTCTCGGCGTTGTCAGGGTGTGGGCGACCACCACCCTGCACCACCCGGACTGGTCCTACACCACCGCGATAGCCGAGACTTCTCCCGGTCAGAAGGCGATCGCCACCGACCACGAGTCAGATGCGATGGAGTGGGTACGGTGGCAGGATCTGCATGGACGTAAGCTCATGCCCGCCTTCGAGCAGACACTCCCCCTGCTCGACAAGCTCCTCGGTCGCACCCTTCTCATCCTCAACAGCGAGTTTCTTGATGAGGGGTGGGAAGAGCATCTCGTCCGGAGAGCAACCCTCGGCTTCCCCATCGAGACCATGGCTCCATCAACGGCGGAGAACATTCGCCGCGGAGCGGCCCAGGCCAGGGACGAGGACTACGAGAGGACAGTCAGCTGGTTCCCCGACATCGTCCTCATCGGTGAGGGTCCCATGCTCAAGGCCCATTCGGCACGCGGTTCCGTCCCAGCCACGATCCACCATGTGCACTCCGCGAAGGATCTCGACACCAGTCACTACCAGGTCGTGACGACCGTTGGCACGACCGTACCCGGAGGGAAGGCCCTCGACCCAGCTCACTTCAACAGGGAGCTGGCCAAAGCATAGTCACCGGTTCGTCAACTGGAGTTTGGCTTAAGTGCACCCGAAAAGCGGCCAGCGATTAGCTTGCGCGCGACTGAAAGGCTATCAATCGTTGGCATGAGCGCCGCCAATGAGCAACCGGTGGTTGGTATGGGCGCGACCAGTGAACGGTCTTGCTCGCCCGCTGGGATAAAAGATGTGGCGCCAAAGGGTAGGCGCCACATTGACGTCGCAGTTACTGCCACGCAGCTGTTTTGTCGGGCGAGGTTGTGCCTTAGAAGAGCGGCTCGCGCAGGCGTTCGGCTGCGGCCTCGATGGCCTCGTCCGTTCCCGTGAGAGACATCCGGACGAACATGCGGCTGGATTCACCGTAGAAGGTGCCTGGGGCGACCAGGATGCCGCGGCTTGCGAGAGCATCCACGATCTCCCAGGCGTCGGCCTGCCCGCGTTCGTCGCTCAGCCACAGGTAGAGGCCGGCGGCAGTATCGGCATCGGAGACTAGCCCTGCTCGCTTCGTGGCCTCCATAAGCAAATCGCGCCGCCTACGGTAGACCTCGCGTTGCTCTGCTACGTGGCGATCGTCGTTCAACACGGCAGTCATGGCCTTCTGGACCGGTCCCGGCATGAGGAACCCCATGTGCTTCCTCATCTCCACAATGGGGCGGAGAATCTCGGGATCGCCCGCGATAAAAGCTGCGCGGTAGCCGGCGAGGTTGGACTGCTTCGAGGCGGAGTAGAGCGCGAGAAGCCCGCTCTTGTCCTCCCCAGCAACATCATCTGCGACGAGGGAGGGAACGCCTTCACTCGCGTACGGCTCCTCCCACGGGAGCGCCGCGTAGCATTCGTCCGAGGCAACCACGGTGTTGGTCGTGCGCGCCCACTGGACGATGGCCCTCAACTGCTCGCGATCGAGCACGTGACCATCGGGATTGCTGGGCGAGTTCAACCACACGAGGTCGGCTTCCGGCCACGTGTTCGGGTCGGAAGCGGTGTCGATCGGAACCGGTGTGGCTCCAGACAGTCTCGCGCCCACGTCGTACGTGGGGTATGCGACCTCGGGGATGAGAACCTTGCCTGTGACGCCAAGCAGGGACGGTAGCAGCGCCACCATCTCCTTCGACCCGATCGTGGGGAGCACCCCATCGGGCTGGATCGTGGCCCCGCGGGTGCGGGCCCACCAGTTGATCATGGCGGTGCGGAGCTCTGTGGTACCAAGAGCCGGTGGGTAGCCCGGTGACTGCTCAGCTGACCTGAGCGCGTCGATCGCGATCTGCGGGGTGGGGTCGACAGGGGTGCCAATCGACAGGTCGGCAACCAGCCCGGAATACGAGTTCGCCTTCTCCTTGTATGGAGCGAGAGTGTCCCACGGGAAGTCGGGCAGACCCTGCCCAAAGAGAGGCATTAGTCGTTAATGCCCTGCGGGAGGGCTGCAACGATCGGGTGGTCGAACGGCAGGACACCCATCTTCGCGGCGCCACCGGGCGAACCAACCTTGTCGAAGAACTCGACGTTGGCCTTGTAGTACTCGCTCCACTCCTCGGGAGTGTCATCTTCGTAGTAGATGGCCTCTACGGGGCACACGGGTTCGCAGGCGCCGCAATCAACACATTCGTCGGGGTGAATGTAGAGCATGCGCTCACCCTCGTAAATGCAGTCGACGGGGCACTCGTCGACGCAGGCCCTGTCCTTAATATCGACACAGGGAAGTGCAATGACGTAAGTCACGATTTACAGTCCTCTCATCAGCTGTCTAGATATTATCCCACGTTTTTCGTGACTAACCACAGACGGCTGCGTCGACTGGCTGATATGTCCAGGAGTAGCTGTTGTTGTAGACCGTTTGGCCCTCCGCGGTCACGGTGCGGCTCACATCAACTGTGAAACCGGGACCACCGGCGGCGTAGGGAACGCACTCGGATGAGGTGTTGACGCGCGTTGTGGACTGAACGTAGTTGTAGGGATCCGACACCTGAATGTCGACGTCGTAGTACTTGGTGGACCAGAGGCGGGACTTCACCTCACCGTCCTCAACCCAGGTCTCAACGAGCACGCCGTAAGGCGAGTTGTTCTGCCAAATAACATCGACAGTCGGCTCCCACACGGTCGACTCGACACCCATCGGGTAGCGGTCGAAGTACTTCGAGTGCGGCTGGTGCTGGATGTCCTCCATGCCGCCCCGGTACCCAATGTTGAAGGTGTTGGTTGCGAGCTGCGATAGGCCACCACCGAGGGCGGTCGCGTTAAAGCCTTCCATGACCACACCGGAGGACACGAAGCCCGCCTCCTCCGTAATGGGGCCGAGCGTGTTGAGGAGCGAGAACTGTTCCCCAGGAAGAATGAGGGTGTTGTTCGTCTTTGCGGTACCAACAATGAGGTTCTCAGTACGAACAGCGTCGTTGGTCAGGGGCGTGCTGATCTCGGAAACCACTTCGTTGATGCCGAGTGCCTCAGCATCCGCGGTCGTGAACTCGGGTTCCTCCTCGGAGACCACTGCCTCGACGGTGCGGTTCTCGGTG
>NZ_JASDVN010000033.1:10240-23526 GCF_041440645.1 Flaviflexus sp. | reverse complement strand
GTAGCCTCCCGGTCGATGACCATGCCATTCTCGGACGGCTTGATGACCGGTCCCTCGTTGTGATCCTCGATGACGATCTGAGCGTCCTTCGGGGCGTCAAGATCGTCGCCCGCACCGTCAACGACACGGTTGACGAGCTGCTCGGTGTCGATCGACATGGTGAGCTCTCCGTCGGCTTCTTCGAAGGAAGCCGCCTCGGCGAGCGCCGTGGGTTCGAGAACAATCTCGCGCTCACCAACCATGACGGTCAGGCTCGAAGCAACGAGAGGCTCAGCCTGCTCGGTACGAACCGCCTCAACATCGGCATCGGTGATCTCGGGCTCGAGGTCCGTGGGCTGTAGCTCAATCGGGCGCGACTGGGAGAGCCAGCCCTGCTGGAGCACCTCGACAGCGTTGTCGGCGTCGATTCCCACGCCGTTTTCCTGCGGAGTGGTCTGGATCGTGGAACCCGCGAACTTGATCGTCGCGTTCACGGGTTCGGTACCAAGCTGCTCATTAAGGGACGCCACGGTCTCGTGGAGTGCCTCCTCGTTAAACGAGACAACGGGTTCGAGTTCCGTGTTGCCCGACATGTGGCGCCACAGGGTGGCGGGATTGAACGACAGGCCGGTGAGCCCCTCGACCGTGGCGGCACCATCGACCTTGACATCGGTGCCGGCCGGATCGATCTCGGTGGAGATGTCGGTGCCCGCGACCGTGACCGGTACGGGTTCGCTCACCACTCCCTGGAGCTCGCTCTCGACCTTCGCGGCAGCATCCTCTTCGGTCATGCCACCAATCGATACTCCGGACACGGAGGTGTTGGCTGGAATGAGATCGGCGAAGTAGAAGGCCGCGCCCACGTAGAGGCCCGCGGCCACTGCAACAGCGCCACCGGTGATCCACGGCCAGAGCTTCCGCTTCCTAGGAGCGTCGCTACCCTGGTCGATAGACTCACTCATGTCGTCATCATTCCACGTCATCTCGTGCCTTCCATATCAAACACTTGGCTAGTCTAACGCCGCACAGTGTAAAGATCCTGATGAGAACGTTACAGTTTGGCTACCGTACCGTCAGGTCCGCCACATGCCGCGGTATTCAACGCCTCACGTCACTGGCAGTCATTTTGACGGCTTCAGCGCCGAACCTTGCACAGGCATCACATCGCAACACCCGCGGACACCGGAAGGTTCCGTGACCGCGGGTGCTGAGCCGTACTAGTTGGAGTCGGTGTTGTCAGTATCCGAGGCCTGATCGGCCCCGAGGATGAGGTACCCGATCCAAGCCACAACAACGCCAAGGAGAAGAGCCGCGGGGGCACCGTAGGACCACCAGGTCGTGAGGTACTGATTGATGGTCCCGATGCCGTCGCCGTCCGAGTGCATGCTGGACAGGAGAAGGGTGAGGAGCAGGCCGAGGCCGTAGCACACCCACCCGGTGCTGCCCGAGAGCAGCAGGAAGGCAGCGGAGCCCGCGAGGATTGTCAGGAGAGCCACGACGACGCCGGTGATGCCCCCATCGATGCCACCCGAATGGGTGACCGTACCGAGAAGGGCAGACATGCCGCCCAGCACCACACCCGCGATGTAAAAACCGATGCGTGCCGACTGGGACATCTCCGGCCCCGCCATGAGCTTCCTGAACGAGGACACCGTTACTTCCCCTGGGCCCTCTTGCGGTTTGCCTTCACGCGCTCGTGGGAATCGAGGATGACCTTGCGGATGCGGATGAGCTCGGGAGTGATCTCAACGCACTCGTCTTCCTCGATGAACTCGAGCGACTCCTCAAGCGTGAGCTTGCGGGGCGGAACGAGAACCTCAAACGTGTCAGCGGAAGCTGCACGCATGTTGGTCAGTTCCTTCTCGCGAACGACATTGACTTCCATGTCCTCGGCACGCGGGTTCTCGCCGACGACCATGCCTTCGTACACTTCCTGGGTCGGCTCCACAAAGAAGGTACCGCGGTCCTGGAGGCGCAGGAGGGAGAACGGGGTGACCGCGCCCTGACGGTCGGCAATGAGCGAACCGGTGATGCGGGACTCGATGGGACCGGCCCACGCGTCGTAACCTGCGAACAGGGAGGAGGCGATGCCGGTGCCGCGGGTTTCGGTCAGGAAGTAGGTGCGGAAGCCGATGAGGCCACGAGCGGGCACGGTGTACTCCATGCGGACCCAGCCGGTGCCCTGGTTGGTCATCGTTTCCATGCGGCCCTTGCGTGCCGCCATGAGCTGCGTGATCGCACCGAGGTACTCCTCGGGAGTATCGATCGTCATCTGCTCGTACGGCTCGAGAACCTTGCCGTTCTCATCAAGCTTCGTCACAACCTGGGGCTTGCCCACGGTGAGTTCGAAGCCCTCGCGGCGCATCTGCTCAACGAGGATGGCGAGCGCGAGCTCACCACGGCCCTGAACCTCCCAGGCGTCGGGACGTTCGGTGGGCAGCACGCGGATCGAGACGTTACCGACGAGTTCGCGGTCGAGACGGTCCTTGACCTGACGTGCGATCAGCTTGTGGCCCTTGACCTTGCCGGCAAGCGGCGAGGTGTTGATACCGATGGTGAGGGAGATGGCGGGCTCGTCCACGTGGATCGCGGGAAGCTCGATCGGGTTCTCGGGATCGACGAGGGAGTCACCAATTGTAATCTCGGGGATACCAGCAACGGCCACGATGTCGCCGGGGCCCGCTTCCTTGTCCGGCACGCGCTCAAGGCCAACGGTGCGGAGCAGCTCGGAGATGCGGACGTTGGACATGGTGCCGTCCTGCCTGCGCCATCCAACAGTCTGACCCTTCGACAGGGTTCCGGAGTGCACGCGCACGAGAGCGAGACGACCGAGGAACGGGGATGCGTCAAGGTTCGTCACCTGAGCGGCAACGGGTGCCTCATCGTCGTACGTGGGGGCCGGGATGTTCGTCAGGATCGCGTCGAACAGGGGCTCGAGGTTCTCCGAGTCGGGAAGGGTGCCATCCTCGGGCTTGACCGCGGAGGCGCGTCCTGCCTTGCCGGATGCGTAGATGACGGGAACGTCAAGGAGTGCGTCGATGTCGACCTCAACATCGTCATCCCCCTCCATGTCAGACGCCAGGTTGAGGAGCAGGTCAGTCGTTTCGGACACGACGCCGTCGATGCGGGAGTCGGGGCGGTCAACCTTGTTGACGACAACGATGACGGGAAGCTTCGCTGCGAGTGCCTTGCGGAGCACGAAGCGGGTCTGCGGGAGCGGACCCTCCGAAGCATCGACAAGGAGCACCACACCATCAACCATGGACAGTGCGCGCTCAACCTCGCCACCGAAGTCGGCGTGGCCGGGGGTGTCGACAACGTTGATCGTGACGCCGTCGGGAGCACCATGCTTGGCTGCATGCTCACCGCGATAGGTGATGGCGGTGTTCTTCGCAAGAATGGTGATGCCCTTTTCTCGCTCAAGATCTCCCGAGTCCATGACGCGTTCGCCAGTGGATTCAACGGAGGCGTGGGAGTCAAAGACGTCGGACTGCCACAGCATGGCGTCAACGAGGGTGGTCTTGCCGTGGTCAACGTGGGCCACGATTGCTACATTTCGAATGTCTGAGCGAGTTACTTTCACCGGCGTTGCTCGGTTCCTTTCTGAGCGCGCATGCGCGTGGATGGGACCCAATGGGATCCAGGGTTTATGGTACAAGCCGAATGGCGCATGCAGAGCTTTGAGCGATCCAGTTCACCAAACTTGGGACGAACGCCTCTAGGAAACTTTGCGAATGCTTAGACCAGTGGCAGAACCTGCGACAATGGGAGACATGACTGAACCGATCTATCGTCTGCGCTCAACGGGACAATTCGCCAAGGCACTCTTCCTTGCCGTGTTCTTCCTGATCTTCCTGATCGTGACCCTGATCGATCCGAACGCAGTCGGTTTCTCAGGCCCTCTCATGGTGTTCGCTGGCGGCCTGCTCCTCGCCTACGTGTTCTTCATTAATCCGTCCCTCAACCTGGATCGGGAGGGTCTGACGGCCGTCAATTGGTTCACGAACCGCACGATCACGTGGAAGGACTATTCCGACCTCGACATGAGGCTGGGGATGCACATCGTGTCTTCCAGCCACTCCGACATCGTCTCCTCATTCCCCGGCTCGGGTGGTCTGTCGCGCGGCCGCACCGCGCTCCCGAAGAGCAATCCCCTCCACAGGACCCCGAGCGAGTCCAAGTACATCCGGCTCAACAATTCCGGCCAGTACAAACACACGACCAACATGAAGGAAGCGGCCTCCCTCGTGCAGCGCATGTCCGAGGAATACACGAGGACCGCGCCAGACCGCCCCCGCACCAAGTCAATCGACCCCATGCGCGTCGGCATCGCAGTCATCGCAGTCGCACTCATCTACTTCGGTCTCATCTCCGCCATCCCGAGCTGAGCGAGCCCAAGGAGAACCAAAGCCACTCCCCCACGTCCCCAGCAAAGAAGCTGGGGACGTGCCTTTCTCTCCTTCTTATTGACCCCCTTCTCCCTTCTTGACGCCCTCTTCTCAATGCGAGTCCGGGGCCAGGTCATGAAGTGGCGGGATGCGGGGGCCCGCGCTAATCGATCGTTACCTGCGAGTGACGCGTGCAGATCGAGTCAAACAGCAGGGCAAGGAGTACAGAAAGGCCTCAGGGGTGGAACCTGCGTTCCACCCCTGAGGCTGAGATTCTGTACTAGCCGAGTTGCTTAGATCTTGAGCTCGGAGACGTCGTCACCGAATTCGCGGAGGAGCTCGTGACGCTCCTCGCGGCGGCGCTTCTGCTCGATCGGTTCGGGAACCGGAGCGGCCGCGATGAGGCGCTTCGTGTACTCTTCCTTCGGGTTGTGCAGAACGTCGGTGCACAGACCCTGCTCAACGACCTTGCCGTTCTGGAGAACGACGACGCGGTGCGCCATGAGGTCGACGACCGCGAGGTCGTGGGAGATGAAGAGGCAGGCGAAACCGAAGTCGGACTGAAGGTCGGCCAGCATGCGGAGCACCGTGGCCTGGACCGACACGTCGAGAGCCGAGGTCGGCTCATCAGCGATCAGGAGTGACGGGTTGAGTGCGAGTGCGCGAGCAATACAGACGCGCTGACGCTGACCACCGGACAGCTCGTGCGGGAAACGGTTGTAGGTGGAGCGGGGCAGCTGCACGGCATCGAGAAGCTCGTACACGCGCTGACGCTGCTCCTTCTTCGAACCAACCTTGTGCACGACGAGCGGTTCTGCGATGCAGTCACCGACCGGGAAGCGCGGGTTCAGGGATGCTGCGGGGTCCTGGAAGACCACCCCAATGTCCTTGCGGATCTTCTTGACCGCGTTCTTCTCCATGCCAACCAGGTTGTCACCGAAGATGCGAACCTCGCCTTCGGCGGCCGGCTGGAGGCCGAGAATGCACTTACCGATCGTGGACTTACCGGAACCGGACTCGCCCACGAGGCCGACGATCTCGCGTGCCGCGAGGTCGAAGGAAACCTTGTCGACGGCGCGGAACGGGGGCTTGCCCCACACGTCGTATTCAACAACGAGGTCCTTGACGTCGAGAACGGTCTTCGACAGGTCGAGGCCGGAGTCCTCGAGTTCCTTCAGACCGAACTGCGCACGGCCCTGACCCAGGTGAGGGACGGCGTCGAGAAGACGCTTCGTGTAAGGGTGCTTCGCGTGGTTGAGAACCTCGACCACGGTCCCGGACTCAACGATGTTGCCGCGGAACATGACGTGCACGCGGTCCGCCATGTCGGCCACAACGCCCATCGAGTGGGTGATGAGAAGGATGCCGGTATTGAGCTTGTCCTTGAGCGAACGCAGGAGGTCGAGGATGTCGGCCTGGACGGTCACGTCGAGAGCCGTGGTCGGCTCGTCCGCAACGATCACCTTCGGGTTGCACGAGATGGCGATGGCGATGACAACGCGCTGGCGCTGACCACCGGACAGCTCGTGCGGGTACTGCTCGACACGTGCCTCGGGGTTATCGATACCGACCATGCGGAGCAGTTCGACTGCGCGCTCGGTTGCGGCCTTGCCGTAGGCGATGCCGTGCAGCTCGAGAGCCTCGGTGATCTGCAGACCGATCGTCAGAACTGGGTTCAGGGCCGTCATGGGCTCCTGGAACACCATGGCGATGTCCTGGCCGCGGAGGTTGCGCCATCCCCTCGAGGACATGGTGCGGACCCTGTGGCCAGCAACGGTGATGTCGCCGTCCACCTTCGAGTTGCTGGGCAGGAGCCCGAGCGCACTCATGGAGGTCACGGACTTACCGGAACCGGACTCACCCACGAGGGCAACGACCTCACCCGGCTGGACGTTGATATCGACGCCGCGGACGGCATGGACGCGACCGAACTCGGTAGCGAACTGGACGTTGAGGTCACTGAAGGAGAGAACGGGTTCGCCGGTCTTCTCGTGCACCTCGATGATCTCGGAGGCATCCTGGATGGTTGTTTCCTGAGCCTCTTCAGCCTTCTTCTTTCCAAAGATCATGGCTTACTTCACCTTTCCTTTGGCCTTCTGGCGGGGATCGAACGCATCGCGCAGGCCGTCACCGATGAAGTTCACCGATAGTGCGATCGCAAGAATGAAAGCTGCCGGCCAGTAGAACAGCCAGGGCTGGCTCGAGAACTTCTGCTGGTACTGCGAGATGAGCAGGCCGAGAGAAGTGTCGGGAGCCTTCACGCCGAATCCGAGGAAGGACAGGGACGTTTCAAGCAGAATCGCGGACGCAATCGCGAGGGTCGCGGACACGATGATCGTGCCGAGGCAGTTCGGCAGGATGTGCTTGATGATGATGCGCGGGGTGGAGGCACCGAGTGCCTGCGCCGAGTACACGAACTCGCGTTCACGGAGCGAGAGGACCTCGCCGCGCACGAGTCGGGCCAAGCCCGTCCACGACAAGACACCGAGCAGTAACGCAAGGACGAGGATACCGCCGCCGAGACGTTCGTTCGCGAGCTGACCAACGACTGCTGCGAGAAGCAGGAGCGGGATCACGATGAAGAGGTCGGTGATGCGCATGAGGACGGTCTCGATGAAACCGCGGAGGTAACCGGAGAGGGCTCCCACGATCGTTCCGATGAGGGTGGAGACGATGCCCACGACGAACGCGATGATGATGGAGCGCTGGGTTCCGCGCATGATGAGCGCAAAGTAGTCCTTACCGACCGTGTCCTGACCCATCGGGTGCTCACCGAGGGTGAACCAGCCGATGGTTGGTGCGCGGTTGTTCACGATGTCGTAGGTGGTCGTGTAGTTGTGCTTCCACCAGCCCGGGAACGGGCCGAAGCCGATCGAGGTGAAGGCGATGACAACAATGAACAGGAACACGAGCAGGGAGAACATGGCTGCGCGGTGGCGCAGGAAGCGGCGCAGCACAAGCTGACCCTGCGAGTACGACTTGTCGGTTGTCGAATCTAGAACTTCATCATCGAGCTCGGCAACGTTGAAGTCGCCGACGGCTGCGATATGAGCCTTGGGATCTGTATTTTCCATTAGGAGTCACTCCTCAAATTCATCAGTTCTAGCACGCGACTCACCGTCTAATCCTTGGGTCAATGTAGGCGTACAAGATGTCCGCAAACATGTTCATCAGCACCGCGATACCACCAGTAATAAAGAAGAACGCCATGACTGGATCGGGATCGACATTCCTCAGAGCCGTTTCAAACAGCTCACCCATGCCCTTCCAGCCGAACACCTTCTCGGTGATAACCGCACCACCGATGAGTCCGGCGAAGTCGAAGGCCACGATCGTGGTGATGGGGAGGAGTGCGTTACGGAATGCGTGACGAGTCATCACGGTGTGCTCGGGGAGGCCCTTAGCACGTGCCGTACGTACGTAGTCCTGTCCAAGGACTTCCAGCATCGAGGAGCGCGTGTAACGCGTGTAGGAAGCAACCGACATGAGCGTCAGTGACAGGGTCGGGAGAATTAGGTGCGTGGTCGTATCGAGGAAGTTCAGCCAGAAGTCATCCGCGCCGCGGAAGTTCGGTGACACGGAACCGATCGTGGAGATCGGGCGACCGCGAACGAGTTCGATGTAGTCCACCCAGTGGCGGGCAAGGAAGTCGGCCAGCATGGCGAACCAAATCGAGACAACGGTCCAGATGCTCGCCCACATGATCGAGCGCTTCGCGTATCCGCCGAAGAACAGCGCCAAAGCGATCGCAATGACGATGCCGAGGAGCAGAATTCCGAGAAGAGAGACCCACGAGGGATCGGCGATCACGCCACTGAATGCAACGATGACGACCACCATGGCGGCGGCGGAACCAAGAGCAATGCCGAGAGCGCGACGGTTCTTGATATTGGAGATCAGTGCCGTGAAGAGAACTGCGGCTGCGATGCCGGTCGAAACTTCGATCCACAGACCCGCGATCGGGTTGGAGACCCAGTCGGTCACATCGAGCGCGAGGAAGATGCCAGCAGAAGCCAGGAATGTCGCGGCGGCTACGATCAGACGCTTCTTTGCGGATCCAGCCAGGATCGCTTGCATGAACAACGCGAGCAATGCCGATACGACAACTATGAATATCGCGTTAAAGGTTGGGGCCGCTAGCCAATTATTGAATCGGATCGCACCGAACTCCTTGAGGAGGACGGCGAACACGAATGCGGGCAACGAGTAGAAAACGAAGGCAACCAGGGTCACGGCGTAGTCGAAGCCGGAGTACTGACGGATAGCAGCCATCACACCGAAGAAGATACCGACCACGATACCGAGGATCGTGGCGAGCAGGACGAGTCGAAGAGTTGACTCTGCCGCGTTGCCGAGGAGCTGGTTGACGTCCTGGCCGGAACGGTTCTGGCCAAAGTCGCACTGAAGGCGGAAACAACCGAGGATACCCTTGAGCCAGTCCCAGTAGCGGACATACCAGGGGTCGTTGAGCCGCATCTGAGCAATACGCTGATCCATGCGGTTCTGTCGGTTGGAGTCATTGGATTCTCGCAGGTCTGCCAGCGGGTCGCCTGAGTTAACTGTCAGAGCGTAGACCAGCACAGATGCGAGAAAAAGAATCAAGGCTGAGATGCCGATTCTTTTCAATATAAATTTGAACACGTCTCGTACTTCTTTCTGGAAGGTGCGTCCCCAGGCCAATTGCCAAGCATTTCTCGCTCGGGCTCCGTACTGCGAGAGGGATCACCTCGTTGCACACGTAGGCATTCTACGAGCAGGTTTGCTGATCGCGAAATTTGACCGGCCGTGACTTTCGGCCTGGTCAGCGGGGTACTACGTCCAATGTAAAGCCGCGTAGCGGCGGGAAGGCTAAGTTACTTAAACCATTCCCGCCGCTACGCGGCTTTTACTGGGAAACAGTGGGGTTAGCTAACCTCACCAGGTCCACTGTTCAGCGTTCCAAACAACGCCGGACTTAGTGAGGTTGCGCTCCACGTTCTGCAGACCCTCAGTGTGGGCCACAATGCCGGGGTGCACGTAGAGGGGCAGGTTGAAGAGTTCGTCCCAGGTAACCTTTTCGATCTCTTCCTTAGCCTCGAGCCAGACATCCTCATCGAGGGAGGTCTGGACGCGACGCCACTGCTCATCCACGGTCTCATCCGACCATGCGTGGTAGTTCTGCTGACCGGTGGTCATGTAGATGTTTGCGCCGGAGACGATCTGGCCGGAGCCGGACCATGCGAACAGAGCAGCATCGTAGTTACCGGTGTCGAGGGCGCCACCCGGTGCGAAGAAGTCGGACGAGCCGATGTCTTCAACGGTGATGCCGGCCTCTGCACAGGAGGACTGGATGAGAGCAACGGTGTCAGCACGACGCTGGTTCGGTGCGGAGTAACCGAGGCGAACGGTCGGGTTCTCGACGCCGGACTCGGCAACGAGCTCCTTGGCGCGTTCGATGTCAACCGAATCGTAGCGGCCATCGTAGGATGCTTCGAGAACGGTGTCGTAGTTCGGGTCAGAGGGGAAGTACTCGCGGAGGTTCAGGACCTCGGTGTCCTCATCGAGAGGCTTCACGAGACGCTCAACGATTTCCTCGCGAGGCACGCAGTATGCGAATGCTTCACGGAGTTCGAAACCACCGTTTGCGTCGGAGAAGACGGAGCCTTCTGCCCAGTTGTAGTCAACGTGCTCCCAGATCATCGTGGGGCCGGTGAGGATCTCAATGCCGCTCATGGACTCGAGGGTGTCGAGTGCGTCCTGAGTACCCTGTGGCTCAATGACGTTGACGTCCTCGTTGTCGAGTGCCTGCATCTGGCCCTCGGGTGCAATGAAGCGGAAGACGAGCTCTTCAACGCCGGGGGCTTCGCCCCACCAGTCCGGGTTCGGAACGAGCGTGATGTACTCGCCGGGCTGCCAGCCACCCTCAAGGTAGGTGAACGGGCCGTACGACGGGGTTTCCTCAGCCGGGGGAAGTTCGCCCGGGTTCGGGGAGTACCAGTTGTTCCACTCTTCAGCAGCTGCCTGAGCAACCTCGAAGTCCTCGTCCTTGAATGCCTGGAAGAGCTCTTCCTTGCTCATGTCGAGCTTGGCAGCAATAACGTGGGAGGGCAGAGCGCCGGAAACAACGAGCTCCCAGTCGGGGTTCGGGTCGCTGTAGGTAATAACGAAGGAACGATCGCCAGCTTCACACTCGGGGCCAGCACCAACGGGGATGGCGTAGGTGTCGGAAGCGGAAACGTTGTCGAAGAGCGGGGCGCCATCGTTCGCGTCAAGGATCCACTGCGGGTTCTGGGCGACCCAGTCCATGTAGTAGTCCTCACACGTAATGGTGGTGCCGCCCTGGTAAACAGCTTCCTCATTAATGGTGTACTCGACGGTCAGCGGATCTTCCGAGATCATCTCGTAGGAGCCGAGATCGGTTCCGTTGATCCATTCGCCGCCCGCATCGAAGTAGCCGAAGCCGGTCGACATGCGGTCGTTAACGACAGAGTTGCCGGTCGAGTAGGTGCTGGAGAGCAGGTTGTTGTAGCCCGCGTACTCGTCCGCACCGGTGGTGAACGAAACGGTACCCGTCGGGGTACCACCTTCGCCGCCTTCACCATCGGTGGTTTCGTCAGAGGTCGACGTTTCGTCGCCACCAGCGGTTGTCTCTTCGTCGTCGCTACCAGTCGTACATGCGCTGAGCACCAGAGCCACAGCGGCTGACGCAGCAACAAGCGAGTATGTTCTTCTTCGCTTCACAATGTCACCTTTGATCAGAATTAAGTGATTCATCCCAGTGCCCCGGTTCCGGGTGGTTCCAAAAGTACTGAGTTGTCCTAGCAGATGAGGCAGTCACCACATCTTGTTAAGTGTCTGTAGTATACATAGGCGTTTAGCGGTGTCGAACACATTGCTCGACTAGGGGGCATAATTTATCAGTTTGTTATATTTGCTCCACTGCTTCACCAGATCGCACCAAGCGTCACACCCAGCAACATTGCTGGAGCGCGAAAATGGCGAATTTTCGCCAAAACCTGCTTTAAATCCTCACGCAATCATCACATTTGGTTTCGCTTGCAAAAAAGTGAAACTGTCCAGAAAGTATGTTTCCTCACAATAAACACTGTTTCACGATTCGAGACATTTGAGGGTGCCGAAAACTCGCATTGCGACCGCCATTAGAGGCGCAAATCAATGGCGTTGACCAGTGATGAGACTGCGCGCAGACCGTGACACAACTTCGCATTTCGACCAATCCGGGCCCTTCGACCGCGAGCACCTCTCGCGTTACCCCAAACACCAAACTCGCAACACTGATTGCGGCCCAATTGTCTGATTTGTCGTCTTCCCCAGAAGCGAAGCTAGGCGGCACTTGTCGGCGCGGCCTCGGCGGAAAAGGTCGGCGGGAAAGTGCGCCAGACCCAGCAAGTGCCGCACGGCCCGATGACACACACCCCCGAAGAGCCGAATCTCAACGCGCCCTCTTATATGCAGATGTGCGTGCCGGTTAACTCGAGGTGAACAAAGTCGTCACACGGGTTTATACATAGGCGTTCACCGGTGCGCCCGCGGAGGAGACTCCATGGCGCACCGGTGAACAATCACCTTACGAGTGGTTCCAATAGGCGGCGATTGCCTTCGAGAGGCTGTAGGCGTCGTCGACATGACTGAGTTCTCGCACCGAGTGCATGGAGAGCAGCGGCGCACCTACGTCGATCGTGCGAATGCCGAGGCGAGTAGCGGTCAGCGGGCCGATGGTGGATCCGCACGGCACGTCGTTACGTGACACGAAGTCCTGGGTCGGGACTCCAACCTCCTCGCACACCGTGCGCCACAGGGCAGTCCCCCAGCCATCAGTCATATAGGCCTGATTGGCGTTGTGCTTGAGCAACGGTCCGCCACCGAGAATTGGACGATGTGCGGGATCGTGCTTCTCCTGATAGTTGGGGTGCACCGCATGACCGCAGTCCGCACTGAGGCAGGAGGAACGAGCAAAAGCGCGTTGGAGGTCTTCCTCCGACTCGGCACCAAGCGCAGCCGCGGTTCGCCGCAGGACCGTCTCTAGGATGGGTCCCGCGGCTCCGGTTGGGGTTCCCGATCCGATCTCCTCGTGATCGAACGCAGCGAAGACTGCGACGGAGCCAGAACTCGCGCCATGCTGTTCCAGCGCAACGAGACCAGCATGAACCGACAGGAGGTTGTCCTGCCTGCCCGCGGCGAAGAACTCGCCGTTCGGGCCAACGTTCGTTGGCGCCTGAGTATCCGCTGCGACGAGGTCATAGCCCAGCACCTCGCCTTGAGCACCAGCCTTCTGCGCGAGGTACTCCATCAGGCTTGCCCCGTCGACAGAGAAGATTGGGTGCAGGTGCTGCTGCTGATTGAGGGAAACACCTTCCCGCGCAGAACGGTCGAGATGAATGGCGAGTTGCGGAATCGCCATGATCGGACCGGTGCGCACCAGGTGCTCACCGGTTTTCGTGTAAAGCTTGCCGGCGACCTCAAGGTCGCGGTTGAGCCAGGAGTTTGCGAGGAGCCCGCCGTAGGCCTCGACGTTGACCTGCTCGTACCCCTCGGTCGTCGACTGCGGGTTCGGCTTGACCTTAAAAGAAGGAGAGTCGGTGTGCGCACCGACGATGGAGAAGCTGAGCTGGTCCACGTTCTCCGGAACCCACCACGCAATGACAGCCCCGCCACGAACCACGACGTGCCCGCCCGGGCTCGCATCCCAGGCCTCTTCTTCTACCTGACGAACATAACCACTTTTCTCCAGTCGTTCAGCAACCTCGTAGGCCGCATGGAAAGAGGAGGGGCTCGCCGAAATGAAACGAGCCAGATCTGCACTGTGGTTCTTCGCGTTCATACCAACAACGGTACCCCGAGTCATCCCGACCACTCGATTAGAAGAGTGGGAGCCCGCTTCACCAACCGCGAAACTCCACATTCTTGGAGGATCCGCAG
>NZ_JASDVN010000033.1:9308-10230 GCF_041440645.1 Flaviflexus sp. | reverse complement strand
ACCCCGACGAGGAAACACTCAGTACGAGACACTGCCCTTATTCCTTGGAATTCCGCCACTCCCTCCCGCCCCGAAAGTTGGTTCATGACCCACGTGAGCTCCGGCTTTACTACGGATGTCATCAAGATTTCATGCAGAATCAACCCTCATATCACCCCCCCACCCTGGCGACTTTCAGATTCTCTCGTTATTGCGTGTTGAGCGTCACTGGATGATTCAACTTTGAATAGTTGAAGCATCAATCATCTTGTGTCATACTCGTTTACGGAGCGGAACCCCAACCGCTTAAAAACCTAGAAATCTAAACCTAAGGAAGACTCCATGGCTAACCTCAACGAACTCAACGGCACCTACGTTCTGGACACCACCCACACCCAGATCGGCTTCGTCGCCCGCCACGCAATGGTGACCAAGGTCCGCGGCCGCTTCAGCGAGTTCGAGGGCACCGCCACCACCGGCGAGAACCTCCAGGATGCCAAGATCTCTGTGACCATCCAGGCTGCTTCCGCTTCGACCGGCAACGCCGATCGCGACGGTCACCTCCAGACCCCCGACTTCTTCGACACCGAGAACCACAAGACCATCACCTTCGAGTCCACCAACATCGAAGCTGACGGCGACGACCTCATTGTTACCGGCGACCTCACCATCAAGGATGTTTCCCACCCCGTGACCATCCCCTTCGAGTACGCAGGCTCCGCTCAGGATCCCTTCGGCAACGAGCGCGTTGGCCTCGAGGGCAAGGTTGCTGTCAACCGCAAGGACTGGAACATCGACTTCGACGTCCCGCTAGCTACCGGTGGCCTCCTCGTCTCCGAGAAGATCACCCTCGAGTTCGAGATCTCCGCTATCAAGCAGGCCTAAGTTCTCCCTGTGAACTAATGCAGTCATCGAAGTGGCCGGCACGCATTGCGTGCCGGCC
>NZ_JASDVN010000033.1:0-9298 GCF_041440645.1 Flaviflexus sp. | reverse complement strand
CAACACCCTTGGGCCACTTCTTGACGTTGTTCACCCGGATGCAGTTCACTTCTATATTGGCCGGCCTATGCTTTGCCTGCCGCGACAGAACCAGCTCCTATTCGCGAGGTTCCCCCGTCGTGCGATCCTTCGCGGGGATGTAGGGGCTGGCGGCTGGGCGCCACATGATGATCTCGGGTGTGGGCGCGGGAGTCTGGATCTCCCCCAGCACAACGAACCCACGGGAGGCGTAGAGCTTGGCTGATCGCTGGCTTGTTGCCTCGAGCCTCGCAGCATCCGCTCCCACGCGGTGGATTCCGTAGTCCAGGAGCTTAGAGCCAATGCCCCGGCCGCGAGCATTGGCGTTCACGATGATGACCTCAAGGTGCCAGGAGGGGAACGGCAGGTGCACCTTGGACGAGGCACGCAGGTACTTGAAAAGAGTCGGAGCCGACTTACCAAGCTTACTGACGATCGGTGCCGCCTTCCGGAGGGCTCGCAGAGGCACTTCCCCACCGGGTTGCGTCCACACCGCTGCCCCAAGGAACTCGCCTTCGTCCTCGATGACGTCGATGTATCCGTGCTCCAGCACGTGCTCAGCCACAATTCCGTAGAAGTCGGTCAAGATCCCTTCGGCATCGTCCGACTTGCGAAGGATCCACCCCAGGGAGGGATCCTCGGCGAAGGTCTTGCCGAGGGCCGGGATGATGACACCGAGATCACCACGATTAGCTGATCGAATATTCATAACTTCTCCGCTCAATGCTGGCAATGGTCTGCTCGAGAACCGGGGTGGGGATGCTGTGCGTGGCTGCAATGCGGACGAGGTCGTGCCCGAGGGCATCGAGTTCTGTTCTATTGCCTGCATTGACGTCTCGGCCAAGCGAACTATCCGCGTCATCATCGATGCTCGCGAGATTGTCCATGAGCTCGGATGCCGTGGTGGGAACGCCCTCAGCGCTCGTGATGGCAGCAATCTCTTCCAGGAGCGGTTCGGAACCCTCCCGGGCGGGGCCAATCGTCGCTCCTGTAGACGCGGTCAGGAGCGCCATGGGTGCGAGGAACCTGAGCTTGTCCCACAGCACCCTCTTCTCACTTCCACCAAACCTCACGTCCATCCCAGCTTTCGTGAGGATTCGAGGGATATCCCAGTCCTTCGCGGCATCCTCGAGCGTGATGATGGAACCCGCCGAGTGGTGCAGATACTGCCCCGGGGCTACGCGTTCGGAAATGATCCTGATGGAGCCACAAGTTGTTCGCGGGCTTGGGATCTCGTGCACGACATCCCGATGCGTAATCCCGTTGCACAGCGCGACGATCTCCTGCGGCTTTGAGGCCGCAATGCTGTCACTGATCTCGGGAATCGTGTAGCTCTTGGCCGCAATGACGACGAGAGAACCGGGAGTCGGCTCGGTCCGCGCAGGAACCTTGACATCGATGTCGCCGTACTGCTTCGAGCGGAGGCTGATTCCTCGCTCGTTGATGACGGATGCGGTGCTTGGCCGTGCAACCACCTCAACGTCGAATCCTGCCTGACCGACTACGCCGGCAAGCACTCCACCAATTCCACCTGGACCAACAATACTTAGCACAGGATCCAGCCTACAGCGCCACCACTCGAGAGGACCTCAGAGGAATAATCTTGTTCAACAATTCCCCAGAATACAACACTAAAGTCCTAGAATTTCGCATATCCGAAACTTTAGAGTCGAGGTTTGGTAATCTTATTCAGCCGGTTGTCACGCAAGGGAGGTAGCTGTGGAAACGGGTGACGTTCTGTTTGCCTTTGGGATCACGCTCGCGGCGGGTCTAGCCACCGCCATTGGTTCACTCATCGCGTTCCTTCGCAAGACCCAATCCCCCGCTTTCCTCTCAGCCATGCTCGGGTTCTCTGCTGGCGTCATGATCTACGTGTCGATGATCGAGATCTTCCCTAAGGCACAGCAGGCACTGACAGCGGACTTGGGAGAGCAATGGGGACCATGGGTCACCGTTCTGGGCTTCTTTGGCGGCATGGGCCTCATTGCCTTCATCGACCTCGTGGTTCCAACAGAAGCCAAGCCCCACGAGCTGTCGACAGTGACGTCCGGACTTGATACTGAGCAGCGCCGCAGGCTCATGCGCATGGGCGTGCTCACAGCCATCGCGATTGCGGTTCACAACTTCCCCGAAGGCTTCGCTACCTTCCTCTCCGCCCTCAATGATCGCGAAGTCGCCATTCCCATCGCGGTGGCCATCGCCATTCACAACATTCCCGAGGGCATCGCAGTCTCCGCCCCGATCTACTACGCCACGGGCAGCAGGAAGAAGGCGTTCTGGCTATCGGCCGCCTCGGGCCTCGCTGAGCCTCTCGGTGCTCTCGTTGGATTCTTTGTGCTGTCAGCCTTCGTGTCCGACACCCTCATGGGAATGTCGTTCGCGGCCGTTGCCGGCATCATGATCTTCATTTCGCTTGACGAGCTCCTCCCCTCGGCCGAGGAGTTCGGCAAGCACCACATCGCGATCTACTCGCTTGTGGCGGGCATGGCGGTCATGGCCCTATCACTCCTCCTGCTCAGCTAAGAGCAGTGCAGATACTCATCCCAATTGGACGCGATGCGGCAATATCAAGCAGTTGTGAAAGCGAGAGCTGACTCGCAGTAGCTGACTCGCAGTCACCTACTCGCGGTTTAGCTAGAGACCAACCTTGTCAAAGGCGTCGATGGCAAGCTGTCTGCCGGCCTCAATGACCTCGGGCGCCTTGTGGAAGTCAAGGGTTCCGCAGATCGCGGCGGGAACTTCGATCTTGACGTTGACCGGGTTCGCAGCTGCTCGATAACGCTCAATCATGTCCTGCATGGTCTCCAAAGCCATGTTCACCACGCTCATTGTATTCAGGTCCGCGGGTAGCTTACCGACCTGAGTCCAGTCCTCAAGTTTCTGGGGTGGTCCTTCCTGGGTCTTGGGATTCGTCTTCTCACTGTCGTTGAACAGCTCATCGCTGAGGAAACCGGCGTTGTCCTTGTTGCCGCGCTTGAAGACACCAACGTCCATGAGTCCAGCCACGCCGCTGCGGAGGCGTTCGGAAAGCTTAAATTCCCTGCTTTCGTGGGTTTGTCCCTCTTCCCCTTCCACTTCATCCATGAAGGCCGAGGCAGAGTAGTTGGAGTTGGGGCGGCCGCTCAGGGACACCGAGATCGTGAGGTCGGAAGGAATGGCGGAGGTGGGTTCGATCGGAACCGGGTTCATGAGCCCACCGTCGGCAAGGATCTTGCCGTTCACCATGACGGGTGAAATAAAGGTCGGGATTGCGCAGGAGGCCCTCATGGCGGTGGTGAGGTGGCCGCGCTGGAACCAGACCTCACGGTGATTGACAATGTCGGTTGCGACGGCGGTGAACGGAATCGATAGATCCTCAATTCGCGCTCCCCCGGTGATGGAGTCAATCGTGGAGAAGATTTTTTGCGCCTTGATGATTCCGGGCTGGTTGAAGGCCGGGTCATACATGCGGAGGACATCGAGGTGCGTAAGCCCTGAGGCCCAGTCCGCAAAGTCATCGAGCTTCCCAGCCGCCTCGAGGCCACCGATAATCGATCCCATCGAGGTACCGGAGATGACGACGATTTCGTGACCCCGCCTCTTAATCTCCTCGATCACACCAATGTGAGCGTATCCGCGGGCTCCACCCGATCCCAAGACCAGAGCAATCTTCATTTCATTTCTCCTACCAGCTTCTCTCTGCCACGATACAGATTCTGACTGGAATCTTCCGCAAGACAATTCAGCATCGACGAGACTCTTTCATTTACTCGTTGCCGCCTCCGCTTCACTGACTGCCATCCTTCCGCGGTCACGACACGACCACTCGCGGTCATGACACAAGCCGTTCTGCGGCGTTGTCATGCGCGCGGAAGAAGAGTCTCGAAGCTCGAGATGGCCGTGGCATTGAGGTGGGCAAAGCACAGAGACCGCTTGGATACAAGGATGGCCGGCCAGGGAGTTAATCTCTGGCCAGCCACCTCTCGCTTCCTTAATATAAGGAGCAACATCAGTTGTTCTGAAGGGACGCCGTCAGTTGCGAAAACTAGGCATTCGCGATGGCGTTGCGGGCGCCGTCGTAGTCAGGTTCCTGACCAATCTCAGGAACCTGTTCGGTGTAGAGCACGGTGCCATCAGTGTCGACAACGACAACGGAACGAGACAGAAGCGAGGCAATGGGGCCGTTCTCCATGGTCACGCCGTAGTCCTCACCGAAGGAGGAACGGAAGGCGGAAGCGGTCACGACATTATCGATGCCTTCTGCCGCGCAGAATCGGTTGAGCGCGAAGGGAAGGTCGCGGGACACGCAGAGAACAGTCGTGTTCGGGAGCTCTTCAGCAATCTTGTTGAACTCGCGGGCGGCCTTTGCGCACACTCCAGTGTCGATCGAGGGAAAGATATTGAGAACGACTCGGCGTCCCTCAAAGTCACTGAGGTGGATGTCTTCAAGATCAGATCCGACCAGGGTGAAGTCGGGAATCTTAGCCCCAACCTCGGGAAGCTGGCCAACGGTCGTCACGGGTGCACCACGGTATGTAATATCCATAACACCATTGTTACGAGGTCACTGTTGGACAAGCAAGACTTTTCACCCAGCAGAATAAGACGTTGCGGATTATGTCGGCACTGTTTCGTAAGCTGGGTCCATGAAGAAGCCATCCGTGACTTTTGTCCACAGCTCCGATTGGCAGCTCGGAAGGACCCGCCGCTACTTGGGCGTTGAGGCCCAGGCCAGGTTCACGGGCGACCGCATGCACACCATCGAGACCATTGGCGAGTTGGCCAAGAAGGAGGGCGCCACCTTCATCGTAGTCGCGGGAGACGTGTTTGAGCACGCCAACTTGAGCCCGCGGGACATCGGCCGCTCCTTTGAAGCCATGGCCGAGGTTGAACTTCCCATCTATTTGCTTCCAGGCAACCACGACCCACTTGGCCCCGGCTCCATCTGGCACTCCACCGCGGTCACGCAGGCAATGCCAAAGAATGTCACGCTCCTGGACACCACCGATCCGGTCGTTGCTGCACCGGGTGTCGAGATTATTGGCATTCCCTGGCACTCGAAGAACCCGGGCAAGGACCCCATCACTCCCGTCCTGAGCTCTCTAGATCCCACCGAGAACGTTCGCATCCTTGTTGGGCACGGCATGCTCCGAGAACTCGATCCCAACCGGGACTCGACGGACTTTGTCGACAGCGCCGCGCTTCGCATGGCGATCAAGTCCGGACTCGTCGACTACGTCGCCCTGGGAGATCGCCACATTGCGTGGACCGACCCCGAGACGGGAGCAATCAACTACTCGGGCACCCACGAAACGACCAGCGAGAACGAGAAGACCCGAGGTACCGCGCTCGTCGTGACGATCGACGGGAAGGTGACAACCGAGCTCCACGAGGTCGGTCAGTGGCTGCACCAGCTCGTGACACGGTCAATCGATTCCGCCGAGGATGTTCAGTTGCTCGCGGAGGATCTGGCCGAGATCCGCTCCAAGGACCGCACGATCATCAAGACCGCGTTCACGGGTGGACTCTCCATCTCTGCCGCAGCGCAGCTTGATGGCGTACTCGACAGCAACAGGGACCTGTTCGCGGCCCTGTACGCGTCCAAGAGCAAGACGGACCTGACCGTTGTACCAGACGAAGCCGATGCTTATTCACTTGGCCTATCGGGATTCGCTGCCGATGCGTTCGCTGAGCTTTCTGCCGAGGCGCAGGCCGGGGATCCAACTGCAGCAGATGCCCTGAAGCTTCTCTACCGAATTGGGGCCGAGCAGTGAAACTACACTCCCTCGAAGTCACCAACTTCCGCGGCATCTCCCACCAAACCGTGGAGTTTGGTGACGGAATCACGATCGTCTCGGGACGGAACGAGTCCGGCAAGTCCTCTCTCATTGACGCCTTCGACTTCCTCCTCGATGCGAAGGCCGGTTCGCAAAAGGTCGATATCAAGCTCGCGCAACCCGTAAGCCAAGACGTTGGGCCCGAGGTCGAGGCCATCTTCACGGTCGGTCCCCACAAGCTCAAGTACTTCAAGAGGTGGATCAAAAAGCCCGCGACGGAACTGACGTTCCTCAGCGGCCCTCGATCCGGGCAGTCCGAGACCGGAGACAGCGCACACAACACGGCTACGGCACTGTGGGAGGACCTCGACGGGGTGCTCTGGAAAGCACTGCGTCTCATGCAGGCAAGCGCCCCAAAGCAGGAGGCCCTCGGCGCATCGACCTCCCTTCAGAGAGCCCTCGGCCAGGAATCCGGTTCCGCCATTGATGACCCCTCGTCCGCTCCCCTGCTCGAGAAGGTCTCGAGGGAAGTCGACAAGTACTACACCAACACCCGCAAGTCCTACAGCAAGAACGTCACGAATGCTGAGGAACGGTTCACCGTCGCGAAAGATCGCGTCGCCCACGCAACAACAGAGCTGGACAAGCTGGAAAGCGACGTTCGTGAGCTACAGGACCTGACCGAGGAAGTTGAACGCGGGTCCGAGAACTTGAGTCGCGAGTCTGCACGGCTTTCGGAATTGGAGGTCGGCGCTCAGTCCGCCAAGGACGCCCAGGCGCTTCTCGAGATCTCGCAGCGCGCGGTCGATTCCCTTACCAAGGACCGCGACGCCAAGCAGGCGGCTCTCACTACTCGTCAGGGCCTCGTTACTGCCCTGACCGAGGCGAACGAAGAGCTTGCCGCACTTACTCGGGCACGCGACGAGAAACAGTGGGCTCTCGAGCCGAAGAACAAGGAAATCGAGGAAGCCAAGGCCACGGTCGAGGAGGCGAAGAAGCAGAAGAAGCTGGCAACTGAAGCACTAGCCAGCGCGAACCTCTTCGTCCGACAAGCCAACACCCGCGAAGAAATTGAACGGCTCTCTGCCGTTCTCACCTCCTACGACGAACTGACCGAGGAAATCTCCACTGTCACGGCTCGACTGCAACCGGTCGAACAGGACCTCGTCGATGGCGTCACGGATCTCGAACGCAGGATTGAGATCGCGGAATCCACTGCAAGGGCGGGTGCCGCGCACGTCAGCGTCGAGAGCCTTCAAGACGCCACCACTGTCCTCATCAATGGGGAGGAACAGGAACTGGGGTCGGAGCCACTCGACTCCCCCATCCTCTCCACCTACTCCGTTGAACTACCCGGCCACCTCCGCGTCACCGTCACGCCCCATTCATCGACCGCGGAGGATGTCGAAGGTCTCGAGGCCCTGCGCGAGGACCTTGCCGAAGCATTGGCGTCAGCCGGTGTCAAGACGTCTGCCGAGCTCAGGACTGCGCGCACTTCTTACGTCAGTGACCTGACGTCGATCGAACGGCTAAAGGAGCGACGGTCCGATCGGTTGGATGGGCGCTCCGCCGACGAGCTGAGGGACGAGCTCTCAGAGAAGCGCTCCTGGATTGAGGCGCAGGGCGAGGCCGTCGAGGGCGACATCGACAAACTGACGGAAGACGAACGAACGGCCTCCACTGCCGTCGACTCAGCGGAGGCAGTGCTCCGAAGCAAGGAGGAGGACTCCGCCAAGCTCAGGAGCGAGCTATCGAAACTGGCGGGACAGCTGGAGAATCAACAGAGCTCCCAGCAAAGGGCCGAGCAGAACCTGACCAC
Source organism: Flaviflexus sp. (assembly GCF_041440645.1). Lineage (GTDB taxonomy): Bacteria > Actinomycetota > Actinomycetes > Actinomycetales > Actinomycetaceae > Flaviflexus. The sequence continues at coordinate 1,705 of NZ_JASDVN010000033.1, read as the reverse complement.
CGCTCGCGAGCAGGCGACCGATGGCGAGGTCGAAACAGCTCTCGAAGAGTCGGAAAAGGTTCTTGAGAATGCTGAGCGGGATGTCGTCGCGGCCGAGACGAAGCTCGAAGAATCCGGTGGTCCCGAGATCCTGGCCGACTACGAGAACTTGTCGAAGCACGTTGCGGGGCTGGCAGAAAGGCTGGCGGAACGTCGCGGAGAGGTCACGGTCAAGACCGCCGTTCTCGATTCCAAGCAGCGGGTCGCCATGCAGGACGAACTCGACGATGCCGAGAAGGAACTGGATCGTGCCGAACGGGAGTATCGTTCACTCCTGGCTCGCGCCCACGCAACCAAGCGCCTTGAGGATGTTCTCATCAAGCACCAGACCGAAGCACGCCGCAAGTACGTGGCGCCGTTTAAGGATTCACTGGAACGGCTGGGACGCTCTGCCTATCAGGACAACACTTTTGAAGTCACCGTCGACAACAATCTTGCGATCACGCACCGCAGAAAGAACGGCAAGACCGTCCAGTTCGAGAGCCTGTCCACCGGCGCGAAGGAGCAGCTGGCAATCCTCGTACGGCTCGCGGTGGCCTCTCTTGTTTCGTCTGAGGATGCCGTTCCCGTCATGTTCGACGACACCCTGGGCTACTCGGATCAACGCATGCTGCACAGGGTTGTTGATCTGATCGGGGACACGGATACCTCAGGTCAGGTCATCATCTTCACCGCGAACGATGATCGGTTTGCTGGGATCTCGGATGCCCGACGTATCAAGCTCTCGTAGGCGAAACGGCATCGATCCGGTCCTCGTCCTTTTGCCGGATGGTGGAACTCTCGCAGAGCGGGTGCATTCGACTCTCTCGGCCAAGAACGCCCGGGTGACCTTTGACGAGATCGCGGAAGCGATCGATGCCGGCGATGTTGGTCTTGTCGATAGCTCCACCGCCTTCGTTCACAGGCCCGTTCCCGACGAGGTCGACATCGAGCTCCCGGTCCTGCTCGAAACGGAAAGGCTCATTGCGGTGGACAAGCCCTCCGGGATCTCTACTACTCCGCAGGGTTCGTTTGTTGCTCGTTCCGTCCTGGTTCAGGCGCGCCGCCGGTTTGGTGACGTCTCCTGCGCACATCGCCTCGACCGCGCCACGTCCGGTGTCATGCTCCTCGTCAAAGATGCCGAATTCCGTGGCACGTACCAATCCCTGTTTGAGAATGGCCTGGCCACCAAGACGTACGAGTTCTTTTCTGAGAACGTCACGGCTCCACCTGCTGTCTATCGGTCGCGCCTCGAATCCGTCGGCCAGAGGACCGCCCAGGTGGATGGCGAACCGAATGCGGTCACGGAGCTGACGTTGCTGGAGGACTGCGGAGGTTTCGGACGGTATCGCGCGCTTCCCCGCACCGGCAAGACCCACCAGATCCGCGTACACGCCGTAGCCTGCTCGATCCCGATCATCGGCGACACTCTTTACGGCCCCGGCGACGGTTTCCCCGATCGCATCGAACTCTTGGCCCGCACTCTCGAGTTCATCGATCCGGTGGATGGCAAGCCAGTCAGGATCTCATCAAGGCAAGAACTACAGCACCAGGAGTGACACTCTCCGGCGCTACGAAGCGTCACCCCTCACTAACCGTGACTCCTTCGCTGCCTCGTGTTTCTAACTTTTGAGGGCTCTTCATAATTGAGTGTGTAGCGGGCGTTTTGCGCGTCGTGGCATGAAAC
>NZ_JASDVN010000032.1:79799-89137 GCF_041440645.1 Flaviflexus sp. | reverse complement strand
AACTGTCACCTATGTCCTGATACAGAAACGTCACCTATGTCTTGAGACATCACAAGAGTTAATCGCGAGCATGTGTTTGACGCACCTAGTCTCATCAGGCTCATGGATCGGATCGAGGGAGGTGAGGAATTGTGACGACTTCACCCAACATCGAGAACATCAACTTCGCCGTCCTCTCCGAGGCACTGGTGGATTCCGGCTGGCGGCGTATGGGAAGAAGTCGCGGCGTCGTACGATTCGAAGACTTGTACCTAGGGCAACGTCACTGGCTATTACTGCCAGAATCTCAAGCTGTTGAGGGCGCGCAAGATTTGCTCGACGCAGCTTGGCGACAACTCGAGTCTCTCTCACCAGAGACACGTCAGCGATTGGAGACAAGCCTTAGCCTCAGACAGGCGCCGGGGCTTCGAGATTCGTTGCGATTTCGAAAGGAGACCTCAGCGCCGCGAGGCTTAATCGCCTGGAGCGAAGGTGAGGATCTAGTCAAGGCAGCGCGTGAGATGATGTCTGCGGGCGCTAAGGCTTACGCCGGAAAGAAGGCGTACTTCGGTAATTCCCACAGCGGTTTCGCGCAGCGCTACCTGTCTTCCTGCTATATGGGCCAAACCGGGATCGGCAGCTATGTGGTGACGGCGCTTGCGCCAGTTACTCAGCTGGATGTTGATTTAGATGCGAAATCGCCTTACGTCGATATTCAAGGACGAGCGATAACCCAAGCGCTAACCGCGGCGCTCGAGGCCGCCGTCGAATCCGTAGAACACTATCGGGCCACGAAATCTGTTGAGGGCTTCCGGGCAGCCGTGCGCCGGGGCTTCTCTGTCGAGCTTGCGAGAGGCCTCATTGACCTTGCCAAACGTGCGGACGAAGCCTCCATCCACGTCGAGTTCAACGCGGATTCCCGGCCCTTACTTGGCGATAATATGCCCATTCTGTTCGAATTCGACGGGGCTGACGTACCGGCACTCGAAACGGCTGCCACAACCCTTGCTCAGCCTCAGGCTGAGGCGCTTAGACAGTGGGTCCTTGGTAGGGTGCACCTACTCAGCAAGGCTGAAGCCGAAGGCCCAGGAGTCGTTGGAATAGATACGGGCGCAGGCAAGTATCGTGTCCGGCTCTCGCCAGACGATTATGCTCTCGCTTTGCGCGCCCATGAGGTTGAAGATTATGTCAAGGTGGAGGGAATACCATCTAAAGAGGGCAATCTTGTCTGGCTTTATGAGGCGTCCTTCATCGAGGCGACCTCGAGCCCGGACCCTCTCTTCTAGGAGGGGCTCCGCAGTTCGATACCCTTTCGGGTTCCCAGTTCATGACCACACCACTGGTCGTATCAAGCGCTGAGTAGTTTCTTGAATGCGATGTCCATCGCGTTGGCGGCGCCTGAGAGTCGTGCCGCGTCGTCGTGTGTGTAGTGCTCGGTCATATCGATCGAGGAATGTCCCATCATGAGCTGCCGATCGGAGTCGGAAACGTTCTCGCTCTTGAGCAGCGTCGCCGTGGAGTGCCGAAGCCGGTACATCTCGTAGTCGGGCAATTCGGCGCGTTTCAGCATGGCCTTCCAACGGTCACCGTCATCGGTGAAGTCGATCGGGTTCCCGCCGACCTCGAACACGAATCGCCGCGGGGCCGCTTCCTCGAGGTAGCGGCGCATGACCGCCGTCGCGAAGTCACCCAGCGGCAGGGGCCGCTTCGACGTCTCGCTCTTCGGGGTGAGAAGCCACAGCCCTCCGTAGACCTGCTCCCCGTCATACTGGGCGGGTACGACGTGCTTGCGGTGTGGGCACCAGCCGGCCTTCTTCCTGCCGCACACTCCCCCACATCCATGCACGTAGGTGACGCGCTGCAGGCTCCGCGTGAACGACGCCCACTGCTGGTCCAGGTGAAGTCGGTCGAGCTCGAGTCCCAGCACTTCGCCTTGCCGCGCGGACGTGGCGAGGGCGAGGATGAAGCGGGCCAGGTAGAGGTCGTCCTGGTTGGCTTCGAGGAACTGGGTGAGGTGTTCGACCGGGATTGCCTTTCGCCGGCCTTTCACGGCGACGGGGCGCTCCGCGATCGCCGCCGGGTTCCGGTTGAGCAGGCCCTTACGTTCGGCGTCTGCGAATGCTCCGTTGAGGATGATGAGTGTCTGTTTCGCTGAGCTCATCGCCAGGCCCCGCGACACGAAGCGGTCCTCGATAAGTTCGACATCGCTCACGGTGAGTTTGTCCAGGCGGCGCTTCCCGATGACGGGGATGACGTGCTGCTCGATCTTGGATCGGTAGCCGTTCCATGTCGACGGCTTGACTCTCAAGCGCTTTCTCTCCAGCCATGTCTTTAGGTACTTCTCGACTGTGATGGCCCCGGTGGGGAGGTCGCCGGTCACGTCTTTCTCGCGGCGGAGTTGGCCGAGTTTACGCTGGGCGCCTGTCTTGGTCTCGGCGAGCCTGCGCTTGCGGCGTCGCTTACCGGTGATCGGGTCGTTGGGGAGTTCGAGCTGAGCGACCCATTTGCCGTCCGCGCGGCGGTAGATCGATCCGTCGCCTTTCATGCCTGCCATTGAGTCCCCCTTCTGGTGAGCCATTCAGAGAGCCAACGGCACTCCATCCTGCTCCATCTCAGGCTACCAGAAACGTTGATATTTCGCGGTTTTCGCTACTCCCAGTTTACGTTTCCCATGTACTCATAATCCATGGGTCACAGGTTCGAGTCCTGTTGGGGGCACCAGGAAGAGTCCGGACGGACAGTTGATTAGGCACACTATGACGTGCATCAGCCAAGGTGACCACCTCATTCTTTGGCACTGGGCAGTTTCGACCCCTCAAGCTGCGCCTTGGCGTCCAACATCATCGTCTCTTCTAGGGTCGCTCCACTCTCGCTGGTGGTTATCTTACGAGTAATTGGTGCAAGGATCTCAGCTGCCTGGTCGCAACTTACTCCCGGCACACGTAGGGTCCTGCCATCCAGGAGTGTTGGAATGCCTGCCTCACGCAGGAGCTTGAAAGCATCCTCCCAGTGGTCGGTCGTGATCGTGAGAGAAGTGCGAGTTCCGGTGATCTCTGACAAGGTACCGGATGCTGTGACGTGCCCGGCAGTCAGCACAACAAGCCGGTCGCATTGCGCTACCTCCTGCATGTAGTGAGTCGTCACAAGGATCCCAGTCCCACGGTCGGCAGATGTCCTGAGGTCACGCCAGAGCCTCGCTCTTGTCAGACCGTCCATCCCCGATGTGGGTTCGTCCAGAACAAGGAGTTCCGGATCGTGTAGCGACGCTGCGAGGTAGGCCAGAATGCGCTTGGTTCCAAGTGGCAGTGAGGCGATCGGCGAGCTGCCGTACCTCAGTGCGAAGTCGCGTACCTGCTCCCCCACCAATACGTTCTGGACCGAGGCCGCGAACTCGAGATTCTCGATCGCGGATAGCGCCGGATACAGTCCAAGCCCTTGAGCGACGTAACCGATGCGCCGACGGCTCTCGAGCGATGGTGCCTGCCCAAAGAGCGTGGCACGTCCAGAGCTTGGATTCTCCAGCCCGAGAAGGATCCTCAGGAGTGTTGTCTTGCCCGCACCGTTACCGCCGAGGAGGCCCACGATCTCACCCGGCCGAACGTCAAGCGACACATCGTCAAGTGCCGAGAAGGTACCGTATCTCCGAGTAACGTCTCGTGCCTCTACGAGCGAGCTTGAGCTTATGTTCTCTGGTCGCCGCTTCGATTCGCGCAGGGGGATAGCAACCTGCTGATCGGCGTCCCTTGGATCTCTCGTTCGTTCCAGCAAGAGCGCGATGCTCGTGTTTTCAAGGTCGGCACCGGCAACCTCGAAGCCAACGGGCGTTTGGGAGTTACCTTCTGGCTCCCAGAGATAGATTGTCTCTCCCCTCCGCCATGCCCCACCCACGCCAAGGACTTGCTGGGCACGTTCGCTCGTGAATGGTGCCTGCCAGATCGTTCCTGGGGTTTGGGAGATAACGTCATCGGGTGTCCCCGACCCAAGCAACTGCCCATCCCCAAGCAGGTAGAGGCGGGTCGCTCGTTCGGCTTCGTCAAGATAGGTGGTTGAGAAAACGACCGTCGCCCCATCGGCCGCGATTGAGGCAATGAGGCTCCAGAGTTCCACTCGACTGATCGCATCCACGCCCGTGGTGGGTTCGTCGAGGAGCACAAGTCCCGTTGCGTGAAGGGTTGGGAGGACAAAACGCCCAACTTCTGCCTCATGCCGCCGGAGAGGTCACCAACAAGCCTGCCGGTGACCTGGTCGAGTCCCGCTCGCTTCAATAGCTCGTCCGAGCGCTTTTTCTTGAGGGCCGAATCGAGCTCGAAGGTGCGGGCAACAAATTCGATGCTCTCGGCAACCGAAAGGTTCCGCCACACCCCGGATTCTGCGGACTGGTAGCCAAGGTTCGATCTTTTCACCGGTAGTCCCTCGGCGCTGCCGCCACTCAGTGGAAGTCGAACGGCAAGGACCTTGAGGAGGGTTGATTTGCCGGCACCGTCACCCCCGATGAGTGCGGTGATGGTGCCGGGGGTGAACTCGCCCGTCACCCCCTCGAGCGCAATCTTGTCACCGAACCTGACTGATGCTTGATTAAGGCGAAGCGCCACCCCCTCCATCAGCGCGCCCCACCGTGTGTGGGAGAGAAACGCATGCGGGCGGTTGCCGCACCGAACGCGAACACTGCCATCCCGCCCAAGATCACAAGCGGTAGCCAGAAACTGTCGATGCCCGCTCCCCGGAGCATGACCCCTTGCGAGAGTTCACGGAACCAGGTGAGCGGCAGGATGTAGCCGATCCAGCGGACCCCGGGCTGCATCGAGTCCAGGGGGAAGATGAGCCCAGACAGAAGCACCTGGGGAACGACGAACAGGATCGCCATCTGGATTGCCTGCCCCGTGTTCTGCGAAACGGTTGAGATGAGGACACCGATCCCCAGCACAACGAAGAGGAACACGACCGCTGCGAGGCTGAACAGCCACAGGCTACCGGCGAACGGCACCCCAAAGAGCCACACGGCAAGTATCGTCACCACCGCCATGTCAACCAACGCAAGCAGGAAGTATGGGATGATCTTGCCCAGGATGATCACGGAGGGGCGCAGTGGCATGACCGCGAGTTGTTCGAGAGTTCCCGCTTCGCGCTCACGCACGAGGCCAATGGAGCTGATGAGCGCGCCAATGAACAGCAGGATGAGTCCGATGAGTCCCGGCACGATCACCCACGAGGTCTTCAGGTCCGGGTTGAAGAGCACCGTCACCAGCTCATCTGGGTTCAGGGAAGGTGCGGTGATCTCAGGCAGGTCCGGCACGCTGAGTCCCACGGGTGGGGTCGGGAGCTTCGGCATGTCCCCACCCGATGCGGTTGCTTGCTTCATCTCAACCTGGAATGAAGCGAGCTCGTCAGAAAATGTTGTGAGGTCGGCTTGTGCCTGCTCTGCCTCTGCCAGCGCCCGATCGATCAATTCCTTCGCGGACACAACACGGTCCTGAGCGTCCTCTGCCGCCAACTGCACAAAAACGCCCTGTGCCGCCTGAGCTGCGAAGAGTCCACTGCCGTCGACATAGATCGACATCCGATCCGAGAGCAAACTGTTCGTGCCACCACGTTCGTCGGCGACTATGACCGCATCGGCTTCCCGATCCCGCAGGAGATTCTCAGCATCGCCTTGTGCGAGCGAGGGATCAACGCGGACGATCTCAAGGCTCTCGTTCGCCACAACGTAGGAATCAAGGTCGTCTACGAATTCCTCGGCATTGGCGCCCACCACAATGACGGACACTCGATCGACGGAGAAGTTGGTTGCATATCCGAAGATCACGAGGAGCAGGACCGGCAGGACCACCAGCATTGCCAACGTTCGGTGATCACGTGCCAGCTCCCGAAACTCTTTCACAATCAGAGCTCGCATCGCCCAACCTCTCCGGTGGTCGCCAGTAGCTGAGGCAAGCATTTTCCGTTGTGACGAAAAGGCGGCACTGGAACCGCCATCCCCTCTCGGTCGGTGGTTAGCGACTTCGCCGTTCGTGACCCGACTTGCGACTTACTCCTCCGATTCAGCCTCTCTGTTCTTCCTTGCGAGTTGGAGGACCAGATAGATGGCGATGAGGAGGATGGCGGACTGGGATGCGAGTTCACCGAGCGACTCGACCATCGTGAGCGCGTAGTAGACCCTGCCCTGCCAACCGAAGGCGCCCGGTTCGATCCCCACCTGCCACGCCAGGATGGCAAACATGTCGATGACAGCGGCGAAGAAGATGAGGGCGCCGACAGCAATCAGGAGGGGCTTCGTCTTCTTCCGGATCTCGGGACGACTGTACTTCCAGGCCAGAACAAAGGCGACAAAGATGGGGAGGCCGATGAACGCCCACGCCATGAGCTCACCAATGTCCTCGGAGCGGAGCCCAAACCGCCCCTGCAAACCCAAGAGATCAATGAAGGTGCCGCGCAGTTCCTCGTGGAGCCGCATGTAGTCGTCCAGGACAACAACAAGCATCGCCTGGCCTAGGACAAGGAATGTCCATCCTTTCCCCACTGCCACGGCAAAGTATAAGAGCAGAACGCTGGAGGTGAGGGACTGGAGATAACCGATCAACTCCGACATGCTTCGGTCAGCATCCGAATCGAACCAATGATGTCCTGCGGGCTCAAATACGCCCTGGGTGTGGTAGAGGCGATGCATGACATCGAGTACGAGAACGGCAAGCAAGAGCAGAACGCAGATTACGAGAGCCGCCCACCACAGCCTGGACTGCCGCACACCTAAATCTCTCGCCACCGCCTGGCGCTTGCTTCTCACCATCCCTGCACTGTAATGGCGAAATATGAGGTGAAAATGAGAATGCCCTGAGGGCAGGGTCGCCTCTTTCACGGTGTCGTATCAGCTCATCATGAACAGTAATCTGCGTCAGCGGAAGAATGTAGTCGTTCCAGTACAGTGTTGGTCATGGCAAATTCGATCGAGGACTATTTCCCGGGTGGAACCGTACCTCGCCTTCGCATCAAGAACATTCAAGCCCCGCCTGCGGAGGCGGCACGACCCGAACCCATCGATCTTCAGGCGGCACTTCAGCCCGCACTTGACCTCGTCTCGGGGAAAAAGATTGCTGTCATCACCGGTGCCGGCATCTCCACCGACTCTGGACTCCCGGACTACCGCTCCCCCGGTTCCCCGCCCCGCAACCCCATGACGATCCAACAGTTCATGGCGAGTGAGAGCTTCCGCTCCCACTACTGGGCGCGCAACCACGTGGGCTGGCAGCACCCTGCCAAGGCGAAGGCGAACGTTGGCCACAAGGCACTCGCAGCTCTCGAAAGGCGTGGCATCGTCACCGGCGTCATCACCCAGAACGTCGACATGCTGCACGCCGCCGCGGGAACTAAGAGACTGGTCAATCTCCACGGGCGTGGCGATCGAGTCACCTGCACGAACTGCGGGATGATCATGCCCAGGTCCGAGTTCGACATCATCCTCAAGGAGCTGAACCCGGGATGGGCGGAAAGGCACATCGACGACGTCGAGATCGCCCCGGATGCTGATGCCGCCATCGAACAGACCGAGGGATTCGTCGTAGCCGACTGCCCCATCTGCGGTGGGATCCTGCGCACCGACGTCGTGTTCTTTGGGGGTTCCGTGAGGCCCAGCGACACTCAGGAAGCCCGTACCATCGTATCCGAATCCGATGCCGTGCTCGTCGCGGGAAGCTCTCTCGCAGTTGCCTCCGCCCTCAGATTCGTGCGCGAAGCACACCGCGACAATAAGCCCATCGTCATCATCAACCGTGGCGAGACCCGGGGCGACAAGTACGCACAGCTACATGTGCACGTTGGGACGTCGAGGGCGTTGCCTTACCTGGCCGAGAACCTGCCAGATATCAACAGATAGTTAGTAACGGCTTCGCAGGTGGCACAAAAGGTGCCCATCCTTGCCGCGTCGACAAACAGGTGCGGGGGCAACCAATCGGTCACCCCCGCACAATTTAGTTACCGGACGACACGGTTGACAGCGATCGTGTCGATGCCGTCACCATTCCAGTCACCAACGATCACGGAGTCGGTAGCGCGGCCGTATCGAATTGACGTGCCTGCGTTTCCTCCAACGAGTCCGTTGTTGATGATGTAGGTGTTGCCGCGGCGGAGCGAGACAGTGTCAATGCCATCGCCATCCCAGTCACCAGCAAGAACCTCATCGGTCACTCGGCCGTAGCCGAACGACGTCGAAGCGGCGCCACCTCGCTGCTCGTTGTTGACGTAGAAGGTGTTTCCACGTCGCAGCGTGATGGTGTCAGTGCCATCTCCATCCCAGTCACCGACGAGTACCTCATCGGCGACTCGTCCGAATCCGAAGGAGATGTCGGCGTTGCCGCCCCTGAGCTCGTTCATTAGGTGGAAGGTGTTGCCACGGCGAATACCGAAGGTATCCTTGCCATCACCATCCCAGTCACCAACGATGACCTCGTCACCAAGGCGGCCGTAGTTGAACTGGTAGTCGGCAGCGCCGCCACGGAGCTCATCGTTCACGTAGAAGGTGGTGCCGCGACGAACAGCGAGGGTATCGAAACCATCACCGTTCCAGTCACCGACGTAAACTTCATCTCCCGGTCGACCGTAAGCAAAACGGAAGTCTTCAACCGGGTTATCCCACGAGTTGAGGATGTAGAAGATGTTGCCTCGTGGCGGTGTCGTGTACGTGAAGGACCACGATGTCTCCGAGTCATCGGAAAGGACGTAGCCCGATGCTGCGCGTGCTGTCACCTCAACGGTCTCCCCTGAAGCAACCCGGATCTCACCGGTCACGACCTCGCCATCGACAAGGTACTCAACCCCGGACACATTGGGGATCGTTACTGTGCGACCAAAGAACGTCGGAGCAACGGTCTCCACCTCAGTATTCACGTATGTGAACTCCCACGAGGCCGGGCTCGTGAGTTTGTATCCGGGGATTACCCGAGCAGTGACGGTCACGGTCTCACCGACCGCAACCGGAACGTTGCCGGTCACGACTTCGCCAGCAACCAGGTACTCGACGCCTTGAACCACAGGGATCGAGATGACGTTGTTGGCAAACGTCGGCGCGACGGCAGTAACCGCGGTGTTGTTGTAGGTGAAGGACCACGACGTTGTCGCATTCTCGGAGAGTTCGTAACCAGCAACCGCGCGAGCCGTTACGGTCACAGTCTCGTCGATTTCCACCGGAACAGCGCCTGTCACCACGTCGCCATCAATTACGTACTCGACGCCGGGGACAACCGGGATCGTAATCACGTTATCAACGAAGACGGGAGCAACCGTATCAACCACGACATTGACGTACGTGAAGTCCCAGGAACCCGGTGCAGTCAGGTCGTAACCGGGCAGAGCGCGAGCGGTCACGGTGA
>NZ_JASDVN010000032.1:0-79699 GCF_041440645.1 Flaviflexus sp. | reverse complement strand
GCGCGAGCGGTCACGGTGACGGTCTCACCGATCTCCAGCTCGATCGTGTCAGAAACAACCTCACCGTCAACGAGGTACTCAACGCCCTCAACCACCGGGATGGTGACGACGTTGTTCTCGACAGTCGGTGCCGCGGCGGTTGCGGCAGCATTGTCGTAGGTGAAGGCCCATGACGTAGTCGATTCCTCGGAGAGCTCGTAACCAGCGACGGCACGAGCAGTCACAGTAACAGTCTCACCAATTTCAACGGGAACCGTACCGGTCACCACATCGCCATCGACAAGGTACTCAACGCCTTCGATGGAAGGAATCGTGATCGCGTTGTCTTCGACCGTAGGAGCTTCAGTTTCCACCACGGTGTTCACGTACGTGAAGTCCCACGAACCGGGAGCGGTCAGATCGTAACCGGGAACTGCGCGTGCGGTCACGGTGATGGTTTCACCGATCTCGAGCTCGATCGTGTCAGTCACGACCTCTCCTGCGACGAGGTACTGAACGCCCTCGACTTCGGGAATGGTGATGACGTTGTTCTCGAAGCCGGGCTCTTCCGCGGTTGCGGCAGCATTGTCGTAGGTGAAGGACCACGACGTTGCCGAATCTTCCGACAGCTCGTAACCAGCGACCGCGCGAGCAGTCACGGTCACGGTCGAATCTACAGCAACAGGGACGGTGCCGGTCACAACATCGCCATCAACGAGGTACTCGACGCCCTGGACGTCAGGAATCGTGATGGTGTTGTCATCGACTGTAGGAGTAGCCGTGTCAACGACAACGTCGACGTATTCGAAAGACCAGCCTGTTGTACCGGTCAGAGCGTAGCCTTCCACCGGGACGGCAACGACAACGACGGTTGCGTCAACTCCAACAGTGATTGTGCCGGTCACGATCTCGCCATTGACGCGGTATTCAACGCCATCAACCTCAGGAATCGTGATCGTGTTATCTGCAAAGGCAGGTTCCTCCGCCTCTACTACCGTGTACACGAAGTCGAAGGTCCACTCGGTTGCCGAGTCCGCAGTAAGCTCGTACCCAGCAACCGCGCGAGCGGTCACAACGACCGTTGAACCGGCCTCGAGCTCGATCGTTCCTTCGACTACCTCAGCGCTAACGAGGTACTCAACGCCCTCAACCACTGGGATGGTGACAGTGTTGTTCTCGAACGTCGGTGCCTCGGCTTCAACAACCTCGTTCACGTAAGTGAACTCCCAGGTGGTTTCGGAGTCTTCAGCAAGGTCGTAACCAGCAACTGCGCGAGCAGTCACGGTGACTGTCTCGCCGATTTCTACCGGAACAGCAGCGGTCACGATCTCGCCGTCCACGACATACTCGACACCCTCAACAGCGGGAATCGTGATCGTATTGTCGGTGAAAGTGGGGGCGTCGGCTTCCACCACGGTGTTCACGTAGGTGAACTCCCACGAACCGGGTGCAGTCAATTCGTAACCAGGCAGAGCGCGAGCAGTGACGGTCACGGTCTCATCGACCTCGACCGGCACGTTGCCGGTCACGACCTCGCCGCCAACCACGTACTCGACACCCTGAACCACAGGGATCGAAATGACGTTATTAGCAGACGTCGGCGCCACGGCAGTGACCGCAGTGTTGTCGTAGGTGAAGGACCACGACGTTGCCGAATCCTCGGCGACCTCGTAACCAGCAACCGCGCGAGCGGTCACCACAACGGTCTCGTCAATTTCAACAGGAACCGTACCGGTCACCACGTCGCCGTCGATCAGGTACTCAACGCCGGTGACAACCGGGATCGTTATCTCGTTGTCGACAAAGACGGGAGCAATCGTTGCAACCACGACGTTCTCGTAGGTGAAGTCCCACGAACCGGGTGCAGTCAGATCGTATCCGGGAATAGCGCGTGCGGTGACGGTGATGGTTTCACCGATCTCCAGTTCGATCGTGCCAGACACAACCTCACCGTCAACGAGGTACTCAACGCCCTCAACCACCGGAATGGTCACGACGTTGCTCTCGACAGTCGGCTCGACTGCGGTTGCCGCAGCATTGTTGTACGTGAAGGACCACGAGGTCGCGGAATCCTCCGAGAGTTCGTAACCAGCAACCGCGCGAGCAGTTACCACAACGGTCTCGTCGATACCCACCGATACAGTGCCGGTGACCACATCGCCATTAACGACATACTCGACACCCTCAACAGATGGGATCGTGATGTCGTTATCGACAAAGCCGGGAGCAACCGTGCTTACCACTGCGTTGACATAGGTGTAGTCCCATGACCCAGGAGCGGTCAGGTCGTAACCGGGCAGTGCGCGAGCGGTGACGGTGATGGTTTCATCGATCTCCAGCTCGATCGTGCCAGACACAACCTCACCGTCAACGAGGTACTCAACGCCCTCAACCACCGGAATGGTGATGACGTTGTTCTCGAAGGTTGGCAATACTGCGGTTGCAGCAGCATTGTCGTACGTGAAGGACCACGACGTTGCCGATTCCTCGGAGAGATCGAAGCCAGCAACTGCATGCGCAGTCACGACTACGGTTCCATCAATCTCGATGCCGACTGACCCGGTAACGACAGTTCCGTCGACAAGGTACTCAACGCCCTCAAGAACAGGGATGGTGATCGTGTTGTCAGCAACCGTCGGAGCCTCGGTTTCCACCACAGTATTCACGTACGTGAACTCCCAGGAACCGGGAGCAGTCAGGTCGTAACCCGGCAATGCGAGAGCCGCGACGGTGACGGTCTCACCGATCTCCAGTTCGATCGTGCCAGTCACGACTTCTCCTGCGACGATGTATTCAACGCCCTCGACTTCGGGAATGGTGATGACGTTGTTCTCGAAGGTTGGTTCTGCTGCGGTTGCCGCTGCATTGTTGTATGTGAAGGACCACGAGGTCGCGGCATCCTCAGAGAGCTCGTAACCTGCAACCGCACGAGCAGTCACGGTGAGGGTCTCGTCAATTGCAACCGGAACATCGCCGGTCACAACCTCGCCATCAACGAGGTATTCGACGCCATCGGCTGTTGGGATCGAGATGACATTGTCGTCGAACGTGGGAGCAACAGTGTCAACCACGACGTCCACGTACACGTATTCCCATCCCCGCACACCGTCCAGCTCGTAGCCGTCCATCGGGGAGGCAACAACGACGACGTTGTCATCGACACCAAGTTCGATCGCGCCCGTCACAACTTCGCCGTTGATGTAGTAGATGACACCTTTCACGGTGGGAATCGTGATCGTGTTATCAGCGAAGGCGGGTTCCTCCGCCACGACAACCGTGTTCACGTAATCGAAGGTCCACTCGGTCACTGAGTCCTCTGCCAGCTCGTAGCCGGATGCAGCGCGTGCTGCGATGGTCACGGACTCGCCGATACCGAGTTCGATGTCCTCGGTGACAACTTCATCATCAACGAGGTATTCGACGCCCTCGACAGAAGGAATGGTGACTGTCTCACCGTTGTCGCCACTTTGCTCGGGAGCAGCGGGGGTTACGACGGCCGCATCACCGACGAAGCTGGTTGTCACGCCATCGAACGAAATCGAGTTGATGACGATCGGTTCAGCATTCCAGACTAGAATGCCGTAGGCGAGCACGTCGTGCTTGCCAAGGGCCGTCTTGATCTCGTCGAAGGACTTGTTGGTGCTTCCTGCGATCAGGACGTTACCGTTGCCGTCAACAATCGGGCTGGAAACCATCCACTGGTCCACATCCGCCATCGAACCCGATGCTGGGAACTCTGCGCGGAGCGTCGTGAACTTTGCATCCAACACACCGTCGGGGTAGTAGAACACGGGAATCTGAGCGAAGACAGGGTCATCGCCTTCCCCAACCTCGACGGTCAGAGTCTTGGCGAGGTCGACACCGTTCTGGATGAAGTTCTCAGGCTCAAAACCATTGATGATCTGAGCCATGCCGTTGAGTTCGAGACCCACTGCCTGCGGACCGTTGTACAGGGTCTCGTAGGAGTCGGCTCCGCCGCTGGCGTGACCTTGGTGCCAACCCGGGTAGGTGTCCTCGTTCGGACGGATCTCGGTGTCGACAACGAACTCATCGGCTCCCTCGTAGCTACCTGCCTCGAGTGATCCATCGTAGAAGTACGTGGTCTTACCCTTGGCGGAGAACGAAGAAACGAGAACGTCAGTGCTCGGCTTGTCGACAAGGAAACCAGCCGCAATCACGCGAGCATCACCGAACTCGTTCAGAGCGGCAACAATCTGATCGATCGGGTAAGCGGTGTTCGCCCTGATGTCCGAACCAATGGCTCGGGAGCTGATCCAAAGATCATCCTCGACATCCGCGCCCTGGCGAAGCGTTGCCCAGTTCCAGGTGCCGGTTTCGTTGTAGTTGTAGTTGAAACGAAGCGGAATCTGGTAGTAGACCTTCGAGTCATCGGAGGTCACGATGTCAAGGCTTGCCACAAGCTCAGGGATCGACGTCGTGTCGTTCAATCTTCCGGTCGGACCAACGAGATCGTTGCCGTTGCCTTCGACGATCAGTCCGCGACCACCTGCGGGGATAACAACGCCGTTGCGCTGACCCACGATCGTATCTTGAGTGGAGCTCGGATCGAAGTGCCAAACGTTGTAGAAGTCAGTCTCTTCCTCAGCATTGGTGGTGTTCGCAATGTCGTCGAGCGGGACGTACTCCTCGCCCTCCTCCCACACTGTTTCGTCCTGATAGAAGCGCGTCACAATATCGTTGAAGGTGACCGAGAGAACCGTGGCGTCGGCAGACGCGGCACCGGTGTAGAAGCCGTAACCGACCAGTTCGTTCACGTCGATTGCATCGATGATCTCGTCCCAGGTCAGCTCAACGTTCTTGGGCACTGCGATCGAGCCATCAGCGTTCTTGATTTCCCAGCTGGAGACCCAGGTGGGAGCGTCCGACATCGCACCCGACGCCGGCACCGGTGCTCGGAAGGTCGTGAACTGACCTCCCGGTACGCCTTCCTGGTAGGCAAAGATCGGGACCTGAGCCCACACAGTGCTCGAGCCTTCAGCGACCTCGATACCGAGCGAGTATTCGGCAAGCTGGAGGCCGTTAAGAACTGCAAGGTTCTCACCGTCGTCGGAGTCCAGACCGAGACCATTGAGGATCTGGACGGTACCCTTCAGGTTCAGGCCCGCGGGACGACCATTGTCCAGAACAGTCGTGTATGTACCGGCGGTCACAGGGTTGTGTCCCTGGTGCCAACCGTTGTAAAGGGTCTCGTCGGGACGAATCTGCTGATGAACGAGGGTCTCGTTCTCGGCTGTATAAACTGGGAAACGCGGTTCCTCGTAGAACTTGGTTTCGACGCCTTCCGCCGTGAACGAGGAAATGAGGACATCAACGTCCCGGTAGTAGACCTGGAAGCCAGCAGCGATCGGAGTTCCATCGACTTCGTCGAGGACGCCGGCGATCTCTTCAATCGAGTAGGGCCGATTCTTGACAATCTCGATGGTTGCGTCATTGCCGACATTGATGTCGGCGGAGCTGATCCACTGCGAATCGTCGGCAGACACCGTCTTGCGCAGGGTGGTGAACTTGGGCGCCTGAAGCACTCCGTCTACCTGCTCGTCCCAACTGTAGAAGACGGGAATCTGGTAGTCGACAAGATCAGGAGCTGAGGTGACGAGGTCGAGCCCCTCCGCCAGTTCGAGGATCGACGTGTCATCGACCGGAACCCCGCCGATCTTGACAATGTCGTTTCCGTTGCCCTTGACGATGAGGGCGCGATCTCCGGCCTGCACCGTCATGCCATTGAGATCCTGAACGACATCGTCACCGATGGACGAATCAGGATCGAAGTGCCAAACGTTGTAATTGGCGGATTCTTCGTCTGAGTTGCTTGTGTGGACTATCTCTGACGCCGGTAGGTATCGGACTTCTTCTGCCGCAACTGCGGAAGAAGCAATCACCCCTATGCCGCTCGAGGTCAGAGCAACTGCCGCAAGAGCGGCAATACTTCTTCGTATTTTCATTCTGCTCTCCAATGATGAAATGGGCGTAACCGCACCCAATGCCATTATGGCGAGCGGAAGGGGCAAAAAACCACAGAAAGATCCACTGACTCCCCGAAGAGCAACCCAAACGGATCCGCAACGCATAGCGAAGAATTAACAAGTTACACAAAAGAAGCTTTCCACTCACAACCAAAGAGTGCACAACGAAGGTAAAGACTGAGGTAGCCTCTTAATTTAGTTACAATAGAAACTATTTCGGGAGATTTTGATACCGGAAGGAGCAGACCGATTCGTCCCGGCACCTACACCGGGGTAGCCTCGCCTGTTGCCATATGTTGTACGAGCTACTCAGCTCTCCTCGTAGGCTCGCTTCTGCTGCTCCAATTGCATGAGACGAGCAAAGAGTGCTTCGTACTCACTGTCCTCGGGATTGGTGCGCTGGAGCCGACCGCGGATCTCACCAATCTGGCGGGTCACACCCAGCCGCAGGAGGGACAGGATGATGCCACGGGCGTAGGTCCACAGCCCCTCGGGATCCTTCTGCGGAAGAGGCGCAACCGAGATCTGGGAGATGGCGGCAACGACCTCCGGTTCCGCCTGCTCAGACACGCTGTCGACGAACCAGTTGGAGGCCTTGGCCGCAGCATCGGGCACTCCCCGGGAGACAAGCTCCTCTTCCTTTGCCGCGTAAGAGGCGACACCTCCGGCCGCCCTGATGGCGTCGTGAATGGAGCGATGGACGGGAACGACGAACGTCTCGGCCGGCAAATCATCGACACCGGCGGCGCGCGCGTAGTTCGGCATCTGCAGGATCACCTCGAGGGCTTCCCTCTCGATGCGTTCGATCGGGTCGCGGAGCTGATTCCTGGGCGCCAGCTGCGCCGGTGTCTGTCGTGCCTGCCCGCGCGGCCCACCAGCATTGCGGACATAGCTGCGAACAGTGTCCTCGTCCATGCCCAACCAGCCCGCGAGTTGTCTCGTGTATTCGCCACGCAGTACCTGGTCGCGGATGCCGGCAACCATGGGGGCCGCCGCACGCAGGCCGGCCACCCGGCCCTCTGCCGTGTCGAGTCGGGCTCCCTTGAGGACGGAACGAATGGCGAAAGCGAAGAGCGGTTCACGGGTCTCGATGAGCTGCCGCACCCCCTCATCGCCATCTTCCTGGCGCACATCGGCGGGATCTCGGCCCGCCTTGTCGACGGCGATGAAGGTCTGGGCCGCGAACGACTGGTCTTCCTCGTAGGCACGTAGCGCCGCCTTCTGCCCCGCCTCGTCGCCATCGAAGGTGAAGATGATTTCGCCACCCACGGACCTGCCGGAGGAGAGCTGGACTCCAGCGGAGGGCGAGGCCGAGTCACCAATGAGCCTGCGCACGATCTTCGTGTGTTCGGTACCGAACGCGGTGCCGCAGGTGGCGACGGCGGTGGTGATGCCGGCGAGATGCGCCGCCATGACATCCGTGTAGCCTTCGACGATGACGACCTGACGGCCGGAACTGATCGCCTTCTTCGCACGGTCCAGCCCGTACAGCACCTTGGACTTTTGATACAGCTGAGTCTCTGGGGTGTTGAGGTACTTCGGCTGCCCCTCACCGATGATGCGGGCGCCGAAACCGATGGTTTCACCCGTGATCGAGTGAATGGGCCACATGATGCGGCCACGGAACCTGTCGTACATGCCGCGGTTGCCCGTGGAGAAGAGGCCGGTTGCGGCCAACTCCTGCTCCGTGAACCCCTTGCCCCGCAGGTGCCGCAGGAGCTCATCCCACGAGTCCGGCGAGTAGCCCACCTCGAAGGAGTCAATGACCCCGCTGTCGAAGCCTCGGTTCGTCAGGAATTCGATGGCGACGGAGTTGCGGGAAAGCTGGTCGCGATAGAACTCGACCGCCGCCGTGTGAGCATCGACGAGTCGCGCGCGGGTCACTCCCCTGTTCTCGCGAGGCCCCTTTTCGTCGCGGAGCTCGACCCCGACCTTGCGGGCAAGGAACTGGACGGCCTCAATGAACGGGATGTGCTCGATCTTCTCGATGAAGGAGAAGACGTCGCCGCCCTCACCGCAGCCAAAGCAGTGCCACCTGCCGACATGCGGGCGCACGTGGAACGATGGCGACTTCTCATCATGGAAGGGGCACAGCCCCTTCATCGATCCCGTGCCTGCGTTCCGCAGGCTCACGTAATCCGATACGACCTCTTCGATCCGAACCCGCTCCCGAACCTTGTCGATGTCTTCTCTGGGGATCACAGCGGGCTCCTGAGCATCCCGCACAGGCGGGCGTGCCACGCCATGGCCGACTGGTCCGTCAGGGACGCAACCTGATCGATGATGGCGCGCAGCTTCGTCGCCTCATCGCCCGACTCCCGGTAGATGTCGAGATACATCCGATCCATCTCGGAAGGACGATCCCACAGCGCGTCGACCAGATCAAAGAGCACGGAACGCTGCGACAGGTAGGTGGGTTCCAGTTCCCTGGGCGCCATGACGTACGTGACGGCAATGCCCTTGAGGAGCAGGATCTCGTCGGCCGTTTCCTCCGGAATGATGACCTCTCCCTCGTACCGAAGCGACGTCGGGGATGCCTCGGACACTGCAGTCAGGAAGCGGCCAATGAAGTCTGAGGTCAGGTCCTTGAGGCGAGCAAGGCCGCGCTGGGAGCCGTTGTAGCTCTCCGGGAACAGCGGCTGAAGCCTCTTGAAGGCGGCCTCGATCCGCTCGCCGTCGCCCCCGTACCAGTTGACGGTGGCTTCCACGACCTGACCGATCTCGTTCGGAAGGTTCTCAAGCTTGACCTTGCCGCGGACAACGGCGTCCTCGACGTCGTGCACGGAATATCCGATGTCGTCCGCGAGGTCCATCATCTGCGCTTCCACGCACTTGCCCGTGTGCCCCATCCGTGCCCACTCGAAAACGTCCCGATCGTCCTCGTAGACGTTGAACTTCCGCTTACCAGCCTCGGCTCCCCACGGGTACTTAATGGTGGCGTCGACCGTGGCACGAGTGAGGTTCATCCCGGCCGGCCTACCATTGGGGAAGAACCGCTTCGGTTCGAGACGGGTGATGAGGCGCAGAGTTTGAGCATTCCCCTCAAAGCCACCAATGTCCTTCGAGACCTCCGCGAGCGCCCTCTCACCGTTGTGACCAAACGGAGGATGTCCGAGGTCGTGACACAGGGATGCGGTTTCGACGAGGTCCTGGTCGGCTCCCATGTACTTGGCAAGCGAGCGGCCGATCTGGGCGACCTCGAGGGTGTGGGTGAGGCGGGTGCGCACGAAGTCGTTCGTCGCCGGTCCGAGTACCTGGGTCTTGGCTCCGAGCCTGCGCAGGCCGGATGAGTGCAGGACTCGAGCCCGATCTCGTTCGAAGTGGGAGCGGGCGACACTGTGGGCACCCTCGGGTGCCCAACGCTCTACGTCAAGGCCGTCATAGTCCACCTTTAGAGCTTACAACGAGCCGCAAGCCCCGCGCGCATTTCTCCCCTGTGGACCGAAGTGGGGACACAGGGTTTCTGAGGACGAGAGTGGGGACAGGGGGTCAATGAGTCCCGCGCTGGGCTACTGTGTGACGATAGGTTCGGAAGGCACGCGGAATGATCGAAGGATTGCGTGGCGTTGCGGCACCTCAGGGAGTGCCTTGTCTTACAAGAGCGCTAGGCGTGAAGCGCCGCGGTTGCCCGCGTCCTTGGACTCAGCCTCCGGATACACCGATCTCTGCGGCGTGGATCTTGAGACTCTGCTCGGGTGAGAGTTGGCGCGAGTCGAGCCAGAACTCGGGCAGGTGCGGCTTCTTCTCGGTGCCTGCGCGGCCCCGAGGCCCGTCTGCTGCCTCGGGATACTCCTGGTCGGGGATGGCGGCGAGCCTCTCGTCGAGTTCGTCGAGGGTTGAGACGAGGGCGAGGTCCCTGCGTGCCTCTCCCCCGATGGCGAAGCCCTTGAGGTACCAGGTGATGTGCTTGCGCATCTCCCTCATCGCACGGTTCTCTTCCTCGAAGTACTCGATCGAGTATTCGGCGTGACGGTGGATGATCTCTGCGACGTCGCGGAAGCTGGGTCGTGCCCGCACCGTGGACCCGTGAGAGTCGGCAACGAGGTCGGTAAAGATCCAGGGCCTGCCCTGGCATCCCCGTCCCACAACGATTCCAGCACATCCCGTGTGGTCGCGCATGGCGCGAGCGTCGTCAGCGCTGAAGAGATCGCCGTTGCCGAGAACGGGAATGTCGAGTTCCGCCACGAGGGTCGCGATGGTGTCCCAGTCGGCCTTACCTGCGTAGTGCTGGGCCATGGTGCGTCCGTGGAGCGCCATGGCAACCACGCCGGCGTCCTGGGCGATCCTGCCAGCATCCAGGTACGTCTGGTGGTCGTCATCGATGCCGATGCGGGTCTTGATGGTGATGGGGATGCCACCGGAGTTGTCGACCGCGGCCTTGACGATCTCGGTGAAGAGGTCGGTCTTCCACGGGAGTGCGGCTCCGCCGCCCTTGCGGGTCACTTTCGGGACTGGACATCCGAAATTCAGGTCGATGTGGTCGGCGCGGTCCTCGTCGGCAAGGATCTTGACCGCCGCACCCACGGTCTTGGGTTCGACGCCGTAGAGCTGAATGGAGCGGACGGGATCGTCCGGGTCCGGTTCGACCATGCGCATGGTTTCCGGGTGGCGTTCCACGAGCGCCCTCGTCGTCACCATCTCGCACACGTACAGTCCACTGATTCCCTCGTAGCCTGCCTGTTGGGCACCGAGTTCGCCTGCCTCTCGGCAGAGCCGACGGAAGGGCGGGTTCGTGACGCCAGCCATGGGCGCCAGGACAACGTCCGTGACGTTGAATTTTCCGATTTGTAGTTCAGGCACGCGCTAGCCTCGCAGCAATTCCGGTGGTGAGGGGAATGGCGAGAACGAGACCGATGGAGGCAACCAGAGTTCGGACAATCTCCTCGGCAATCTCGCCAGTAGACAGTGTAGCGAGGAAGGTACGATCAAGCACCGCTGCGGACATGAGGAGAGGCAGAGATGTGCCGACGTAGGCGAAGGCGAGAGTGTAAATGGTGGAGGCGATGTGATCCCGGCCAATGATCATGCCCTGCTTGTAGAGCTGGGCGACAGAGGCACTGGGGTTCGCGACTCGCAGCTCCCAGATCGTCGAGACCTGGGTGATGGTGACGTCGTTGAGGGCGCCGAGGCCCGCCAGGATCATGCCGCACACGAGGATCTGATCCAACTGAATGTCGTATCCCGTGAGCGAGAGCGCGGAGTCCGACAGCGTGCCCGTGAGATTCGCGAAATCGGTGGCGACGACGGCGAGGATTCCGGTGACGAGCAGGCCGCCCGCGGTGCCGAGAATCGCTGTCGTGGTGCGGATTGATATGCCGTGAGCCAGGTAGATTGACGTGAACATCATGGCCCCGGCACCGACCAGCACCACGAGAAGCGGGTTCGATCCGGCAAGGAGCGCGGGAAGCATAAAGACAATGACGACGGCGAGGGACAGTGCGAGGCCCGCGACTGCGGCAATACCCTTCCCTCGGGCAACGACCGCCACAACGAAGAGGTAGAGCCCGATGAGGATCCAGAGCGGAACGTCTCGCTCAAAGTCCCAGAAGATGTAGGGGGTGCCGGTCCCGACCGCGGAGGGCGTGAACAGGACCTCTATGGAGTCACCCACATCGAGCCCGTTACTGATGATTTCTGGTGGCACATGGACGGGAACCTCGGTTCCTTCGTCGAGTAACATCCGCACCTCGGTAGCCCCGGTCTCGTCCGGTTCACCAATCATGATGACCTCACCGGTTTCGACCTCAACGGATCTGGAAAGGAGCGGGGCCGACCCCGCTGGGCCGTCCGAAGGCGGCCACAGCAGGATCAGTCCGATGAGGGTGGCGAGGGCCAGGGGGACGACAATGGCTGCCTGCCAGATGGCAATGCGCCGTGTCGTCCCCTGGTCCAGGGTCACGTCCTCGTGCCCGTGCACTAGCGAGGAATCCGCTCGTTCAGGTAAGCCGAGACCTTCGACAGCGAGACACGTTCCTGCGCCATGGTGTCGCGGTCGCGGATGGTGACAGCCTGATCCTCGATCGAATCGAAGTCGTACGTGACGCAGAACGGGGTGCCGATCTCGTCCTGACGGCGGTAGCGGCGACCAACGGCGCCAGCATCGTCGTACTCGACGTTGAACAGTCCGCGCAGCTCCTGCGCGAGAGCCTTGGCCGGTACGGTCAGCTCTTCCTTGCGGGACAGCGGGAGCACGGCTGCCTTGACGGGAGCGAGGCGGGGGTCGAGGCGCAGCACAACGCGCTTGTCGACACCACCCTTCGTGTTCGGGGCCTCGTCCTCGTGGTAGGCCTCGACAAGGAACGCCATGATCGAGCGGGTGAGGCCCGCCGAGGGCTCGATGACGTAGGGCGTGTAGCGTTCACCGGTCTGCTGATCGAAGTACTCGAGCTTCTTACCCGAGTGCTCCGTGTGAGTGGACAGGTCGAAGTCGGTACGGTTAGCGATGCCTTCGAGCTCGCCCCAGTCGCCGCTCTGGAAGCCGAACTTGTACTCGATGTCGACGGTGCGCTTCGAGTAGTGCGACAGCTTCTCCTGCGGGTGCTCGTAGTGGCGCAGGTTCTCGCGGCTGATGCCGAGACCCGTGTACCAGTCGGTGCGGTGCTGCAGCCAGTACTCGTGCCATTCTTCGTCCGTGCCGGGCTTGACGAAGAACTCCAGCTCCATCTGCTCAAATTCGCGGGTACGGAAAATGAAGTTACCGGGGGTGATCTCGTTACGGAACGACTTACCAACCTGGGCGATGCCGAAGGGAGGCTTCTGGCGTGCCGAGGTCATGACGTTGTTGTAATTGACGAAGATGCCCTGAGCGGTCTCGGGACGCAGGTAGTGCAGACCGGACTCGTCCTCGACGGGGCCGAGGGTGGTCTTGAGCATCATGTTGAAGTCGCGGGGCTCGGTCCACTCGCCCTTGGTGCCACAGTTCGGGCAGCCCAGGTCCGACATCGGGACATCATCCGGGTTCTCAATGCCCTTCTTGTGGGCGTACTCCTCCTGCATCTGATCCACGCGGAAACGCTTGTGGCAGGAGAGGCATTCGGTGAGCGGGTCGTTGAAGACACCGACGTGGCCGGAGGCAACCCAGACCTCGCGCGGAAGAATGATAGAGGAGTCGAGGCCGACAACATCATCGCGGGACTGAACCATGTAACGCCACCACTGGCGCTTGATGTTTTCCTTCAGTTCGACACCGAGCGGCCCGTAATCCCATGCCGATCGAGTACCACCATAAATCTCGCCGGAGGGGAACACGAACCCGCGCCGCTTCGCGAGGGAGATAACGTTGTCAAGTTTCGATGTAGCCATGGGAACCTTTCTGTTTCCCGTACCTGGATGGCACGGATGCTGACATACGTGATCAAGTATCCCCGAATATGCTGAGAAAGCCACAATCTGACGTGGCCTAAGCCTCCCCTCAGTAAATTGACAATGATTATCATCAAATAGAGAATGATTCTCATGAAGCGAATGACTCCCATTGCGGGCCTGGGTGCGGTTGCCCTGGCCCTTGCCGCCTGTTCTAGTACCGACTCAGATGACTCCGATGCCACTGGCGACAACGGCGCCGCCATTGACGTCACGACATCCATTTATCCCCTCGCCTATGTTGCTGAGGAGGTCGGCGGTGACCGTGTCAACGTCACCACTCTGACCCCCGCTGGCTCCGACGACCACAATCTCGAGCTCTCCCCCCGCCAGGTCAACCAGCTCGACTCCGTGGATCTCGTCATCTACGCCTCCCAGTACCAGGGCGCCATGGACGACGCGATCAACACCACCTCTCCCGAACGCGTCATTGACGCCATGGAATACGTCGATGTCGCCGATGACATCGACCACTCCGATCACGACCACGGCGACGATGATCACGCGGACGAGGATGCTCACGATCACGAGTCGGAAGACGCCGAGGGCACCGAAGATGATCATGACCACGATGCCGAATCCGAGGCGACCGAAGACGACCACGATCATGCGGAGGACACAACTGACGAGTCCGCTGATTCACACGCTGGTCACGACCACTCCGGCCCCGATCCGCACTTCTGGCTCGATCCCACCCAGACCGCTCTTCTCGCCCACCCGGTCGCTGAGCAGCTTGCCGAGATTGATCCCGACAACGCCGACGAGTACCGTGCGAATGCGGATGCTCTTGTTGCGAGCCTGACCGAGCTCGATGAGGACTTCCACGCTGGGCTTGCCCAGTGCGAGAGCCGCGACTTCGTGGTCTCCCACGAGGCCTTCGGGTACCTGGCAAACGCCTACGACCTGCACCAGCACGGCATCGCGGGCATCGAGATCGACACCGAACCGTCCCCGAGGCGTGTCGCTGAGGTCACGGAGCTCATTGAGGAGACCGGAGTATCATTGATCTTCGCTACCTCAGATGCTGAAATGTCTATCACCGGTGTCCTGGCTGAAGAAGCCGGGGTGGAGGTCGACATTCTCGACGCAGGGGCAACCCAGCGGGACGAGAACGTGGATTACGAGGAAATCATGCGAACAAATCTGACCAAACTACAAAGTGCACTGGGGTGCAGTTGACAGCAGTAGAACTTGAGGATGTTGGGGTGCGCCTAGGCGCATCCCAAATCCTGTCTCACATCAATCTTTCCGTTGCGCAGGGCACCACTCTCGGCATCCTTGGACCCAACGGATCCGGAAAATCAACCCTCGTGCGTTCGATCCTCGGGATCTTTCCGCACACGGGCACGATCAAGCTGAACGGAGAGAAGCTACCGGGGCGAAGCCTGGACTGGAAGTCCATTGGCTACGCCCCTCAGCGCGTCACCTCCACGGCGGGCGTTCCCGCCACCGCACTTGAGGTTGTGTCCTCAGGATTGCTGTACGGCAAGCGCTTCCGGCTCGGTAAGAACCCGAAAGAGAAGGCCATGGC
This sequence comes from Flaviflexus sp., assembly GCF_041440645.1. Lineage (GTDB taxonomy): Bacteria > Actinomycetota > Actinomycetes > Actinomycetales > Actinomycetaceae > Flaviflexus. The sequence goes on along the minus strand of NZ_JASDVN010000032.1, from coordinate 64,843 downwards.
CGCGTTGGAGGAGGTTGGTCTCGCACATCGCGCCAACGAGTCGGTCCAGACCTTCTCGGGTGGTCAGCAACAGCGCGTCATGCTCGCCCGTTCCCTGGTCCGCAACCCCTCGCTTCTGTTCTTGGATGAGCCGTTCTCTGGCGTGGACCGCCAGTCGCGCGTCAAGATCACGGAGGCACTTGCCAGGGGCCGGGCCAACGGCCTCACCATTGTCGTTGTGCTGCACGAGTTGCAGGACCTCGCTCCCCTCATCGACAACACGATTGTGATCGAGCATGGGCGGATTGTTCATCGCGGCGATGCTCCCGTTGTGAAGCCGGGTCATGACGATCCCGAGCACGAGCACGATCACGAACACGGGGAGGAACATCCTTCCTTCAGGACACCGGACATGGAGGGCGGCCTGTGATTGAGATCCTTGGTGAAATGTGGGGAAGCGACCTGCTACGTCGCGCACTCATCACCGCCGCCATCGTCGGCATCTCCGCCCCCGTCATGGGAACCTACCTGGTTCAGCGCCGCCTCACCCTCCTCGGTGACGGCATCGGCCACATGGCACTGACCGGTGTGGCAGCCGGCTGGCTGGCCGCCTCGGCCGCTGGCGCAACCCAGCAGGATCAGTGGGCCGTTCCCGGAGCGATCATTGCCTCCGTAGTCGGCGCCCTTCTCATCGAGTACCTGCGTGCCCGCGGCAAAGCCTCCGGCGATGTCGCTCTCGCACTCCTGTTCTACGGCGGTATTGCCGGCGGCGTGCTCCTCATTGGCATCGCGGGCGGCACCACCGCCAACCTCAACGCCTACCTGTTCGGCTCCATCTCAACCGTCACGACCCTCGACATGTGGCTGTCGATCGGCCTTGCCGTCATCATCTTCATTGTCGGCATCGGCTTAAGACCCGCCCTGTTCGCCCTCTGTCACGACGAGGAGTTCGCGAAGGCCAGTGGCATGCCCGTGCGGGTCCTCTCGGTCGTCATCTCCGTGACCGCTGCTTTGACGGTCGCGATCTCCATGAGGGTCGTCGGTGTTCTCATGGTGTCGGCACTCATGGTCATCCCCGTCGCCACCGCGCAACTGGTCTCGCGGTCGTTCACCGCAACCATGCGCATCGCCATGATCATTGGCCTGGTCGTGGCCGAGGCGGGCCTCATCATCACCTACATGTACGACATCTCCCCCGGCGCCATGATCGTCACGCTCGCTGTAGGATTGTACGCCCTCGTATCAATTGTGCGTCCAGTCCTAGTAAGATCGCGTGTGAAAGATCCTCATCCGACCATGGATGACGAGCTGAGAGGTGAAAATTGTCGAAAGGCGTAGGCCAACCGATCCGTCGCTCCACTCGTGCCCGCTCCCTGATTTGGCAGGCGCTGGAGTCCACCGACAGGTTCCTGTCGGCGCAGGGCATGCACGAGCTCCTGACCGAGCGCGGTGAGGACGTCGGTCTTGCCACCGTCTATCGTTCCCTCCAGATGTTCGCTGACGATGGGGATGTTGACTGCCTGCGCGACTCCGACGGCGAGATGCTGTACCGCAAGTGCATGCGAAAGGCCCACCATCACCACCTGATCTGCCGCCGTTGCGATCGCACCCAAGAGGTCGAGGATCACGCGATCGAGGAATGGGCTGAGAAGACCGCCCAGCAGTACGGCTTCGCCAACGTTTCCCACACCTTCGAGCTGTACGGGGTGTGTGCGGACTGCCAGAAGGCCGCGAATGCCTGAGTCGATCTCCAACGGCCCGCTCGTTTGGATGTATCTGTTCCTGCTCGTCGTTGTGTTCTGTCGGGCGCAAGCAACCTACTGGATCGGCTACTACGTGACCTCGCGTCTCGTGAAGAACGTTCCCGAGTCCGGGTGGCGCCGCACCTTCTACGACTGGTCCCAGAAAGAGGCCGTCAGCCACGGCATCGATACTCTGCACCGGCGCGGCTGGATCATCATCCCGCTGTCGTTCCTAACCGTCGGTTTCCAGACCATCATCCAGCTGAGTGCGGGTCTCACCCGCATGTCACCACCCAAATATACCCTTGCGATGTTCCCCGGGTGCCTCGCCTGGGCTCTCATTTACTCGACGATCGGCTTTGGCGTGTGGAGCGCACTGATCGCAACATTCGCGGGATCCCCCGCCGGCATCGCCTCCCTCGTCATTCTGATCCTCCTCATCATCGGCTGGGTCGTGTTCCGCAGGAAAGCACAGGAGAAGATCATCAATGACTGAATTCAGCGTCCGCCTCCCCATTCGGCTTGGACAGTTCCTCAAGCTGGCCAACCTCGCAGAGTCCGGTGCTCACGCACGCGAACTGGTCGAGGCCGGTGATGTCTTGGTCAACGGGCAGCGATGCACGCAAAGAGGCAAGCAGCTCCAGAGCGGCGACACGGTCAACGTTCACGGCGAAACCCTGACCGTCGCGGCCGAAGACTAGGCGCACGACCCCAATCGCTTCCTACGAAGTAGTTCAGGTGAAGGGGAGAACGGTACCGTCCTCCCCTCTTCTCAACTCTGTTCTGGTTGACTGATCTTTTCCACCTGGCTCGTGCATTCGACGTAGCAATCTCTGGGTACCAAGACCGCAACTTACTGCCCTAGCTCACAAGCAATTGTCGTCTCCGGTGTCACATTTTGTTCATTTAGTGGACACTGGTGAGGAATGTTTACGACACGTCGAGGGGTTTCACCATGACGGCAGTACAACTCAACAACCTGATAAAACACTTCAAACGAGGCAAGATCAAAGCGGTTAACGGCATTGACCTGACCATTGAGGAAGGCGAGATCGTCGCCCTTCTCGGACCGAACGGCGCGGGGAAAACAACGACCCTGGACATGGTTCTCGGACTCACGGAACCAACGCAAGGCACCGTCCAGATCATTGGCAAGAAGCCACGGCAAGCGATCGATGAGGGACTCGTCAGCGCCGTCCTCCAGACAGGCGGTCTACTCCACGACCTCAAGGTCGGCGAAGTAGTCGACTACGTTGCCTCCAACTACCGCACCCCAACTCTCGGTCGAGCTGTCCTTGAGCGTGCAGGTATTGAGGACCTTGCAGACCGCAAGGTCTCCCTGTGCTCCGGTGGTGAGCAGCAGCGGCTGAAGTTCGCGCTCTCCCTCCTCCCCAACCCGGACCTGCTGGTCCTGGACGAGCCGACGGCGGGCATGGACGTGAACGCGAGGCGGTCCTTCTGGGCCAACATGCAGGAGGAGGCCCGGGAGGGCCGCACCGTCATCTTCGCCACCCACTACCTGGAAGAGGCTCAGTCGTTCGCGGAACGCGTCGTACTTGTCGCGGGCGGGAAGGTCGTGGCCGATGGGCCGATGGTGGAGGTCCGCCACCACACCGATATCAGGCTCGTGTCCGCGCACGTGGAGAACGAACGGGCCGTCCGCGATCAGATTGGCCAACACTTCCCCGATCTCGAGGTGACGATCCACAATGACCTGCTCGAGGTCAAGAGCCCCAGTAGCGATGAGCTGGCACGCCTCCTGCTCTCCATCGAGGGTGTCAGCGGTCTCGAGATCTCGGCTCCGTCCCTTGAGGACGCCTTCGTGGACCTCACGGGCGACAAGGAGGTGCAGTCATGAACGGCACCATGTACATGATTGAACTCAAGCGAGTTCTCCGCGACCCCGCCTCCCTCTTCTTCATCGTCGCGATCCCCGCCTTCATGTTCATCATCTTTGGATCCACCATGGAGTGGGCGGACCTCAAGGTCGGCAATGGCAACATCGCGATGTCCACCATGATCGCGATGAGCGCGTACGGCGCCGCCACGGCAACGTCCTCAATCTCGGGCATGGCGGCCGTGGAGAAGACGCAGGGCTGGGGCAGGCAACTTGCCCTCACCCCGATGAAACAATCGACCTACGTGATGGTGAAGACGGCACTGTCGATGACGATCGCGGCCATGCCCATCGGCCTCATCTACCTGCTGGGCTTCATTCTCAAGTCCGAGGCCACCGGAATGACCTGGCTTCTCTCCGCCGTCATCCTGCTCGTGGGTTCCATGATGTTTGCCCTCTACGGTCTCATCTTCGGTCTGTTCTTCAAGAGCGACACTGGCGCATCTGTTTCCTCCGGCATCCTCGTCATCCTCGCGTTCCTCGGAAACCTGTTCGTGCCCCTTTCCGGCGTCATGCTCACCATCGGCAAGCTGACTCCCCTCTACGGATATGCCGCCCTCGCCCGCTACCCGCTGTACGAGGGAACGGGATATGACATGAACGGCAACGAAGTGGACGAGCCACTCTGGCAGGCTCTCCTCAACTTCGGAGTGTGGACGGCAATCTTCGCAATCCTGTGCGTCTACCTTGTCCGCAAGGGAACCAAGCGAGTCTAGGCCGCTAAAGTCTCGGAGGCGAAGAGAGCCTCGGGTCGAAGAAGTCGACAGAGAGGAGCCTCGGAACCACAACGGTTCCGAGGCTCCTTGGCTCCCTAGGTGCTTTGGTTCCCTGATTGCTCCCCCATGTATCTGCCGCCCTCAAGAGGGCGGCAGATCACAAACAGAATCGCGAGTCCCTTGGGCATACCCGAGGTCGCAGATGAGATCAGTAGGCGATGATCATGCCAACGGTGGCGATGGTGGCGACGAGGATCGTGGAAGCCGCTCCGAGGAGGACGGGCTTTATGCCGACCTGCTTGAAGGAGGAGAAGCGGATGCCAGCGCCGAGGGCGAACATGGCGGAGGCGAGACAGACCGATTGCAGGAAGGAGATGACGGTGGAGGCTCCCTGCGGGATGTCAACGAGGGTCGCGAAGATTGAGGCGGCGATGAAGCCAACGACGAAGAGCGGGACCAGCGGGGCCCTCTTGCCCGTCTGCTCCCCACCCCGTTCCATGTAGCCAAGAAGAGCGATGACGGGTGCCAGCATGAGCACGCGCGCAAGCTTGACGATGACGGCGACGGTGAGCACACCCCCGCCCATGATGCCGCCCACCGCCACGACCTGGGCGACCTCGTGAATGCTGGACCCAACGATGAGGCCGGACAGGTGGTCATCGAAGTTCGTGAATCCAAGGAGGAGCGGGACGACGGCGATCATGGCGGTGCCGTAGAGGACCACGAGACCGATGGCGGTCGCAACCTCACTGTCCTTGCGTTTGATGGAGGACTCGACTCCCGCCACGGCTGCCGCACCACAGATGGAGAAGCCCGCACCAATGAGAATGGACTGGGATCTTGTCACTCCCATCCATTTTCCCATGAGGATCGTTCCGAACAGGCCACCAAAGACCACGGCAACGACAACCGAGACCACTCCCCACCCGAGTGCCAGGATGTCGTCAAGGACAATCGAGAACCCGAGCAAAACAATGCCGATGCGGAGCACCCGCTTGGACACGTAGGCGATACCTGGGGTGAGGACCGCTGGGATCTTTGTCAGATTGGCGAGCAGGATACCAGCGATGATGGCGACAAGGAGCGCGCTCAGTTCCGGCACAACCTTCTGCACGAGAACGCAGGCAAGACCAACCGAAATGGCGAGCGTAAATCCTGGGAGGAGCGATTTTTGCACGCCCTCCACTGTACTCCTCAGACAGAATTACGCTGGTTGGGACCGAGATCCGTCAGGACGCTTTCTGCGCGGTATCTGTGCCTTCTTGCGTTCGCGGTACTCGCGGCGCTTGACGGCAAGCATCTCCCTCAGCGCGTCGTCCTCCATGACGAGCCTGACGGTCTGGCAGTCCTCGGGGCCGGTCACGAATGCCTGGCAGAGTGTGCAGGGTTCGCCCGGACGGATCGGGCACTGTGGTACCGACCGGCTCATTGCAGTGCCCTCGTTCCGAGAAGGACCGAGATGTCGGCCGCAAGGGCCGGCCCGGACTGCACATTGAAACTTGTGGGGAGCTTGACGACCACCGTGACCCCGGGCCTCTTCACATGGACGTGAACGGGAGTGTTGCCCGGGTAGTTTCCGAGAAGGTGGCGCAGTCTCGTCATGTTCTCCTGCGTGCACCGCTCCTCGGCAATCGTGATCGCAACCGGTCGATCATCCACTCCCCTCGTGTCCACCGGGGTCACGTCCTGCGTGTTCAGCTGAATATCGCCATCGCGGTTGGAGATGCGGGCCTTGACGGCCACAACAGCGTCCTGCACGAGCAGGTCGGACACCTTCTGGTATGTGGAGTTGAAGATGTTGATGGAGATCGATCCGGTCAGGTCTTCGAGCATGATCTGCGCCCACAGCTTGCCGGTCTTCTTCGATACGCGAGTCTCAACCGAGGTGATGAGGCCCGCGACCGTCACCTGCTCGCCATCCGAGCGCTCCTCCCCTTCAAAGAGGGAAACGACGGAGGCGGTGGCGGCACGCTCCACGGCGGCCTCAAGTCCCGACAGCGGATGATCGGAAACGTAGAGCCCCACCATGTCCCGCTCGAAGTTCAACTTGGTCTTCTTGTCCCACTCGGGGACGTCCGGAACTTGCACCTCAAAGGTGGCGGTATTGTCGCCACCTAGGCCAGCGAACAGGTCGAACTGGCCCGCGGCCTCGTTCCGCTTGACGCCCACAACGACGTCAACGGTTTCTTCGGCGATCAGGGAGAGCGCCTTGCGGCTGTACCCGAGTTCGTCGAAGCCACCCGCCTTGATAAGGCAGTCGAGTGCGCGCTTGTTACACACCGGGAGGGGGACCTTGTCCATGAAATCCTGGAATGACGTGTACTCGCCCTTGTTCTCCCGGGCGGAGATGATGCCGTCCACGACGTTCGCACCCACGTTACGGATCGCGGACAGTCCAATCGTAATCGAGTCACCGACGGCCGAGAAGTTCGCCTGCGACTGGTTGACATCGGGCTGCTTAACCACGATTCCCATGCGGCGGCACTCAGCCAGGTAGAGGGCGAGCTTCTTCTTGTCCGACTTCTGGGAGGTCAGCAGGGCCGCCATGAACTCGACCGGGAAGTGAGCCTTGAGATACGCGGTCCAGTAGGAGACCACGCCGTAGGCGGCGGAGTGCGACTTGTTGAACGCGTACTGGGAGAACGGCAACAGGATGTCCCAGAGCGTCTGCACGCAGTCCTTCGAGAACCCGTTGGCGACCATGCCGGCCTCAAAGTCCGCGAACTGGGCGTTCAGCACCTTGAGCTGCTTCTTACCCATGGCCTTACGCAGAACGTCTGCCTTACCAAGCGAGAAGCCGGCAACCTTCTGGGCGATCTGCATGACCTGCTCCTGATACACAATCAGGCCGTAGGTGGTGCCGAGGATGTCCTTGAGCGGTTCCTCAAGCTCCGGGTGGATCGGGGTGATCTCCTGGAGGCCGTTCTTGCGGAGCGCGTAGTTCGTGTGCGAACCGGCACCCATCGGGCCCGGGCGGTAGAGGGCGGACACAGCCGAGATGTCTTCGAAGTTGTCCGGCTTCATCTGCTTGAGCAGGGTGCGCATGCCGGCGCCATCAAGCTGGAACACGCCAAGTGTCTCGGCCCTGCCCATCAGCTCGTACGTTTCCTTGTCATCCAGGGGCAGATGATCGATATCCGGGGCTTCCTTGCCGTTGTTCCGGATATTCTCTAACGCGTCCTCAATGACCGTGAGGTTGCGCAGGCCGAGGAAGTCCATCTTCAGGAGCCCGAGTTCCTCGCACTGCGGGTACTCGAACTGGGTGATGATCGCGCCGTCCTGGGGGCGCTGCATGATCGGGATGACGTCCTCAAGGGGCTTGGACGACATGATGACGGCGCAGGCGTGCACGCCCCACTGCCTCGTCAGCCCCTCGAGGCCCGTGGCGAGCTCAAACACCTTCTGGTTATCCGGAGTGGACTCGATGTGGGTGCGGAACTCCCCCGCCTCCGCGTACCTCGCGGAATCCTGCTTGAAGACGTCGCTGAGCGGGATGGACTTGCCCTGAATGTCCGGCGGCATCGCCTTCGTCATCTTCTCGCCCACATCGAACGGATATCCGAGCACGCGGGACGCGTCCTTCAGGGCTTGCTTCGACTTGATCGTGCCGTACGTGACGACCTGGGAAACGTTTTCCTTCCCGTACTTGTTCTCGACGTACTCGATGACCTCACCGCGACGGCGCTCATCGAAGTCGACGTCGATATCGGGCATGGAGACACGTTCCGGGTTGAGGAACCTCTCGAACAGGAGACCGTGCGGGATCGGGTCAAGATCGGTGATCTGGAGCGCGTACGCAACCATGGAACCCGCGCCGGAACCACGTCCGGGACCAACTCGGATGCCCTGCTCCTTCGCCCACTTGATGTAGTCGGAGACGACGAGGAAGTAGCCGGGGAAGCCCATCTGGGTGATGACGCTGACCTCGTAGTCGGCGCGCTGACGCACATCATCCGGAATGGTCTCACCGAAGCGGTAGTGGAGGCCGTTCTCCACCTCCTTGACGAACCACGAGGTCGGGTCCTCTCCCGGTGGGGTGGGGAACTCCGGCATGAAGTTCGCGCCCTGGCTGGCCGTCACGAACTCCATCTCGGCGCGCTCCGCAATGAGAAGAGTGTTCGACAGTGCCCCGGGTACATCCCCAAAGAGGCTCTCCATCTGCGCCGTCGTGCGCAGGTGGTATCCGTGACCATCGAACGCGAACCGGTCCGGGTCGGTCAGGGTCGAGCCGGAGTTGATGCATAGCATCGCGTCCTGGATCCTCGCGTCCTCTTCATCGACGTAATGGGAGTCGTTCGTGGCGATCACGGGAGCATCAATGTGCTTGGCGAGCTCAAGCAATTCGTTCCGGACCCTCCGCTCGATCTCATTGTCGTGGTCCATGAGCTCAACGAAGTAGTTCTCTTTGCCGAACAGGTCCTGCATCTCGCCAGCAGCACGCACGGCCTCGTCCCACTGACCGAGCCGGAGGCGGACCTGCACCTCACCCGATGGACATCCAGCCGTCGCGATGAGCCCCTCATGGTAGGTTTCAAGCAATTCACGGTCGATGCGGGGCCACTTACCCATCTGTCCTTCGAGGGACGCCTTCGATCCCATGCGGAACAGGTTGTGCATGCCCTCGGTCGAGTGCGCGAGCAGAGTCATGTGGGTGTAGGCACCCGATGCCGAAACGTCGTCGGCCTTCTGGTCGTCCCGGCCCCACCGGACCCTGTTCTTTGAGAACCTGGAGATCCCGGGAGTCATGTACGCCTCGAGGCCAATGATGGGCTTGATGCCCGCCTTCTTGGCCGTGCGATGGAAGTCGTAGGCACCAAACAGGTAACCGTGGTCGGTGATGGCGAGTGCCTTCTGACCGTTGCGCACCGCCGCATCAACCAGCTTCTGAATCTTTGCCGCCCCATCGAGCATCGAGTACTCGGTGTGGACGTGCAGGTGCACGAACTCTTCATCCTTGATCGCCATGCCCACAAGTCTACGAGCCAACCAACCCAAACAAACTGATCGAATCGCCACAATGGCCCCGGCCACAGCCCCGCCAACTCAGACAAAGCGTTGCTATCACGCCGTTTAACGAGAGACTTTCAATCCCCCTGATCGCCGCGGGAGGAACTGGGAGGTTGACCACCACGACGTAGCTTGATTATCCGAATCATCGTGCAAACCTCGCGCGAGTAACCCGTGCGAAAAGGGACCTGAAGGTCAGCTCATGGATAGAACTGAGAACGAAGCGGAAGGACGAGTGAAGACTGCAAGTAGAGGGAAGACCGCAGGAGGAGGGAAGACCGCAGGAAGAGGGAGGGCTCTGGAAGAGAAATAGCAGTTGGAGTCAGGAGGCCCGAGGGGCCGTGACAGTCTTCTTCATGTCGCGATGCCAGATGCCGGCGTCGAGGTACTCGCGGTCATCCACGTACTCGTATCCAAGTTTCTGGTAGAAGCCCTGGGCTACGTCCTGCGCAGACAGCGCGATCTCGAGGTTGCCGCCTTCCGCGTACTCCTCAAAAGCGACCTTCTCGAGTTCAAGGACGACGTCCCGTCCGAGCCCGGTCCCCCGCACTCGCTTCAGCACGCAGATGCGGCCGAGATGGACGTGGCCGGGACCGTCGAGAAGGATGCGTCCCGTTCCGCACGGGCCCTCCTCGTCCGTGGCGAGAAGGTGAATGGTTGTGGCGGCGTGGTCGAGGTCGTCGAGCTCCTCCTCGAGAGGAACGTGCTGCTCCTCAACAAAGACGCTCTTGCGGATCGCCCAGGCCCCTTCCATGTCCTCCGCGGAGGTCACGCGCGTGATCACCACAGGTCACCCTCTCTCATGCGGTCCAGAGCGAACTGGAGGTCCTCCGGGTAGGCCGAGTGAACGCTGATCTCCTCACCCGTGCGCGGGTGAGCAAACGACAGCTTCGTTGCGTGCAACCACTGACGGTCGAGATTGAGCTTCGCCGACAGGGTGGGGTCTGATCCGTAGAGCGGGTCACCGATCGCGGGATGGTGGACGGCCGCCATATGCACCCTGATCTGGTGGGTCCGGCCAGTCTCGAGGTTGACCTCGAGGAGGCTCGCGCCACCGAGTGTTTCGATCGTGTCGTAGTGGGTGATGGAGGGGCGGCCTCCGGCCACCACTCCCATCTTCCACGAGTGCCTCGTGTCCCTCGCGATCGGAGCATCGATCGTGCCCTTCGCCGGGAACGGGTGGCCCTGAACGAGAACGTGGTAGATCTTCGAGACCGTGCGTTCCTTGAAGGCCCTCTTGAGAACCGTGTAGGCCTGCTCCGACTTCGCCACGACCATGAGCCCGGACGTTCCCACATCAAGTCGGTGGACGATGCCCTTACGTTCTGCGGGACCGTAGGAGGAGATCTTCACGCCGGCTGCTCTGAGCGCACCCACGACGTTTGGGCCCTCCCAGCCAACCGACGGGTGGGCAGCGACGCCCGCGGGCTTGTCAATGATAATGATGTCGTCATCCTCAAATACGACATCCATGTCGACCGGCGTCTCAATGGGTTCCGTTGGCGGCGGTGCCGGGATCTCAACCTCAATGGACTCCCCATCGAGCAGGCGGCGAGAACGCTGAACGTCGCGCCCCGCGACCCTCACCTTCCCCTCGTCAATGAGTTCCTGAGCCTTGGATCGGGTGAGGCCCGTCAGCCTGCTGACGCCAACGTCGGCGCGTTCCCCAGCGAGCCCCTCGGGGACGAAGTATCGACGCAGTTCACTCATTGCACATCATCGATTTCTTCGGTCACGTCCTCCGCCCGTTCCTTTGTTCCCCCGAAGGGGATGCCGCGCAGCTCGATAACAATGAGGGCGAGAACACCGAGCACGAGCGCGATATCGGCGATGTTGCCAACGAACCATCCGTTGTAGTTGATGAAGTCAACGACGTGTCCCTGACCAAACGACGGGTCACGGAAGATTCGGTCAATGAAGTTACCGACCGCACCACCCAGAATAACGGCGAGGGTGATGCCCCATGCCTTCGAGCGACACTCCTTGAGCACCCACGTGATCGCGATGATGACGACGATCGAGAAGATCGTGAACAGCCAGGTGTTGCCGGTGCCGAAGGAGAAGGCCGCGCCCGGGTTGTAGACGAGCACGAAGCTGAGGAAGTCGCCGATCACGGGGATCCGCTGACCGTCGGAGAGTGCCTGTTCGGCCCAGAACTTCGTGACCTGGTCAACGAGAATAATGACCAGGGAAATGGGGAATGCTAATCGGTACATAACACACCGATGGCGGCCCGTAGGCCGCCATCGAACACTTTTCCTTAGATGTTGCCTGCGCCGGTTTGGCCGTTCTCAACATTGGAGAGAAGGGACTCGAGGTAGGACTTCATCCGCGAACGGTAGTCGCGCTCAAAGTCACGCAGCTCGGAGATCTTGCGCTCCATGAGGCCACGCTCCTGCTCGAGCTGAGCAAGGGTGCGGTTGTGCTGGTCTTCTGCTTCCTTGATGAGGCGAGCCGACTCTGCGTTAGCCTCGGACAGGATGCGGTCGCCCTCTTCGCGGCCCTCGTTGACGTACTTGTCGTGGAGCTGCTGTGCGAGTGCGAGAACACCTGCGGCGGGGCCGGACAGGTCGCCGGTCTCGTTGGCCGTGGTCACGGGAGCCGCTGCGGCGGCGGGAGCGGCCTGCTGGCCATCGCCGGACTCGAGCTCACCAACACGTGCCTTGGACTGTGCGAGCTGGTCGCGGAGGCTGTCGCGCTCTTCCGTCAGCTGCTTAATGGTTTCTGCAACCTCGTCGAGGAAGTCATCAACCTCGTCCTGGTTGTATCCCTCTTCGCGGTAACGGGATTCGGTGAATGTCTTGTTAACGACATCCTCTTCCGTGAGCAGCGCCATGTCTTCACCTCATATGGTAGTTGGGTAGTGCTTGGTCGATCTTAAGACTACACCAGGTATATCAAGAAACTTGCGGCCAAAAGTGCATTTAGAGAGCAATAATGATTCGTTGGATGATCCACTGGGCAATCGATACCCCGAAAAAGAGAACGAGGAATCCCATATCGAGCGCGACTGCACCGAGTCGGAGCGGAGGAATGTAGCGTCCAAGGAATCGAAGCGGCGGGTCAGTGAGGCGATACACCAGGTTGGAGAGCACCAGCAGCACGCCGGTGGGTCGCCAATCGCGCGAGAGTACCGACACCAGGTCAATGACGACTCTCGCGAAAAGAACCAGGGTGTATAGCCAAAGGCCCCACCACAGAATAGTGAGGATGAGTGTCATCAGAGACCGAGTCGGTTTTCCTTCTGAGGACCGTGATCAGCCAGCTCCACCGAATACGGAACCATGAGCAGAACGTCATCGGAGATCTGCCTGAGGTTGCCGCCACGGCCGTAGCAGACACCGAGAGCGAAATCGGCGATGCGCTGGCGTGCATTGTCGGCGGTGTCGGCCAGGTTCAGGATCACCGGGAGGTCCTTGCGGAACTCGTTGGCGAAGACCTCAATGTCTGTGAAATCCTGCGGCCTGCACGTCGCAATGCGGGACACTTCTTCATGTTGGGGGGCCACGGCCCGAATGCTGCTCACGGGAGCCTCTTCCTCGTAGTCGGAATACTCGTCGTAGGCCTCGTCGAAGTACTCTTCGTTCTCGTCGATGGCCGGTGTCTTCTCCATGAAGCGCTCAAACATTCCCACGGCGCTCCCCCTTCCAATATTGGCATGCCATGTTTACGGTAATTCAGTCCGCTCTGCGTTGGCGTTAAGCCCCGCGGAGTGTCGTCAAGGTGCCAGGACAAGCACCCCGGCAAACCGCCCAGCACGCCCGTGCTGACGCCGATGCGAGAAGAACCGTTCGTCCTCCATCGTGCACACCAGCACCCGATCTACCTCGACCCCGAGGATGCGTAGCTCACGCTCCAGCGTCCCCGGAATATCTATACCCCGGCTCCCCCAGCGAGTGACACTGGACGATCCCGGGATGATCTGTTCGGAACGTGCGGCGAGCTCCTCGCCCACCTCGTAGCAGTCCCCACAGATCGCCGGGCCGATGACGGCCCGAATGGTTGTGGCACCCTCCTCGCGGAGGATACCTGCGGCCTTGGTGGCGATCCCACCAAGCAGCCCAGCCCTGCCCACGTGCACGACCGCGCCAATGGTCACCTTACCCGTGGCTCCCGAACCCGAACCTAGGTCCGAACCCAAACCCAAGTCCGGATCAGTGCCTTCGGTGGTTCCCACCATGAGGAGCGGGACGCAGTCCGCCACCATGACGGCTCCGCCCTGACCGGGGCGCAGCAGGAGGCCGTCGGCCTCCTGCACGTGCGGCTCCGCCTCAAGGATGGTGGTGCCGTGCACCTGGCTCATCCACGACAGCGGACCAGTCTCGGCCTGGAGCTTGGCTCGCCACGTGTCGACATTTCCTGGATCGTCACCCACGTGGTAGCCGAGGTTCCCTGCGTACGAGTCCGGGGGCGACCCGGCATCACGCGTTGTGAAGCCTGCGAGCACCCCCGGAAGCTGGACCTCGAAAATGATCAGTCCTCGTTGAAGAGGAAGGACGGGATGTCGAGATCCGAGCGGCCACGCTCTTCCTCAACGCGCGGACGCTGCTGCTGGGAGTGCTGCGGCTGCTGGGTCGGGCCGGCCGGTGCCGACGGGGACACGAGGTGCCCCGGCTCTGCCTCGTTGGACGAAGCGGACTCGGGCTGGACCGGAGCGGACGGCGCGCTTGCGGGCACCTGCTGCGCCTTGGGTGCGGGAGCCGATCCGGGAATGCGGCCCTCAAGGATGTGGTCCTCGGACTCGTCGAAGCCCGCGGCAATGACGGTCACGTTGACGACGTCACCGAGGGAGTCCTCGATGATCTGACCAACGATGATGTTGGCGTTCGGGTCGACCGATTCCTTGACGAGCTGGGATGCGCTTGCCAGCTCACGCATGGTGAAGTCGGCACCCGCCTGGAAGGACAGGAGCACACCGTGTGCGCCATCGATGCGTGCCTCGAGGAGCGGGGAAAAGATCGCGTTCTCCGTTGCCCTCATGGCGCGGTCCTCACCGGAAGCAGAACCAATACCCATGATGGCGGTACCGGCGTCCTTCATGACTGCCTTGACGTCCGCGAAGTCGAGGTTGACGAGGCCGGGAATCGTGATGAGGTCGGAGATTCCCTTGACGCCGGAGCGGAGCACTTCGTCAGCCATGTGGTAGGCCTCGATGATCGAGGGCTCGGTCTCAGCGATCTCGAGTAGACGATCGTTGGGAATGACAATGAGCGTGTCGACTGCGGAACGCAGTTCCTTGATGCCCTCGGCTGCCTTTGAGGCGCGCTGGCGTCCCTCAAAGTCGAAGGGGCGGGTCACGACGCCCACAGTGAGTGCGCCGAGGTCGCGTGCGACGCTGGCGACGATCGGAGCCGCACCGGTACCGGTACCGCCACCCTCACCTGCGGTCACGAACACCATGTCTGCGCCCTCGAGGGCGGCACGAATGATGTCGATGTTCTCTTCGGCGGACTTGCGTCCGATGGCGGGATCGGCGCCTGCGCCGAGGCCGTTGGAGACGGAGCGTCCGATGTCGAGCTTCGTCTCGGCTTCGGACTTCACGAGGGACTGACCGTCGGTGTTGACGGCAATGAATTCAACCCCGGCGACACCATCCTGGATCATGCGGTCAACGGCGTTGACACCTGCGCCGCCGACGCCAATGACCTTGATGTTTGCTGCATTGTTGATTGTTGACATATTTCCTCCGGGGTACCTCAAGTTATGGTTGAGGTTTTTTGGCTCCAACCTCGCGCATAAGTTACGGACGATCCGGGCCCTGTTCAACTACCGACGCGCCGTGTCGGCAAAGTCGTCTAATACGTCACTGGAGCGTCGGGGAGCGTCACGTCGTACGTGCCGGCCGGTTCCTGGATGAGAACCGCGACAATTCGCGCTTTCTTCTCATTTTCTTCGGACGGACCCCACTTGATGGTGCCGGAGTCGAGCTGAAATTCGATCAGACCGGAATCAGAAATTGATGCGCCCTGGACACGCCCACGAACGTCCTCGGGTAGCGCAGATACGGCATCAAGCAGTCCGGTGAGGTACTGCTCCGCCTGCTCCGAGCCTAAGTCCATCGAGATCTTCAGGAGCTGACCGCGCAACTCGTCACTCACCTGCAACTGCGTCGCGTCCGCGGCAATGCCCACGCACGACTCCGGGCTACCCACGCAGGCAACCGGTTCGCGCGCCGTGATCGTCACGATCATCCCATCCGGGAAGGAGCCACTCACGCTCGCGTCGAGAACCTCCGGTATCTCTTCCAACTGGTTTTCCAGCTCCGCGGTCGACAGCCGCAGTACGGGGGTGCCGAGCTCCGTTTGTGCGATGCCACGGATCTGTTCCTCGTTCACGATCCCGGCGGGATCGGTCACGGTGATCTCGATTCCTTCGTCCTTGACGGTGAAGAAGCTGGAGAAGAACAGGAGCCAGATCGCGCCAGCGACGATACCGATGCCGAACACAATGAGCAGGAGGCGGATGGCGAACTTCTTGCGCTTCGCCTGCCGTTTCTTCTCGACCTTGTCACTCAGCGGGTACGGATCCGAGGACTTCTTCCTGTGCTTGGGAACGGGAATCTCGGGTACCGAACTCGTCCTGTTGCGGCGCAGTCCGCGCACGAGCTTGCGGGACCTTGACTGCGTTTGCGAAGCTTGAGCACCCGCCTTGTAAGCGGACGCTGGAGCATCGGGGGACGCCGCGGATGGCGCAGAAAGCGAGGTCGCCGTGGTTGCCGCGGTTGCGGGAGTGATTGACGGACTGGTCTTGCCCGTCCCGGGCCGAGAGATGATCCCTTTCGATGCAGAGCCTGCGGGCCGGCTCTTCGGAGCGGTCGGCTTCCTCCTGCTTGATGCACCGGCGGACCGCCCCTGATGCTTCGCTACCCGAGCAGAACCGTGAGGAGCCTTCGAACCGTTCGACCCCTGCGCACCGCCCGAGGTACCTGCACCGGTGGCGCTCTCCCCGCTCCGGGGCGTGGGCTGTTGCTTACCCCTGGGCTTACTCGCTTGGGAAGGACCTCGCTCACCCGTTTCGGGTGCGGCTTGTTGGCCACTGTGATCGGTGGCCGCGGCCTCGCGAGCCTCAGATGCTGCCCGCTCCGCATCGGTGACAATCCGTCGGGGTTGCTTAGGTGGTCTCACAGCTGCGCCAGGATCTCAGGTCCGAGGGAGGTGACGCTACCCGCGCCCATGGTCAAGATGAGGTCGCCGGGTTCCGCCCGCTTCGCGATCTCGGCTGCAGCCTCGTGCATGTCCGCAACGAAGGTGCCGCGCACCATGAGGTTCGTGATGAGGTCGCCCTCAACCCCGTCCATTGGTTCCTCGCGGGCGCCGTACACGCCGGTCACGACAACGTCGTCCGCAAGGTCGAGTGCCTTGGCGAACTCGGCGGCAAAGTTCTTGGTGCGCGAGTACAGGTGGGGCTGGAACAGAACGAGAATGCGTCCCTCGGTGCGTTCCGCGGTTGCCCGGATCGTCGCCTCGACCTCGGTCGGGTGGTGGGCGTAGTCGTCGTAGAGCGACACTCCCCCGGCTTCCCCGCGCTTCTCGAAGCGGCGTCCCGTGCCCTTGAAGGTGCCGATGGCCTTCGCCATCTTCTCCGGGTCGACACCGAGTTCGATGCCCGTCGCCCACACGGCCGCGGCATTCAGGAGCATGTGCTCACCGGGTACGGCAAGTCGGATCTTGGCGGTCAGGGTGTTGCCACGCTTGGGATGGAAGGACAGGGTCGCGGATCCGGGACCGGAGATTCCTACGCTGATGTGGGCGTCGGTTCCCTCGACCTGCTTGCCCACGCCGTAGGACCAGCGCCGACCCTCCGCGGTACGCAACAGGTTGGCCGATCCCTCATCATCGCCACAACCGATGAGGAGCCCGCCCTTGACCCGACATGCTGCAAAGTCGACGAATGCCTGCTGGAAGGCTTCCTCGGTGCCGTAGTGGTCGAGATGGTCGGGTTCAATGTTGGTGACGATGGCGACTGCAGGCGTGTAGTTGAGGAACGAGCCGTCCGACTCGTCCGCCTCGGCAACGAACACGTCGCCGGTGCCGAGCTTCGCGCCGGAGGCTCCCCCGGGCAGCGTCGACCCCACAGCGTACGAGGGGTCAAGACCAACCTCGGTCAAAGCCACCGCCAGCATTCCCGACGTGGAGGTCTTGCCGTGCGCTCCGGCGACCGCGATGAAGTCGAGTCCGGTGGCGGCAAGGGCGAGAGCTTCGGAGCGGTGCAGGATTCGCTGACCGCGAGCCCGTGCGACGGCGAATTCCGGGTTGTTGGGTTTGATTGCGGAGGAGACAACGACCGCAGCATCCGGGTCAACGTTCTCCGCGGCCTGCCCGATGTGGACGGTGATGCCAATGGCTTCGAGGCGGGCGGTGTTAGCCGATGCGACGGCATCGGATCCGGACACCTGCTGTCCGCGAGAGGCAAGCAGTTCCGCGACGGCAACCATGCCGACGCCACCTACACCGATGAGATGGAACTTCATGCGCACTCCTCCACCATGTCGGCGACCGCGGCCGCGCCGTTGGAGACACCGGAGGCCTGAAGGATCTCGCGGCGCTTCATCAGGACGGTTGGGTCGATGAGGGGAACGATCTCGGATCGGACCTTCTCCGGCGTGAATTCGTCGTTGGGGATGTGGGTGAAGGCACCAGCGTCAATGTACGACTTGGCGTTGAGGTACTGTTCGCCGTTACCAATGGCGAGGGGAACAACGACGGCGGGGATGGCGAGAGCGGCCAGCTCGGCGACCATGCCGGCACCGGCGCGGGTGATGACGAGGTCCGCAACCGCGTACGCCTCCTCCATGTCCCGCACGTAGTCGACAACCCGGTAACGGTCACCCTCGGCGCCCGCCGCGATGTCCGAGCCCTTGCCCTTGCCCGTGACGTGCAGAACCTGAGCCTTCTCGAGAACCGTGGGGGCGGCTTCCGAGAACGCGACGTTGAGGCGCTGAGCTCCGGAGGAGCCACCGGTCACGAGCACGATGAGTTCCAAGGGGTTCAGCCCGAACCTGGTGGCCGCGAACTCCCTGCGGTACCTGCGCCGGTCCGGGTCCTGAAAGTCCTCCGCGAGGGCGCTGATTTCTGCGCGCAGGGGCAGGCCCGTCACCTTGGTGACGCCATTCTTGGCGACAAGCGGGGTCGAATCGAAGGTGAGGGCCACGCCCTTGGCGAAGCGCGCACCGAGCTTGTTGGCAAGGCCGGGGCGTGCGTTTTGCTCCTGGATGATGACGGGCTTGCCCTCCTTGCGTGCCGCAAGGTAGGCGGGAGTGGACACGTAGCCACCGAAACCGATGACGGCATCAATGTCGCGGTCCCTGATGAGGGTCGCGAGGTCATTCACCGCACCCCGGAGCCTGCCCGGGAGCTTGACCAGGTCAAGGGAGGGCTTGCGCGGGAGCGGGATCTTCGGAATCGGGTGCAACTCAAGTCCGGCCGCGGGGACAAGCTCTGCTTCCAGGCCGGTCCGCGTGCCGACCGCGATGACCTCGTGCCCGCGTTCCCGAAGTTCCCGTGCCACGGCGAGCATCGGGTTGACGTGACCGGCGGTGCCTCCGGCTGCGGCAAGAATTCTCATCGGGAGCTCCTTAGGGAAGCGGTGGACTGGAAGGCGGACCGGGACAGGTGCAGGGACTGCATGACGCCGGGCTGGCGGAGCGCGAGGGACAGCACGACGCCAACCGCCAAGAGACAAGCGATGAGCGAGGAACCACCCTGGGAGATGAACGGGAGGGGCACACCGAAGACCGGAAGCACACCCGTCACGACCATCATATTGAGTACTGCCTGGCCGGTCAGCCAGATCGCGATCATCGCGACAAAGTACCGCACCCACATGTCCTTGTGGTGGGTTGCGATCCTAATGAGGCCGAAACCGAGAATGACGAAGAGGAGGATGACGGCGAGGCAGCCAGCCAGGCCGAGCTCCTCACCGATCACGGCAAAGATGAAGTCGTTGTGTGCCTCGGGAAGATAGTTCCATTTCTCTCGTGATGCGCCGAGTCCGACGCCGCCGATGCCGCCCGTGCCGAACGCCCACATCGCGTACTCGGACTGCGTCGGGTCGTAAACATCGGGGGTGACGAACAGGTTCGAGAAGTAGTCGGCCACGCGGTTGAGGCGCGAGGGTTCCGCGGCAATGAGGATGACAGCGACGATGCCGACACAGATGATGAGGACCGTGAGCCACTTTCCGGGGATGCCGGCCAACCAGAAGAGAACGCCGTACATGAGGACGAAGATGATGGCGGTACCCATGTCGCGGCCCGCAAGAACACCGAAGAGGGCAATCATGGCTCCGGATCCCGCCGGCCACGCCACCTTCTTCAGGTCAGTCATGTCCGACCGGCTCAGCCTGCCTACCATGACCGCGAGCCACAGCGCGGCCGCCAACTTGAGGAACTCGGAGGGCTGCAGGGTAAAGCCACCGAGGTTCACCCAGTTGTTGTTGCCTCGCGAGGACATGCCCAGGGGCGTGAGAACAAGGTACTGGAGGATGACGGCACCGATGAAGATGAGCCAGGCAAACCGCTTGTAGAACCCGGGCGGTATCGCGGCCGCGATGGGGAGCAGGATGACGCCCACGATGCCGAAGGTGAGCTGGCGCTGTGCATCAGCGAAACGGGCGGCCGGATTGTCGTAGACGAGGGCCTGCGAAATCGAGGTCACCGAGGTCGCCGAAAACACCATGACGATGCCAATGACCGCAAGGATCAGGGTGGCGGTAACGACCAGTACGATGGCCTGGCGAATGACGTCTCTCGCCCGCTCGTCAGTCGCGGACAGTGTGACGCTCATTCTTTACTCCAATACTGCTTGGGCGAATTGTTGGCCGCGATCGGCATAGGACGCGAACTGATCCCAGGACGCACATGCTGGGGCGAGCATGACAACAGCGTTCTGACCTGCAAGTTGTCTCGCTGCCGCGACAGCATCGGTCATGACTTTAGCGGAGCCGGGAGGGATGACCGTGACAGGCACGCCCTGTGCCCCTGATCTCAGTGCCTCAAGAATGGGTTCCTGGTCCTCACCGATGACAACGACGCCCTTGAGCTTGTGGGAGATGTCGGAGACGAGTTCGTCGAAGCGTGCGCCCTTGGCGACACCACCCGCGATCCACACGACCGACCCGTCCTCCTGAGCACGGATGGAGGCGCGTGCCGCGTGTGCGTTCGTTGCCTTCGAGTCGTTGATCCACGTGACACCGCCCTGGACCGCCACGGTCTCGATCCTGTGCCCGCCCAGACTGAACGAGGACAGTGCCCGCTGAATGGCTTCGGGAGTCACGCCGGCGGCCCGCACGAGCCCCGCCGCCATCATCGCGTCGTTCAACAGGTGGACGGGAACATCACCGTGGGCGAGGTGCTCGAGGTCCTTGACCTGGAACAGCTCGTTCGCGGAATGGAAGCGTTCGGGTCCGTAGGCGCGCTCCGCCACGAGGTCCTCAACGAGGCCGATCTGGCCGGGGCCGGGAACACCCTTCGTGAGCCCGATCGCGCGGGCGCCCTCGACGACGTCGGCCTCTTCGACCATGGCCGCGACCTTGGGTTCGTCGACCGGGTAGAGGCAGGCAACCTGCGTGTTGTTGTAGACGCGTGCCTTGTCGGCCCAGTAGGCCTCGCGCGAACCGTGCCAATCGAGATGATCATCGGCTATGTTCAGGCATCCGGCAGCGAGCGGAGACATCGTGTGCGTCGAGTGCAGTTGGAAGGAGGAGAGTTCCACGACCACGAGATTTGGTCCCTCCTCCGACGTCACGGCCGTGATGAGAGGGTCGCCAACGTTGCCAACAGCCTGGGCGGTAAAGCCTCCGGCCTGCGCCATGGCGGTCGCCATCTGCACCGTCGTGGTCTTGCCGTTCGTGCCGGTCACAGCGAGCCACGGGGCCGCAGTGCCATCGGCATCGACGGAGCGCATGCGCCACGCAAGCTCAACCTCGGACCAGACCGGGATCTTGTAGGCGTTCAGTGCCTCGTAGACGTCGGAGACGGCGGGAATACCGGGGGCGATGACGACGAGGTTCGGACCCCAGTCCAGCAGTGCCTCGGGGGTCAGGAGGCGGGCACCAACATCGTCACCCTTGCTGTCCCACTGGGACAGGGTCGCGTTCGTGTGCTCCGTGAGCGCCGCGAAGCTTGCCCGACCAGACAATCCCATACCAACAACGGCGATGCGTGCGCCATCAAAATCTTCTCGGCTAAGTACATGCCTCACTGGACGGCCAACCATTCCGTGTAGAACAAGCCACCACCGAGGGCGGCAAGCAGGGCTGCGATGATCCAGAAGCGGATCACGATCGTCACTTCACCCCAGCCCTTGAGCTCAAAGTGGTGGTGAAGCGGCGCCATTCTGAAGACGCGTTTCTTTGTTGCCTTGAAAACCCCGATTTGGATCACGTCCGACATGACGATGATGACGAAGATGCCGCCGATGAGGACCGCGAGGACCTCGGTGCGGGACAGGATCGAGACACCCGCGAAGGCGGCGCCGAGTGCGAGCGAACCGGTGTCGCCCATGAAGATCTGAGCCGGGGACGCATTCCACCAGAGGAAGCCGAAGCAGGCACCGACGATCGCGGCACAGATCATCGCGAGGTCACGAGGGTCGCGTACCTCGTAGCAGCCGGTCGAGGGGTCAAGGATGGAGAGGCAGGACTGGTTCGACTGCCAGATCGTGATGATCGTGTAGGCGCCAAACGAAATCATCGAAGCACCCGTGGCGAGACCATCCAGGCCGTCCGTCAGGTTGACCGCGTTCGACCAGGCCGTGATGAGGAAGTTCGCCCAGATGACAAAGAGGACAAGGCCGACACCGACTCCGGCGAAGGCGAGGGTTAGGTCCGTGTCACGCACGAACGAGATGCGCATCGAGGCGGGGGTGCGGAACTCGTCGTTGCGGAACTGAAGGGCGAGAACGGCAAAGAGGATGCCGACGAGAGCCTGACCAACGATCTTGCCCGCGGGACTCAATCCCAGGGAACGCTGGTTCGAGATCTTGATGAAGTCATCGAGGAAGCCAATGAAACCCATGCCCACCATGAGGAAGATGAGCAACCATCCGGAGGCCCCCGGCATACGCCCCGCCACAATGTTGGCGACGGCGTAACCGATGACTGTCGCGAGGATGATGACGACGCCACCCATGGTTGGGGTGCCGCGCTTGGTTGCGTGGGAGGTCGGACCGTCCTGGCGAATGAACTGGCCGTACTGCTTCTTCACCAAGAACTTGATGAACAGCGGGGTGCCCAGGAGGGAGATCAGCATAGCGACTCCCATGGAAACCATGATCGTTAGCATGTCTCCTCCTTCACGCGATCAGCCAGCTGCCAAATCTTGGATCCGTTCGATCCTTTCAACAGAATAGTCCCTGGCTCGCCAAGGAGTGGGGATAACGCCGCCCAAGCCTCGTCGATGTCGGCCGCCTCGGTCGTGTCGATACCGGCCTCACTGGCACTCTCGGCAAGGGCGGGAGCCCCCACCGCGATCAGGGTGTCGATTCCCAGGTCGGAGAGTTCGCGGCCAACGGAGGCGTGCTCGGCGTCCGATTCGTCGCCAAGCTCGAGCATCGCACCCAGCACGGCGACCCTGCGGCCACCCTGGCCGATCTGGGACAGCGCACGCAGTCCCGCTCTCATGGAATCAGGGTTCGCGTTGTACGAGTCGTCAATGACGGTGAGTTCACCCGCGCTCCACACGTCCATGCGGTGCGGGGAGGCGGCACCGAGTCCGCCGAGGCGCTGTGCGATCTCGGCGAGATCAAAACCTGCGAGCACGCCAACGGTGGCCGCCGCGAGGGCGTTCGATACGTGGTGCTCGCCAACAAGACCGAGGTTGACCCGTGCCTGCTCGGAGTCGTGATTGAGGGTGAAGGCAGCCCGACCATCCCGACCGACTTCAATGTCCGTCGCAAACACGTCGGCCTCACCAGTGCGGGAGAACATGACGACCTTCTTGGCCTTGGACTTCATGGCCTCAACGCGGAAGTCGTCCGCGTTGAGGACGGCTGTGCCGCCATCGCGGATGCCGGTGACGAGCTCCGCCTTGGCCTCGGCGACCTTCTCGATGCCACCAAACTCACCCAGGTGGGCGCGTGCCACGGCCAAGACCACGCCAATGTCGAGGGGAGCAATCCCGGTCAGATGCTTGAGGTTACCCACGTGATCCGCTCCCATCTCCAGCACGAGGGTCGCGGTCTTTTCATCGGCGCGGAGCACCGTGAGCGGCAAACCAATCTCGTTGTTGAAGGAACCGGGAGGAGCAATGATCGGACCCCTTGGCTCCAGGAGGGTTGCGAGCAGATCCTTCGTCGTGGTCTTGCCGACAGAACCGGTCACGCCAACAACAAGCGGGTTGCCCGCCATGCGCACCCGCAGCAGGTTAGCCTTGGCGAGCTCACCCAGGGCGTCCTGCGTGGACGGGACCGAGATGAGGCGTGCGGGGTCCGCACCGGTTGCGAGCGCGCGCTCGGGATCCTCCACGAGCACCCCGCTGGCACCGAGTTCGAGTGCGTTCTGCGCATAGTCGTGACCATCAACCCGCTCACCGGGGATGGCAGCGAAGAGCGTGCCGGGGACGGCCTGGCGGGAGTCGATGATGACGGAGCCGGCAGTCTCCTGCTCGGAGCCACCGGCCAGGAGACGACCCGACACATCGCTGGCGATCTGTTGAAGCGATACAGGGATCATTGCGCTTGCCTCCTTGCGAGAGCGGCTCTCGCTTCCACCCGGTCGTCAAGCTCGTACTCGACGCCGGCTACTTCTTGAATGGTCTCATGACCGCGACCAGCAACGAGAACGGTGTCCGCATCATCGGCATTCTCGATGGCGGCGGCAATGGCCGTGGCCCTGTCCCCAATCTCAATGATCTCAACGAGTCCTTCGGCGCCCTGACGGATCTGCTCGCGAATCGTTGCGGGATCCTCGGAGTGCGGATCGTCGTCGGTCAGGTAGAAGACATCGGAACCTTCGGCCACGACGCGACCCATGATTGGCCGCTTGACCGCGTCGCGGTCCCCCGCCGACCCAGTCAGCGTGATGAGCTTGCCCTCCGTGTCGGCCCGCAACGCCGACATGGCCTTCTCCAGGGCGTCCGCGTTGTGTGCGAAGTCAATGACGACCCTAGGGCGCTCCGACAGGACCTCCATGCGTCCCGGCACGGTGGGGGTGATGTCGGCAATGGCCTTGTCTGCCCCGTCGACGCCCGCCTCAAGCACCATCGCCGCGGCCAGTGCCGCGTTCGCGGTGTTGAATGCACCCGGAAGGCCCGTGTGACAGTGGTGCACGGCCGGGTCGTCCACACCCTGTTCCGTCATGGTGAAGTCGTCACTGCCGTCGACGAGCCAGCCGTACCCGTCGCGCGCGGTCCTGCCGACCCACCTCGGGTTCCTGCCGTCGCCACTCAGCCTCTCAAAGAGGAGATTGCCGTGCTCGTCATCGGTCCAGATGACTGCGCGATCTGACTTGTTCTCGTCGAACAGCATGGCCTTGGCCTCGAAGTAATCCTCGAGGGTGTCGTGGTAGTCGAGGTGGTCCTGGGTCAGGTTCGTGAACCCCGCGACCGAGTACGTGATCGGATCGGTGCGGTGCTGGGAGAGTGCGTGGGAGGACACCTCCATGACCAGCTCCGTGCCCTTCTCATCCACGAGCCGCTTCAAAAACTTCTGCAGGTCCGCGGGCTGAGGGGTCGTGAGCTTGGCGGGCACATCCCTGCCCGCGATCTGCAGGGCAACGGTGCCAACGAGGCCGGTCACGAGGCCCAGCTTCGCCAGGATGTGCTCAATCATGTACGCGGTCGTAGTCTTGCCATTCGTACCCGTCACGCCAAAGCTGCGGAGCTTGTCGGCGGGTCGATCGAGGATGCGTGCGGCCACCTCACCGAGAATGCCGGCCACGTCATCGACGATGACGAGGGGAACATCGGCCGGGACGTACTCGGCGCCAGCCTGATCGGTGAGAACGGCAACCGCTCCTCTGCCGATGGCATCGGGAGCGAACTTTGCTCCGTGCACGTGGGCGCCGGGCACGCCAGCGAACAGGTCCCCGGGCTGGGTCTCGCGGTTGTCCGCAACGATCCCGGTTACGTCCTGGCCTGGTCCCCTCACTTCACCGAGGCTTGTGAGTTCACTCAGTTTCATCGGTACTCCACATACTCTCGGTAGGTGCCATCCTCGTTGAGGAGATTGCCACCCTGTGCGTTGTTCAGCTCAGACTCGGTCCAGGGGTACTGGACGATCGGCTCCGATGAGGGCGGGATGCCAAGGTGGCGGACCGCGAAGGCACCGAACTCGCCAAAGACGGGCGCTGCCGTCTCAGAGCCGTAGCCGGGTCCATTTCCGTTGTAGACAACAACCGCGACGGCGACCTGCGGATCCTCGGCAGGGACGACGCCAACGAACGTGCCGACCCTGTCGTTCAGCCTGCCGGACTCGTCCGCCATCTGCGCCGTACCGGTCTTGCCCGCCACGTTGTAGCCGGGGATGCGGGCGTAGTAGCCGGTGGATCCGGACTCCGTCACGCCCTGCATGATCTCCAGCATCTGATCGGCCGTGTCCTCTTCAATGACGCGAACCGGGTCGTCAACGATCGTGGGTTCCACAGTGCCATCGGGGTGCGTGACCGAGTCGATGATATGGAGGTCGTTTCGGACGCCACCGTTCGCGATCGTCGCAACCATCTGACCGAGCTGGGCGGTGGTGAGCGCGTAGGACTGACCGAACATGGTCGTGTACCGCGTGCGCGGACCCCAGTTGTCCGGATCGGACATGATGCCTGGAGACTCGGCGGGAAGCTCGATGCCGGTCCGCTCTCCCAAACCAAACAGCCTCATGTACTCGTAGCGGGTCTGATCATCGATCGTGTCACCGATCTGGATGAGGCCCGTGTTGTAGGACTTGGCCAGAATGCCGGCCACGGTCATGTTCTCCGACGGGTGCGAATCGTTGTCACGAATGGTTTCGCCGTTCGGCATCGTGATCGTGGACGACACCGGGAACATGGTGAGGGGGGTGACCGTGCCCTGGTCGAGGGCGGCCGAGAACGTCATGAGTTTGCCGGAGGAACCGGGCTCAACCGGGGTCTGGACAGCGCGTGATCCAACGGAACCGCCTTCACTCGCGTTCTGCGGATCGAAGGTGCCCGTGTCCGACAGAGCAAGGACGCGGCCAGTATCGACCTCGATGGCGACCGCGGCACCCCACTCTGCGCCCTGTGCCTCAACGGACTTGTTGAGTGCCTCGTCGAGCGCGTACTGGAGGTCAACGTCGATCGTGAGCGTGATGTCGCTGCCGTGCTCGGCGGGTTCCTCGATCGTGCGGCCCGTGGGGATCACGGCACCGGAGCGAGAGATCTCAACCGTGAGGGAACCATCGACACCCGTCAGGTACTCATCCATGGTGCGTTCAATGCCGGCCTGACCAACGACGGAGCCAGAATCGTCCTCACCGAGGAAGCCCAGAACGGAGGCACCGACCCTATCGTTCGGGTACTCGCGGCGCATGAACTGCTCGGGCTCGATTCCGGGGATGCCGTACGAGTTGATCTGACGCCACACCTCGGGAGATACGTCGCGTGCGATATAGGTCCACGAGGACTTCGTGTCGGTTCCGTAGAGGATGCCGGCGAGTCGTGCCTCGTCGATGTCAAGAATGGATGAGAGCACCTCGGCCGCGGCCGGAGCTCCCCTGCCGATGATGTTGCCCTCCTCGTCGCGGCGCACGTAGTCCTGGATGAGGTTCTGGTTCACGGCAACGTTGTAGCGCTCACGAGAGACCGCGAGCGTGTTTCCGTTGGCGTCCAGGATCTCGCCACGCTCCGCGGGAAGCGTGTACGTACGGGACCGATGCTGGATCGCCGTGTTCGACAGGGTGTCGGCACGAACCACCTGGAGGTCAACGAGGCGCACGCTGAGGAGCACGAGACCCACGACAAAGAGGCCGACGATCGGCTTGAGTCTCGAAACGAACGTATTCTTAACGGCGACCCTACTGCGAAACTTACGCAGTCGGTCTCGGAAGGACGTGGTGCTCACGTCTGCCATTATTGCCCGTTGGTCGCGCTACCACCGGTAACGACACTATTGCCGAGGTCAACGTGACGAATCTCGGTCGCGGGAACGAGACCCAGGGACTCGGCCTTATCGCGCAAAGCGACGGCCGTGGAGGCCTCCGCAATCTCGTCCTGAAGCGTGTTGCGCGTGTCGGCAAGATCGTTGAGTAGCACCTTCTGCTCCTGGATCTTGTACGCGCCCTCAACCATGGCGGTGTTGAGCCAGAACACGGTGGCGAAAGCGCCACACAGGAGCACAATGCAGGCGATGATGGAAAGAATGAAGCCCTTCATGGGGGCGGGGCTCGGTACCACCTGAATCGACGGCAGCCCGGTGACGACAGGCCGGCGAACCGGGCGAGCAGGTGCTGTTTGCGTAGCGGTTGCGCTCATGAACGACGTCCTTCACTAAGTTTCTCGCAGGCACGTACTCGTACCGAAGCTGATCGTGGGTTTCTTGCAATCTCGGCGGCATCCGCCTGAATCGCCTTGTGGGTGATGAGTGTGAACGGGGGTTTATCGAGATCGACCGGTACCCCGATGGGAGTGTTCGAGGTGGACGCGTCCTGCATCGCCCGCTTAACGATCCTGTCCTCCAGGGAGTGGTAGGACTCGACCACGAGGCGGCCACCTTCCGCGAGGCTGTCCAGCGCCGCCGGTATCGCTCGCTCCAGGATTGTCATCTCGTCGTTGACGGCGATGCGCAGGGCTTGGAAGGTCCTCTTCGCAGGGTTGCCGCCGGTCCTGCGCGCCGCTGCCGGTATCGCATCCTTGACGAGGTCCGCGAGCTGAGATGTCGTCATCGAATGCCGGTCCGGGTGGTTCACGATCTTCGAGGCGATCTTGCCCGCGAAGCGCTCCTCCCCGTACACGGAGATGATCCGGGCGAGCTCACCGTGGGTCGAGTTCGAAATCAGGTCCTGAGCAGTCTGCCCCTTGGAGGTGTCCATCCTCATGTCGAGCGGAGCGTCTTGCGCGTAGGCAAACCCGCGGGAGGCATCGTCGAGCTGAAGGGAGGAGACCCCGAGGTCCATGAGGATACCCATGGGGGCGCCGTGCTTGGCAGCGATCTCACCGATCGCATCGTACTCTGCGTGCTCGGCGGTGAACCTGTCACCAAAGGGTGCGAGCCTCTCGGACGCAAGCCTGATCGCTTCCGGGTCGCGGTCGATGCCGACCACGCGCACGTTCGGGAAGCGGGTGAGGGCTGCTTCCGTGTGACCACCTATGCCGAGGGTTGCGTCGATGAGAATGGAGGGTTCGCCAAGAGCGGGTGCGAGAAGTTCCATGCACGTGTCCAACAGGACTGGTACGTGAAGATCCGCTGCGCTCATGACACCTCCTTTGCGTGAACAGTGGTCCCCTCCCGTATTTCTGACAATGGGGAATTTTTGCCAGAACCACGGGAGAAGGCCGCCGCCCGGGACTAGAGCAGTCCCGGAATGATTTCCTCGTCTCGATCCGAGAACGCCGCTTCCTGTTCTTCCAGGAACGAGTTCCAGTTCTCCAAGTTCCAGATCTCAACACGGTTGCCCGTGCCGATCACCGCGAGGTCTCGTTCGAGACCCGCGTACGAACGCAGGTTGGCCGGGATGGAGATCCGTCCCTGGCGATCAGGCTCCTGGTCCACCGCTCCGGACAGGAACACACGCAGGTAGTTGCGTGCCTCCTTGTTGGAGAGCGGTGCCTGGCGGGCCTGCTCCTGCATCTGCATGAACTCGTCAACCTTGAACACGTAGAGGCAACGTTCTTGGCCTCGCGTGATGACCAGGCCGTCCGCGAGCTGGTCGCGGTACTTGGCAGGCAGGATCAGTCGTCCCTTCTCGTCGAGCTTCGGCTCGTAAGTCCCAAGGAACATCTGACACACCTCCCCCTGTCATCAGCTGGCACCACTTTACCCCACTTCCCTCCACATGCAACCGCAAATCACCGGACTGGGGAGGCAATTTCCGCTGGTTAGAGCCAAAAAGTGCGGTGGAGGAGAAATATGACTTTCAGCCTGTTTTCAGACAAGAAAAACCCGGCCGAAGCCGGGTTTCAGATGATGTGGAGGAAAGTGGGGCTATCGCCCGTCCTGATCCCTCCGTCGCTCCCACATCTCTTGCTGGCGCGCCATGAAGGATTCCTTCGAGGTGCTTCGTTGGCTGCCGGCGGAGGGGGTTGGGGCGGGCGCCATTCCGCGCGGGCCCGAGAAGATATAGAGTGCGCCGCCGAGCATGACGACAAAGCCAATGATGCCGAGCCAGCTCATCGAGAAGGCGACTGCGGCGACGAGTACTGCGATGCCAGCAACGGCAATGAAGAGACCAATGACTAGTCTCTTGAGCGAAACCTGGCGGGCAGGCTGAAAAGACTCGGCCAACTTGGGATCCTCATCCCGTAGCTGTTCCTCGAGCTGCGCGAGCATTTCCTGCTCGTATTCTGACAGCGCCATGGAGACCTCCTAGTCATCGTTACTGCATATCATAGCCGTTCATCACCCTTGGGTGATAGCAGAGTGCCGGGTCCCACTACCCCAGAGCCGAACTTCTTCCGGACCGCATCCAGCGCACGTTCAGCCTGCTCCGTCCGCCCATCGTCACCGAGAACGGCGGGAGCTGAATCTCCCGGCTCAATGTTCTCCACACGCACACCAGCCAGGCGCACACCTCCCCTCGGCATCTCCAGGAGCGATGTCGCAACCCGATAGATCTCCGAAGCCAGGTTCGTGGGTGCAACCAGTGTGTGCGATCTTGTGATCGTTGTAAATGACGCATCTCGGATCTTGATACTCACCCGCCACGCAACCAGGTGTCTTTCCCGTAGCCTCCGCGCACACTCGTGGGACTGGTGAAGCATCCGGGTCTCAACCTCGCTCCTCGTGGTGAGCAGGTCGAAGTAGGTTTCTTCCTTACCGATGGACTTCTCGACTCGGGTGCTTTCGACGGGCCGATGATCAATCCCGTTGGCCAGCTCCCAGAGCTTCTTTCCCGACTTCCCAAGCATCCGTTCCAGGTCGTCCTTCGAGAGCTCGCGGATGTCGAGGACGGTAGTGATGCCACGGCTGGCGAGGCGCTTCTGGGTGGCATCACCCACGCCCCACAGGGCGCCGATGGGAAGATCACCGAGGAAGGCCAGTGTCTCGATCTCGGGCACGAGGAGGAAACCATCGGGCTTCGCGTGAGCGGAGGCAATCTTGGCCACGTGCTTCGTTGCGGCAATTCCCACCGAGGCGGGAACCCCCTCCTTTTCTCGAATGGTTCTCCTGATCTCCTTGGCGATCTGGACCGGGGTGTGCTTCCTATCCCCGGACACGTCGAGAAAGGCTTCATCGACCGAGACCTGCTCCAGTAGAGGGGTGAAGGATCCGAGGATCTCCATGACGCGGCGGGAGACGGTGGAATAGATGCCGTGGCGGACTGGGATCATGATGAGATCCGGGCAGAGCCGCTTGGCCTGCGCCACCGGCATAGCAGAGTTCACCCCGTAGGCGCGGGCCTCGTAGGAGGCGGAGGAGATGACGCCCCGGTCCTGACCACCGACGGCAACCGGCTTGCCACGCAGGTGGGGACGCTCGAGCAACTCCACCTCAACAAAGAACGCATCCATGTCGACGTGGAGGATGGGAGTGTGGGAATCGTCGCCGCCTCTCATGCGGCGACCCGCCTGGGATCTCGGAGCCCGTGACATGCCACCTCCCGTAACCTTGAACCTATGGAAGAAACGACGTCGATGAGCATCGCAAGCATTACGGTTGATCCCGATCGACCTTCCCTCCTCACACTCTATCTTGATGGTCTGCCATCATCTGCCCTGGATTTGAACGATCCGGAGTATCTCGAGTTTGAGTACATGCAGCACATGCGCTTGCTGACCGACGCAAGGTTCCCTCACGGCACGAGCATCAAGGGCCTCCACATCGGCGGAGCAGGTTGTGCCCTTGCGAGGGCACTCGACGCCAGCCATCCCAACTCGCGTCAGCTTGCCGTCGAGGTTGACGCGATCCTCTCCACCAAGGTTCGCGAGTGGTTCCCGCTCCCCCGCTCACCCCGCCTTCGAATCCGAAACGCCGAGGGCAGGCAGGTCATGCACGGTCAGGCGGGACGGAACTGGGATGTCATTGTGCGCGACGCGTTCGCGGAGGGCACCGTTCCCTATCACCTCATGACCCAAGAGGCCGCAATCGACGCAAGGAATGCGCTCTCCCCCGACGGCATCTACCTGCTCAATCTGTCCCGTCACTACAAGCCCGAGATCGCCACGATCCTGTCCGTGTTCGACCACGTTGTCGCCATCACCGACCCCGCCATCTGGTCCGGCAAGCGCTACGGGAACATCGTGTTGGGTGCGAGCCGGACCCCGTGGCCTGAGATGACGCGTGAGGTGTACAAGCTTCCGCTCCCTGCACGGATCTACTCAAACCTCAAGCCTTCCGCTTCCCCGTACCACGACCTCCCCGAGGTCGACCTGGGGCTCACAGGCAACTAGCGGCAATCATCAGAACCAATCAAGCACAAGCATTCAGGCTCAACTTTTCGAGATCAGGTACACTCGCTTAGATCGTCGAACGCAGGTACGCGCGCTCAGATTCTCGAGCACACGCATTCGGACTCGAGCATTCAGGCACAAGCGTTACTGCCTAGGAATGACCCTCGGGGCTGGGGGCAGAGGGAGGATTCGTTGCGCTGGGAGCCTCTGAGTCGTGGTCGTCCCAGGACTGGATGAAGTCCTTCTAAGCCTCACTGGCCACGTTTGCGTCATTAGCCACGTCATCGTTAGACGGGTACTCGCCTGTTTCTACCTCGCCGGCACTCACAGCGTGACCTGGAGGGTCCGTCTCCTGAGCGGCGTATACCGGATCCGACTCGGGCTGAGCTGAATCGGCCCCTTGTTGATCTGCGTGGCTGCCGCGGAGAGTGAAGTGCCAGCGCGACTTGCCCTCGTTCCTGCGGTCCCTGCGGTCTTCGGCTCGGGTGATGCGGTCGGCACGGGCTTCCCGCAGGATCCGCTCAATGGCGTCACGCGCGGGAGGAACGGTGATGTCCTTGTCCTGCTCGAAACGCTTGGTTGCCTTGCGCCCCACAAGCAGGAAGCCGGCCACACCAATGGCGATGAAGACGAGCTGTGTTGAGAGCGCGATCCTGAAGTCATCGACAGAGTAGTTGCCGTCCGGTGCTCGCAGGTCAAGAACGAGTCCGATGATGTAGGAGGATACAAGTGCCGCGAAGAAGGCACCCTGGTTGACCAGGCCGTTGGCGACACCGAGTGAGCGGATGGGAACGGAGGTTCGCGCGTAGTCGAACCCGATGCCGGAACCGGATGAACCCAAGGCCATGACAACGAGGAGTACTGCGAACTCCCAGACCTCCACGGGCCGGGGTCTCGTCAGGACATAGATCCACGAGAGAGCAAGGAGTAGCGCGATCGCGACGACCGGCCATCCCCTTCTCAGCGGGTGCCGGGACACCATGCGGGCCACAAGCGGACCTGTGAAGATGCCGGCAACGGAGAAGACAATGAGGACCGCGGCAGAGACCGATTGCTCGATTCCGTTGACCCTCATGAATGGCACGCCCCACAGGAGCAGGAACACGTTGCCCGGGAAGCCGAGGGTGAAGTGCGCCCAGAAACCCTGCCACACACCCGGATGCTTGAGGGTTCCGGAAGAGGTCTTGCCCGTGTTGGGGACGAACTTCTCCTTTTCCCTGATGAAGATCGCGGCAATGAGGCCGACAATGCCGCCGGCGATGCCCAACGAGACGAACGCGGTCTCCCAACCAAAGCGAGCGAGAAGCATCGCGAACGGGAGGGAGGAGATGACCTGCCCGAACTGGCCACAGAACGAGGTCAGCTGAGTGAAGAGTGGGACCCTGCGAGGCGGGAACCATTGCGGGATAAGGCGCAGGACCGACGTGTAGGCCGTGGCATCACCGAGTCCAATGAGGACGCGTGCCGCGAGCGCCGTCGGATAGGTACCTGCAAAGGCAAGCCACAGCTGGCCGGCCGTCAGGATGAGTGCCCCGCCGATGATGATCGGGCGTGAGCCAAAGCGGTCGAGTAGAACCCCGAGGGGAATCTGACATCCGGCATACACGGCGAGCTGGATGACGGTGAACATCGACAGCTCCGCTGCCGAGATATCAAACCTGGATAGTGCGTCGACTGAGGCCACGCCGAAGCTGGTTCGGGCGGCCACCGCCATGATGTAGACGGCTAGGCCAGCTAGCCAGATCCGCATGCTCATTCGTCTTTACGCTTTGCGTGCCTTCCACGCTTGCGGCCCGGGCGCTCCTGGTTACGGCGGGCAAGGAACTGCTCCGCAGCCTCCCCGAGCTCGTCTGCGGTTGGGATGACGGACTTACTCGCATCGGACGGGATGACGAACCCGGAGTTGGGTCCTTCCGTGTCGTACTCCTGCTCGAGTGAAGCGACCAGTCCCTGGAAGTCCTCGTGCTCTCCGTAGTTCGCTTCGATCTGCTCGGTCTCGGACTGGGCGACGCGCTCGATGTCACCAAGCGGTAGCGCGAGTCCAGCATCGTCGGACACGTAGGTGAGGACGGCACCGGCTGCAGAGGCGTACATCGAGTTCACGAGATAGAAGGGCACGCGGGACAGGACGGAGGTGGTTTCGATGCCCGAGGTGCCGAGAGTGTAGGCGAGGAACTCGGAGAAGTTGACCGACTGGATGTACTTCGATTCCTGGTCGGGTTGCGTACGGCGGTAGCCGCGGATCAGGAGGTCGACCGGTCTCGTGTGAGGGATCCCGGAGGGCAGTCCGCCAAGGGCGTAGAACTTCTCGACCCCAAACTGGGTGGCGAGCTGCAGGACGCCTTCGGCGAGGGAGTGCCAGCGCAGGTCTGGTTCGTTGCCGCGTAGCACGAGGAACTTCTCGCCCTCGACGTCCTCGACGAGGTGCACGTCGAGGCGGGGATCGGTCATGCGGGTCATGGCGCCGTTCTCGAACGTGATCATGGGGCGTTCTGAACGGAAGTCAAAAATGAGATCGGGATCGAAGGAGGCAATGATTTCACCCTCGCCGATCGCTTGGCCGACGGCACTTGAGATTCCTCCCGCATCAAACGGACCCCCACCGACCACGCAGATCAGTGTGGAGATCTGCTGTGGGGATTCGTCGGGATCTGACGTGAATTCCAACAGGTCCGTCATGGTCCACCTCCGCTCAAGAATGACAAGATGCCTATCCGTCTTGGATAATTGTATGTCTCATGAGCGATGGAGAAGCAATGGACTCAATTTCTGAGGAGCAGGGCTACGTCGATCAGGCGTACGCGCGCCTCGATTCCCTGAGCGCCGACTACAAGGCAAAGTTGGCGGATATTCGCAAGGAAGGGCGGGGAAGATCGGATGAACTGAATCCGGAGGAGCTGTTCCAGCGGGACTCATTTGCGGCCGACTATGAGGATCACCTCTCACGACTCGCCCACGCTGAACACCAGCTGGTTCTTGGCCGGCTTGACGCGGAAAACGGCGACGTGACACACGTGGGTCGCATCGGCCTTCGTGATGAGGATCGCAGTGTGATTCTTCTTGACTGGAGGGCCCCTCAGGCGGAGCCGTTCTACCAGGCCACGGCACTCAACCCGCTCGGGATGGTGCGCCGCCGCCACATCCAGTCGCGCCTGCGCAAGGTCACGGCCGTCGAGGACGAGCTCCTGACCTCTGACACGGACGCTGCTGCGAACCTCAACCTCACGGGCGAGGGTGCGCTCATGGCGTCCCTCGGTTCTGCCCGCCAGGGCCACATGTCCGATATCGTCGCCACCATCCAGGTTGAGCAGGATCAAATCATCCGCGCCGATTCCACGGGCGTTCTCGTCGTGCAGGGCGGCCCCGGCACCGGCAAGACCGCCGTCGCGCTTCACCGCGCCGCCTACCTTCTCTATGCGCACCGCACTCGCTTCTCACGTTCCGGTGTTCTCATCCTCGGTCCCAGCAACGGGTTCCTTTCCTACATCTCCCGCGTCCTCCCCTCCCTCGGCGAGTCCGATGTCGTCTCCTCCACCGTGGACGGACTCCTGCCCGGGGTCACTCCCACATCCGAGGACTCCCCGGAAGCGGCCGAGATCAAGGGCCGAACCATATGGGCGCAGATCGCCCAACGCGCCGTCGACTACCTGCGCCGCCCGCTGAAGAAGCCCATCAAGCTCCGCATCAACTCACACACGATCGAGCTGAAGCCCGAGTTCGTTGCGCACGGGCACGCCCGTGCCCGCCGCCACGGCGGTCCGCACAACGAGGCGCGTCAGGCCTACGCCCGGACCGTTGTCGACGAGCTGGTCAAGGAGTACCTCGAGGTTTCCGACACCGAGAACCAGGACTGGCTCGTTGCGGACATTGCCTCCGATGAGGACGTGCGCAGGGAAGTGAACCTGCGGTGGCTGCCCGCCACCCACACGTGGCTGCTTGACCACCTCTACGCGCACCCGGAGCTTCTCGCCCAGCTCGCTCCCGAGCTCACGGAGGAGGAACGACGGGTTCTCGTCCGTCCCCGCGGCTCCGGCTTCACCCCCGCTGACATCCCGATCCTCGACGAGCTTGCGGAGCTCCTGGGTGACATCCCCATGGACACGGTCCGGGAAGACAGCCTCGAGGCGTACACGGAAGCAACACTCGCGGGAATGAACCTCGGTGGTGGCATTGTGTCGGCCAAGATGCTGGCAGAGCGCCAGCGCGATGCCGAGGCCACGCACCTGCCCCTCGCTCAGCGAGCCGCCCAGGATCGCACGTGGGCATACGG
The DNA here is from genome assembly GCF_041440645.1 of Flaviflexus sp. Lineage (GTDB taxonomy): Bacteria > Actinomycetota > Actinomycetes > Actinomycetales > Actinomycetaceae > Flaviflexus. The sequence continues at coordinate 28,738 of NZ_JASDVN010000032.1, read as the reverse complement.
CCACGTTGTAGTCGACGAGGCCCAGGAACTCTCGCCGCTCGCGTGGCGCATGGTGGCCCGCAGGGTCCCCTCCCGCTCCCTGACGATCGTCGGCGATCTTGACCAGAGAGCCACCGGAGCACCCAAGGGCGGCTGGGAGGAACTGCTTGGTTCCCTGTCCTCTCACCTGAGGGTAGAGGTCCTGACCATCTCCTACCGCACCCCCGCCAGCATCCTCCACGAGGCCGAGGAGGCAATGAACCGCCGCGGCATCACCCTGCACCACCCGGTCAACGCGGTGCGCGAGGTGGAGAACGCGATGCGAGTGGAGCCGCTCGAGACCGCCATCACCAACGAGCTGGCCTTCCTTGAGGACAGCTTCGGTCCCGGCCAGGGTCTCATCGCGATCATTTCCGAGAACCCGCCCGCCATCGACCATCCCCAGATCCACTCGATGACCCCGAGGGAGTCCAAGGGCCTCGAGTTTGACTGTGTCATCATTGATGGGACGATCAAGGAACCCGGTGACCTCTACGTCGCCATGACGCGCCCGACTCAGCACCTCATCCTCACCCCCGGAACGGAGATCTGATGCAGATCAACATTGGACCAGAAGCCACCCGCCTGCCAGAAGACCCCGAGGTCGACGCTCTGATCGAATCTCACGCACCCGAGGACGTAGCGCGACTGCGCCCCGACTCCCCTCTCGCGTGGGCGAATCTTGCTCAGGAGGCGTGGGAGGACGGCGAGGAACTGGAGTCCTACGCCTACGCACGCGTCGGATACCACCGCGGTCTCGACCTGCTCAGGAAGAACGGGTGGCGCGGCACCGGCCCCGTCCCGTACTCACACGTTCCCAACCGTGGTTTCCTCTCGGCGCTCTTCTACCTGGGCCGCGCGGCCGAAGTCATCGGCGAGACGCCAGAAAAGATCCGAATCGACGAATTCCTGGAGACCTGCGATCCCAAGGCACGCGCCGAACTTGATAGATAGTTCTCAAGTGGTGGCACAAAGTTGCCCAATTTGTGGACAGGCGAGGAAGATAGGCCTATGACTCGCGCTCTGCTACTTGAGAATCCCCATTCAAACGCCGATGCTGCCTTCGCTCGTGCCGGTATTGAGGTGGTACGCCACCGCGGTGCCCTCGACGAGAACGACCTCATTGACGCGCTTGATGGTATCGATATCCTCGGTATCCGCTCCAAGACTGAAGTGACCGCCAAGGTCCTGGAAGCACGCCCCGACCTGCTTGCGATCGGTACGTTCGCGATCGGCACGAACCAGATTGACCTGGAAGCCGCCACGAACAAGGGCGTTGCCGTTTTCAACGCTCCCTACTCGAACACGCGCTCCGTCGTCGAGCTCGCAGTTGGCGAGATCATTTCTCTGTCCCGCCGCCTCTCCGTCCAGGACAAGGCCCTCCACCAGGGCATCTGGGAGAAGTCGGCCATTGGTTCTCACGAGGTGCGTGGCCGCACCCTCGGCATCATCGGCTTCGGCAACATCGGCATGCAGCTCTCGGTCGTCGCCGAGGCCTTGGGCATGAGGGTCGTCTTCTACGACACCGCCGAGAAGCTCGTCATCGGTAACGCACGCCGCATGAATAGCCTCGAGGAGCTTCTTGAGGTCGCGGACGTCGTGTCGATCCACGTCGATGGTCGCGCCGAGAACAAGAACTTCTTTGGCGAGAAGCAGTTCGCCATGATGAAGCCCGGTGCCATCTTCCTCAACCTGTCCCGCGGATTCGTTGTCGACGTCGATGCTCTCGCGGCTCGCCTCAAGTCGGGCCAGATCGCCGGCGCTGGCGTTGACGTGTTCCCGACCGAACCCCGTTCGAACGGCGACTCCTTCGAATCGGTTCTCACCGGTCTCGACAACGTCATCCTCACCCCGCACGTCGGTGGTTCCACCGAGGAGGCCCAGCGTGCCATCGGCCTGTTCGTGTCCGAGAAACTGGTCAGCTACTTCCGCAAGGGCGATACGGACATGTCGGTCAACATGCCGCAGATCAACGGATCTCCCGCCCACTCCTCGCGCTACCGCATCGCCTGGGTGCACTCGAACATGCCCGGCGCGCTGGCGAAGGTCAACCAGGTGTTCGCGGAGTCCGGTGCCAACATCGACGCTCAGCAGCTCGCCACCCAGGGGCAGGTCGGCTACATGGTCACCGACATTGCATCCAACATTCCTCAGGATGCTGTTCGCACACTGTCTGAATCTGAACTCACGATTCGCCTTCGCGTTCTGTCACGAGACTAATTCATAGGTTACGTTCAACTTCACGTGTCAAAATGGACAGGTACCGTTTTTACGTGAGAAGGAGAACGCTATGGGGAGAGCCCATTACCCTGCTGGAGTGCCGGACGAGATCGAACTACCGACCGTCCCACTCACCGACCTGCTAGATCGCGCGATCGCGGACTTCCCCAACCGTCACGCCATTGACTTCATCGGTCAGAAGACCACTTATTCGGAGCTTGGCGAGATGGTGAAGAAGACCGCCTCCATGCTGTCCCTCGCAGGGGTGAAGCGCGGTGATGTGGTTGCAGCGATACTCCCCAACTGCACCCAGCACGTGGCCGTTGCCTACGCAACGTGGGCGATCGGGGCAACGCTCGCCGAACACAACCCGCTCGCCTCCACCTCCGAACTCGTTGCTCAGATCGACAACCACGGCGCACACGTCGTGATCGGTTGGGAGCAGACCCTGGAGAAGCTGGCGGACCAGCTTCCCGGTCGCACCATCATCTCCGTCAATCTGACCGCGGCACTTCCGAAGCGGTCGCAGCTCCTTCTCAAGCTCCCCCTCAAGGCAGCACGCGCGCAGCGGGACAAGATGCGAGGCAGGGTTCCCAGCCACGTGTACTCGTTCGAGAAGATGGTGGCGTCCGCCCCAGCCGACTTCGTGGCAGAGGGACCGGAGATAGATGACGTTGCCGTCTACCTTCACACCGGCGGCACCACGGGCACCCCGAAGGCCGTGTGCCTCACCCACTTCAACCTCATGTCCAACTACACCCAGGTCATTGCATGGCTGAATGAGTTTGATCGTGGCGAGGAAACCATCGCCTCCATCCTCCCCTTCTTCCACGCTTTCGGCATGATGCTCTCGCTCGTGCTCTCGATCGGACTCGCGGCCACGCAGAACATTCTTCCCACGTTCGATCCGAAGATGCTCATCGCCTCCAACAAGCGCCACCCCATCACCTTCTTCGCGGGTGTTCCTCCCATGTACGAGAAGATCCTTGCCGAGATGGGAGACGAGAACCCGTTCACGAAGCTCCGCTACTCGGTGTCTGGTGCAATGCCGCTCCTCCCCGAGCTCGCAGACCGCTGGGAGGAGGCTACCGACTCCCTCGTCATCGAGGGCTACGGCATGACCGAGTCTTCTCCGGTCCTCTCCGGCTCCCCGGTCTCACCTGACCGCCGTCCCTCGACGCTCGGTCTCCCGTTCCCCTCCGTTGACGCCAAGATCGTCAATCCGGAGAACATCGAAGAAGAGCTACCGGAAGGCGAAGTTGGCGAACTCCTGGTTCGCGGCCCCAACGTCTTTGTCGGCTACCTCAACCAGCCCGAGGAAACCGCCGCCACCCTCATCGATGGGGAGTGGCTCCGGACGGGTGACCTTGCTCGCTGGGACGATGGCTTCCTGGTCATGGCTGACCGCAAGAAGGAAATGATCATCCGCTCCGGCTTCAACATCTACCCCTCGCAGGTGGAGGAAGTCGTTCGCTCCATGCCGGGTGTCGCCGACGTTGCTGTTGTCGGCGTGCCCGACGGTTCCCGCGGCGAATCCGTTGTGGCGGCTCTCGTTTTCGAGCCCGGTGCCTCCATCGACCTCGAAAACGTCCGCAAGTGGACCCAGGACAAGCTGTCCCACTACTCCATGCCGAAGTCGATTGCCGTCTTTGACGAACTCCCCCGCTCCCAGCTTGGCAAGGTCATGCGTCGTAGCGTCCGCGAACAGCTCGAGAACTTTGAGCTGACCGCGGGTGAATGGCGCAAGAAGCTGACCGAGACCGGTGAGGACCTGAGGGGACGCGCAAACGAACTCCGTCAACAGTTCGACAACGTTGTCAGCAAGAACGCACAGGCAAAGGTCACCGACGAGGAATCAGATACTGACTCGGCGACCAACAACGAAGCCGATACCGCTGCAGACAAGTAAGACAATTCTCTGAAGAGCCGGGCTCCTCAGAGAATAAAGGTAGGGCGGATGGTGCCAATCATGGCAACCATCCGCCCTACACTTCTTGCTCTTGTTCCTGAACCTCGCCATTTAACGACGAATATGAGGTCACCTGAGATCTACGTTTGCTCAGTTTCCTCAGTGCGCTCGAAGGTGAGTTGACGATTCCTACTCGACCGTGGCCTCGACCTTGCTCTGACGTAGCTCCTCGATCGCTTCGTTGAAGTCATCAAGGGTTTCAAAGTTGAGATACACAGACGCGAACCGCAGGTAGGCAATCTGGTCAAGTTCGCGGAGCGGGCCAAGGATGGCTCGACCAATGTCGTCTGAGTTGATATGCGCAGCACCGGTGGCTCGAACGATCTCTTCGACCTGGCTGGCAAGGACCGCTAGGTCATCCCTGCTTACGGGGCGACCCTGGCACGCCTTCAGCACGCCATCAATGATTTTTTCTCGGAAGAACGGTTCCGTCACACCGGAACGCTTCACCACAACGAGCGAGGCTGTTTCTGTCGTTGTGAACCTGCGCTTACATGCCGGGCATTCGCGACGCCGGCGAATCGCCTGTCCCTCATCGAGGGAGCGCGAGTCGATTACTCGGGAGTCGGTGTTATGACAGAAGGGGCAATGCATTCTGCCATTTTACACGGGGTGTCTAGAGGGAGAGCCAGAGTTGAAGGCCAATAGCGAAGGCCACGGAGGCGGCAACAATAACGCCGACCTTCAGTGCTCCCACGAGGCGCTCGAGGCCCTGGTGCTCGGTGCTGACAACGCGCTCGTGCTGTTCCGACACAACGGAGAGGCGCGGACGGGGCGCGGGAGCCACCGGTGACAACTGCGGGACGTCAATCGCCGGCTTCGCAGAAACTGCGCGAAGTCGAGGCAGATTCACGGGCTGCAACTCAGTCTGCTGGGGCTTCGTAACAAGAAGAGCACTCATGGCTGATCTCCTTTTTCTCTCTCGAACATTTGTTCCCGAACAACTGTTTGTATTCTATACACGACATGCCGATTAGAACAAGTGTTTGGTTGTTCACCTCGTTGCCGCATATCCTGGATTTACGTTACGAAGCGGTTCGGACAGACTTTTTTCCTTGATTCACCCTGTGGGAGTGGCAATGACCGAGAACATTACGGACAGGCAAGTAGAGATCCTGGCGTACCTACGTCAATTCATTGCCGACAACGGCTACGCCCCGACGATGCGAGAGACCGGTGCTGGCGTCGGTCTGACCAGCCCTTCCTCCGTCAAGCACCACTTCGACACGCTCGAGCAACTCGGGATGATCGCACGCGACCCGCGTCGCCCCCGCACCCTCATGTTGACCGACACTGGTTACGCCGCTCTTGGTGACGATCACGTCGCGGAGATCAACGAGAGCAGCCAGCACGCAGAGGCCGTGAACGTACCACTTGTTGGTCGCATCGCGGCCGGCACCCCGATCCTTGCGGACCAGATGGTGGAGGACGTCTTCTCCATCCCCCGCCAGATGACAGGCAACGGAGACATGTTCATGCTTGAGGTGTCTGGCGACTCGATGGTCGATGCCGGCATCTTCGATGGCGACTGGGTCGTTGTGCGTCGTCAGCAGGACGCCATCAATGGAGATATTGTTGCGGCTCTCCTCGATGAGGAGGCAACGGTCAAGACGTTTAATCGCAAGGACGGTCACGTGTGGCTACTGCCCCACAACGACTCCTACGCACCCATTCCGGGCGATACGGCAACAATTCTTGGGCGCGTCGTCACCGTCATTCGCTCACTTTAGAAGAAAATATAAGTAATCAGGCACTGCCACTCATCGGTCACTCGTGGAGAGGCAGTGCTTGTTTTTGACTTCTGAGGATCTGTACCAATGAGGGTATGCACTAAGAACGGTTTGAACAAATTGGGTCGGCCGTGAGGACTTGGCCGGGACCAATCCGGATTCGGCTACCGTGGCCCTCGCAAGGATCGTCAAGGCGACTGATCGGACCTAAAGGACGCTGACGCGATTAGTTGGCTTCTTCCCTCGCGAGCCTTTGCAGGGACTTCTTCGTGAGCTCAAGGTCCTTTGTCGGCCACATGGGTGGCATGCCTGCGCGCAGGTAACCGCCGTACGCCTTGGTTAGGAGGCGGGAGTCGAACACGGCAACTACTCCCCTGTCACACGTGCTGCGCAGAAGCCTGCCCGATGCCTGAGCCATGAGGACCGCCGCATGGGTTGCCGAGACCTGCATGAATCCATTGCCGCCACGCTTACCGACCTGCTCTGTGCGAGCCTGTGAGACGGGATCATCGGGGCGCGGGAACGGGATGCGGTCGATGATGACCAGCCGGCATGCTCGACCCGGGATGTCGATGCCCTGCCACAAAGATAGGGTTCCGACGAGGCAGGTTCGATCGTCGTTCTTGAACTCGTCAACAAGTGTCGAGAGTTGATCCTTTCCCTGGCACAGGATTGGCAAATCGACGTGCTTGCGGAAGTATTCGGCCGCGACCTCGGCACCCCTGCGGGAGGAGAAGAGGCACAGGGCGCCACCATCGGAGGCGCGGATCAGCTCGACCATGCGGTCGAGAGCGTCGGTCGACTGACCGTCGCGTCCCGGCGCGGGCAGGTCGGAGGCAATGTACATGATGCCCTGCTTGGCGTAGTCGAACGGGGAACCCACATCCATGCCGGTCCACGGCCCCTGATCGGGGAACGCCAAGCCCACCTGGTAGGCCATCGGGTCGAAGGAGCCACCAACCTCCAGGGTTGCGGAGGTGAGAATCGCGGCTCGTTCGGAGAAGATTTCGTTCGCGATGGGGCCAGCAACGTCGAGTGGTGCGCCGTAGAGTGTTTCCTCGTTCGCCCACACAACGAACTTGCCCTCCTCGGACAGGAGGTCATCGACGTCGGCGATAAAGGCCTTAGCGAACTGCTCGGATTCGCAGGACTCCTTGAGCGTGCGGGCCATAGCTCCCAGGGATTCACGGACCTGGTCGGGAACCATCCGGATCCTCCCGTCCATCTCCTTCAGAGCCTCGAGCAGGGAATCGCCGTGGCGCAGGAACTCGGAGTCGAGCTTTCCTGAGGATCGCATCATGCGAGCGATGCGGTTGATGTCGGGTGCTCCGATGCGGATGGTGAGCTGGCTGGTCACGCGTCCCACGAGATCGTGCGCCTCGTCGATGATGACAGCGCCGGCTGGGGGCAGTACCTCAACCTTGGAGGACTGGACCCCGAGCATCGCGTGGTTCGTGATGATGATGTCGGCTTCCATGGCTTCCTGGCGGGCCAGGTCAGGGAAGCATTCATTGATGAGTGGGCAGTCCTTGCCGTCGCACTCCTGCTTGGTCACGGAGATCTGGCGCCACACCTGATCCGGCACACCGGGAACGAGAGTGTCCCTGTCTCCTGTCTCGGAGTTGAGTGCCCACTCCCGGGCGCGGATGACCTGCTTGCCCATGTCGGTGGCCTCGGCAGCATCAAAGAGCGCCTCTTGTCCTGAGTCCTGATTGACGCGCTTGAGGCACGCATAGTTCTGCCAGCCCTTGAGGAGTGCCGTCTTGACCTTGACCCCTGTGTTCTTTTTGACCGCCTCGATCACGCGAGGAGCGTCCTCCTGGGTGATCTGACGTTGCAGGGCAAGTGTGGCGGTGGAGATGATGGCTTTCTGGCCGGTCTTTGCGGACCACAGTGCCGCGGGCACGAGATAGCCCATCGACTTGCCGGTGCCGGTGCCGGCCTGCACGAGGAGATGACCACCGTCATTGAGGGCGTCGTAGACGGCTTCCGCCATCTCAACCTGACCCTCGCGACGCTGACCACCGATCGTGCCGACAACATCATCGAGAACCTCAGTGACCGACACTGGACTCCACGAGCTCGGCCGCCAGTTCCTCATCAACGAGAGCCTTGAGAACGGTCCCGTCCTCGCTGTACTTCTCGGACAGAATCTCACCATCGGTGTGAACGCGGGAGATGAGATCCCCGCGATCAAAAGGAACGACGACATCGACGGAAACAGAGGGTCTGGGTAGTTTCTCTGCGATCAGTTCGCGCAACTCGTCGATGCCCTCACCGGTTTTGGCGGAGACAACGATCGAACCCGGGAACCGGGACCGGAGGGCAGCAAGATCGACCGGGTCGGCCAGATCCGCCTTCGAGAGCACGATGACCTCGGGAACATCCTCAGCACCCTCGACCTCGCTCAGAACCTCACGGACCGCATTCACCTGACCGACCGGATCGGGGTGGGAGCTGTCAACCACGTGAAGCATGAGATCGCCTTCGGCGACCTCCTCCAGAGTGGACCGGAAGGCCTCAACGAGCTGGGTCGGCAGGGACCGCACAAACCCAACCGTGTCCGAGATCGTGTACGTGCGACCATCCGCTGTTTCGCTACGGCGCACCGTCGGATCGAGGGTTGCGAACAGCGCGTTCTCCACGAGCACACCAGCGTTTGTCAGGCGGTTCATGAGAGATGACTTGCCGGCGTTCGTGTATCCCACGACAACGACGGACGGGAGGTGGTTGCGGCGGCGGTTGGAGCGCTGCGTGCGACGCGCCGGCTCCATGTTCGCAATGTCTCGCCTGAGCTTCGCCATGCGGTCGCGGATGCGGCGGCGATCGAGCTCGATCTTCGTTTCACCGGGACCGCGGGAACCGATACCGTCACCGGAACCGACGCGGCCACCGGCCTGACGGGACATGGATTCACCCCAACCACGCAGGCGGGGAAGCAGGTATTCGAGCTGTGCGAGTTCGACTTGGGCCTTACCCTCGCGGGACTTCGCGTGCTGGGCAAAGATGTCAAGAATGAGAGTGGTGCGGTCAATGACCTTGATCTTCGTGACGTCCTCGAGGTTACGGCGCTGGTTAGGCGACAGCTCCGTATCGACGATGATCGTGTCGGCACCGGTTTCTTTTACGAGGTCCGCAACTTCGTGAGCCTTGCCCGAACCCAGATAGGTTGCGTTGTCCGGCTTGTCGCGGCGCTGCAGGACGCCCGCGAGAACGGCGGAACCCGCTGTCTCAGCGAGGGCCGCGAGCTCCCTCAACGAGATCTCGGCGTCCTCGGCCGTACCTGACGTCCACACGCCAACGAGCACAACGTTTTCAAGGCGAAGCTGGCGGTATTCGACTTCGGTGATGTCTTGAAGCTCGGTCGAGAGGTTAGGAACACGTCGAAGCGCCGAGCGCTGTTCTCGTTCAAGTTCATCACCGGCATACTCTGGACGATAGTCAGCATCCGCCTGCAGGGCTGTTCCCTTGCGGGAAAAAATGTCACGTTCGGTAATAAGAGTCTCCTTTTCGCGCTCCCATTGTCTCACGGAGCGCTCCCCTGCGGTAGTTTAGTTTCTGTGTCAGAGCATTACTTTTCCCCCGACCCAGCCGCACCGGACAAGCGAAGCGAGCACTCCTTCACGATCCGCGGCACCCGGTTCGACATCACGTCGTCCGGTGGTGTCTTTTCCCACGATCGCCTCGACAAGGGAACACAGGTTCTCCTCAAGTACGTCATCGATCCGCCCGAGGATGGTCTGCTCGTCGACGTTGGGTGCGGATGGGGTCCGATTGCTCTCGCTCTCGCCACGGCCTCCCCAAACGCGCGAGTCCTTGCCGTTGACGTCAACGAGCGGGCACGCGAGCTGACTCGCGAGAACGCGAAGCGGGCTCGCCTTGCCAACATTGAGGTCGCCACCCCGGAGGAGGGACTCGCGATCGCCAAGGAGCACGGGATCGCTGGACTCTGGTCCAATCCCCCGGTCCGCATCGGCAAGGACCCCCTTCACCAGCTTCTGCTCGACTGGTTCCAGTACCTGACCGGCACCGCCAGCATCGTGGTGTCCAAGAACCTTGGTGCCGATTCGCTCGGGAGTTGGTTGCAGGGGCAGGGTTACGAGGTGGAACGCATCGGATCCTCTGGCGGGTTCCGCGTCCTCGACGTCAGCGCCCCTCGCCCACAATCCCTGCAAGGTTAAATTCGGCCACAATCTCGGCCGGCCCGGTCATCTCGATACCGTCACCAGCGAACCGGATCTCCATGTCCAGCCCAAAGCTGCGCGCATAGTAGATCCCGGAAGCGGTGTCTCCCGCCCATGCGTGTAGCGCGATCGCAGCGTCCCTCAGGCCCTTCTCGCTCGCAACCTCCCGACCGTCCATGAAGGTGCGCGCACGGAACTGGGTGACGGGTCGTTCCACGCCGTCGAAATCAATGATGGTGGTGTCGCCAAGCGGCACCACCAGGACAAGATCCGCACCCGGGATCTCCGGATCGGCCTTGCCCTTGCCCGTCGCGGAGTTTAGTTCGTCCTCGTGCTCGACGGCGACGACAACGCTGGGGTTCTGGGACATGATCGTGAGACCGCCCCTCATGCCGCCTCGTGCACCGCTCACGCCATCGAGCATGACGGCAACGTCAAAGCCACGCTCGACGGCCTCCTTGCTGAGAGGCGTTGCGGGCGGAATGACCGTGGAGTACCGCAGTCCCGTCCTGCTGACGTACTGCTCACCATCCTCGGACACAAACACGACAGATTCCCCATCGGCCAGGTCAACGAGCCCGGAGACGCGCAGGTAGTGCGCGGCGAGGCGTAGCAGCGAGCTGTTCCCGGTCGCGGGCGCGCCGTCGGAGTCCCATGCGTCGAGGCGCCACGCCCCATCACCCGCGATCACCACTCGCATGAGACAGTCCGCACCGATGCCGCGAACCCGGTCGCAGATGGTGTGAATGTCGGTGGGGGTGATGGTGCGGGATGCTGTCAGGTCGGGAACGATGATTGCGTCGCTGCTGCCAACGTGTCCCTTGGTGAGTGTGAGGCCTTCAAGAACGGGGATGATCATGGGTTCATTCTACTGACGATTTCATCCAGTCTTGCCGGAGCTAGGTCCGGGGTCACCCACTCGATACGGGGATCTCTCTTGAACCAGGTCAGCTGCTTCTTGACGAGCCTCCGGGTGGCGAAAGTGACCGATTCCCGCGCCTCGTCCACGGTCATGACACCATCGAGCACGGCAAGCGCCTCCCGGTATCCGGTGGCGGTCCGGGCCGTCGGAGCATCGTCCAGTCCCCGCTCCCGCAGTGCCCTCGTCTCCTCGAGAAGACCGCTCTCGAACATGAGGTCCGTGCGAAGCGCGATCCGGTTCTCCAGCTCCCCCATCCCCATCTCCAACCCCACAACCACTGTGCCGTCGTAGTGGGACGTGTGGCGGGGAAAAACGGGCTGGAAGGATCTGCCCGTCACCTCGTTGACCTCGAGGGCGCGTACAACGCGCCTGACGTTCCTGGGGTCGATGACCCTGGCTGATTCGGGGTCGATGGCCTCCAGTTCCGCGTGCAGAGCATCTGCGCCGATCTCCTCGGCCCGACGCTCGAGGCGTTCACGCACGTGCGGATCGGTACCGGGAAAGTCGATCTTGTCGAGAGCGGCAGACACGTACAGTCCGGAACCACCCACGAGAATGGGGAGCTTGCCGGAGGCGACAATGGCGTCAATGTCGGCGCGGGAGTGCTTCTGATATGCGGCAACCGAAGCTTCCTGCGAGATGTCGAGAACATCGATCTGGTGGTGGGGTATCCCCCGCTGTTCTTCAGCGGTCACCTTCGCCGTTCCCACGTCCATGCCCCGATACAGCTGCATGGCATCAGCGCCAACGATCTCCGCGGCGTCGGCTCCGCCGATCCGCACCGCCAGCTCAATTGCCGCCGCTGACTTGCCAACGGCGGTTGGGCCAACGATGGCGAGAATCATGACCTGGGGCGGATGGTGGGCAGACCAAGGGACACGGGACCACGCGCCTCGGCCTCAAGCTCAGCGACGCGGGCCTTGTCCTTTGCCCACGCATCGCCCGCACGGGTTCGGATGATCTCAAACGTGCCGCCCTCGAGTGCCGAGTCGGCAAGCAGGTGGTGGGGTGCGCCGTGCGTGACGGTTGCGCGCACCATGTCACCCGGGCGGGGCAACTCGAAGGCGTGATCATCGGAGGAGAAGGTGCCGGCCAGGTGGCGCAGGTGATCGGGCAGGGCGACGTGCACGAGCCGGTTGTCTTCAGCGCGGCCCGTCAGGCGCGCCGTGTCCGCATCCTTACGCCCCTCGCCCTCGGCGATGAGGATGTCGACGGTACGACCCACGATGGCCTCGTTCTCCTCGGTGGAGATCCGGTTCTGGAGCGCGAGAAGGCGGTTGTAGCGTTCGCTCGCAACCTCGGCGGGAACCTGGTCCTCCATGTCCGCAGCGGGCGTGCCGGGGCGCGGCGAGTACAGGAACGTGAAGGCGGAGGAGAACCTCGACTGCTCGACAACGTCGAGGGTGGCCTGGAAGTCCTCCTCGGTCTCGCCCGGGAAGCCGACGATGATGTCGGTGGTGATGGCGGCGTTGGGGATCTTCTCGCGCACGGAATCGAGGATGCCGAGGAACTTCTTCGAACGGTACGAGCGGCGCATGGCACGCAGAATGCGGTCCGACCCCGACTGGAGCGGCATGTGCAGGGACGGCATGACGTTCGGAGTCTCCGCCATCGCGTCGATGACGTCCTGGGTGAAGGCCGCCGGGTGCGGGGAGGTGAAGCGAACCCGCTCGAGTCCCTCAATCTGGCCACAGGCACGCAGCAAGTCGGCGAACGCGCCCTTCTGACCAAAACCAACACCGTAGGAGTTGACGTTCTGTCCGAGCAGGGTCACCTCGATGGCGCCCTCAGCGACAACGGCCTCGATCTCCTGGAGGATCTCACCTGGCCTGCGGTCACGCTCCTTGCCGCGCAACTGGGGAACGATGCAGAACGTGCACGTGTTGTTGCAACCAACAGAGATCGATACCCATGCGGCGTACGCCGATTCGCGCTTCGTTGGAAGCGTGGAGGGGAAGACCTTGAGCGACTCCTCGATCTCGACGGCGGCCTCCTGGTTGTGGCGGGCACGCTCGAGAAGTGTGGGAAGAACATCGAGATTGTGGGTTCCGAGTACGACATCTACCCAGGGGGCGCGATCGACGATTCCGTCGCCCATCTGCTGTGCCAGGCAGCCACCGACGGCGATCTGCATGCCGGGGCGTTCACGCTTGACCGCGGCAAGCTGACCGAGGTTACCGAACAGCTTGTTGGCGGCGTTCTCACGCACGGAACACGTGTTGAGCACGAGAATGTCCGCACCCTCGTCCCCCGCATCCGTCGCACGTAGCGCGGCTTCCGGAACGGTATCAACGTGCTGGTAGCCGGCCGACTCCAGCATGCCAGCGAGGCGCTCGGAGTCGTGGACGTTCATCTGGCACCCGAGGGTGCGAATCGCATAGGTGCGGGGAATAGTCATCTCAGTCATCGCCCCCCATTCTAGGGCCATGAGACCTCACCAGCAGAAATAATTAGTCCATGATCTGTAGCGCAATAAAGCCGCACAGACCGGCCCAGAAGTAGCTGGCGAGCGAGCCGATGATGAACCGTTCGTTGACCGCGGGATCCTCCTGCAGCTCCGCCCATCTGCCCAAAGACTTGATCGCAACGACGACCGCGATGAGCCCGGGCTGACCAACGAGAACGAGCCCCGTGATCGAGAGTCTCTCGAGTATTCCGATCACGGAACCACCAAGCAGCACGTGCTTCTTTTGGGGCGCGGGAGGTTCAATGACGAGGTCGTTCTTCCGTTCCCACTCGTCCGGCACAACCCGCACGAGTGCAAAGACTCCCTCAACGACAGGCCAACCGAGGAAGGCGGACACGGCAAGCGCGACGATCGCGACCACGACCTCCATCACGCGCTCCTTCCAAGCAGCAGGTCAATGGTGGGCCACAGGGATTCTTCAACCACCTGTCCCCCGTGCCCGCGCCGCTGGGACACTGCCTCGACGCTGACGCCGAGGGAGGCCGCAATCTCCTTGACCGTGGCTCCCCCGCGGTGCGCGTCGATGGCCTCCCACTGGGCATCGGTGCGATTTGCGAAAATGAACCCAACTGCCCTCAGCACTGACTCTGCCGCCGTGACGTCCTCCCCATCGCCACCGACAGCGATCGAGGGCGAGAACCTGTTGAGGGACTTGGTGCGGTCGACTGCCTCGCGAGCGTGGAGGTAGGCGGGACCCGTGCCCGCTCGAGCAGAGCTCCCGAGCTCGGCGTCACCGACGCCGATGCCGATGTGCCATCCCCCATCGCGTAAAAGCTTGAGGCTGATCCACCGAACAACGGAGGCTTCGTCCGTCACTCCCTGGACCTCGTCTCCCGCGGTCCGCTCGAACTCGCGAACCATGTCGTACTCGTTGAGCGCATCGAGTAGCGCGGGCACCTCGTCGCCTCCCTTGCGGGAACCGATCTGATCGATGGTTAGAACAAACATTCTCAACACCAAGCCTTGGGCCTTGAAATTACTTATTCAAGACTAGCGCCTAGAATGCTCTTTCTCAATAGATCTCGTCATCATCGAGAACGACTCGGAGCGCGTGCATGCACTGGTCGGGGGTGAATCCCCTGCGAGCAAGCGCGCCGTAGATGCGTCGCCTACGGACCTCGCGGTCGAGCCCCTCGGTGGCGCGGGCCTTCTTCCTGGCGAGTTCGAGAGCGGCCTCCCGCTCGTCATCGACGCTCACTTCTTCGAGGGCCGCCTCGGCGGTCTCGCGATCGATGCCCTTCTTGTCGAGCTCCCTGGCGAGCCCCCTCTTCGAGACGGGTTTCTCCGCCATTCGGCTCCGAACGAGCATGTTCGCGAACTTCTCGTCGTTGACAAGTCCGACCTCCTCGAACCTGTCGACGATCTCCTCCGCAATGTCCTCCGGAACGCCGCGGGAGACCTGGGCGGTCATGAGCTGCTGACGGGACCTGTCGGTCATGGTCAGCTGGCGCAAGACAATCGCCCGGGCCTCCTCGCGGATTTCTTCCGGGGTTTCCTCACCGGTGAGCTTCATTAGAACTCGTCGGGAATCTCTTCCTCGTTGGTTTCGGCCGGCGCGTTATCGACGGGTGCGTACTCGCCGATGCCGAGCTTCTGAAGGATCTTCTGCTCGATCTCGTCAGCCGTGTCCTTGTTCTCGATCAGGTAGGCGCGGGCCTTCTCCTTGCCCTGCCCCAGCTGCTCGCCTTCGTAGGTGAACCAGGCACCGGACTTGCGGACGATGCCGTTCTCGACACCCATGTCGATGAGGCCACCCTCCTTGGAGATTCCGTGACCGTAGAGGATGTCGAACTCGGCCTGCTTGAACGGCGGGGCCATCTTGTTCTTCACGACCTTGATGCGGGTGCGGTTACCGATCGGCTGACCGGCTTCCTTCAGTGTCTCGATGCGACGCACGTCGAGGCGGACCGAGGAGTAGAACTTCAACGCCTTACCGCCCGTGGTGGTCTCGGGGGAGCCAAAGAACACACCAATCTTCTCGCGCAGCTGGTTGATGAAGATCGCGGTGGTGCCGGACGCGGAGAGAGCGCCGGTGATCTTGCGGAGAGCCTGGGACATGAGGCGGGCTTGGAGGCCGACGTGCGAGTCGCCCATTTCGCCCTCAATCTCGGCCTTGGGAACAAGGGCCGCAACGGAGTCGATCACGACGATGTCGAGAGCTCCGGAACGGATCAGCATGTCCATGATCTCGAGCGCCTGCTCGCCAGTATCGGGCTGGGACACGATGAGAGCGTCGGTGTCGACACCAAGCTTGCGTGCGTACGCGGGGTCGAGCGCGTGCTCCGCATCGATGAAGCCTGCGATGCCACCTGCACGCTGCGCGTTCGCGACCGCGTGGAGTGCAACGGTGGTCTTACCGGAGGATTCCGGACCGTAGATCTCGATAACCCTGCCGCGGGGCAGTCCGCCAATTCCGAGCGCCACATCAAGGGCCACGGAACCCGTGGGAATGACCTTCACGCTCTGCGCCGTCTGGTCCCCCAACCGCATAATCGAGCCTTTACCGAACTGGCGGTCAATCTGGGCAAGTGCTGTATCGAGTGCCTTTTGGCGGTCTTCAGCTTTCACAGCCATCATTTCTCCTTGAATAGGGCGGATAGAACAGGCGAACGGTAGGGAACCCGCCCTCGCCGAGCGGCAACCTAAGAGCAACGCTAGGCCACGCCTTAGACACAAAAATCGTCAGAAATCCTCGTTGTGGACATCCGCGATCACGTTGCTCCGGAGAACATACTAACTGAACATTCGTTCGAATGAACGAACCACGCCGACCTATGTCCGTTTTGGCTGGCGCCGGTGGAGGTACTGGGTCTCTTCGTCAAGATCCATCTCGTGGCAGATGGCGGTCCACACTTTTTGCGGTGCCTCACCATCGTCGAGGAGCTCGACCGCTGTGCGGTGGCCGAGCTCGGGTAGGGCCAGGGACTTCGTGAGGGCCTGGCCGTATGCTGCGCCGAATGCTTCGTCGACGACTTTCCAGAATTCTGAGTGATTCATAGCGGGACGCAAGAAGCCGCGGCAAATGCCGCGGCTCAAGCGTGTTGCAGTTTAGTTCACGCCGGCTTCGGCGAGTGCTTCCTGCACGGTGTCGGGGACACGGAAGCTCGGGGGCACCCGGCCTTCCGAGAGATCGATGCGGTCCGCGACGAGGCGCAGCACGTGGCCGAGGGGCACGTTCAGGGCCTGGCAGATCGAGAGAAGCAGTTCAGAGGAGGCTTCCTTCTGGCCACGCTCAACCTCGGACAGGTAGCCGAGCGAGACGCGAGCATCCGAGGACACCTCGCGGAGCGTGCGGCCCTGACGCTGACGGTATGCACGCAGGACCTCGCCGAGTTCACGACGGAGAAGGACAGGTTCGGACGACTTGGAGCCGCCCAGGTCGCGCGGGCGTACAATTTCTGGGTTCTTTTTCCGGTTAACGCCGGTACGTGTTTCCATTGCCATCGAATAGTACAACGAGACGATTCCCTAATTTGTTCCCGATATTCCGCGAACCACTTGGGTCACTCAGATTATTTCCAGGATTGCGTCAAGCGTTGGTATTGAGCCAGTTCCGCCGGTAGCTCAAGTCCGGCCAGGAGAATAATTGCGCAGGACGCGGAATAGGAACGAATATCTCCTCGGTCGCCCGGGAATAGGAACTGAGTGGCCTTTCCGTCCTCCCGCCCGATCCAGACCGTGCCCGCGGGGTGACCGTCAGAGGGTCCCGGACCCGCCACACCTGTCGTGGACACCGCGTGCTCCGCGCCGGTCAGGTTCGCCACTCCCGACGCCATCTGAACCGCCACCTGGGAGCTGACGGGACCGACGGTGTCGAGCACCTCCCGGTCAACACCGAGCACCCTGGCCTTGATCTCGTTCGTGTACGACACGACACCGCCGCGGAGGACGGCTGATATGCCGGGGGTCTCGACGAGGCGTGCGCTGACCAGTCCCCCGGTCAGGGATTCCGCGGTCGCGATTGTCTCTCCCCGTTCGAGAAGGATCGTGGCCGCTTCGGAAGCGGCCACGAGGTGATGGGGTTCGCTACTGGGAGTCGCCATCGTATTCACGGCTGATCTTGATTGCGTCCTGCACGTACTGGATGGCGGACCAGATGGAGGTGATGAGGGCGCCGGCCACGAGGACCCAGGTCAGCCACTCTATGCCGGTTGCCGCCCAGTCCGGGAGGAACGAGCGCCACGGCAGAAGCAGGCCACCAATGAACAGGGACTGCAGCATCATCTTGAGCTTGCCGCCCTTACCCGCCGCCATGACGGCCTTGCGCTTCATGTACATGCGCATGATCGTGATGCCGAGTTCGCGGACCAGCATGACGATAGTGATCCACCAGGGCAACATGTCGTGCCACGAGAGCATGATGAGTGCCGCTCCGATGAGCGCCTTGTCCGCGATGGAGTCGGCGAGCTTCCCGAAGTCGGTGATGAGGTTCCGCGAGCGCGCCAGGTAGCCATCGAGCTTGTCGGTCATGGCGGCCACGAAGAAGATCCCGGTAGCGATCCACCGGGAGGTGGTGTCGGCTTCCCAGAATGCCCAAATAAAGGCCGGGATCAGGAGGAGCCTGATGACGGTGACAACATTGGCGATGTTGAGAACCGGTACGGGATCTTGTTTGTTCACCCTCTAAGCCTACGTCCTAATCGCGGACCATCACCTATGCTTGACCCATGTCTTCCCGCCGCTTCGGTGCGCTCTTTCTCTCGAGTGCTTTCCTCCTCGCCTCCTGCAGCTCTGTTTCCACCAATGATGATGGTGAGCAATCAGCCAATGAGGAAACACCAACAACTGACGTGACGGAGGGTCCCACGGTTGATCCGACCGATGAGTCAACGGAGTCCGACTCCCCCAGCGAGTCCGAGTCTCCCACCGAGGGGGCGACGGCCGATTCCGAGCCGATTGCACAGCTGACCATCGTGTCCGGCGGCGATATCCTTCTCCACCCCTCGATCTATCAGACCGCTCAGACGGGACCAGACTCGTTCGATTTCACATACCAGTACGAGGCGATCAAACCGTGGATCAGCGGAGCAGACCTTGCCCTTTGCTCCCTCGAGGTTCCGATCGCACCTGAGGGAACCGAGTACTCGGGTTATCCAACCTTCGGCGCGCCCGCTGACCTCGTCCCCTCCCTCAAGGAGGTTGGTTTCGATGGGTGTAATACGGCAACCAATCACACGATGGATCGTGGTTTCGCGGGTGTGGAACGGACCAACACTGTTCTGGAAGAGAACGGTATGGGCTTCCACGGCGGGGCCCGCACGGAGGAAGAGTCCAAGCAGGTTCAGTTCTACGATCTTGAGGTCGAGGGACGAACGGTTACCGTCGCCAACATCTCCGCCACGACCCTGACGAACGGCATTCCGATTCGTGCGAACGAGCCGTGGTCCTGGTTCGTCATTGGTGAGCTTGGACCGTACGAGACGAGCGATGTCATTAACATGGCGGAACAGGCTCGCACCGACGGCGCTGACCTCGTTGTTGTCTCCATGCACTGGGGTACTGAGTACGTGTCGGAGCCAATTGATGAGCAGCTCCACATTGCTCAGGAGCTTGCCGATTCCGGCCAGGTCGACCTCGTCTATGGCAACCATTCCCACGTTCCCGAGCCTGTGACGGAGCTCGAGGGTGGCCCGCGGGGCGAGGGAATGTGGGTGGCCTGGTCCATGGGTAACCTGATCTCCGGCCAGACCATCGCCAACCACGGATACCGCGTGACCACCGGATACCTCGGCACCGCCACCATCGATGTTCCTGCCGAAGGCCCCGCAACCGTTGACCGCCTCGATTGGACCGTTGTCACCCAGGACGCTCCGGGCAACAATCGCCTCTACTTCCTCAATGAGGAGCTACGCGGCGGTCGTCCTGCCAATCTCACGCTGAGCGATGCCGAACTCCAGGAGCGAGCGAACGTCACCTACCCGGTCATGGAAGCGGACGGCAGTAGTGAGCGCCTCGAGGTTCCCGAACAGGTCTCCACATCTGTTGAGCCACGACGGTAGCTGATACCAGCTATTGGGTTTTAAGAACGTCGAGCGAGACTGAGTTTCCTTCAAACACCTCCGGAAACACATCGGGGTTGGTTGGGAACACCTGACCGTCAAAAACGGGAAAAACCCCTTGCCCCGCGAGAGGCGTTGACCATATCCGGCTCTCGATCGTGCCCGGATTGGGCTCGAAGGACAATGCGATAATCACGTAGCTCTTGCCAGCTTCGATTTGATCGCCGGCCTCGGACTCACTCACGGTGCCAGCCTCAAGTTGCGTCACGACGATGCTCTGCCCCATGAGGGACTCATCCCCGGAGATGACGTCGACGACGTGCGCAGTGAAGTATTCGATTCCGAGCCCCGGATCCCCATCAAAGTTGGGCTTTCCGTCAAGGCCGAAGTCAGCGTAGCTGCCATCCATAGATTTCACCATAATCAGCAATGTAGCGTCGTGATGCTCTTGAGCATCCTCGAATGAGGAATAGCCCACCGGAGCCGTCTCTACATCCTGATTTAGCTCGGTCTGGTCCTTTTGCCATAGCTTCGTGCCACCAAAAGTGATAACTGCGCAAGCGGCAACGATGCCGAATGCCAGTACTGACTTTTTCATCATTGAACACGTCCTCAATAGGTGGCTATAACACCATCAGTATCGTCTAGCTGTGGGGTTGTCATACTGCAATCAGTTACACGACTGATCGTTCTTGCATCTCCGATGGAGACACTGGAGGCGCCGCAACGAGGGGACGCCTGAGATGGCAATTTTCGGCGTTTCATCGATATGTTGGCATGGATGAAACGCCTGCGAGTTTATGGAGCGAGAGTATTCCATCCCCCCTTGTCAATCAAGCATTCGATGCACCTCACGTCTTATGCCCGCGACACCAAATCGTCAATTTCATGGGAAGAGGGTTGTCGATGGGGACAAGCCACGAAGCGAGCAGGTTCGCGAGAATGCCCAGGTTCGCGAGACAGCCTCAGGAAGCGCCCCAAAAAGGACAGGGAATAGTCCCTACACAGCTCACCGCGCACTATCCCCAGTGCCGAAAATGCTTGACTCCACAACCAGCGCACTGAGGGACACGACCAGCAAGGCATGGGCGGGAGCCACGCACGGCTTTCCTCAGCCCAGAGTAAGGAAGGCTACGGCCTTGAGCCATAGCCTTCCTGAATGTGGTTGCGATTAGCCTCGATTATCGGGGCTAGCCTCGCCCCGTCAGCTGCCAGGCATCTTCCGAATCATCATCATCCTCGTCCCAGCAGTCCTCAGCTGAGGGGACCCCGGATGCGGGAAGGATCTGAGTGCCGTCAACCGGCTCTTCCTCCACGGGTGACTCGTAGGCACCCTCGGGTGGCTCCTCGCCCTTGATCATGGCGAGCACCTCGGGTAGCTGGTCGGGCTTGTAGAGAACCTCGCGGGCCTTCGAGCCTTCGGAGGGGCCAACGATGTCGCGTGCCTCAAGCAGGTCCATCATGCGTCCCGCCTTGGCGAAGCCGATCCTTAACTTACGCTGGAGCATGGAGGTGGAACCGAAGTCGGTGGAGACCACGAGCTCCGCGGCCTGAAGGAGGATGTCGAGATCGTCGCCGATATCGTCATCGATCTTCTTCTTCGCCTCGGGCTTCGCGGTCACGTCCTCACGGTACTCGGGCTCCATCTTGCCCTTGACGTAGTCAACGACCTTCTCGATTTCGGCCTCCCCGACCCAGGCTCCCTGGACGCGGATCGGCTTCGTGGCACCGGAGGGCATGAACAGAGCGTCGCCCTGACCGATGAGCTTCTCCGCACCCGGCTGGTCGAGGATGACTCGGGAGTCAGCCAAAGAAGAAGTGGAGAAGGCGAGCCTGGACGGCACGTTCGATTTGATGAGGCCGGTGACGACATCAACGGAGGGTCGCTGGGTTGCGAGCACGAGGTGGATGCCTGCGGCTCGAGCCAGCTGCGTGATGCGCTGGATGGAGGCCTCAACGTCCTTCGGCGCGATGAGCATGAGGTCGGCTAGCTCGTCGACCACGACCACGAGATACGGGTAGGGCTTGATCTCGCGTTCAGAACCGGGAAGCGGCTTCACGTGACCGGCGTGTACGGCCTCGTTGAACTGGTCAACGTGACGGTAACCGAAGGAAGCGAGATCATCGTAGCGGCGATCCATCTCCTCCACGACCCATTCGAGGGCCTCCGCGGCCTTCTTCGGGTTCGTGATGATCGGGGTGATGAGGTGCGGGATTCCGGCGTAGACCGTGAGCTCAACGCGCTTCGGGTCAACGAGGATAAGTCGCACCTGATCGGGGGTGGCCCTCATGAGGATCGATGTGATCATCGAGTTCACGAACGAGGACTTACCGGAACCGGTCGCGCCAGCAACCAACAGGTGCGGCATCTTCGCCAGGTTCGCCACGACGTAGTTGCCCTGCACGGACTTGCCAAGACCAACAACGAGCGGGTGGGTCTGCTTCTGAGCGACAGAGGAACGCAGGACGTCACCGAGGACAACGGTCTCGCGGTCCGCGTTCGGGATCTCAATGCCCACGGCCTGCTTGCCGGGGATGGGAGAAAGAATGCGAACATCGGCGGACGCGACGGCGTACGCAATGTTCTTCGAGAGCTGGGTGATGCGCTCGACCTTGACACCGGGACCAAGCTCGACCTCGTACTGGGTGACTGTCGGGCCACGCGAGAAGCCGGTCACGGTCGCATCGACCGAGAACTCCTCGAAGACTCGTGTCAGCGCCGCCACGACATTGTCGTTCACCTGCGAACGCTCAAGATGAGGGGCGCCCTCGGACAGCATCTTCATGTCCGGTAGTTCGTAGGCGAGGCTCGAGGACAGTTCCGGCTGTTCGAAAACAGTAGGCTCTTCGGCCGACTCGTCGGGCGATGGTGCCGGAGCAGGCAGATCGATGGATTCCTTCGGGCTCAGAACGCGGGTCTGAGTCGGCGGGTTCTCGGTCTTCGCCTTCGGCTTCTGCTTGGGTGCCATGTCGACCTTGGGCAGGTCGGGAGCCTGATCGATCTCGTACGGTTCCTCGTAGGGTTCGGATTCCTCGTTGAGGGCAGCATCCCGCTTCGCCTTGATGCGCTCTGCGAGAGACTGCTTCGCAACCCCATCCTCCCTCTCGGGCTTCTTGTCCCGCACCATGTCCAGAATGTCGCGGATCGAGGTGGAGGCGCCGTACAAGATCGCGAAGATCGCGACGAGAACAAGGATCGGGATCGCGCCCCACGGGGACAGCAGGTAGGACAGTCCCCCACCAACGAGCCAGCCAACAATGCCGCCGGCGTTCTCGACTCCAGCAATGTCGTCCATCGGGTTGCCCGCGCCGCGGGCCACGTGGAGGATGCCGGTGATGGCCACGATGAGCAGGACCGTGCCAATGACAAGGTTCTTATTCGCGTCCCGCGCCGAGACTCTGAACAGCCTGATCGCAAAGAACACGAGAACGATCGGAACGAAGATTGAGAGCAGGCCAACGGGGCCGGCCGTGATGTGGTGAATGACGGAACCGAGTGCCCCGGAAAGCTGGAACCATTCCCGCAGGGCAATGATGATGGCGAGACCGATGAGGGTCAGGGCTAGACCATCACGGCGTGCCGGCGACTCCTGCTCAACAGGAGCTGCTGGCTGGATCTCCGTTTTCGGGGTCTGCGAACGCACGCGACCACCCGATCGCACTCGACCACTCGTCTCCTGCGACGCCTTCCGCCCCGGTTTTCTCGGTTCTGACTTACTCACACACTCGAGAATAGTTCGCCTACCAGTCACTTTCCTACCCACGCGCCGAAGTCGTGAGGTGAGCGGTTTTTGTCACTGGCTCACAAAGCTTCCCGAAACACGAGTGTGGGTGCGACTCAATTGTCAGTCGCACCCACGTCCGCTCCGTCGAATCCCCACCGGTTCAACGAAACCAGAATGGAGGTCTCCGAGGCGCGGTTGGACTACCGAACGGGAGAACTCACGAGCGTCATGGCGAACAGGTCCTTCGGATCGTCCGGGTCCGCAATGAGGTCAATGTCGTCCTGCAGGTCCGTTCCCTCGGTCATCCGCTGGCACACCTTAAGCGCCACGAAGTCGGAGATGGCGAAGCCAACCGAGTCGAAGATCGTGATCTCCTCGTCGCTCACGCGCCCCGGGTGGTTTCCGGCAATGACGTTCCAGAACTCCGTTACCTCAAACTCGGGACCGACCTGCTGGATCTCACCCTCGATCCTGGTCTGCTCCTCAAACTCAATGAACACGCTGGAGCGATGAAGAATGTTGACGTCGAGTTCGGTCTTGCCCGGGCAGTCGCCACCGATGGCGTTGATGTGAACCCCGGGAGCGACCTGAGCATCGTGCAGGACAGTGGCGAGCTGCTTATCCGCTGTGCAGGTCGTGATGACATCCGCGCCCAGGACGGCCTCGTCCGCGCTCGAGCAGAGCGTCACGTGGAAGCCGAGAGGCTCCATGTTCCTCCGGAACTTCTCCATGGCATGTGGGTCAACGTCGTAGATGGTGAGGTTCTCGATCCCCAGAGCCGCCCTCATTCCAAGAGCCTGGAACTCAGCCTGGCTGCCTGAACCGATCATCGCCATCGACTTCGCGTCCTTGCGAGCCAGATACTTGGCGACGAGGGATGAGATGCCGGCGGTGCGCAGAGCGGTCAGGAGCGTCATCTCGGCAACGAACACCGGGTATCCGTTATCAACTTCTGCGAGCGCCCCAAACGCCGTCACCGTCTGGTACCCACGTGTCGGATTGGAGGGGTGACCATTGACGTACTTGAAGGAGTACAGCTCACCATCGCTCGTCGGCATGAGCTCGATGACTCCAATCGGGGAATGGGAGGCAATGCGGGGAATCTTCTCAAACGACTGCCACTTACCGAAGTCGGACTCCAACTCCACGATCATATCCCCAGTGATCTTCTCGACGCCCTCACGCTGAATCCAGCGCACCATGTTGTTAACACCCACAAACTGCGTCATTGAAACCTCCCAATCGAACAACGTTGTCCGTTATATACTTGTTCACCCCATCGTAAGGCCCCAGATCACAGGGAGGAAGTCCCAACACGTGAGACGTTTCAAGAAAGTGGTTGCATTTTCGAGTTCTCTGATTTTTTCCAAACGCCCTGGAACCACAAACTCGGGTATTACCGCTGGTCGTAGCGTCAACTACTGACGTATCTGGGGCCACTTACCCAGCTGGTGTTGTCGGAAAAGAATGGGAGGGTCGCCTGCCGGCAACCCTCCCATCAGGTGAAGCGAATCGCTTCTGTGTCTTACTTCTTGCTTAGACGTCCTACTTCTTGCCTAGACCTCGATGACGGTGGGGACGATCATGGGCCGGCGGCGGAGCCTGCGGGAGACCCAGCGGCCAATGGCACGGCGGATCGCCTGCTGCATCTGGTACTGGTCAGCACCATCATCCAAAGCATCCTGGAGGGCTTGGGTGATCTCGGGCAGAACCTTGTCCCACACCTCGTCATCCTCCGCCATGGCCCTTGACTGGATGTGGGGGCCGGAAACGATCTCCTTCTTCGAGGGATCGACAACGGCGAAGATGGCGACGAAGCCTTCCTCGGCAAGGATGCGACGGTCCTTGAGCTCAGCCTCGGTGAGGTCACCAACGGACGAGCCATCGACGTAGACGTAGCCACAGGGAACGGCTCCGACGACACTGGCCTGACCGTCGACCAAGTCGACAACGACACCGTCCTCGGCCAGCATAATGTTCTCGGCAGGAACGCCAGTCTTGACCGCGAGCGCACCGTTCGCCACGAGGTGCCTGATCTCGCCGTGGATCGGCATGACAGACGTGGGCTGGACGATGTTGTAGCAGTACAGGAGCTCACCGGCTGAGGCGTGGCCGGAGACGTGCACGCGGGCCATGCCCTGGTGGACAACCTTGGTGCCGAGTCTCATAAGCCCGTTGATGAGGCGGAAGACAGAGTTCTCGTTGCCTGGGATGAGGGAAGAAGCGAAGACAACGGTGTCACCTGGGCCGACCGAGACCTTCGGGTGGTTCTCGTTGGCAATGCGGGACAGTACGGCCATTGGCTCACCCTGCGAACCGGTCGACATGTACACGCGCTTCGATTCCGGGTAATCGTTGATCTTCTTCAGATCCACGAGAACATCATCGGGAACGTCCAGGTAGCCAAGATCGGCCGCGATACCCATGTTGCGGACCATCGAACGACCAACGAACGTGACGACGCGGTTGTTTGCAGCGGCGGCGTCAAGGACCTGCTGAACGCGGTGCACGTGGGAAGAGAAGGACGCAACGACAATCTGTCCGGTGGCTCCAGCGAACACCTGCTTGAGGACGGGACCGATCTCCACCTCGGCGGTCGTGAACCCGGGGACTTCGGCGTTGGTTGAGTCCGTCATGAAGAGGTCGACGCCTTCTTCACCGAGGCGTGCGAAAGCACGCAGGTCGGTAATGCGGCGGTCGAGTGGTAGCTGGTCCATCTTGAAGTCGCCCGTGATGAGGACGTTGCCGGCCACGGTGCGGATCATCGCGGCGAGAGCATCCGGGATGGAGTGGTTGACTGCAACAAACTCGAGTTCGAACGGACCGAACTGCTCAACGTCTCCCTCAGCGACCTGAAGGGTGTACGGCGTGATTCGGTGCTCTTGGAGCTTCGCCTCAATGAAGGCAAGGGTCAGCTGCGAGCCGACGACAGGGATGTCGTTTTTGAGTCGCAGGAGGTAGGGAACGGCTCCGATGTGGTCCTCGTGCCCGTGGGTCAGAATTATGGCTTCGACATCGTCCAGTCGATCCTCGATGTATTCGAAGTCGGGAAGGATCAGGTCAACGCCGGGCTGGCCCTCTTCGGGAAAGAGCACGCCACAGTCAACGATGAGGAGGCGTCCGTTGATTTCAAAGACGGTCATGTTGCGCCCAACCTCGCCCAATCCACCGAGAGGGACAATCCTCAGGGTGTTTTTTTTGAGGGGGCCGGGCTTGAGAAGATCTGGTCGAGCGTAATTCACATGGTCATTCTCCCATGAAGCCCGCCGATTCTGTACTGGGCACGGGTGATTCTTCCAGGCTCAGATTTTTGTCACGTCCGCGCCCCTCCCAGCATTCGTGTCTAAAGCGAAGCCCCGCGAGAGGAGATGAACAATCAAAGGAGCAGGTAGCGGCCATAGTAGCGGCCGACGGTAGAGCATGATTAAGCAATGCCTCGAGGATTATTGGGCAATACAGAGAGACATGGGTGTGGGGCAGTCAGTCGACTGCCCCACACCGTTACAGATTTGGTTTCTGTTCGTCCAGACTCAACATCTGTTCGCCTAGTCAGCTCCTACTTGAGGTAGCCCTGAACTCGGAGAACCTTGCGCAGTGCATCGAGTTCGCTCTGACCGGCACCGACAAGGGGAAGGCGCACGGTTGCGCTCGGGATGATGCCGGTCATGGCGAGGGCTTCCTTTGCCATGACGGCACCCTGGCCGCCACCCATGATGATGTTGACGAGGGAGTGCAGGCCGTCGTCGATCGTGCGTGCCTCCTCGTAGTTGCCAGCGTCCACGGCGTCGACCATGGCGCGGTAGCGAGCACCGGCAATGTGACCGACAACGGAAATGATTCCGGATCCACCAATGGTCAGCCAGGGCAGGTTGAGAGCGTCGTCGCCTGAGTAGTACTCGAGTCCGGTACGGCGAGAGACGGCAATGCCGGTGGGCAGGTCGCCGGCGACGTCCTTGACGGCCTTGATCTTTGGGTTCTCGGCGAGACGATCAAACGTCTCGTCAGCAATCTTCACCCCGGTGCGTCCCGGAATGTCGTAGACCATGACGGGAAGATCCGTGGAGTCAGCGATCGCGGTGATGTGCTGGTACACGCCCTCCTGCGAAGGACGGGAGTAGTACGGGGACACGATCAGAAGGCCCTCAGCACCGGACTTCTCGGCACCCTTGGCGATGCGCACACCGTGCGCGGTGTCGTTGGAGCCAGCACCTGCGATGACCTTGGCGCGGCCGCCAACCTCGGCAACCACCTCGGACACGAGGAGGTCCTTTTCGGGCTGGTGCGTGGTCGGCGACTCACCGGTTGTGCCAGAGAGCACGATGCAGTCAACTCCCTGATCAACAAGATGTGCGGCGAGCTGCCGTGCAGCGTCAATATCAAGCGATCCATCGGTTGCAAATGGCGTTGCCATGGCCACTCCGACGGAGCCAAACGTTCGAGACGGTGTACTACCCATGACCCAACCCTAGCGCGTTCATTGCCTTCTGTGGCCCATGCGGGGCAAGTGTCAGCCATGTGGACAGTGTGGAATAAAGCAAAAGTCAGGGCCGTGCAATGCACCTTCGTCACCCACTCCTGTTCTACTGGACACCTGACTCACGAGTGACGGACAGACAAGTCCCCTCTAGTGCATCCTTCCTCTCTATCGAAGATCTCCGTAGTGAAAATCTCGGTCACTCCTTGCTTGATGCTTCCTTCACTCAGTCGCGTGGTCGAGGAGCTGACGGATGGGGCGATGTAGACCGGGGTGGCCGCGGTCGATAGTCTAGGGAGGTGACTGCAGCTCTTCCCGATTCCTTTGTCCGGCCCGCGATCATCTCCGACGTCCCCTTCATTGGTGACATTCATTCGGCAACCATGCAGGCAACTCTCTCAGCCGCTCTCGACCACGATCTCCCGGGGGAGATTGCCGAGCAGCTATCTAGAGAGAACCTTTCCAAGAGCTGGTCCGCATCTATCTCAGCTCCACCCTCCCCCAGCTACCGCACCCTGACCGCGGTTGAGGGCGCCGCCATCGTCGGTTTCGCCGCCCTCGCTCCCGCCGACCAGGCTCTCATCGGTGATCCCGAGGACAACCCGGGAACCATTGAGATTCTGGCCCTCGAGGTGCCGAGGAAGAACGGCCGGAAGGGACACGGTTCGCGCCTCCTCGCTGCCATCGCAGAGTTTGCCGAACAAGATCACGCGGGTGAGATGCAGGTGTGGATCATGGTTGGTGACGAGGCCAAAACCAGATTCTTCCAGGGTGCAGGATTTGCACCCCGCGGCATCCAGCGCTCCCTCGAGCTCGGAGATGAGCTCGTGACCGAGCAGTGCTGGTACACGGTCCTTGAGCCCGAGGATCACTCCGGCCACAACCACTGACCAGCAAGTAGCGGACGGACTCCTGTAGCGCTCCGCTTCCCTTCTCCCACATATGATTGATCCCCGCTTCTGCGGGGATCAATCTGGCTCTTCATAATTGGGGGTGTAGTTTGTTTTGGAATCCGCCGCTGCCCAGGAGG
>NZ_JASDVN010000031.1:0-23706 GCF_041440645.1 Flaviflexus sp. | reverse complement strand
TCCTGGGCAGCGGCGGATTCCAAAACAAACTACACCCCCAATTATGAAGAGCCACCAATATTCATGGGAAGAACT
This sequence comes from Flaviflexus sp., assembly GCF_041440645.1. Classification (GTDB taxonomy): domain Bacteria; phylum Actinomycetota; class Actinomycetes; order Actinomycetales; family Actinomycetaceae; genus Flaviflexus. Next base: position 23,631 of record NZ_JASDVN010000031.1, on the reverse strand, counting down.
CCCAGGCGGCTTGAAATTAGCGAATATGCGACACGTCAGCTCCACAATCACGCAGTTCAAGGCGCGTTCGCTGCCGCGATGGGCCACGAGACGGCACGCGCCTCACTTAGCCGTCGCGAGTAGCGCAAGGATTCTTTGGCGAGGACTCATCGGCTAAGGGCCAGGGTGAAGGGGGTGATTGTCTGAGCGGCACGGGAGGAAGCATCGCGGACGGAATGGCATGTGCCAGCAGTCACGAAGACGGGCGGCGTGCCCTCGTTGATACATAGAATGATGCCGGACTGAAGTGAGGAATGGGTGAGCGAAAAGGAAAGAATGCCCAGGGAGATCTGGGTGCTTGTTGGGGCGGCACTCTTTGTGGCACTCGGTTACGGCATCGTCGCACCGATCATCCCCCAGTTCGCACGCACCTTCGATGTTTCCATCACTGCGGCGAGCGCGCTGACCTCCGTGTTTGCTGGGATGAGGCTCCTGTTTGCCACCCCGGGTGGAAAGCTCATCGACACGTTCGGTGAGCGCAAGATGTACATGACCGGCCTCCTGGTTGTTGCCTTGTCTTCGGCCGCGAGCGGCCTCGCGCAGAACTACGTGCAGCTCCTGATCCTGCGCGGACTTGGCGGCGTCGGTTCCATCGTCTTCTCCGTGTCCGCCATGTCCCTCATCATCAAGCTGTCCCCGCCCGCTCACCGCGGGCGTGCCTCCTCCCTGTACGGCTCCACGTTCCTGCTCGGCAACATTCTCGGACCCTCGATCGGTTCCCTGCTCGCAGTGTGGGGTATGAGGCTGCCGTTCTTCATCTACGCGGGAACGCTGTTCCTTGCCTTCCTTGTCATCCTCGTGGCACTACCCGAGGCTGAACGAGAGCCGGTCACGGACGACACTCCCCGCATAGAACCCATGACGGTGCAGGAAGCAGTGGCCTCGCCAACCTATCGGGCGGTGCTGGTCACCGGCTTCTCGCACGCGTGGACAAACATGGGTGTGCGGCTCACGATGATCCCGCTCGCCACGGGCGTAGCGGTCGGCTTTGACGACTGGGTGTCGGGTGCGGCGCTGACCGCCGGCGCCATCGGAACTGCCCTTTCCCTTCTCATTGCGGGTAGCTGGTCCGATCGCTACGGACGGATGAGAGTGATCGTTCCCGGCCTTCTCATCTCCGGCATCTTCACCATCATTTTCGGCAACCTCGAGAACCCCTACCAGCTCGTGGCTGTCTGCCTGATCGCCGGCATTGGCGCCGGCCTCATCCAACCCGGCGAGCAGGGCGCCGTCGCAGACGTGCTGGACGGTCGGCCCGGGGGCAAGGTCGTGTCGACTTTTCAGATGGCGGGGGACATTGGCCAGATTATTGGTCCGCTCCTCGCAGGATTCATTGCCGACCACTTCGGCTACAGCTTCGCATTCACCGTCTCGGGACTCATCCTCATCCTTGCGGTCCTCGCCTGGATCCCTGCACGCGGCTCCGCCTACAAGGGCTACCGACAGGCGGACAACGACTAGTTCTTTTCGGCAGGTTGCCGCGGGAACTCGTTAGTTCTGGTCGGCAGTTAGTCGCGGGAACACGCCATCCGGTCGATCAGGCGTCCTGAGAGGACGTTAGCTCTGTGCCGAGTGCAAGAGCCATGCGACCATGATCCCACGTTCGGCCGATGTGTGCTTGGATTTACTTGGCGTGCTTGCCCTTCTTGCGGGAGACAGCCATGGCGCCAGCACCAGCAAAGATCAGCCCGGCAGCAAGCGCTGCCTGGTACTCAACGGAGCTACCCGTGAGGGGGAGTTGCTCGGCGGGTGCGGACACCGGTTCCGGATCGGGCTGAATTGCCTGCCTCGGGATGATCGAGTTGACGCCGTACTGACGGTTGATCTCGCCCAGGTTACCCAGAATCGAACCCGAGCCAGAGCCACCACGGTTGCCGGTGAAGCCAGCGTTGCCCGCATTGCCGCCACCATTATCGGAGCTACCGGAACCGTTTCCACCGTTATTGCCCTCCGGGGGAGCAACCGGATCCGGATCGCCGGGATCGCCGGGATCCGTCGGGTCCGTGGGGTCGGTGGGATCAGTGGGATCAGTGGGATCGGTGGGGTCGGTCGGGTCCGTGGGATCTGTGGGGTCGGTCGGGTCCGTGGGATCCGTGGGATCTGTTGGATCGGTGGGGTCGGTCGGGTCCGTGGGATCTGTGGGGTCGGTCGGGTCCGTAGGATCAGTCGGATCCGTGGGATCTGTTGGATCGGTGGGGTCCGTGGGATCTGTTGGATCGGTGGGGTCCGTAGGATCAGTCGGATCCGTGGGATCTGTTGGATCGGTCGGATCCGGGTCGCCGGGCTCTTCAGGGTCGGGATCGCCTGGGCCGGGCTCGGTCGGATCTTCGGGATCCTCGGTGTCGTCTTCACCGGGGGTGGGATCCTCCGGGTCATCCTCCTGGGGATCCGGGTTGCCTGCTTCGTCCTCTTCGCCGTTCTCATCAGCATCGTCTAGGAGATCGTTTGAACGATCCTGAATGCCGATGAGGATCTGACGCTCGGAACCCGTCAGGGGGTCCTCACCTGGGGCGGACTCCCCAGATCGAACGTCGGCAAGAACTGCCTGTTCCTCACCCGTCAGGGTGACCTGACCGGTCTCGGCTAGGTAGATGACGGAGGCAATGAGGTCCTCGTCGGCAGTTGTGGTGGCCGTGTCAGCAAAGGCTGGGACGGTACTTAAACTCAGTGCGATCGCTGCGAGGGAAACCCCGCCAATTCGGGCTTTTCTGCTAGTCATTCGGAACTCTCCAGTGGTGCTAATCAGGTCGGTTTTACCCGGTTTGTCGGGATTTATTTTTACGTGAAGGTGACAAACGAGGTGATATCACATGTTCACATAAATCGCCGTTAAGAGGATATCGGATGGGGTCAAGTCTAAGGTGAACTTGGGGTGAACAATCCAATTTCAGCTGGTGCGAGGGTGGGGAGCCTGTGCAAGAGTAGTGACCAGGCCCGCCCCGGGCTACCACCTCGGTGGCAAGTTACTCGTCAAGACCGAAAGGAACGTAACAATGCCTACTCCAGGAGTAATTCAGGACGAAGACGGCGCGATTCTGGCCATTAGGAACTTCGTAGAAACTGCACGTACCGACCTCCGCACAGAGAACACCCGAGTCTCTGGTCAGATCGATGGATGGCGCGGCAACTGGATCGGTGAAGGCTCCAACTCCTTCGCATCCTTCCAGTCCGCTTGGAACACCAAGTTCACCAGCCTCATGGGTATCCTCGACCAGTTCGAAGCCAACCTCGGCATTACCAGCTCCGAGTTCGACAGCACGGACTCCGATTCCGGCTCCGGCTTCAATACCCTCACCTCGACGATCGACTAAGCCAAGCTCAGAAACTTTTTAAGGAGTATTGAAATGAACATGCGTTACGACCTTGAAGCCCTTTCCACCGGTCAGACCGACATGAACAAGGGCGCGACCAGCATCGACGACATTCTCGAAGGCCTCGCCGCACAGGTTGGCCCGCTCATCGAGCGCTTCGTTGGTAATGCATCGGGCGCCTACTACACGGCACAGGCCCAGTGGGATCGCAAGGCTGCAGAGCTCAACGCGATCTTCGTGCAGGGTTCCAACCAGGTTGGTACCTCTGCAGAGAACATGGGCGGCACCGACAACGCTGGCGCCAACCGTTTCTACGCAGTCTGATTTGTTTGGGTGTGCCGTAAGGGTCCCTTACGGCACACCTTTCTGTTGAAGAAAGGACTGACATGGCGATCGTCAGTTTCGACCCTGATGTCTTCGGGTCCCAACTCAATAACTTGACCGAAATTGCCGACTCTTTCGGTGATGCTCAGACACAGCTCCAGTCTGTTGTTGGCGATTACTGGACTGCACAGTCGGCACTGAACCAGTTCAAGGCACCCCAGGATGGTGTCGTTGACGACCTGGTCGCTGCCTTCAACAACATCAAAACCTCCTTCGAGAACCTGGCTGTCGATCTCCACGGCGTTCGCGCTGCGCTCATCGAAGCGGACATGGTGTCGGCAGAGGACCTGAACGACATCACGGAGAGCCTGGAAGAACTCGACGACAAGATCGATGCCATCGACGCTGTCGTCTCGCCCCAGCAGAACTTGGGCGGCCCGTACCCCATACCTGTCTAGGAGATTCCAATGGGTGCCATTGAAGATTTGTATCAAGTTCAGCCGTTTAACGCGGGAAACGCGTACGCCAATACCGCGAACTACCGCGGAGTGAAGAGCGACCTGAACAACATTGCTGACCGTCTCCAGTCCCTCATCGGAAACCTGGGCATTCGCGGGCTCACGGCAGATGCCATCGACGAGTCGATCACCGCTCTTGTCGAGCAGATCCGCGAACGCGCCGACAACGTCAACCAGCTGTCGGACGCTCGCAACACGGCAACCCGCGGTGGCGACACCGCAGGTGAGCGAGCAGCAACCATTCAGCCCCAGCATCAGCAGGCGCTGACAATGATGGCAAGCACGGATCCCGCCACCGTCACACGAGGCGAGATGCTGTACATGCGTCTCGAGCAAGAAGCCAGCACCGCATTGGCCGCCCTTGCCACCCAGACCAACCAGGCAATCGGCGAGCTTCCCACGGTCTTCCCGGCCTCCGGTCCCGTATCCCAGGGTGGCGGCGGTGGTTACAACAACCAGCGGGGTGCCGCAGCGGGTAATTCCGCTCCCCATTCCACGATCACTCCCGCGGCAACCCACACCGGAGCCAATGTCTCGAGCGCGACGAACTGGATGCCGACGCAGGCGGATCCTGCTCAGCCCATGAACGCTGGCTCTCGCGCAAGCTTCTCGCCGCAGGTTGCGACCGCCCAGCCGACTGCCAACGTCAGCTACGAACCAAGCGTTGGTTCCGTGACCCCAACCGCAACGACCAACACGGGCTTCACCGCGAACCCGGGTGCCGTCGGTGAAGGAGTTGCTACTCCTATCAACAACGCGACTCCTGTGGTCAACCCTCCGGCTGTTGCAACAGCGGCTGATGGTTTTGCCGCAAGCAACGTTCCCTTCGAAGCCTCGCAGAACACTGCCTTTGGTGTGGCGAAGGCTGCGGCCGGTGCGGCGGCTCTGCCCGCCATGGCCAAGGCCGTTAGCCGTGCTGCCTCCGCTATCCCCCGCGGCGGTGCAACCGCACGGGCGAACGGAACTGCCGCCGCTCGTGGCGCCACCCCCAGGGGTGCGGCTCCGGCCCGTGCCACCGGTAGGTCGGGAGCAGCCACCAGAGCTTCGGCAACCCCGAAGGGAAGCCTCACGCCTCGTCCCGGTCAGGGAGCAGCCACCCGCGCTGCCACCCCGGCCCGCGGTACAGGTGCGGCGGGCAAGGGTGCTACCGCTCGTGGCGCCGCAGGAACACGGGGTGCATCGGGTACCGCTCGTCCCGCTACCTTCGCAGCGCGTGGCGCCACCGGCATGGGTCGACCTGCAGCGGCGGGCCGCGCAGGCACCACCGGCAAGGCGGCAGCCCCGAAGTCGGGAACTGGTCGCGCAACGACCGGTCGTGGGGGAGTAACCGCTCCCAGAGCCGCAGGCGGTCAGGGCGCAGGAAAGTCGACGGGTAAGAACGCCGGTCGCGGAATCATGGGACGTCCCGTGACTGGCCGCGGCAAGAAGGACAAGAGCGAGGACAACTCGATCGAGTCGTACGCAGCGACTGAGCTGGTCGATGAGTCGACCGTGACCTTCATTGAGGCCGGCCAGCGCGACGTCGAACTCGACTAAGCAGGACAGTCACGCGGATACGTGACTCCAAAGGAAGAACATGACGATCAAGCGACTTGGAGTAGCAGCCCTAGGGCTCGCACTCCTCGCCGGATGTGGGGACGGGGCTGGTTCCGAGGAATCGGAATCAGCCTCCCCGACGCCCGCAACCTCGACAGAAGCCGCGACCGAGCCGGATACCGAACGGGCAGACGAGGCAACCAAAGAGGAGACGACGGTGGCGGAAGAGACCGACGAAGCAACCGAGGCTCCGGAAGACGCACGCACGGGGGAGGGCACCTTCACTGCTCCGACTCTGTCGGGCAGGGTCAACCTGACCATCGATGCTCCGGAGGGCTGGGAAGCCTACGGCGTCGAGGAGGCCATCACCGACTTCGACCTCATCACCCTCATGAAGGGCGGAACTGGCCCCGAGGATCCACTCGAGTCGATCATTGTGAGCGACCAGCAGATCGGTCTGGATGCTCAGGGCACGATGGAGTCGATGTACCAGTCGTACGGTAGCGATGCTGAACGGTACTCGGGCCTCACCGAGCTGGCGCCCCTCACTCTCGATGGCACGCAGTTCGTTGGTTTCGAGGTCGTCTCCAACACCCAGTCCGGCACCTCCCGTATCCAGTACTGGTTCGCGGACATCGACGACACCGTGATCGGCATCTTCGTCCATCACGGCAACGGCGATGAGCCAATGCCGGATGAATTGATTGCCCTGCGTGACTCGCTGACCATCAGTCCTGCGTAGCTCGCTGACCGTCAACCCTGCGTAGCTCGTCGCTACGCCCGACGGATCGCCATACGACGCATCGGCACAGACCAGGCTGGAAGCAGAGACGGCAACGGTTGGAACCCATGGGCGACGACTGTCGAAGAATATCAAGGAAGGTGGGGGACGGGAATTGAATCCCGTCCCCCACCTCGTGTCTACGGTGGACCTGGTTCTGCTCTAAGGCGGACCTAGACCAGCGCCTGCACTTGGACTTGGCCTCAGACCTAGATCAGTCCGAGAACCTCGTTGAGTGCCTCAGTTGAGGATGGGTGCGTGTAGATCGAGTTCTTGAGCTCCGTTGCGGTCACGTTGTTTCGCATCGCCAGAGACGCGAGATTGATGACCTCCTGGGAGTCCACGTGATGGAGGGTGGCTCCGAGAACCAGATCCGTATCCGCATCGACAACGAACTTGATGATGCCGCGGGGGTCGCCCACGATCTTCGGCCTGGGCATGGCGGCAATGTCGGCGACCTTCTTGACGGCAACCTTGACGTTGAGTCCCCGCGCGCGGGCCTCGGTTTCGTTGATGCCGACCCTGGACATGGGGGGAGTCGTGAACAGCGTGGTGGGGACGGCAACGCGGTCGTTAAGCGACCTCTTGCCTTCTCCCAGGAGCTGGTCCGTGACGATCCTGTTGTCGTCGAGGGAGATGTAGGTGAACTGCGGTCCACCATTGACGTCACCAAGGGCATAGATTCCGGGGACGGAGGTCTCGAGGTACTCGTTGACCTTGATGGCGCCGCGGTCCGTGGTGTCGATTCCTGCTGCGTCGAGGTTGAGAGATCCGGTAGCTGGAACTCGGCCAAGGGCAATGAGAACAGCATCGCCCCGCACGGTCTGCTCCTGATCGTTCCAGTGGTACTGGATGGCAACGCAATCATCGGACTGGTCGATGCGGTGAACGGTGGCTCCGGAGACAATCCGCACCCCGTTGTCCTTCAGTCCGTTCACGACCTCCTGAGCAACATCCTGGTCCTCTTTGATCAGGGGCCGGGAGTTCTTGTCGAGAACCGTGACTTCCGAGCCGTACATGGAGAACATGGAGGCAAACTCGAGACCGATGTGGCCGCCGCCCACCACGATCAGATGCTTGGGGAGGGGCGCGTGTTGCAGGGTGGTTGAGGTGTGGATCCTGCCCCCAATTTCAGCTCCCGCAACATCCGGGATTACGGGTGTGGAGCCCGTGTTGATGATGATCGTGTCGGCGGCGAGTTCCAGGGTGTCGTCACCGCCGGTAACCATGAGAGTGTTCGGTCCAGTGAAAGATGCTGCGCCGGTGAAGACAACGACTGTGTCCAGGTCCGCCAGTATCGAATAGTTCTTTGCTCGTAGCTTGCCGGTGAGCCCATCCCTTTTCTCCACGGACCTGGCGAAGTACTCGGGATCAAATTCGTGGTCGGTGCGGGTCTCTGCGGAGTGGATGAGTGCCTTGGTGGGGACGCAGGCGATGTTGATACAGGTGCCACCATACATGTCGGCGGACTGCTCAATCATCGCCACCTTTTTGCCTGCTCGAGCAAGGGTTCCGACGATGGTTTTGCCACCCTTGCCCCAGCCAATAACTGCGACGTCGAAGTCCATGATGTTCCTCCCGAAGATGTACTTCTGACACTACTCCCGTCGTCAATTTCACGCCGCGGGAACGGTGCACCTGAGGGAGGGAAAGGGCAGGGAACTCAGCGAAAAACCAGGGTTGTTCCTCGGATCAATAACGAGGGCCGTCCAACAGGTCAAGCATGCGTACAGAGAGTCGAGGGTCAATCATTCTCGCAGAGACGTGACTGCCGGACATGCCCGCAGTCCCGATCGGTGTTCGTCCGTGACGGTCGTGGATTACCAGCTGTGAGTTACTTCTTTCGCCACCTGCCGGCGGCGACGAGCAGGAGGGCGAGTCCGAGCGCGGAACCCGCTGCCAAACCAACCCAGGCGAGGGGCTTCGTGACGCGTTGCGGATCCGGTTCGATCGCGGGTACGTCCTGACCCTGGAACTCGGGTTCCGCCTGCTCACCGTACTCGGGGGAGAGGGGGCCGTGCGCCAACCCATCGTCAACAAAGTTGATGGCACCCGAAGGGTTGAGAATGCCCCATCCGGTGGCCGTGTTGTACTGGCCCGCAGTGGGCCGAATTGCGGTCACCTCAAGGCGGTAGGTGATCATGTCCGGCCCCTCATCCGGGTGCGCCGACATGACCAGCGCCGCCACGCCCGCGGCGTTGATTGCCGCGTTGAGGGAGGACGTGTATTCCTTTGCGACAACGCAGCTCATGTTGTTGTTTGCGTTGCTGGCGCCAGGAATGTTCTGCCCGGGTGCTGCAACATCGACCTGGTCGGAGCGGAGCATCGCATCGGAAGAGGACCCATCGGGCGCCACCGCGGTGACCGAGAACACCGAGTCGTAGGAGGCAGGGAAGCGCGCCCGATCAGCATCGGTCTCCGGCTCATCATCGTCGGATGTCAGTTCGCCGGCGGGAGCAATGATGAGAAGGCCCTCGGCTTCTGCGCGGGCCACAGCCTGCTCGAGACTGGGGAAGCCGCGGGGGAGCGCGAGCGCGGTGACAACGAGATCGATGTCGTTGTCGATGGCCCAGTTGATTCCCTCGGCGAGACGCCCCGCCGTTGCCTCAATGTAGGCGTTGTCCATGTTCTCTGGGACGCGGTCGAGAATCTTGATGGGAACGATGGTCGCGTCCGGTGCGAGCCCCCGCACTGGGTACATTCCGTCCGTGCTCCCAACAAGGAAGGAAGCGTAGGTGGTTCCGGATCCGAAATTGTCCGTCGTCGCCCCATCCGAGTCCGTGAAGTCCGCCCCGCCCTCGATGTTCGCTCCCTGGAGGGACGCGTGGTTCGGGTTCACACCGGAATCGATGAGCCCAATGCGCACACCTTCCCCGGTCGCGAACTGGTGTGCCGCGGTCAACCCGAGAACGTCGTACGAGAGCCGGCCCTGGGGTGGTTCGTCGATGTCGTTCTGGTCGGCGGGGCACGAGATGTCGTTAAACGAGGACTCGCGTTCCGGGGCCGCGAAGGCGGCGCCTGGGCTGAGGAGCGCGAGAACGAGCCCCGATGCTGCGAGCAAGCGTCTCACGGGTTGCTCCGCGAGCTCTCCGGCACCGTCGCCCACGCCCTCGAACCAGACAGTGCGGGACCGTCGTAGAGCAGGTCGCGCCACTCGGGTGCCACCGTGAGGAAGTCAGCCTCCTCAAGACCGAAGGCGGACAGCGTCTCGGTTGCTGGGTTGAGCTGGTACATGGTTCCCGACTCGTCCACCAAATACGTGTACCCCATGTCGGAATCGGTGCGGGTGCGCAGGATGGCTCCGGACTGGGGTTCAACATCCACGGTCATCGCATCAGCCCGCGGAATCTCCTTCCCGATAACAAACTCGATGTCCTCACCGGTCGAGTCTGCTAGGTAACCGCAGGGCACCTTCTCTTCCTCAAGCAAACCATCGATCTGCTCCGGCCACGTCGGACGGGTCGGGGAATCGACGAGCTGAAGCTGGGAAAGATCGCGGGTCGTGATCGGGAGCGGGTTCGAGTAGATGCCGCCCTCACCGATCGAGTACAGCTGGATCATGACGGGGGAGAGGCGTTCGATCCTGCCCTCGCGGTGCACCAGGTACACGGTGCCAGCGTTCGCGGTGTCCGATACCTCGAGGAGGGTACCGACGGCGACATCGTCGCCGACGCCTTCGATTGGGCCCGCGGATTCACCGATGCCGGGAATGCTGAGGGCCGCGAGTTCCTCGCCCTCCGGGAAGGCGTTGAGCCAGGTCGCGTTGGCGGCCTTGGGGGTTTGAACTGTGAGGCCCAGGGCCGTGAGGATCTGCTCGGCAGAGTGGGAGTCATTTCCTAGGTGGTAGCGGTATCCGCCCGTCACCAGGTAGTTCTCACCATCGCTTGTCACGTGAACGGCGCGATCGTTCGATTCCTCCCACTCGCCCGTGTTGATTCCCGTCCACGTGCCACCGCCGGTGGCTGTGCAGGTCAGCAGGGACGGGTCGGCGACTGCGGCGGGGGTCGGAACCTGGTCCGGTGCGCCGCTGATGCCGACCTCGGCACCGATATCGGCCTGAGCCAGAGCCTCGGAGCCCGCGCTCACGATACGCAGATTGTCAGGGAACAGGAGGTGCGCGGAGGAGGCGTTGGTGATGGGGTGGAGGGTGCCGTCAATCGACACGTAGCGTGCGCCAGTGTTCTCGTCGGTGATGAGGGAGCCGTGCTCCCAGTTCGCGGGAAGGGAGGGTGCGAACAGGGTGGAGACCCAGGAAACACCAAAGAGGAGAAGGGTGAGGAGCAGGCCTCCGATGAGGCCACCCCAGGGCCGGGTGGGGGTCAGTTCCCTACCCCCGGGCATGCCCGACTGGAACGCTGTCATGAGCCGCGCGCGATTGAATCGCTGCGCGGACAGGATGTCTTTCGTGGAGGCCATGATCTACCAGAGTTCCAGAGCGAGGACGGTGGCGGGAATGATGAGGATGATCGCGGCGTACTCGACAATGTCGCCAACCCTGCGCGTCCATGTCCACGTCCGCCCCAGCACGAGGCCGAAGGCGGCGATCGCGACGGTGGCAATGAGGAGCGCAACGATCACGAACGCCCACTGGTCCGGGTAGGTGACGAGGATGGCGGCGGCAGTGACAACGAAAACCGCGAGCGCACCCACGTACTGGATTGCCACATCGGTGCGGGCGATCGAACGCCTGCTCGCCAGGAGGAGCAGCAGAGTGTCGAGGCCCATGACGGCGATGCCGTAGGGGCCGGTCTGGATCGTGGGGAGGGCAACGATGAGAAGGATGATGACGGCGCTGACCCAGAACGTCACCATGAGGCGGTGTCCGCGGGTGTAGAGCTTCGTCGTTTCCTTCGTGTCGACCTTCTCGTGGTCCTTGTCGAGGCCAGAGATGCGCAGGGTGAGGAACGGGACGAGCATGATCGCGATGCCAACGAGACCCGCGATCGTGACCGAGACGGACGAGATCTCGAAGTCGAAGGCAATGTAGAGCCCGCCGATGATGGCGATCGTGGCTCCCACGATCATGGGGATGGTGAGGAGCTCACGCCACTGCTTGAGTAGCGGCATGGCCAAACCTGCCACGAGGACGATGCCGAGTCCGCCGAAGACGGCCGGGAGTTCGGTATAGGACCCTTCCGTGATGGTGAGTCCGGTGGCTCCCGCCGCCAGCGACGCAACCATCGCGATCGTGACTGCGTGGGAGTCTCGGCCGCTCCGTTGCAGCACCCAGGAGAGTCCGACGAGAAGAACGGCGAGTACACCGGAGATGATCGGGATCGTGATGCCGACGTCGGTCCGGACCCGGATCATGAGGGCAAGCGCGGAAAGAACGAGAATGACGGTGGCGGCCACTGCGGTGGTTGCGGTGTTCTGTTCCGTCCAGGGCTTGTTGGTTTCCTCCGCAGCATCGGCCACGGCCTCAACAATGTCGTCGTACTTCTTGTCCCGCTCGCTGACGCGGGTGGCGAGGCTGAGTACCGCCCCATCCTTCACATTCTGATCAAACAGCGAACGACCCGAGTTCAGGGTCTTGCCATCCACGCCCACGAGGATGAAGCCGCGAGTGACCCCGCGAGGGGTGAGGGAGGTGAACTTGCGGACCAAAGAGGGCAGGATCTCCGCGAGCGGGATGTTGCCCGGCAGGAGCAGGTCGCCCTTGCGGTCCTCGTGAATGATCGTGACGCGCAGGAAGGATCGGGGATCCTCGCTGATGCTGGAGGCGATCCTCGTGCCGATGATCGTGGGATCGTTTGACGGAGCAATGGAACGGGCCTCGGGTGCGCTGTACGCGCTCTCCGGGGCGGAACGAGAGTTGGCTCCCGCCGCTGCGGGAGGTGCGGCAAACTGCTGACGAGCAAAGTTCGCGGGATTGCCCTGACCCGCCTGGAAGCCGGTACCCGGGGCGGAGTGTTGCCCCGGATCGAAGGGCGGCTGGCCACCCTGACGGTTCTGCGGAGGCTGAGGAGGGCGCTGCCCCTGGCCAGCTGGTGGACCACTGTAGGGTCCTTGCCCCTGACCTTGACGCTGACCTTGCTGGTAGGGGCCGGGTGCCTGCTGCCCGCCGGGGCGACCGGGCTGTCCCTGCCCATATCCCTGTTGCGGGAAGGGTGGGTTCGGGTAGTTGGGCGGCTGGGCCTCGTTAGCCTTCTGCGCCCGTCGCTTGTTGCGTCGGGAGTTACGGTCACCAGGTGGATTCATGATCTAACCTCACGCGAGACATCAGCCCAAACCTCCGGTTCGGACAAGAGAGATGACGCCGATTGCGGCCAGCGCCAATGGAAGAGACGATGCGACAGACAGGGACTGCAGGATGTCCCCGATTCGGGAGAAGCCGTAGAAGCGTCGCTCCGGCTTCATGAAGAACGTGGCGCCGATGAACAGGCCCGCCATGCACAGCAGAATCACGGCGGTCACGAACGGATCGAGGCGGAGCTGACCCGACAGGGCAAGGAGGGTGACGAGATAGCCGGCGGCTATCCTCGGGAGGACGCGAACAAAGCGGCTGGAGGACTTCCTCGGAACGAGCAGGCAGGCCGCGATCGCGGTGAGGAACGCGAAGAAAGCGACAGTTCCGCGCCACGAGTCGATGGCCACGAGGTTCACCAGCGCCGGGGCCGTGATGAGGAGGCCGAGGCAGGTGAGGAAGGTCCACAGCCTGTTTCGAGCTGCCGAGATCAACATCAGATTGCCGACATCGGGATCCGTGGTATCCACGGTCCTGTTGCGCACGGCCGGGGCCTCACGGATGACTGCCTCGGAGTCGAGGAGAACATCGGACGGCACCCGGATCGAGAATCCAGAGATCGCGTTGAGGAGCGGTGGACACAGACCAAAGATGATGGCGGCGGTGAGCTCGATCGGCAGGCCAGCCACCATGACACCGACGTCAATGAGCGCCACGACCAGCATGATGACCGAGGTATCGATGCACACGTTGCCAATGTTCGGCGCCTTTTTCCCGCACGCAACCCAGCGGATCAGGGACACCATGCTGATGCCGAGAGCGGCCACGATGAGTAGCTGGTGGGTGTGGTCGCCTGGGTTCACGAAGGTTGAGAGGGAAGCTGCGGCGAAGATGAGGGCGGCGGGGCCACCCACCTCGATCAGTGGCTTGCCGACGGACGTGCGGCACGCAAGGAGAACGGAGACGAGCACGAACGCGCCGATCAGGGACGCGTACACCCACGTGTCGGGTGGGGTCAGGGCAGAGGTCTGGAAGAGGAGGGCCCACATTCCCGTCAGCACGCCTGTCACGATTGCCGTGATACCGAGGGCAACGGTCGTGTTCGATGCTCGCACCTCTGCCGAATGATCAACGGGAATGATCTTCGGTTCCACATCCCAGCCTTCGCTCCGGAGCAGAATGAGTGCCCCGGAGGAGATGTCCTGCCCAAGCACCGCACCGGGACGCATGAGCCGGCCGGTCAAGGTGTAGGGGCGGAGCCGACCAATATCGACCGCGTTCATTGCCTCCTGCAGGGTAACTCCCGCGGGAAAAGCAAGGTCCGTGCGATGATTTCCGTCGTCAAGGATAAGAGTGATCAGGGAGCTGTCGGAGATTGTTCTCGAGCTTGCCATCACCTCTCCTCGCTGGATCGCGTTCTCAAAATACATGACTGTCGGACAACCACTAGTATGACGTATGAGCCCGACAGGTGCAGAAGTTGATCACGTGTTTCGGTGTCCCCTCCGGACAACGAAAGGAATTACATGGCCCGCACAAAACGACAGCGTCCCAGTCCTCCGCCGCAGGAGACAGTGATCGTTAAGACCCCGCCAAACGTTGTTCGTTCCGAGGGCATCACAGGTACCCTCGCCATGATCCTGCCGATGTTCGGCTCCATGGGCATGATGGCCGTGATGGCGCTCTCCTCGAACAGGTCCCCCCAGATGCTCCTCATGTCGGGAGCGTTCATGGTGGCCATGGTGGGCGTTGCCGGCCTCAATATTTACCGCAACCGAGTCCAGCATCGCGATGCCGTCACCGGGTCGCGCCGCGAGTACCTCAACTACATTGCCACCCTGCGGAAGAACGCCCGCAAGGCGGAGGACATGCAGCGCGAGTTCACGCAGTGGTTCCTGCCCCACCCGGCCGACCTCCCGCTGATCCTTGATGAGGGCTCTAGGATCGCGGAACGCGAGACCTCCGACGAAGAGTTCCTGCTGTGCCGAATCGGCTCCGCCGATCAACCGTTCGCAACCGACCACGAACCAGAAGAATCAACGGAACTTGGGGAAACCGACCCGGTTGCCGAATCCGCACGAGCGAGATTCATGGCTGCCTATCAGACCCTTGACGACCTGCCCCTCGGCGTCAACCTCGCCTCGGTCTCCCGGGTTCAGCTGACCGGCAGGGTCAAGGACGTGCGCGGACTGGCCAGGGCCATGGTGGTTCACCTCGCCTCCTTCCTCTCCGAGGACCACCTGAAGATCGCTGTCCTGACGAAGGAAGAGTCGATGGACGAATGGGACTGGGTGAAGTGGCTTCCCCACGTCCAGTCCGACCGCATCCGCGACGCCGTGGGCCCAGCCCGCATGGTCGACACCGATCCCGATAACCTCGTCGACCTTCTACCCGATGGTCTATCGGACCGCCCCAGGTTCACACCCAACGAGGGCGGCACGGAACTCCCTCACCTCATCATCGTGAACGACGGTGTGCGGGTCCCGAGCGATCACCCGATCATCACCCCCGACGGCGTTCTTGGCGTCACGATCATTGACCTGCCTGAATCGTGGGAGTCACTGACCGACCCCTCAACGATCCGACTCAACCTCCGCAACGGAGCGCTCTCCCTCCTCCAGATCGGCTTCGAACCCATCAACGGCAACGCCGACTCCATCACCATCGCCGAAGCCGAGGCTGTGGCCCGCAGGCTTACAAGCCCGATGCTTGCCGCTCCTGGGGATGACTCCGCGGCCGAAGAGAACGAGGCCGTCGGAGAGGCTTCCGCTGAACTCGTCGATCTTCTCGGCATCGGTGACGTTCGGGACCTCGATGTCGCGCAGTCGTGGCGACCCCGCCTCAACAGGGACAAGCTCAGGGTTCCCATCGGTCTCACCCCCGAGGGTAAGTCCGTCTACCTCGACTTCAAGGAATCGGCCCAGCAGGGCATGGGCCCGCATGGCCTCATTATTGGTGCCACCGGTTCCGGCAAGTCCGAGGTGCTCCGGACGATCGTGCTAGCGCTCGCGATGACCCACTCCTCGGATGAACTGAACTTCGTCCTCATCGACTTCAAGGGTGGCGCCACCTTCGCTGGCATGAGCGGCCTGCCGCACGTGTCCGCCATCATCACCAACCTTGGTGACGATCTCACGCTGGTTGACCGCATGGAGGACGCTCTGCGTGGCGAGATGGCTCGCCGTCAGGAACTCCTGCGCGCCGGAGGTAACTTCAAGAACGTCCAGGACTACGAGAAGGCCCGCAAGGACGGCCGCAGCGACCTTGAACCGCTTCCCGCGCTTCTTATCGTGGCGGACGAGTTCTCCGAACTCCTGGCTGAGAAGCCCGACTTCATCGACATGTTTGTCGCGATCGGTCGCCTCGGTCGCTCCCTCGCCATCCACCTGCTTCTGTCCTCCCAGAGGCTCGAAGAGTCCCGCCTGCGTGGTCTCGACTCCCACCTGTCCTACCGCATTGGTCTACGCACGTTCTCCGCGGCGGAGTCGAGGACTGTTCTCGGCGTGGGCGACGCGTACGAGCTACCGCCCATCCCGGGTGTCGGTTACCTCAAGGAAGATCAGAACACGATGAGAAGGTTCCGCGCCTCCTACGTGTCCGGTCCGCCCCCGCGCCGCAGGCTCTCCTCCGCCCCCGTCATCGAGCACAAGGAAGAGGTCGAGTCCAAGGAGATCGCGATCGTCAACTTCACCGCGGCTCCCGTGCGCCTCAAGCAGGACGAGGAAGACGAGATTCTCAAGCCGGAGATCATCGAGGAGGAGGATTTCCTCGACGAGGAGGAAACCGAGACCACCTTCGATATCGCTGTTTCCCGCATGGCGGGGAAGGGTCCGGATGCTCACAAGGTGTGGCTCGACCCGCTCAACATGCCCGCCACACTCGACCAGCTCATGGGAGACCTGGGCATTGACCCGGACCTCGGTTACGTGTCGAAGGGCTGGCGTGGCGCGGGAGCGTTCACCATTCCCGTTGGCGAGGTGGACCGCCCTTACGAGCAGCGCCGCGACACCCTCATTGTTGACCTGTCCGGTGCTGGCGGCCACGCCGCCATCATCGGCGGCCCCCAGTCGGGTAAGTCAACTCTGCTGAGGACGATCCTGTCAACGATTGCCCTCACCCACACCCCGCAGGAGGTCCAGTTCTATGTCATGGACTTCGGTGGCGGTACCTTCGCCCCCTTCCGGGAGCTCGCCCACACCGCCGGCATCGCGCTCCGTAGGGACACCGATCGGGTCAATCGCATCGCGGCCGAAATCACCTCAATCATTGATGATCGCGAACAGTTCTTTGCGAACAACGGAATAGACTCGATGGAGACGTACCGGCGCATGAGGGCGGCCGGTGAGGTTGACGATGGCTACGGCGACATCTTCCTCTTTGTCGACAACTGGGCGACCCTGCGCGCCGACTTCGACCAGGTCGAGATGAGGCTCCAGAACATCATGCCCCGAGGCCTCAACTTTGGCCTCCACGTCATCGCCTCGGGCCTGCGCTGGATGAACTTCCGCACCCAGGTCAAGGACATGTTCGGCACGAGACTCGAGCTGCGCCTCGGTGATCCGCTGGACTCCGAGATCGATCGTAAGATCGCGAAGAACGTGCCTGACAGGGTTCCGGGACGCGGCCTCGAGCCCAGCAAGCACCACTTCCTTGGTGCGCTACCCAGGGTCGATGGGTCCCAAGATCCGAGCTCGATCTCGACCGGTGTTCGTGACCTTGTGTCCAAGGTGAACGAGGCATGGAAGGGCAAGCCCGGGCCGAAGCTGCGCGAGCTACCCCTCGAGATCAGCATCGAGACGGTCCGCGAGATGGCGGGGACGGACGACCGCAGGATCCTCCTCGGTATCAACGAGTCCCGCCTCGAGCCGTTCGGCATCGACTTCTTCAAGAACGACCACTTCTTCTTCTACGGCGGCCAGGGTTCAGGCAAGACGGCAACGCTCCGCCTCATCGCAGCCGAGATCGCCAGGGTCTACACGCCCGAGTTGGCACAGATCTTTGCCGTGGACTACCGCAGGTCCCTTCTGGGGGAGCTCCCGGAGGAGTTCATTGGTGGCTACTACACAACAGCGGATCAGGCGATGGAGCAGCTCTCCGGGCTTGCCAACTACCTGAAGATCCGCCTGCCCGGCCCCAACGTCACGCCCCAGCAGTTGCGTGACCGGTCCTGGTGGACGGGCAAGGAAGTGTTCATCATGGTGGACGACTACGACCTGGTCAACACTCCCTCGGGCAACCCCGTGGCGGCCTTCCAGCCCCTCATGGCCCAGGCTCACGACCTGGGACTGCACATCATCCTGACCCGTCGTTCGGGCGGTGCGCAACGCGCCCTGTACGAACCGGTGATGCAGGCCATGACGGACCTCGCCGTCCCCGGTATGCTCCTTCCCGGTTCCCCGGAAGACGGTCAGATCCTCGGCAGGCTCAAGCCCCAGGTCGCCAATCCAGGCAGGGCTCAGTTCCGATCACGCGAGGTCCCAAGGGAACAGCTCCAGATCGCCTGGGAGATCCCGAAGCTGGACTGAGCCGCGGTCCCATCACGGTTCGATGCGTTCCTTCACGAATTCCGAGGAGAATCGGTGACAAGTAAGAACCAACTCCACATGACCTACTAGATAGGCCACATGTTAGGTCCCTGCCCTCGCAACTGAGCGGCAGGGACTTTTCTGTTCCACGGATCTGTCCGCTTGTCCGATGGTTAATGTTTGCTGAACAGGGTTCCTCTCACCTGGCAGGGTTTCACTGCCCGCCGGTAGGATTCAGTAGACGATTACACACGTGAGAATGGATTTCTGAGGATGACGCGTCGAACCGGTGTGAAGATGTGGGCTGTGCCTGCCGTTCTTTTGCTGGCGCTCAGCGCCTGCACCGGAAACACTTCAGAAGAGCCATCGCCAACGACCACGCAGTCACAGTCGCAGGAACCAATCCAAGGAGAGACAGTGGAAATTGATCGCCAACTACGCATGCAGGTTCCGGACGGCTGGACAGCCCTGACGGACAACATCCCCGGACTCGATATTTACATCCTCATGATCGTCCCAGCGGACACCGACCTGGCAGAACTTGAGCCCGGGACGGACCGCCCCGACTTTGCATATCTGACCGTCGCGAACCTCGGTCCGACAAGGAATGGTGCTGAAAGCTACTCGGCTGCAGTCATGGAGTCCGATGCGGAGAACACAAGCTCATACTCGGACATCGTTGCACTGGATCCAGTTGAAGTGGACGACACAACCTTCTACGGCTACGAAGGCACACTCATTCAGAACGGGACGGAAGCACCTTTCCAGTACTGGCATGCTGACGCCAACGACGCGACCTACAAGGTTGCAATCCATGCCGATGCAGACGGCGAGTTCCCACAAGACCTCAGCGATGCCTTCAAGTCGATCGACTTCAGGCGGTAGTCGCAGCGGCTATCACGTTGCTACAGATGCATAGGGTTGGGGCCAGTTCATGAAGAACTGGCCCCAAGTTTGTTCAGCCGTTCAACTGCTCAATTGAGTGGCCCGGCGGGCTACTCGTCACCCTCCTGCTGAGCATCGTTGAGGTTGCCCTCAATGTCCTGAACGTGCTCATCGAAGCGTGAACCCGCACCGTACTCGTGGTCGGTAACCCACTGCTCGAATGCGATCTTCTCTTCGGCAGTCATCTGCGAGTAAGGGATGAAGTTTCCGTCACTGTCAAGAATGTCGTACTGCGAGTACGCGCCACCCGGACCGAACATGTCAACGGGGTCCGCCCCAACGGACCAGTTCGTGTTCTGGCTGACAGCGGAGTAGAACTGCTCGCGGACCAATACCTCGACAGCATTGTGGTCATTGACCTGCTGCGCTTGGCCTGCGGCGGCGTTATCTGTTGGGAGGAAGGCTTCAAGTCCCGCGTCGAGTAGCCCGAGATTCTTGATCTGACCCTGGGCCCATTTCTGACCGGGGGTTTCGAGTATCTCACTGAAGGGAATGGCTCCGTAGCCGGCCTTGAGAACGCCCTGCAGATAGGCGTTTCGGTTGTCGTAGGCCTCTCCGACCGCCGTATTCTTGTCCGCTTCTGAGGTCGTCAACTGTACGAGGACATTGCCCCAGTTGGCGTTCGCCTCGTGGATCATACCGTCGTCGTCCTGTTCCATCGCATAGACGAGATCGGCGTTCATTTCCATAATCGATTGGTCAATGAGCGTATTGAGTGCGGGAGGTCGTCCACCAACCCACGTGCCGTCCTCGTTTTGCTCGGGGTTGTCGAATGCGAGGTCCGTGAACAGGCTTTCTCTGTCATCACCAATGATTTGATCTCGCAACTCTGCGTCGAGCACGATTTTGTAGCCATCCCCGCTCGGGTCCATAATCACACCGCTTGAGCTACCCGGCGTAATGATGCCGTCAGCAATGTCGCTCATGTAGTCGTCAAGGATGAAACCTGCCCAACTCCGCAGGCCGGAGTTGAAGTGACCAAACTTGTCCTCGCCGTCCACCTGGTCGCCATCGCCGATCCACTGGAAGTCGTTATCGAAGGCCAAGCCCTCGGTGTAGCCTTCAATGAACTGATAAGCGATGTTTGCGCTGGCCTGGCTTGATGGATCAACTGAGGTGGCTTCGTGCAGTAGTTCGCCAAGTGCGTCGCCATTATCTTCCCAGGCTGCGGTGCCCGCGAGCCATGGCTTATGACCAACCAAGTAACGGGTCATCTCCATGGGAACTGCGTCTGTGTCGCGGTCTCTATCGTGGTCCACATCGAAAGCTGTGGTGGAGTTAAGGAATGTCTGGGCAGGTTCACCTGTGCCATCCATAAGACCAAGCATGTTAAGCACCGGATCGGCTGGAATGCCATCGTCGCCCATGGTTGGAAGTAACCGGAAGGACATTGCCCCATTCGAATCCCACAGGAAGTTCGCCTCGTGATTCCATGCAACAATGTCGTGCGCAACTGAGTTGGGGCCGTTGAGGAAGCTGTCCCCAAGGGCGAGGTTGGGATTATCCTGTGCCGCGAGAGCCATGATTTGAGTCATGGCAGAGTAGCCCGAAGTTCCACCCGCGTAAGAGTCCCAGCTGTTGGGGTTTCCATCTGAATCCCACATGTTGCGTCCGGCCTCGATCATGTCCCCCTGAAAGCTCTCGCGCCAGTCGTCGAGCCCATCGAATCCATCGAAATCAAATGATTCGCCCATGCCGGAAGCGTTCCAGGAATCCCACACACTCTGCCTGTAGCGTGCCAGTTCGCCTGCCTGACCATCCAGGCTCAAAGCGGCGTCGGAAATCTCGTTGGTGCCACCCGTTGCCAAGATGAGGCCCGCACCAAAGTGCCCGAGAGCTTCCTCCATCTCCTCCTGTTGCTCAAGAGTCATTGGCGCATTCATGTAACCGACTCGGCCCATGAGGGCATTGAGTTCGTCGACTCCAAACTCATTGAAGAAGGCCGTGGCGAAGAACGGATCGTTTGCCATTCGCTGCCCGTACTTGTCATTGAATTCCCGTAGCGCCTCCTCGGTTGGGAAGCCATACTCATCAACATCGGACAGAATGTCGGCAGCGTCCTCAGCATCGACCGATGCCTGCTCAAGTTGCTGTTGGGCGCCAAGGATCCCGCCATTGTCACCGAAGAGCGAATTGCCAACGGATGTGCGATTCGGTGGCGCGCCACCCTCTCCCATCGTCACGATGGTTTCGAGTGCGGCGATGATGTTCCCGCCAGCGGTTGATGCCGCATCGTCGACGGTGCTGACAGCTGAGTTGTAGAGGCGAGCGAGCTCGTCCTGGGTTTCTTCAAGGTTCTCGTGTTGCCTCTGGATCTCAGCCAGGAACGAGGAGTCGTCAAATACGACATCGGGAGGGGTTGCGGCCCGTGCCGATGCCATCTCAGCCTCAGTGGTTTCGACGTTCTCATCGTGGGTTTCAATCGCCTGGTCCCACTGCTGCTGATAATCCGGGATCGTGACATCCACGAGATGCCGGAACGTCTCGTGGTAGGTGCCGTATTCGCCGCTGATCGTGCCAAGCACTTCCTGCACCGCCATTGCCGCGCTCTGAATGTCGAGGCTCTCGTGGGTGTAGGCATCAGCGGATTGGCCAATCCAGTTGACGAGGTTGGGGCCGTGCGCGACTACCTGCGTCTCACCGTAGGCGCCGCCGATGTTCTCGAAGGATCCACCAAAGTCGGACACGGTCGGACTTGGCGTGTTGGTGGGCTTGGGAAGTGCTGCGCTTCCGCTCATGCGTGAGTATCCCATTAGCTTGCCGCCTCACTGGTCAGGAAATCGAAGTCTTGCGTGATGTTCTGCTCGGTGTCATCAAAGTTCGCGGACGCTGCTTCCGTGCCGGAACCCAGCATCGCGCAAGCATCGGAGAGCTCCTGGGTGATGTTGTACAGCGTGTTGATGGCGTTGTCGGACTGTGATCGTAACGAGTTGACGCCGTCGTTGGTGCACTTGTTGGAACCGCCGACTTGGTCGACTGGAAGAATCACGATCGATGAGCGGACGTTATCGAGCAACTCCTGGACACCTCCCGCGATGTTTACAAACGTTTGAGAGTCCGTCCAGTCTGTTTTTGCGGTGATGCCGGCAGCATCCCAGTCGAATTGGATCTCGTTCATGCCTGTCCCCTTACGGCCGTGATGCAATGGCCGATTCTGCCAAAATTCCTCTTCCAGACTATGCAAATCGGACTCTGACCCTCGACCCGAGGACGGTTTGTTCACGAGAAGTTCACCGTTCTCAAATCGTCGGCGGCTGTCCGATCCTGCCAGTCGTGACGACTTTCCTCTTGCCAATCTATGGCAGAAAGAGGCTCAAAGGGACGCTGGGAGGCCAGTTGGGAAGAACTCCACCAGCGTTTGAACGGGAGAATAGTGCTGTGGTATTAACGGGCGGCAATGGCGCCCATGACGAGAGCACGGGGCACGGGAGAAGCGTGAAGGCGTTCCTGGTGAGGGGCTCGCGAACGACTAACCCCGACGCTCGGACGAGTTGGAAGCTTTCCTATTTGACGCCCCGGTCTCTGCTTTCTCATCGGTTTCTTCCTCAATGACCATGTCCGACTCAGAGCTCGAGCTACCTTCCGGGCCGGGCTGTTCGGAATCCTTGGAGGGCGTTGACGATGAGGGTGCGGGTTTTTGCCCGTTGTCCCGCTCATCCGGAGGGATGGGAACGACGGGAGAGGTGGAGAGGATGCGGGTGGTGATGATGCCACCGATGGTGATGGCAAGCATGACGGTCACGAGAACCACCACCTGGAAGCGCGCCGCCTCAACAGGGGAAGCGCCACCCATGATGGCACCAACGAATGCTCCCGGCAGGGTCACGAGACCCGTGGACTTGGTTTGGTCGATGGTGGGAATGAGTGCCTCGCGAATCGACTCCTGACTGATCCGAGCAAAGGCTTGGCGGGGGCGTGCGCCCAGTGCCAACCAGCCCTCGACTTCTCCTCGGTGCGCGTACGAGGAGCGCATGAAGTTGCGTCCCGTCAGGGTCACGCCCGACATGGAGTTCCCGATGACAATGCCGGCAATGGCAATGATGTAGCGGACCTCGAACTCAATCATCCGCAACGCAAACACGAGGGTGATGGAGATGATCGCGGCGGTGCAGACACCGGCTATGGCCGCAACCCGGCCACGGTGCAGATCCTTGAGTCGGCCCGATGCGGTCAAGGCTGCGACGCTCATCATGAGAACAACGAAGAGGGCGGCCGTCCACGGCTGGGAGAACACGCCATTGAGGATAAGAGCGATGACGGCAAGCTGAAGGATTGCTCGCACGCCGGCAATGGCCGGCTGCCAGCCAAGGCCAATGCCGGCGTAGCGATGAAGGAGGAGCGTGAGGGTCAGGACAACCGCTAGGCCGATCCCCGTCATGACGATTTGATCATTCACAGCGCATCCCCTTCACGGTGTGATGTCTCAAGACATAGGTGACGTTTCTGTATCAGGACATAGGTGACAGTT
>NZ_JASDVN010000030.1:12071-23765 GCF_041440645.1 Flaviflexus sp. | reverse complement strand
CATGCCACGACGCGCAAAACGCCCGCTACACACTCAATTATGAAGAGCCAGTTTGGCGCGCTGATCGCACACGGAAAAGAACCGACCCTGCGGAACAGTGCGCGGGTACGGATGATCGCCCACAAGACGAATGCCCCGGCAACCGCGAGAAGTACCAGGATGATACTCGTAACGATTGCCGGGGCATTCATAGGCTTTCCAATCTAGTAAGACGAAGAGAAGTCCTCCATGTTGAAGTGGTCTACTCCCCCATCATCCACAACGATCGTGACGACATTGGAGTCGACAACCACGAATCCCTGCGGAATCTCGAAGCTTTTCTCCTCTGAGCCTGATCCTACCCGGATTGTTCCGGGACGGAGCACAGCAAGTAGAGGTTCTCTGTTCTCGAGAATACCGAGTTCGCCCTCGAAAGCGGGAACGGTGACCGAGTCGGCCTCACCGCTCCACTGCTCACCAGAGCGAGCGACGATGTCGACCTTCATCGGTTTTCTTCCTCGAGCTCACGAGCGCGACGCTCGAGATCTTCGATGCCACCGATGTTGAAGAAGGCCTGCTCCGGAACGTGGTCGTAGTCGCCCTCGCAGATCCTGCGGAACGCTTCGACGGTCTCATCAACGGGAACGGTGGAGCCCTCAACGCCCGTGAACTTCACGGCCGTGTAGGTGTTCTGCGACAGATACTGCTCGATGCGGCGTGCGCGCGCAACCGTGACCTTGTCCTCTTCGCCGAGTTCGTCAACACCGAGGATGGCGATGATGTCCTGAAGTTCCTTGTTCTTCTGCAGGATCGACTTCACGCGGGTAGCGACATCGTAGTGCGCCTGACCCACGTACTGCGGGTCGAGGATACGAGAGGTCGAAGCCAGCGGGTCCACAGCCGGGTAGAGACCACGGGACGCAATGTCACGCGAAAGCTCCGTCGTCGCATCGAGGTGCGCGAACGTGGTGGCCGGTGCCGGGTCGGTGTAGTCATCGGCGGGAACATAGATTGCCTGCAGGGAGGTAATCGAGTGGCCGCGGACGGAGGTGATGCGCTCCTGCAGCTGGCCCATCTCGTCGGCCAGGGTCGGCTGGTAGCCCACGGCGGAAGGCATGCGGCCGAGCAGGGTCGACACCTCGGAACCTGCCTGGGTGAAGCGGAAGATGTTGTCGATGAAGAGCAGCACCTCCTGCTTCTGAACGTCACGGAAGTATTCCGCCATCGTCAGAGCCGACAGTGCGACGCGCAGACGCGTGCCCGGCGGTTCGTCCATCTGGCCGAAGACGAGGGCGGTCTTCTCAAACACGCCCGCTTCTTCCATCTCGACGATGAGGTCGTTACCTTCACGGGTACGCTCACCCACGCCAGCGAACACCGATACACCGCCGTGGTCCTGAGCCACGCGCTGGATCATCTCCTGGATGAGAACGGTCTTGCCCACGCCGGCGCCGCCGAACAGGCCGATCTTGCCGCCCTGCACGTACGGGGTGAGGAGGTCGATGACCTTGATGCCGGTCTCGAACATCTGAGTCTTCGACTCGAGCTCGTCGAAGTGGGGTGGGTTGCGGTGGATGGGCCAACGCTCGTTGATCTCCAGCGTCTCACCCTCGGCGAGGTTGAGGGCATCACCGGTCACGTTGAACACGTGGCCGAGGGTCACGTCGCCAACGGGAACCGTAATGGGCTCGCCGGTGTCCTGAACCTTCGCACCGCGCACGAGTCCGTCGGTGGGCTTGAGAGCGATGGTGCGGACGATGTTGTCGCCCAGGTGCTGAGCAACCTCCAGCGTCATCTTCTGGGTCGAGCTCTCACCACCCATGGCGGACAGATCGATCTCAGTGGTGAGAGCGTTGTTGAGTGCCGGAAGCTGGTCCGGGGAGAACTCGACATCGACGATGGCGCCGATGACGCGGACAATCCGGCCAACGCCCGTCTCGGTAGTGGCAGTCATTCTTTCTTCCTTCACTTGGCCATCGGCCGGGTGGTCTAGCTGGCATTCTCCAGCGCGTCAGCGCCGGAAATAAGCTCGGTAATTTCTGTCGTGATCTCGGCCTGGCGAGCGTTGTTAGCAAGGCGCGTGTAGTCCTCGATAAGCTCTTTCGCGTTATCGGTGGCTGCATGCATTGCCTGCTGGCGTGCCGCGAGTTCGGATGCGGCAGCCATGAGGAGCTGCCCGTGGATGCGCTGCGACAAGTACATGGGCAGAAGCGCGTCGAACAGTTCCTTCGGTCCCGGCTCGAACTCGTACAGAGGAGCCTCTTCCTCTTCCGCGTCCGGATCCGCGTCAACAACTTCGAGGGGAAGCATGCGGCGAACCTGCACGACCTGCTTCACCATCGATTCGAAGCGGGTGAAGACGACGTGGAGTTCGGAGAGCCCTCCCTCGTCGGCGTCCGCGAGGAACCGTCCCAGCAGTTCGTCCGCGATCTCCTGCGCAACGTCCGGTGTCGGGTTGTCCGAGGAGCCCGTCCACACCCGTGCCATCTCCACCTTGCGGAACCTGAAGTAGGACTCGCCGCGGCGTCCGTAGACGAACACGACCGGTTCCTTGCCTTCGTCGCGGAGCCTCTCGAGGAGTGCTTCCGATTCCCTCAGCACGGAGGACGAGTATGCACCCGCCATGCCGCGGTCCGAGGTGATGATGAGGACGGCGACACGGTTCGTGTCTGTCCGAGGGGTAATGAGCGGGTGATCGAGATCGTGAACGCTGGATGCGACGGTGCCAATGGAGCGGATGAGCGCAAGAGTGTAGGGGTCCTGGCCCTGCGCCTTTTCACGCGCCTTGCCAATCCTCGATGCCGCAATGAGCTCCATGGCGCGGAAGACCTTTTCAAGGGTCTTCGTGGCCCGGATCTTTTGCTTGAAAACTCTCTGCGAACCAGCCACTGTTAGCCCTTCTTCGAGCGGACGAGCTGCTCGACTTCCTGCTCGGCCTCTTCCTCAGGAGCTTCGGTCAGGTCAACGTCCTTGGCTGCGATGAACTCCTTCTGGAATTCCTCAACGCCGCGGCGCAGTTCCTCAACAGTGTCATCCTCGAGCTTGCCGGTGTCGCGAATGGTCGCGAGGGCAGAGGTGTTGTGACGCAGGTAGTCCAGCATGCCGGCCTCGAACTCGTGCACCTGAGAAACCGGGATGGGATCCAGGTAGCCGTTGGTGCCGGCCCACACGGATGCGACCTGATCTTCGATGTCGTACGGCGTGTACTGGGGCTGCTTGAGCAGCTCCATGAGCCTCTCACCACGGGTGAGCTGACGACGCGTCGTAGCATCCAGGTCGGATGCGAACATCGCGAAGGCTTCCTGCGCTCGGTACTGAGCGAGCGTGATCTTCAGCGTGCCCGACACCTTCTTCATGGCCTTGATCTGGGCGTCACCACCGACGCGGGACACGGAGATACCGACGTCGACCGCGGGGCGCTGGTTCGCGTTGAACAGATCGGACTGGAGGAAGATCTGGCCGTCCGTGATGGAGATGACGTTGGTCGGGATGTATGCCGACACGTCGTTGGCCTTGGTCTCGATGATCGGCAGGCCGGTCATGGAGCCACCACCGAGCTCATCGGAGAGCTTTGCGCACCTCTCGAGCAGGCGGGAGTGCAGGTAGAAGACGTCGCCGGGGTATGCTTCACGGCCCGGCGGGCGGCGGAGCAGCAGCGAAACGGAACGGTAGGCCTCGGCCTGCTTCGACAGATCGTCAAAGATAATGAGGACGTGCTTGCCGCCGTACATCCAGTGCTGGCCGATGGCGGAGCCGGTGTAGGGGGCAAGGTACTTGAAGCCTGCGGGGTCGGAAGCCGGGGAGGCAACGATCGTCGTGTACTCGAGGGCACCGGCCTCTTCCAGTGCGCCACGCACGGAAGCAATGGTCGAGCCCTTCTGGCCGACGGCGACGTAGATGCAGCGAACCTGCTTGTTCGGGTCGCCGGAGTCCCAGTTTGCCTTCTGGTTGAGGATCGTGTCGATCGCGATAGCGGTCTTGCCGGTCTGGCGGTCACCAATGATCAGCTGGCGCTGTCCGCGACCAACGGGGATCATGGCGTCGATAGCCTTGAGACCGGTCTGGAGGGGCTCGTGCACGGACTTACGTGCCATAACACCAGGTGCCTGAAGCTCGAGAGCGCGGGAACCCTCGATGCCCTGGATCTCGCCCTGACCGTCGAGGGGCTGTCCGAGCGGGTCCACGACCCTGCCCAGGTATCCGTCGCCAACGGGGACGGAGAGCACCCTACCGGTACGGCGGACTTCCTGGCCCTCTTCAATACCGGAGAAGTCACCGAGAACCACGCAACCGATCTCGCGGTCTTCGAGGTTCATGGCCAGGCCCTCAGTGCCATCTTCGAACCGGAGTAGTTCGTTAGCCATGGCGCCGGGAAGGCCTTCTACGCGGGCAATCCCGTCAGTGGTCATGGTGACGTGACCGACCTCTTCCGAGACTGCTTCGGCAGGTTCGTAACTATTGACGAAACTGTCGAGCGCTGCCCGGATGTCCTCGGGCTGGATTGTCAGCTCAGCCATTGATATTCCTTTTCTTTGCGGGTTACCGCGGTAGTCTTCTAGTCCGCGAAAACGGACTTCACGTGTTTGATGCGGGAAGCGAGGGTGCCGTCAATGACGTCAGGACCAATCGCGATACGGACGCCACCGATGAGGGCGGGATCGACGCCGACGTGGATCTCCACGGGCTTTCCGTAGCGCTTTGCCAGGAGTGCCGTGAGGCGTTCCTCCTGGTCAGCTTCCAGGGGCTGGGCGGCTGTGACGATGGCGACCAGGTGTTCACTCCTGCGTCCCGCATCCCCAATCCAGCGCCGTAGTTGGTGAATGATCTGCTGGTCTGATTCCACCCCATGCTCGAGGAGGGCGACCGTTTCGGGGCTCCAGCTACCAAACACTTGGCGAGCAAGGCCCTGACGGCGGCCAGCATCAATGCTCTTGTCGTCCAGGGTCCGTCGCAGCTCACGCTGTTCGCTTAAGACTCGGCTGGCGCGGTAGAGCTCCTCTTCCACGTCGTGCAGTCTGTTGGCGTACTGCGCGGACATGAAGAGCGTCTCCACTCCCGCCCGCGATACTGCCTCCACGAGGTCCTCGGAATCCTTGAAGGAGTCCCGTGCGAGGCCACCGAGGAGGTCGAGGACCTCTCCGGACACCTTGCCACCGAACACGCTGTTCATGAGTTCGGTGCGCGACTGGCCCGGGCTGGCCGGGTTGGTCGCCGCTCGGGTCAGTGCCGTCTCAGATTCGAGGACAGTGCCTGCCGCGAAGATCTCCTGCGCCCACCCAATTGCCGCATCGGGGCGGTTAGCGACGACGCCTTCCCACGTGTGGAGAAGACGCTGGAGTGCTTGCTCGCTGCCCAGTCTCATCATGCCTCCGTGTTCGCGGGGGTTGATGCTTCCAGTTCGTCGAGGAAGCGGTCAACGACCTGACGCGAAACATCACTGTCAGCCACGTTGGCTCCCACGATTCGACCAGCGAGGGTCGTGGCGAGCGAACCAACATCAGTACGCAGTGAGGACTCTGCCGCGATGCGGTCAGCTTCGATCTGGCGCTGTGCCGATTCGAGGATGCGCTGACCCTCCGTGGTTGCCTTCGAACGAGCGTCAGCAATGATTGCCTTCGCGTTCTCTTGAGCGTCCTCACGGATGCGTGCGGCGTCCTTGCGTGCAGCTGTTACCTCATCGGCAAGGTGCTCGCGCTCGGCCTTGATTTCTTCTCGTGCTCGTTCGGCTGCCAGAAGCCCATCTTCGATCTTCTCTCGACGCTCATCGAGCAGCGAGATGAAGGTCGGCCATGCCTTCTTGTAGACAACAAACGCAACAATGACGAATGCGACCGTGCCCCAGAGGAGGTCATAGGAGGCCGGAACGAGCAGCGAGGGGTCCCAGTTGAACCACTCGGCGCTGTTGTTCATGATCAGAAGACGAACCCAGCGGCGAAGCCAATAAGGCCAAGGGCCTCAACGAACGCCATACCGAGGAACATGTTGACACGGAGGAACGACTTGATCTCGGGCTGGCGAGCAGAAGCTTCCTGCGTCTTGGCGACGAGCATGCCGATGCCGATAGCAGGGCCGGTTGCAGCGAGGCCGTAACCGATGGTCGCGATGTTACCGACGACTGTTTCCATAATTTCCTGTTTCCTTTGTTGTTGAGTGGTTGACCCAAGTTTCAGTGCTCTTCAATGGACAGTGAAATGTACACTGCCGCAAGAAGCGCAAAGATGTAAGCCTGCAGGCCCGCTACCAGGATCTCGAAGACGACAACGGCAATACCACCCAGGAGGGTGACGGAGCCGCTGAGGATGCCGACGGCACCGCCCATCGAGAAGTACAGGTAGTGAGTTGCACCGAAGCACAACACCAGCAGGAGGTGACCCGCCACCATATTGGCGAGAAGACGAATGGCGAGAGTTGCCGGGCGAACAATGAAGTTCGACAGGAACTCGATCGGAGTCATAAGAATGAGGACGGGCTTCGGAACGCCGGCGGGCATGAGCTGCGACTTGAAATAGCCACCCACACCGTGCACGCGGATACCCGCCACGATGAAGAGAATGTAAGCGAAGAGGGCGAAGATGATCGGCATACCGATCAGCGACGTCGACGCGATGTGCAGCCCAGGGATGACACCCGTGATGTTCATGAAGAGGATGCCGAGGAACATGGTGGCGAGAGCAGGAAGGTAACGACCCGCCTTTTCCTCACCGAGAACCTCGTAACCAATGGACTTGCGAATGAAGTCGAGAACGAACTCGAAGGCTGCCTGTGCACGACCGGGAACGAGCTTGGCTCGCTTCGCGTAAAGGATGCAGATGGCTGCGAGAACCGCGACCGCGATGAGGCGGGCCATGATGATGCGGTTGATGGCGAACGGAGTTCCCTCGAACAGGTAGGCGTCGGGGTAAAACTCGTCCATCGTCGGTGCGTGGAAACCGGACTCTTCCGCTGCGAGACGGAAACGCCCGGCCTGGGCTACGAGCTCAAACGAGGCGTTTGCGAACAGGATGGCCCCCAAGAAAACTTGAATGGTGGATGAGCTGGTGTCTTTGTTCGACACAGAACTGGCCAGCTCATGCGGACGAGTTTCATCGTACCGGAAAGAGAACAAGTATTGTGAGTCCCTGTGCCGTATTTCGGGACGAATGTCCTACGCCCGAGTGGTTGCGATGGTCCAGGTGTCGACAATAAGCGAAACGATGATAGCGGCCCCAAAACCTAGGAATAGCGCGATTTCTGAGAAGAAGCTGAACCCTTGAAGAGCAACAAACACGACAAAAAGTGCGACTATTTTGAACAGATATCCACCCAGCATGACCGCCATGTCGTTGATCCTGGGGTTCTTCTCTGTGAGTATCATCACCGTCAAAGTGAGACCCATTGCGAGCCCGGCAATGCCGATTCCGAGCAAAACGCCCCACAGAGCTGGCTCTCCACCGGCCGCGTAGGCGGCTATGCCACCCACGATTGCGAGAACAACGTAGGCAACCAGCGTGCGGAGGGAGATGGACTTGTACAGATCCAGGCCTGTTGGCACGTACCCGGGTTCGCGCTGCTTCTTCCTCACAGCTCCTCCCCCTCATCATCTGAACTCGACGCGGGATTCGACGCATCCGTGCGAGGTTCACGATCACGCGGTTTCGCGGCGGGCTTGTCGAAGAGCCTTCGCAGGCTCTGAAAGGTCGTCAGGCTATCGCCTTCCGCGCCATCCTTGTTCTCTGATTCCCCTGCCGCTATCTCTGAGTACTCAGATTCCCTAGATTGATCTGCGGTTCCCAGCGCGGGCTGAGTCGCAGGTGAACCAGACGATACGACTGCAGGATCCGTGTCGCGATCGATGAGCGGTCCGTGCTCAGCCTTGTTCGAGAGCGATGCTGGTACGGGCACAGCGGCGACCTTCTGCGGCTCCGCAGTTCTGGGATCGCTTGCAGAAGAGCCCGCCTGCGCTGTCGCAGATTCCGACTTCCTTGTCGCTGATACTGCACGTTTTGGCGCCCCCTTCATCTCGAACTTCGTGTACCCGAGTGCGAGGAGGAGTCCGATGGCTCCGATGATGAGGACGGGCTTGGGGTCGAACATGGAGAGCCCGACAGCAAGGAATGAGAAGAGTGCGGACCACACGTAGATGACCATGACGGCGCCGCGGTGGGAGTTGCCTGCGCGCAGGAGGCGGTGGTGCAGGTGACCGGAGTCCGCAGTGAAGGGCGACTGGCCCTTCGATAGGCGGCGCAGCACCGCATAGACGAAGTCGAGGAGCGGGATGATGAGGATCGCGATCGGCAGCACTATCGGCATGAATGCCGGGATGGTGCGGTTGGTGGCGATGCTCGGGTCGATCTGACCGGTCACGACGATGCCGGCTGCGGCACAGAC
Organism: Flaviflexus sp.; assembly: GCF_041440645.1. Taxonomy (GTDB): domain Bacteria; phylum Actinomycetota; class Actinomycetes; order Actinomycetales; family Actinomycetaceae; genus Flaviflexus. The sequence continues at coordinate 15,419 of NZ_JASDVN010000030.1, read as the reverse complement.
GAGGCCGAGCATGAGGGCGCCGGAGTCCCCCATGAAGATCGTGGCTGGATTGAAGTTGTGCGGTAGGAAGCCGAGACAGATGCCAACGAGGGCCGCGACCACGACCACAGCGATCGAGGAGTAGTCACCTGGGGAGGATTCGCGGGTCAGCATGTAGGTGTAGATAAAGAAGGCGAGTCCGGCGATGCCGACCACTCCTGCCGCGAGACCATCCAGGCCGTCAATGAAGTTGATGGCGTTGGCGACCACCACGACAACAATGATCGTGAGGAACAGGGTGAGTCTCGTCGAACCAACGGTCAGTCCCCACACGGGAACCGAGACGAACTGGACTCCTTGCCACGCCATGACACCCGCCGCAAGGATCTCGCCCGCCAGCTTCGCGTACCAGTCCAGTTCCCAGATGTCGTCGATGACTCCGACGAGGCACATGAGTGCGGCGCCAGCGAGGATGCCCCACGCGAGCGAGCCACCGAAGAACTCTTGACTGAGATAGGGGATTTGGCTGGCGACGACGAAGGACACCGCCAAGCCAATCAGCATCGCCACTCCCCCGAGTCGCGGAATCGGCACAGTGTGCACGTCGCGGTCACGCACCTGCGTGATAGCTCCACTTGCCAAGGCGATTCGCCGAACCACAGGCACCATAAAGTAGGTGACTGCCGCGGCAATCAGCATGACAAGTAGATAGACTCTCACGGCTCGACGGGCTCTTCGAGTTCGACGACTGCCGCGATGTCCTCGCGGGAAATGGCTCCCTGGCGGAGAATCTTGGCGGGCTTGGATGTCACGTCAACGATCGTGGAGGCCACTCCACCACCGGCCTTGCCACCATCCAGGTAGAGGCCAACGGACTCGCCCAGCATGCTGGTCGCCTCGTCGATGGTCGTGGCGGCTGGCTGCTGGTGCACGTTCGCGGAGGATACTGCGAGCGGTCCCGTGCGTTGGAGGAGGTTCAGTGCGACCTCGCTGTCCGGCATGCGAAGCGCCACGGTTCCGTGGGTCTCGCCCAGGTCCCACGCCAGCGACGGCTGTGCGTTGACGATGAGGGTGAGGGCACCGGGCCAGAACTTTTCGATGAGGTCCCGCGCCTCCTGCGGCAGGGACTCGGCAAGTGCTTCGGCTGTGTCCTTGGTTCCAACCAGCACCGGCGGCGGCATCTGCCTGCCCCTGCCCTTGGCGGCGAGGAGGTTGGAGACGGCCGCGGGGTTGAAGGCATCCGCCCCAATCCCATAAACGGTGTCCGTTGGGAGCACAATGAGCTTCCCATTGGAGACGGCGACGGATGCAGCATCCAGTGCGCCACTATCGGAAATACAGTCTCGAATATCCACGTCATCTACTTTCTCATACCGCGTATAAAAACCGGTCTCGCCCCGCAAGATCTCGTTCAGTCCTGCCGGACATTCCATGGCTTACTGCACATTCGACCAGGGCCGGCCCCTGAGTATCGTCGTGCTCCATGATGAGGACCCCGCCGGGCTTCAGGAGCTTGCGTGCCTGAGCCACAAGTGCCCGTGGGATCTCGAGCCCGTCCTCTCCCCCACCCCACAGGGCAAGATCCGGGTCCTGTCCCACCTCGGCGGGAAGCTCCCGGAACGGAACGTACGGGGGATTCGACACGACGACATCGACGAGTCCAACGAGGTCCTCGCAGGAAACACGAGCGTCACCCTGGCGCACCTCGACACCGTAGGGTGCCGCGTTTCGTGAGGCCGCCTGGAAAGCGTGCTCGTCGAGTTCAACAGCGACGACGCGCGCTCCCGTGACCTCATCTGCTATCGAGATCGCGATGGCTCCCGATCCGGTGCACAGATCAACGACGAGCGGGTCGGGGATCTTGCGTGCGGCGTCGATGGCGGCGCCCGCCACGAGTTCAGTTTCTGGGCGCACGATAAAGACCCCGGGTTCTGCCGGTAGTTCCAGGTTGCGGAAGTACATGACGCCGGTCAGGTGCTGGAGCGGAACTCGCTGAGCTCGCTTATCCACGAGTTCGAAGAACTCTCGAACCTGTTCCGGGGTCGGATCCGGTGCAAGCAGGAGGCTGGTGCCAGCGACGTGCTCCGCCAACCTGCGAGTATCAGCGGTTGGTGACTCGATTCCGGCGCGTGCCAGCGTGGTGCTTGCGCGCGCCGTCAGGTTCCGCCAGGTCACTCTCCCGCGTGCTCCAGGCGCTCCCGCTCATCCAGCTCACGTGCCGAATCGATGACGGGACCAAGCTCGCCACCGAGGACCGTGTCAAGGTTGTAGGCCTTGAAGCCGGTGCGGTGATCCGAGATGCGGTTCTCGGGGAAGTTGTAGGTGCGGATGCGCTCGGAACGGTCGACGGTGCGGACCTGGGAACGGCGTTGCTCCGCCTCTTCGGCGGCAGCCGCCTCTGCCTGGGCAGCCAGGAGTCTGGCACGCAGGACTCGCATGGCGGCGTCGCGGTTCTTGTGCTGTGACTTCTCGTCCTGCATGGAGACCACGATGCCGGTGGGGATGTGGGTGATGCGAACGGCGGAGTCGGTCGTGTTGACCGACTGGCCACCGGGGCCGGACGAACGGTAGACGTCGATGCGTAGATCGTTCGGATCGATCTCGACCTCACCCGGGTCGTCAACTTCTGGGAACACGAGAACGCCAGCTGCGGAGGTGTGGATGCGGCCCTGGGATTCGGTCACGGGCACGCGCTGAACCCGGTGCACGCCCGCCTCGTACTTCAGGTGCGCCCACACGCCTTCGGCCGGATCCTCCGGAGGCTGGGGGCTCTTGATGGCAACCTGGATGACCTTGTAGCCACCGAGGTCGGATTCGGTTGCGGACAGGATCTGGGTCTGCCATCCCTTGATCTCCGCGTACCTCGTGTACATGCGGAACAGGTCGCCTGCGAACAGGGCCGACTCCTCGCCGCCCTCGCCTGCCTTGACCTCAAGAATGACGTCGCGGGAGTCGTCGGGGTCGCGTGGGATGAGAACGTTGCGAAGCTCGTCGTCAAGATCGTTGAAACGCATCTCGAGACCGGGAAGCTCAGCCGCGAACAACTCGCCGTCCTCGCCACCGAGACCCACGATTTCCTTTGCCTCAGCGAGATCGTCACGAGCCGTCAGCCACTCCCGGTACACGCGCACGACGCGGCCTAGCTCGGAGTAGCGTCGGCCGAGCGAACGGAGCTTGTCGGGGCTCGACAGCACCTCAGGCGTTGCCATCTGTTCCTCGATCTGATGGAACTCGGCAAGCATCTGCTCGGGAACGGACGTGTTTTGACTCATGGGATCCTCGTTAAACAAAAAGAAGCTTCTGTGAAGCTATCAAGCTACTGCCACTTCATGATAGCGGCCTGCAATATGGAAGGCGCCGGCGAGATAC
>NZ_JASDVN010000030.1:0-12061 GCF_041440645.1 Flaviflexus sp. | reverse complement strand
AGCCACGCGACCACCGGTGTCCAGAATCTTCTGCTTGCCGGTGTAGAAGGGGTGGCAGGCTGAGCAAACATCGGCGCGGATTTCGCCCGAAGCTACGGTCGAGCGAGTGGTGAACTGGTTGCCACAGGTGCAAGTAACCTCGGTGACATAGTATTCAGGGTGGATTCCCTGCTTCATGAGTATTCTCCTTGGATCGTTGATGCCCCGGGTCCGAACCCAACTCCCGCTCTGCGAGAGGCCGCATTTCTGCGTGGTCGGTGAACCGAAAGCCGTCAGGTAATTATGGTGCTGGAGTGGCCCGCCCCGCAAGGGGCGGGCCTGTGAGACTACTCTCCAGACTTCTGCATCGACTTGGCGATGGTCATGAGGAACTCGCCATTCGATTCAGACTTGCGCAGGCGGCCGAGAAGGAAGTCGGAGGACTCCTGAACCTCGAGCGTGCCGAGTGCGCGGCGCAACTGCCACACAATCTTGAGCTCTTCGGGGCTGAAGAGAAGCTCTTCGCGGCGGGTGCCGGACGCGTTGACGTCGACCGCGGGGAAGATACGGCGGTCAGCGAGCTGACGGGACAGGCGCAGTTCCATATTGCCGGTGCCCTTGAACTCCTCGAAGATGACCTCGTCCATCTTCGAACCCGTCTCGACGAGAGCGGAAGCCACGATCGTGAGCGAACCACCGTTTTCGACGTTGCGGGCCGCACCGAAGAAGCGCTTCGGCGGGTAGAGAGCGCCGGCGTCAACTCCACCGGACAGGATACGACCGGAGGCCGGAGCCGCCAGGTTGTATGCGCGGCCGAGGCGGGTGATCGAGTCAAGAAGAACAACAACGTCCTGACCGAGCTCAACGAGGCGCTTCGCACGCTCGATGGCAAGCTCAGCAACAACGGTGTGCTCCGCTGCGGGACGGTCAAAGGTCGAGGCAATGACCTCACCCTTGACCATACGCTGCATGTCCGTCACTTCTTCCGGACGCTCATCAACCAGCACAACCATGAGGTGCACGTCAGGATTGTTGACGGCGATCGCGTTCGCGATCTGCTGCATGATCATCGTCTTGCCGGCCTTGGGGGGCGACACTATGAGACCACGCTGGCCCTTGCCGATCGGCGCCACGAGGTCGATGACGCGCGGAGTGATCGCCTTCGGCGACGTCTCCATGCGGAGCATCTCGTTCGGGTACAGCGGGGTCAGCTTGCCGAACTCGGGACGCTTGAGCAGATCCTCGAGGGAGAGCCCGTTAACCGAGTCGATCTGTACGAGCGGGTTGAACTTGTGGCGCTGGCGGGACTGGCGTCCCTGACCCGAAGACTCACCGAGATCGCGCACAGCACCAACGATGGCGTCGCCACGGCGGAGCTTGTTCTTCTTGATGAGGGCGGCCGACACGTAGGCGTCGTTCGGGCCGGGCAAGTAGCCGGCGGTGCGCAGGTAGGCGTTGTTGCCATCGATATCGAGGATGCCGGCAACCTTGAGGAGAACATCTCCGTCGCGCACCTGATCGTTAAAGTCCGAGTCGCCATCGTTCTGACGCTCGTTGTTGCGCCGGTTCGAACGATCACGGCGATCACTGCGATCGTTACGATCATTACGGTCGCTACGATCATTGCGGTCGTTACGACCCCGATCGTCACGGTTGCGGTTGCCCCGGTCACGGCGGCGATCGTTGCGGCGACGGCGACCGTCCCCCTCATCCTCCGAGTCCTGATCGCGGTTCGTGTTCTGACCCCGATCATCCTCGTCGCGTCGGCCGCGGGAGGAGCGACGGTACGCCTCTTCGGCCTTGCGGGAGGCGGCCTCACCGAGTGCCTCGAGCGCGGCGAGCTTGTCTTCGGGCAGGTCGGGTGCGGATTCCGTTGCCTGCGCGGGTTCCGGGAGTTCAATCGCGGGAGCCTGCTGTGCTTCCCTCGTGTTCTCTACGGGTGCGGAAGAGGCATCTTCCTGAGCGGAGGGGGCATCCTGCGGAACGGGACGACCTGCGTCGCGGGCTTTGCGGATGGCGGAAATAAAGTCATTTCGACGGGCTTTAGCATCGAGTTCAAGCCCCATGGTGGCGGCGAGCTCTTGGAGTTCGCCTAGTCGCATCGCAGTGAGTGCTTTGCGAGGAGCGGAGGAATTTTCGCTCACTAGTTTCCTTCCTCGAATCCCGCGTGGAAGCGGGCGAGTTTTCTGTGCTGACCAGCGCTCATTGGGAGAAAAATTGACTCAATGCCCCAAAGAACTAGCGCTGTGGGATGTCACCGTGAACGAGCGAGGCCACGTCTCACTTCAAGTGGTGATAGGGCCAGCGTACCAGGTTGAGACAGAATATCGGTTATTTAATCAACAATGTGAGCACCCTGGCCAATGCCAGGGGTTGTGACCGCAAACCCGCGTGCCTCAAGAATCCTGCATGTCTGAGCATCCAGTTCATCCAGAACGAGGATCGCAGGACCCGCGCCGGAGATCACCGCCGGCCATCCGGCCGAACGGAGAGCGTCAAGAACCTCGGCGGAGGCAGGCATGGAACTGGCACGGTACTCCTGGTGGAGCCGATCTCTTGTTGCCTCTTGCAATAGGTCAAGGTCGTGACCCAGTGCGTGCACAAGAAGGGCGCTACGGGAAGCGTTAAAGGCCGCGTCAACGTGCGGAACCGTGGCGGGCAGGGCCGCGCGCGCCGTCGAGGTCGGCAAGATGCTCGTGGGAACCAGCAGGGTGGTGCGCAACTGGGGGTGCAGATCAAGGCTCACGGCGTGGGAGCGTCCCGCTCCGGACCAGGACACCACTGCCCCACCGAAGATCGCAGGTGCCGCGTTGTCGGGGTGTCCCTCAAACTCGGTTGCGAGGGTGAGGATATCTTCCTTCGTGAACAGGTCGGGCCGGCCCAGGAAGCCTGCGGCGAGCGTCAAACCAGCAACAACGGCGGCAGCGGAGGAGCCGAGGCCGCGGGACTGGGAAATGCCGTTGCGGCACACCATCTTGACGCCAGCGAGCGGCAGACCCGCAAACTCGAAGCCGCGCATGAGAGCGCGCACCACGAGGTGCGAATCGTCGGTGGGAAGCTCGTCCTGGCCCTCACCAAGAACCTCGACTGTGGTCTTGCCGGCAACGAGCGTTGCCTCGACTTCGTCGTAGATCCCGTGCGCCATGCCCATGGAGTCGAAGCCCGGGCCAAGATTGCCGGACGTAGCGGGAACCCTCACCCGGAGGGTCTCGGTCACCTGCCGCATTAGAGCCCCAGGACCTTCACTGCTGCATCGAGAGACGGTTCGATGACGTCGGGATCGATGTTGCGGCCCTCGAGAGCTGTCGCGGTGTCCTTGAGTCCGTTACCGGTCACGGTGCACACGATCGTTGCACCCGCGGGCACGTTCCCTGCCTTCGCGGTCTTGATGAGACCCGCAATCGAGGAGGCGGAGGCGGGTTCAACGAAGATGCCAACCTCGGAGGCCAGCAGTGCCTGCGCCTCGAGGATCTCCTCATCGGTCACGCGATCGATGAAGCCACTGGAGTTGTCGCGTGCCTCTTCCGCGTACTTCCAGGACGCGGGGTTGCCGATGCGGATGGCGGTGGCGATGGTCTCGGGGTTCTCAACGGGATGTCCAAGTACGAGGGGTGCCGAGTTCCAGGCCTGGAAGCCCCACATCTGCGGAACCGTGTCCACAACCTTCTCCAGGTGCAGAGCGGTATCGTCGATGGAGGCGAGGGTGGTGCGGCCAGCGTACTCGTTGTACCCTATCCAGTAAGCGGTAATGTTGCCCGCGTTGCCCACGGGAAGAACATGAATGTCGGGCGCCTTACCGAGGGCATCGATGATCTCGAATGAGGCGGTCTTCTGCCCCTGCAGGCGGTACGGGTTCACCGAGTTCACGAGGTCAACCGGGTACTGGTCGGTCAGTTCGCGTGTGATGCGCAGGCAGTCATCGAAGTTGCCATCGACGGCCACAAGTTTCGCGCCGTGCACGATGGCCTGGGCGAGCTTACCGGCAGCGATCTTGCCTGCCGGCAGGATCACCGCGCAACCAAGGCCCGCGGCCACGGCGTACGCGGCCGCTGAGGCGGAGGTGTTGCCCGTGGAGGCGCACGCGATAATCTCGGTGCCCGCGGCCTTCACCTTCGACACGGCCGTTGTCATGCCGCGGTCCTTGAAGGAACCGGTCGGGTTCATGCCCTCAACCTTGACGTGAACGTCGGCGCCCACGAGGTCCGATAGCTTCGGTGCGGGAACGAGCGGTGTGCCACCCTCAAACAGGGTGACAACGGGATCGGACTCCACAAACGGAAGCCTCTCCCGGTATTCATTAATCAGGCCACGCCACTGGTGTGCCATCAGTTCCCCTCTACCCTCATAACCTGCAGAACGCACTTGGCGTAGTCTGCCTTTTCAATAACCTCGATAGCCGACTTTACGCTAGCTGTGCGCGCCGCGTGGGTCGTAACAATGAGCTTTGCACTCTCATCATCAACCTGGCTCTGTCGCACCGCCAGAATCGACACTCCATTATCCGCAAAAGCGCCCGTCAGCTGGGTGAGCACGCCGGTCCTGTCCTCCACGGCAATATCGATCCGGTAGGAGGCGATGCCGTCCTCGGGTGTGAGGATCTTCAGGTCCCCGTACGTAAGTTCGCGGGGTGCCTGACCGCCGTGAACGCGGTGCGATGCACCGGCAACAACGTCGGAGAGAACAGCCGAGGCGGTCGGGGCGCCACCTGCACCACGACCGTAGAACATGAGCCTGCCGGCCCCGACGGACTCGACAACCACGGAGTTGAAGGAGCCACGCACTCCGGCGAGCGGGTGATCGAGCGGAACCATGGTCGGTTCCACGCTCAGTTCGATGCCGTGCTCGTGGCGGCGGGCAATGCCCAGCAGCTTAATGGCGAAGCCATCTTCCTTGGCCTCGGCAATATTCTGTGCAGTGATGGCGCGGATCCCGGTGGTGGGCACGTCCTTGAGGGAGACGCGCGTGTGGAACGCCAGGGACGCGAGAATAGCGATCTTGGCGGCAGCGTCGTGACCATCGACGTCGGCGGTGGGATCTGCTTCGGCGTAACCGAGGTCCTGAGCCAGCTTCAGGGCCTCTTCGAACGACAGGCCGTTGTTTTCCATCTCGTCCAGGATGAAGTTCGTGGTGCCGTTGAGGATGCCTACCACGGCCTCGACCCGGTCGCCGGCGAGCGACTCGCGCAGGCCGTACACGACCGGAACGGCGCCAGCGACGGCCGCCTCGTAGTAGACATCGACGTTTGCCTGGGCCGCGGCCTCGTAGATTTCGGGACCGTATTCGGCGAGGAGAGCCTTGTTGCCGGTCACGACGGAGGCGCCGGATTCGATTGCCTTGTGCACGAGGGAGCGGGCGGGCTCGATGCCGCCGAGGAGCTCGATGACAATGTCAGCGCTGGTTGCCAGCGTGTCGAGGTCCTCCGTCAGCAGGCTGCGATCAATCTCGGGATCGCGCGGGGTTCCAACGCTACGCACGCCGATTCCGACGAGCTCCAGTTCAGCGCCAACGCGCTGAGTGAAGTCCTTGGCCTGAGCCTTGAGGGCCTTCGCGACTGCGGTGCCCACAGTTCCACACCCGAGCAGGGCAATCTTGACTGACATTCTTCCTCCGATTGGCGATGTCTAGAGTTTGGGTTCCGTTACTTAGAGTTCCGGAAAGAGTCCGAGGACATCTTCCCAGGTTTCCGGCCTCATCAGCCAAGCCGTCCCCCTATCGGACACGGCGAGGACTCCCGGCTTGCGAACCATGTTGTAGTTCGAGGCCATGGAACGACCATACGCACCGGTCGCTGCGACGAGGAGCAGGTCACCGCGGGTGACGTCCTTGGGCAGGGCAACGTCCTTAACAACGATGTCTCCCGACTCGCAGTGCATGCCCACAACGCGGGTCGGCACCAGTTCAGCATCCGATTCCCTGTTCAGCAGCGCCGTGTAGTTGGCTCCGTAGAGGGCGGGACGGGTGTTGTCGCTCATGCCACCATCGATGCTCACGTAGCGGCGCACACCATCGTCGGTCATGACGTCCTTCGTAGCGCCGACCGTGTAGAGGGTTATGCCGGAGGGACCGGAAATGGAACGACCGGGTTCGATCGACATGCGGGGCACGGGGATGCCGGCCTTGTCGCACGCGGATTCGAGAGCGGAACGGATGCCCGCAATCATCTCCACCTCGGTCTGGGGCGCCGGATCCTCACCCGTGTACTGGATGCCGTAACCGCCGCCCAGGTCCACCTCGTGAACCTCGATGCCGCGCTTGGCAAGCTCGCCGGCGAACTCGATGACGGCGTCGGCCGCAGCCGCGAATCCCTGGGGATCCAGGATCTGGCTACCGATGTGGGAGTGGAGGCCAAGGAACTTCAGGTGCGGGTTCTTGGCGATCTCCGACACCACCTCGAGTGCGGCGCCCGTTGCGAGGGACAGACCGAACTTCTGATCCTCGTGGGCGGTTGCGATGAACTCGTGACCACCGGCGTGCACGCCGGTCGTGACGCGCACGAGGCAGGGAGCAACGACACCGAGCTCGGAAGCGATGGTGGCGATCTGCTCGACCTCACCCGGGGAGTCGACAACGATGCGTCCGATGTAGTTCTCGAGAGCAAGCTTCAGGGTCGAGTCCGACTTGGAGTTTCCGTGCAGGCCGATCCGCTCACCGGGTACTCTCCCGGCCAGTGCCGTGCGGAGCTCACCCTCGGAGGCGGTGTCGATACCGAGACCCTCCTCGTACATCCACCGTGCGACGGCGGGAGTGAGAAACGACTTTCCAGCGTAGTAGACGTCGCCTTCACCTATGGCGTCGACCCAAGCCTTCGCCCGCGCCACCATATCGTCCTTATCAACCAGGTAAACGGGGGTGCCGTTCTCCGCCAGTTCAGTCAGGGTGTGGCCTGCGAGGGCCACTTCTCCGTTTGCTTCTCGGGTGAGGTTGCGGGGCCAGGGGCCCTCGCCCGGTTCGGGTGCTGGGACGTGCGCGAGTGGTGCAAAAGGCATTTACATTTTCTCCGGTGCTGAGACGCCAACAAGATCGAGACCATTTGCCAGTACCTGTGTCGTGGCGTCGTTCAGCCACAGGCGAGCAACGTGACCGTCGGTCACTTCTTCATCGGCGCGAGGGGTGACGCGAGTCTGCCCGTACCAGGTGTGGTAGGCCGCTGCGAGCTCCTCGAGATAGCGAGCCACGCGGTGCGGCTCACGGAGCTCCGCGCCCTGGGCGACAACCTCCGGGTACTGCGCGAGCACTCCAAGCAGGGAGCTGTCGGCCGGGTGGTCGAGAGCGGCCGGGTTGAAGCCGTCGCGGGTCACGCCGTGATCGGCGGCGTTGCGAGCAACGGAGCGGGTGCGTGCGTGCGCGTACTGGACGTAGTAGACGGGGTTCTCGTTCGTGTGGGACGCCAACAGGTCCAGGTCGAGCTCGAGGGTCGTGTCAACCGAGGAACGAACAAGGGAGTAACGAGCAGCATCAACGCCAACGGCGTCAACAAGATCCTCGAGGGTGATGATGGTGCCGGCGCGCTTCGACATGCGAACGGGCTCCCCATCCTTCACCAGGTTGACCATCTGGCCGATGAGGATCTCGAGGTTCTGGCGGTCACCCGCGGTGTCGCCGAAGGCGCGTGCCATGGCGTACATGCGGCCGATGTAACCGTGGTGGTCTGCACCGAGCATGATGATGACGTGGTCGGCTCCGCGTTCCCTCTTGTCGAGGTAGTAGGCGATGTCGCCAGCAAAGTATGCGGCCTCACCGTCGGACTTGATGACTACGCGATCCTTGTCATCACCGAAGGAGGTGGTTTCGATCCAGGTTGCGCCGTCCTTCTCATAGACGTGGCCGCGTTCGCGCAGGACCGCGATCGAGCGATCAACGGCTCCAGACTCGTGGAGGGTGTCCTCGTGGAAGTACACGTCAAACTCGACACCGAAGTTGGCCAGCGCCGCCTTGATTTCGCCGAACATGAGTTCCACGCCGCGGGCACGGAAGACTTCCTGTGCCTCCTCCGTGGGCAGGGTCAACGGATCCGGCTCACCGGCTTCCTTGCATTCCGCGAGAACGCGATTGGCGATATCGGAGATGTAGGCGCCGCCGTAGCCGTTCTCGGGTGCCTCTTCGCCGCGAGCGCGGGCGAGCAGGGACTCGGAGAAGCGGTCGATCTGGGCGCCGTGGTCGTTGAAGTAGTACTCGCGGGTCACGGTTGCACCCGCGGCCTCGAGGAGGCGAGCAAGCGAGTCACCCACTGCCGCCCATCGCACGCCACCGAGGTGGATGGGGCCGGTCGGGTTCGCAGAAACGAACTCAAGATTGACGGCGCCAGGGGCGGCGTTGCTGCGGCCGTACTCGCGGCCCGCGTTCAGGATGGTGCGGGCAAGTTCGCCCGCGGCTCCCGCCGCGAGGCGGATGTTGACGAAGCCGGGGCCAGCCACGGTTGCCTCGTCGATGCCTTCCTGGCTCTCCAGTCGTTCGGCAAGAATGGTGCCCAGTTCACGCGGGTTGGTACCTGCCTTCTTAGCGAGCTGCATGGCAATGTTCGTTGCCCAATCGCCGTGATCGCGATTGCGGGGGCGCTCCACCTTGACCGTGGGAAGGTCGGATTCAGACAGGTTGATGGTCCCGTCCGCAACCGCCCCGTGAAGGACGGAATCGATAAGCGCACTTAGTTCGTCTGGAGTCATGGTGACATTCTAGCGATGGCGTGCCCGCGCAAACACCTCGGTCCATCAAGTGTGGGCCAGGACGCGCTCTGTGCATGACATGTCACAGGGGCATGGTTCTTGCTGTCGCGAGCGTTCCTGATAAAGTCAGTAATCGCGTAGTAGTTACGCCCCGATAGCTCAGGGGATAGAGCGTCTGCCTCCGGAGCAGAAGGTCGCAGGTTCGAATCCTGTTCGGGGTACCACTGTCATCAGGCCCAGCTTTCACTTGTGTGATTGCTGGGCCTGACCACTATCTCGCCTAGGTTCCCCAACCTGTCCACTACCACTAGGTCCACGACCACTACCTGGGGTGGCTCCCGGCCAGCGCTAACTGGTGACGGTTTCCTGGTCGAAGGGAACCATCGTTCTTGCTTGCCGAATGGACCAATCGTCTTATTGGTCGAAGGGAATGATCGTAGCGTAGGTTTCGATCTCATCCTGGATTGCTTGGAGAGTTTCTTCTGGTAGTCCCGGGTCTCCCAGGACGTTAATCCAGGCAGGCACGATGACATCTCCGTAGTTGTGACCGACGTGGGCGGGGACCTGGTCCGCGCCCAGCAGGTCGACGGCCACTTGAAGGCCGGTGATGATCGGGATCCATCTCATGGAGGTGGAGATGTGTTCGCTCCTCTGATCCTCGTCCAACCATTCCGGTTTCTGGAAGAACAGGTCGCAGGAGAACCAGGTGACGGGGTCGGTTTCGTGCTGGAGGTAGAGGACCCTCGGATGCTCCCACTCGGCAGTGGGGCCTGAGACATCGCCGCGGCCGGACATCAAGCGCACCTCCTGTCCGTTGTCGAGGACGGGCAGCGCCATGGGACTACCAGGATCCCTGTTGTTCTGGAGCTCCTGCCACATGGCGGAGGCGTTCGGTGTGCCAACGAAAAGTGCGCCATCCGTGCGAGAACGCAGGTCGGCGAGGTCTGCGAAGGCCGCCTGGCTGCCGCTCGCGCCGAGGCTAAGACCGTACACGATGAGTTCGGGCCGATCGTCTTCCGGTAGCTTCAGCCATTCCGCTTCGACCGCTTCAAAGAGAATGGCTGAGGCCTCGTCGGGAAGCTCAGGGTCGAAGAGGAACGACACCCAGCTGGGAACGAAGGCGTACTGGATGGCGGCGATGGCTGTGTCTCCACCGTACAAGTACTCCAGGGAGTCAACCGTTTGCGGCTCCAACCATCCCGAGCCCGTTGTGGTCGCGACAACGAGAATCTCGCGATCGAATGCGCCGGTGCGGAGCAGTTCGTCGACAACGATCTCGGCGCGTTCCTCTGCCGTCGGTGCCGTCTTCATCCCCGCGTACACCCGAATGGGTTCGAGCGCTTCCCTGCCGGTAATGTCCTCAATACCCTGCGCGGAGGGGCCAGCCCCGAGGAACAGGGAACCGTGCCTGCCGACGGTGTCCCACTCGACCGCGGAACCCGGGCCTGCCGACTTGAACTCGGTCGTGGGCGCCTCAAGATCGTCGTAGGGGAAGCCGTTGGAATTACGGAAGTGGATCTGCACCCCGTAGTACAGGAGGCTACTGGCAAGCGAGATCGACAGTATGACGACAACGAACGAGACGAGGAAGGCCCCCACCGGCTTCAGGCTCTGCTCGCACCTGTTGTAGAGGCGAGTGACGGACTTGCCAATGAGGATGAAGATCGCGGATACGACGAGGAAACCGATGAGGAACGGCAAGAACCTCAACACGTGCAGAGGTTCCAATTGAACGAGTTCGCGGATCTCGTTCTGCCACTCGAACGTCAAGGGGTACAGGCCCGCGATGGCGAGAAGCCACGCAACGACCTACGCGATCCACCAGCGGCGAGAAACCCTGGGATGGTCGCCGTTCGGCCAGACCATCTTCCGGATGAACTTCCAGACGATGACGCCGAGGAGGTAGCCAACGGAGAATCCGAGAGCAACGCCCTGCAGGAGTGCCGGCCGAGGTAGGAGCGACGGCGTAATCGCAAGGACGCCGAAGGCGAAGCCTCCAACGGCTCCGCCCGGATCGAGATACCACCATTGCTGCGCGGATTTGAGTTCCCGCTCGACGGGTTCACTCTCGTCGTGGGAGGAAACGTCGGGAGATACTGTCTCAGTCATGGCATTCGTCCCCCATGGATAAGTGAGTCATTCACTATCTATCAGTGACTCAAAAACTCAGTCGCCAAAGTGGCTACGCTCAACATCCGGGTTGAGATCTCACTCCCGTCACGTTGCGTGAGGTCAGCTTACGGAAGATTATGGAAAGAGAGCCACTAGATTGGCTTTCTACGAGAGTTTCAGAGGTATCCCAGAGCGGGATTGCTCGGTCGAGAACCCTCTTGCTACGCGTCCTGTTCGCCGTAACGTGTGTTGAGGAGATTCCGGGCAAGGTTGGGTCGATCCGTGATGATTCCGTCCACTCCCATGTCCAGGATCTCGATCATGTCCTTGACCTCGTTGATGGTCCACACGTGGACGGCGATGCCGTGCTCGTGAGCAAGGTCCACGAGATCCTTGCTCAGGATCGGGATGCCACGGAAACTCGTCGGTATCTGAACGCACACGGCCCCGTTCCTCGGCCCCGGCACTCCCCTCATGAGAGTCTTGAGGAGCTTCTTCGGTGCCTTGGACGCAAGAAAGAGACGCGTAACGGCGGCCGTTCCCATGCTCGTGGCAATCCCTGGTACGTGCTTCCTGATTCTCCGGAGCCGCTTCTCCGAGAACGACGCAATGAGAACCCGGTCGTTGTACCGACCCGAGCGGAGCAACCTGATCATGGGGTCCAGAGCCGAGTTCGCCTTGATGTCAATGTTGAAATCGATGTTCGGGAACTGCTCGAGTGCATCCTCGAGCTTCATCGGGGCGTTCCCCGATTCGTCGTGCAGTTCTTTGACGTCCGCCCAGTCCTTGAGAGAGATCGGACCCGACCCGTTCGTTGTTCGGTCGAGAAGCGGATCGTGGATGAGTACCAGCACACCGTCAGCCGTCGAGTGAGCATCTGTTTCAATGTAGTTGAAGCCCTGGGACTGCATTCCCTCAAAGGCTTCAACGGAGTTCTCTGGATACTCGTCGGCTCCCCCGCGGTGGGCAAGAACAATCGGCCGGTCAGTACGCTCCCAAGATCTCATACCCACATTCTCCCACTTGGAAAGCACAAGTAACGCCAAGCAGAACAGAACTAAACTCCCGGCGAAGCCATAACCGTGCCTTCTTCATCGGCCGTCATCGAGACTTCTTCTGGGGACTATCACCGAGACCTGCTCGCCCCGGCACTACCTCAAACAGACACGAACGAGACGCAACGATACAGCGAGCGGTGTCCAAACAGACGGGAATCGAAACAGGCAAAGTGGCTCTTCATAATTGAGTGTGTACGCTCGGTGTCAAGCTGTGGTGAGTCAGTTGGGGGTTATTTTGTTGTTGTGTTT
>NZ_JASDVN010000029.1:0-24542 GCF_041440645.1 Flaviflexus sp. | reverse complement strand
AACGTCACCCATGTCCTGATACAGAACTGTCACCTATGTCCTGAGACATAACACTTCCTAGTACTGCAGGGGTGCTACATCGCCCCAAAACGGCTTTCCCCCGCTTACCTTTAATAGGTACAGCGGGGGAAGTGGAGTAGGCCCCGTGGGATTCGAACCCACAACCTACGGATTAAAAGTCCGGAGCTCTACCGTTGAGCTAGAGGCCCGTGGCACTGAAAAAGAGCCACGAGTTATGTTAGCACCTCAATTGCTTGGGCAAGGTCCTACCTGAGTGCGGTGTGATGAGGGACAATAAGGAAAGTCAGTTTTCGTTGATGGAGGACACAATGAACAAGCGTCCACGCCGCCCGGCCCAGATCGACCCGGAGCAGGTCGAATACCTTACAGGTGAGCCCGATCCGGCATACAGCTCTGAACTCGCGCACGTCTCGGCTCAGGCACTTGTGCCGACCAAGACCCGCCAGAACATCGATGATGATGTGCGGGAGCGTGTCCTCGACCTGATCTCGAACGAAGGCATCGACCTCGTCGCTGAAGCATGGGTGCGCGCCCCCTCAGACACCCTTGCCGGTGTCATGTGGCGCGGATACCTCCTGAGCGAGTGGATCCGCCGCGAACCTGCGGATGTGCAGAGGCGCTACGCCGCCTCCGCTGCCATGCACGAGGCGGAAGAAAAGAAGGAGATCCTCGTATCCAGCCCAGAGACCATCAGGGCGCGCTGGGTCTCGGTCTTTGACGGCCTTGGTGCCGATGACTTCGATTCCCTCCTCCTGGACTCCGCACGCTTCGCAGCCTTCCTTGGAGATCTCGATCCCGTGTGGATCGCCTCCGACAACCACGCCCTTGCTACCAAGGTGACGCGTCGCAACGAGGCTCTCCTAGAAACGGCCAAGGAGCTCGCACTTGGGGCCAAGCTGTTCGACGATAGAAGGCTCGACTAATGCGAGTATCCACCGCCCGCCCCGACGTCACAGAGTTCAAGAACTTCGCGAAAGCTATTGAGGACCACGATGGTGTTGGGGCCTTTGGCGAGGCCTCCTTCCGCGATGTTGGTGAGGAGCGACCAGCCCGATACCTCGCGATCTACGACGACTCGCTCGTTGCGCTCGCGGTCATGGGCAAGGAGGGGAGCGAGCTCGCGGTACACCCCGACTATCGGAAGCAGGGAATCGGGCGTGAGCTCGTTGAGCACGTGTCCCAGACCGCCAAGCCCATGCGCCTGTGGTCCCACGGGAACCTGCCCGCCGCTCAGGCACTCGCTGCAAGCACCAGGCTTGCATCCGTCCGTGAACTCCGCCAGCTCTCCAAAGAGCTCGGTTCTGTCGGTCGGCCCGAGGGCAGGGACGACGTTCAGCTCCGCCCTTACACCGAGGCTGATGCTGAGGTTCTCGTGGAGGTGAATGCTCGCGCGTTTGCTAGCCACCCCGAGCAGGGTGCCATGACAACAGATGACATCGCCAAGAGTGGCGGCGAGATCACTCTTGCCGTGGCCAATGGTGCGATTGCTGGCTACTACTGGATTCAGCGCGACCCTGCTGAGTTGTATGTTCTTGGTGTGAATCCGGACTGGCAGGGGAGGGGCCTTGGGAACTGGCTGACCGCCCATTCCCTCGCCGACCTGTCCGAAGGCGGGGCTGACTCCGTCATGCTCTACGTTGAGGGAGATAATGCTCCCGCACTTGCGACGTACGAGCGCGCCGGATTCACTCTTTCCCATTCCGACATTCAATACGAACTGGCGTAAGACACAGCCCGTCACCTTCAGTTAACTTTGGCGTAGGAGGATACCGATATGGATAGTGAGCTTGACACCTCTGTAGAGGCTGGCCGTGATGAGCATGAAGACTTTGTCGACATCGAATCCGAGGTCGATGAGGCCCTGGGCAACGACTCGGACGATGAACTAGCGCGCCGTGCACGCATTCGTGCCGCAGCGCGTACCGGTTCCCCCGTGCCTCTTGCGTCCCTTGCGGCGCAAATCGAGGAGCAGGCGGAGAACGAGGACTCGGGTGATCTTCCTGAGGGCAGGTTCGCGGACCGCGAGCTCAGCTGGCTGGCATTCAACGCCCGCGTTCTTGAGCAGGCCGAGGATCAGGATCTTGCCCTGCTGGAACGTGCCTGGTTCCTCGCGATCTTCGCTTCAAACCTCGACGAGTACTTCATGGTGCGCGTGGCGGGCCTCAAGAGGCGTATTGCCACCGGCCTTGCCGTTCCCTCCGCATCGGGACTAACTCCTCGTCAGGTGCTTGAAGGTATCACCGAGGGCGCGAAGGAGCTCATGACCCGTCATGCGGCTGTCTTCGCGAACGACATCCGTCCGAAGCTTGCCGAGGAGGGCATCGAAATCCTGCACTGGGATCAGCTCGATACTCGCCAGCACGAGGGCCTGCGCAAGATGTTCCGTTCCGACATCTTTCCGGTTCTGACGCCTCTTGCTGTCGACCCTGCGCACCCCTTCCCCTACATCTCCGGCCTCTCCCTCAACCTTGCTGTCGTGGTTCGCAACCCCGGTACCGGCAAGGAGCACTTCGCTCGCGTCAAGGTGCCGCCGTTGCTTCCCCGTTTCATCGCGGTGGATGATGAGGGACGTCCGTTCCGCCCCGAGGATGTCTCGCTCATGAAGGGACGCACCGCGTTCGTTCCCCTCGAGGAGATCATCGGTGCCCACCTCGACACCCTGTTCCCTGGTATGGAGGTCGTCGAGTTCGATACGTTCCGCGTCACCCGTAATGAGGACGTGGAGGTTGAAGAGGACGACGCAGAGAACCTGCTGACCGCGCTCGAGAAGGAGCTTATGCGGCGCCGCTTCGGTCCCGCCGTTCGCCTCGAGGTCGCCGAGGGGATCTCGGATCACGTTCTCAGCCTCCTCATGAAGGAACTCGACGTTCGCGAGGCCGACGTGTACCGACTTCCGGCGCCGCTCGACCTGACCGGTCTTAACGTCATCCACGACCTGGATCGCCCCGAGCTCAAGTACAAGAAGTACGTTCCCGTGACGGCTCGCGGACTGGCGGATGTGGAATCCTCCACCCCGACCGACTTCTTCGAGGCTATCCGGGAGCAGGACATTCTCTTGCACCACCCATACGACTCGTTCGCCACCTCCGTGCAGCAGTTCATTGCGCAGGCAGCGGCTGATCCCAAGGTCCTTGCGATCAAGCAGACCCTGTACCGCACCTCCGGTGACTCCCCGATCGTAGACTCCCTCATCAAGGCGGCACGCCTCGGCAAGCAGGTTCTCGCGATCGTTGAGATCAAGGCTCGTTTCGACGAGGCTGCGAACATCGAGTGGGCTCGTAAGCTGGAGCAGGCCGGCGTGCACGTCGTGTACGGCATCGTTGGTCTCAAGACCCACTGCAAGCTGTGCCTCGTTGTCCGTCAGGAAGAGGATGGCTTGCGCCGCTACTGCCACGTCGGTACCGGCAACTACCACTCGAAGACCGCCCGCGGCTACGAAGATCTTGGTCTGCTCACCTCGAACCGTGATGTTGGTCAGGACCTCACGAGGCTCTTCAACCAGCTGTCCGGCTACGCACCTCGCTCCAAGTTCCACCGCCTCCTTGTTGCTCCTCGCACTGTTCGCCCCGGCCTGCTCGAGCGCATCGAGCGGGAGGTCGAGAACAAGAGGCAGGGAAAGGAAGCCTGGATCAAGATCAAGGTGAACTCCCTGGTCGACGAGAAGCTCATCGATGCTCTCTACCGCGCCTCCCAGGAGGGTGTGCCCGTCGCGATCCAGGTGCGTGGCATCTGTGCCCTGCGTGCCGGCATTCCCGGCCTGTCGGAGAACATCACCGTCCGCTCCATCCTTGGTCGCTTCCTTGAGCACTCCCGCATCTTCGCCTTCTGCAACGACGGCGATCACGATGTGTTCATCGGCTCCGCCGACCTCATGCACCGCAACCTGGACCGCAGGGTCGAGGCGCTCATCAAGATCATCGACCCGGGTCAGATTAGGCGCTTGATCGAGCTGCTCGACATTGCCACCGATGAGGGCACCTCCTCGTGGCACCTCGAGGCGGATGGTTGGCGCAGGGTCGATGTGGATGATGAGGGTCGTCACCTCACCGACATCCAGGAGCTCCTCATGAAGAATGCCAGGGCACGGGTGAAGAGTTGAGTTCACGCCCCGACGTTGTTGCGGCGGGCGCCCTCGTGTGGCGCGTCAGCAACAGAAAACTTGAGGTTCTTCTTATCCATCGGCCGTCCTACGATGACTGGTCGATTCCCAAGGGGAAGCTCAATAACGGGGAAGGGACCCCGGTCGCAGCGATCCGCGAGGTCGAGGAAGAGACCGGGGTGCCCATCTACCTGGGGCAGCCACTCGGCGCCGTGTCGTACAAGCTGGGGGATGGCAGGAAGAAGACCACCTACTATTGGGCGGCGCAACCACTGTCGATCAGCACGAAGCTGTTCAAGGTGCGCCCCCACGTGGCCCCCGCCAAGACCACCGAGGTGGACAAGGTCGAGTGGGTGCCCGCGAAGAAAGCGTTCGAGAGGCTCACACAGGAATCGGATCGCGACCTCTTGGGCAAGCTTGTGGATCAGTACAACGACGATAAGTTGAACACGTGGACCCTGATCGTGGTTCGGCACACCCGTGCCATGAAACGGTCCGCGTGGAAGAAGGGCAAGGGCTCTGAGGAAACTCGGCCCCTGACGCCGGCGGGGGAGAAGATGGCGAAGGAAATGATCCCCCTGCTCTCCGCCTACGGCGTGACCAGGCTGATTTCCTCCCCGTGGGAACGCTGTGTAGCCACTGTGCGGCCCTACCAGCAGGCCATGGGCATTGAGCTCGAAACGAACGAGTGCCTGACTGAGGCGGCTCACGAGAAGAAGTCGAAGCCCGTGTACCGACTCGTTGACAACCTGCTGGGTACGAACGAGGCCCCCGTCGCGCTCTGCGCGCACCGGCCCACGCTTCCCAGCATCGTTCAGGCGTTCCTTGATCGTGCCCCGCACTCGATCACGAAGTCGATTCCGAACGAAGATCCGTGGCTCGCAACGGGCGAGGCGCTGGTCGCGCACGTCTCCCAGAGGCGCGGCAGAAAGGCGAGAATCGTTGCCTTGGAGAAGCTCCGACCGTCCATTTAATGCCATTCGCACGATTTAGGTGGTGGTTCGTGAGCTGATTCACGGAAGTGTTAACCAACTGTTAACCTTAACAAGGTTCGTTAGTCACCATGCCGGCTTACCGTTGATCGTGGTCCGGAGCTTCGCGCTCTCCCAGAACTAATTGAAGGATGGAAACGACCGTGAACATCACCCGTTCCCGCAAGGCAGCATCGCTCGCACTCGCTGGCGCCCTTGCTATCACTCTTACCGCCTGCTCTGACGACTCCACCGACGAGGAGACCACATCATCGGAGGAGACCACTTCGGAGGACACCACCACCGAAGAAGAGACCACCGCTGACGAGGAGACCACCGATGAGGAGTCCACCTCGACCGACTCATCCGAGCTCCCCACCCCGATCGCTGATCTCGGTGTTTCCGGCTCCCTGAACGGTTCGGGCGCTTCGTCCCAGCAGAACGCTCAGCAGGCATGGCGCGACGCCTTCTCCGCTGACTACGGCGTGACCGTCAACTACAACCCCACGGGTTCCGGCACCGGCCGCGAGCAGTTCATTGGTGGCGCTGTATCCTTCGCTGGCACCGACTCGATGCTTGATGAGGAAGAGCTCGCAGCAGCTGAGCAGCGTTGTGGCGCTGAGATCCTCGAGCTCCCGCTCTACATCTCCCCGATCGCCGTTGCCTACAACCTTCCCGGCGTTGACTCCCTGAACCTCTCGGCAGCGAACATTGCCGCGATCTTCAACGGCGAGATCACCAACTGGAACGACGAGGCAATCGTTGCCGACAACCCGGACGTTGAGCTCCCCGACCTGGAGATCGTTCCGATCAACCGCGCTGATGACTCGGGCACCACCGAGAACTTCACCCAGTACCTCATTGAGGCCGCTGGCGAAGAGGTATGGCCCTACGAGGCTGAGGACGTTTGGCCGATCTCGGGCACCCAGTCCGCTGAGAAGACTAACGGTGTTGTCGACCTGACTGCACAGACCGAGGGTGCCATCACCTACGCTGATGCTTCCCAGATTGGCGAACTTGGTGCCGCCAACGTTGAGGTCAACGGCGAATGGCTCGAGTACTCCGCTGAGGCTGCTGCAGCTATCGTTGACAACTCCGAGCCCACCGCTGACGCAACCGACAAGATCCTCACCGTTGATCTCGTTCGCGATGGTTCCGTTGAGGGTGCATACCCGGTCGTCATGATCTCCTACATCGTTGCTTGCACCGAGTACGACGATGCTCAGGAAGCAGCTAACGTCAAGGGTTACCTCTCCTACATGGCTTCCGATGAGGGCCAGCAGTTCTCCTTCGAGGCTAACGGCGGCAACGCCCCCATCTCCGATGACCTTCAGTCGCGCGTCTTCCCGGCAATCGACTCCATCGTCACCGAGTAATTGCTTCATCGCATAACCGATTAGCCTGACGGCGGGCTGGCTTTCCTAGCCAGCCCGCCTTTAGGGTTCCATTTAAAGGAGTTTCGCGTGTCTACAGTGACAACGAGAGACGAGACGAAGAAGCCTCGGAGGTCAATGGGTTCCCTTGGGGACAAGACCTTCAAGGGCTTCGCCTACGGCGCAGGTATCATCATTCTCCTGCTCCTCGGCGCTGTCGCGTTCTTTCTGCTTTTGCAGTCCTACCAGGTCTACACGGCCTCCAGTGAAGAAATTGCAACCGAAGTCGGATTCTCCCGGGTTGGTGGTGAGCAGCTAACCTTCTGGGGCTTCGCTGCACGCGCACTCTTCGGCACAGTCCTCTCGGCCCTGATGGCACTGGCGATTGCCGTGCCACTGGCAATCGGTATTGCGCTCTTCATCTCGCACTACGCGCCGCGCCGGCTCTCTCAAGCCCTTGGCTACGTTATTGACCTTCTTGCCGCTATCCCCTCGATCATCTTCGGCATGTGGGGCATGTGGACTCTTGAGCCCCTGATGAAGCCGATCTTCACCTGGATCGAAGATTACATTCGCCCGATCGTCGTGTTCTTCACCGGCGAGGGCGAAACTGTCGATGGTGAGGTTGTTTGGCACGGTGGTTTCCCCGGCCTCAGCTACGCGGCTCAGAACTGGGAATGGTGGCCCATCAACCCGGATACGCTGAGCATCTCGGCTGGCCCCGCCCGTAACATCGCGATGGCATCGATCATTCTCGCCATCATGGTTCTCCCCATCATCACCTCCCTTTGCCGCGAGGTCTTCATTCAGACCCCTCGCCTCCAGGAAGAAGCAGCGATGGCGCTCGGCGCGACCCGCTGGGAAATGATCCAGATGACGGTGCTGCCGATGGGCCGTTCCGGCATGGTGTCCGCAGCAATGCTTGGCCTTGGTCGCGCACTCGGTGAAACGATGGCGGTCCTCATGGTGCTATCCGCCGGTCTCCAGGTGAACTTCGATATCTTCTCCGTTGGTCAACACTCGACTATTGCCTCCCGTATTGCCCTTCACTGGCCAGAGGCCAGCGCCGGCACGGCAGACAACCCGTCGCTCGAACAGCCATTCCTCATCGCGCTTGGTCTTCTCCTGTTCGTTCTTACCTTCGTCGTCAACTTCATTGCCCGCGGTATTGTCAACCGTCGCAAGGAATTCTCGGGAGCTAACGCATGAGTACCGTTACCGCAGAAAAGATCGAGGGTACCCAGACCGGGGATACTCACGGCAAGCGTCTACCGGGTTGGTTCACGCCAGTCACTGTTCTCGTTGCGATTGGTCTCTCGCTTCTGTCCCTGTACCTCTGGGGCTTCGAGGGAATCACGCCGATCGCAACAGTCGTCCTGGCACTGGTCCTCTACCTGGTTCTCTCGACCGTCATCTCCTTCCTTGTCGAAGGACGCCGGTACGCGACCGACCGCCTGGTTACCGGCCTGATCGTCGCAGCGTTCCTGATCGCCGTTGCGCCCCTCATCTCCCTCATCTGGATGGTTGTAAGCTCGGGTTGGAAGGAGTTCAACTGGGAGTTCCTCACGAACGACCGTGACGGCCTCACCCTCGCGGATCACGCAACCGGTGCCGGTCACGCCCTCGTCGGCACCCTGGTCATCACCGGCACGACCGCGCTGATCGCGGTCCCGCTCGGCATCATGACCGCCGTATACCTGGTCGAGTACGGCCGGGGCGCTCTCGCCAAGGTTGTCACCTTCCTCGTTGACATCATGACCGGCATCCCTTCGATCGTGGCCGGCCTCTTCGCCGCCGCCATGATCCCCACGATCGCCGAGTACTTCGTTGGCACCTCTGCCGCACTGCAGATGAGAACGGGCCTGATGGGCTCCGTCGCCCTCGTGGTTCTCATGACTCCGATCGTCATCAGGAACACGGAGGAGATGCTCCGCATCGTTCCAAACGAGCTCCGCGAAGCCTCGTATGCTCTGGGCGTCACGAAGTCCCGAACCATCATTAAGGTGGTTCTTCGGACCGCGCTCCCGGGCATCGTTTCGGGCATCGTGATCGCTATCGCACGTGTTATTGGTGAGACGGCACCGCTACTCATCACGACCGGCACCACCAACGTGTTCAACTGGAACATGGTCAGCGGTTACATGGAAACCCTGCCGACCTACGTGTACTCCTCCTGGAGCAACCAGAACACGCGTGACCTGGCATGGTCCGGCGCCCTCACCCTTATTCTCCTGGTTCTGATCCTGAACCTCATAGCCCGCATCATTGCCAAGGCGTTCGCGCCAAAGGGCGAAAAGTAAGCCGATTCTTCGGCACAATGGACCCGTGGAAGGAAAAATCCTGTGAACCAAGGCATTGACGTCTCAAACCTCAACATCTACTACGGTGATTTTCTCGCAGTAGAGGATGTGTCGATGCACATCGCTCCCCGCTCGACCACCGCACTCATCGGCCCCTCCGGCTGCGGCAAGTCAACGTTCCTCCGTTCGTTGAATCGCATGCACGAGGTGATCCCCGGCGCTCGCGTCGAAGGCGAGGCCATCGTTGATGGTCGCAACATTTACGGCCCCGGCGTTGACCCCGTTGACGTCCGCGCATCGGTCGGCATGGTGTTCCAGCGCGCGAACCCGTTCCCGACCATGTCGATTGCGGACAATGTGCTGGCCGGCGCCAAGCTCAATTCCCGCAAGATGGGCAAGGCCGAGGCCGAGGAGCTCGTCGAGTTCTCCCTGCGTGGCGCTAATCTCTGGGAAGAAGTCAAGGATCGTCTCGGACGTCCCGGCTCCTCCCTCTCCGGTGGTCAGCAGCAGCGCCTCTGCATCGCCCGCGCGATCGCAGTGAAGCCCGAGGTGCTCCTCATGGATGAGCCCTGCTCTGCCCTCGACCCGATCTCGACCCTCGCGATCGAGGACCTCATTCGTGAGCTCGAGAAGGACTACACCATCGTCATCGTGACCCACAACATGCAGCAGGCTGCTCGTGTGTCCTCCATGACCGGCTTTTTCAACATTGAGGGCACCGGCAAGCCCGGTCACCTCATCGAGTATGACACGACCGAGAAGATCTTCTCGAACCCGACGAAGAAGGACACGGAAGACTACGTCTCCGGCCGCTTCGGCTGATCCTCTCGCCCGACTCAGATAGGGCGACGAAGAACAGTGTGGAAGAGGAGTGCACCAGGCGGTGCACTCCTCTTTCGTTTCCCACGCGCGAGGTGATGACGGCAGTGTCCACAGCGATCACGAGAGCGACAAGCAGAGAGATGACCACCGCCTTGGAGTACGAATCCGCTGGTCTATGGCAGGCAATCAGGCTCTCGAGTAGGTCCTCCCATCCGGCAACGACTTCTGAATCGTGGATTCAGAAAGCTCGGGAAAATCTTCACCTGTCTAGAGATTGAAGACCTCAGAGGTCTGAGGTAAGTTTGTGTCACCATACACAAAGGAGAACAACGATGTTCGTACACCTCGCACACGTCCTCGACCCCAAAAATGTTGCATGGCCGGGAGAACCCGTCATCAGCATCGAACAAGACACTCACCTGTCACCGGAGGGCAAGCCCTTCAACTCGCACCTGCTGACCCTGCCCAACCACTTCGGAACCCACATGGACGGCCCGCGTCACTTCAACACCACGGGTGTTCCCTTTGACGAGCTGCCCATGGACAAGTTCGGTTATCTGGGTGAGGAGGTCCTTCTCGTTGACCTCCCGCACCGCAACGGTCCCGATGAGATCGTGACCAAGGAAGATCTCGAGCCGTTTGCTGAGGAACTGGCTGGCAAGCGCCTCCTCCTCATCCGTACCGGCTTTGAAGAGAAGCGCGAGAACGACCCGCACATGTACCAGAACAACGGCATTGCCCTGCACTCTGAGCTGTGCAAGTGGCTGTCGGATGAGTTCCCGGCACTCGACTGCATCGGCATGGACTGGATGTCGATCGCAGCTCCCGCAAACGATCATGGCCCCGAGGCCCACCGCTGGCTGCTCGGTAACTACAACGACCACATCATCACCGGCATCGAGGACATGAGCCTGGCACCCCCTGGGTGACAAGAAGATCAAGGTCCTCACCATGGGCCCGCTCCGCGTCAAGGGCATTGACTCCGGTCAGGTCAACGCCATGGCCCTCCTGGAGGACTGATTAACGAGTAGCAGTGGCCAGGGCAGGGGCTAGTCGCCAAGTGGCTGATCGGACAGCTGGTTCGCGATATCGTCCTTCGTCTGGGTCATATGCGCTCTCATCGCGTTCTTCGCCTTCATCTCATCCTGTTCGATGATTGCGGCGAGAATGGCGCGGTGATGAACCTGTGCACGAGCTCGGATCTCCGGATCCGAGCTCGTGTGCTTCCTCGAGGTCGACAGGGCGTCCTGGAGGGTCAGCATGATCGTTGGGAGGAACGGGTTCGCGCTCGCAAAGAGGATGGCCGAATGGAATGCCATATCCGCCTGCGTGATCCCGGAAATGTTGTTGTTCCGTACCGCCTCATCGAATGCATCAAGGTGTGCCGTGAGAATCTCGACGTCATCATCTGTACGGTTGCGTGCGGCAAGACCGCATGCTCCCACCTCGATCATTCGGCGGAGCTCGATGAGCTGAAGGCCGATCTGGCGCGGCGACTCTGTCTGCTGCAAGGCATTGATCATGGTGGGTAGGTCCGTCCAAGATCGTACCGGGTTCACAAAAGTGCCCCTGCCGTGGACCACCCGGAGAACGCCCTTGGTGGAGAGGGAACGAACCGCTTCCCTCATGGTTGGCCGCGACACGTCAAGGAGGGATGCCAGCTCTGCCTCGGGTGGTATTGCTTGCCCAACGGCAAATTCTCCCGAATGGATTCGCGACAAGATGTCGTCAACGGCGGCAGTGACGCGATCAATGGACATGTGAACTCCTTTTGGGTGCGTGTCAATTATCGCACGCAAGCATCTGGGAGCCGTGGTCATAGGTCCGCGGGGAAATCGCGATCAACAATTCAGACCTTGATTGCGGAAAAAATAAGTTAGCGCCGGCAAAGCCGACGCTAACTTGGCGACACCGAACCGGATAGCGCCTGTCGGCGCGGAGGCCACTCGTAGCGGCAATAGTTGGAGCCCGGGGCTTTCGCGATCCGGTGCCGTGACATCATTCTTGCGCGCTTTTTGCTATCCGTCAATGTGTTTCGGACGGGGTGTCTTGGGTGCCAGTTGTGTGCGGGAAAAGGTGGTCAGAAGTGCACGTAGGTGCAGGTCGGTTGCATATGACGGAAGTTTGAGGTTCAAACTATCAGCGGATTAATGGTGGATAGTTGGCCGGATCGTGGCAAGATCGAGACGTGGTCAGTGGAATTGAGACTCGAATGAGCGCGAAGGCGCGTGCCGTCATCACCATCGTGGGTGCGGCCCTCCTCCTTGGAGCTAGCCTTCTCGGTAGCGAAGCGACCGCGGTTGCGAGCGCACTTATCGGCATCGTTCTCGCGATCGGTTGGCCCTACCTCATCGAGCTCCCGCATCCGGGTGCGGCGAGGCGAGTCATCGTTGGAACCTCGATTGCGGCAGCCCTGGTCGCCTACTTCTTCTCCATGCGCGAGCTGACCTTCCTGGCAGGATTCGTTGTCATTGCCGCGTTCGTTGCGGAGATGGCGAGGAAGGATGGTCGCCCAAGGCTCCTGGAACAGATCTCGGGAACCGTCTCCGGTGCCATGCTGGGGCTCATGTCGGCGCTGTGGGTGCGTTCCCTGTCCGTTACTGAGCTTGGCGGTCAAGCCGTCCGTGCCGTACTCCTGGCTATCATCGTGGCCACGTTCCTGGAGATGCTGATCCCGCATTCGCTCAAACACCTGCGCCACATCGTCTACATCGCCGGTGGTTTCATCGGCGCGCTCATGTTCCTGCTCTTTGCCGAAATCCCCTGGTACTGGGCCGCCATCTCAGGCATCGTTGCCGGCATCATCCTTGCGGTCTTTGATTCGATTCTGCGCAGGCTTCCGCCAGCAACCCGCCGCAGGCCAGGTACCGCCCTCGCCATGGTTCCCCTCTGCGCTGGTGCCCTCGTCTCGTACTGCCTGAGCCTCCTGCTGTAGAAACAGCCTGAATCCCTACGCGTCGGGGACGCCACCTGTTGAGTTCCGAAAAGGTCGAGGCCCTTGAGCCCAGGACTGGTGGGGATCCGTGGCTCGCCTGGCACTGGGCCCCGGAGCTGACCAGGCCTTCCTGATCTTCGCTCGGTGTAGTCGAACCTTCCTGCAGGCCCGTGAGAGGTACATGTGATGCTGGTGGTGTCACATGCGCCATTGGCGAAGTGTCTCGCCATGACGATAGGTCGTTCGTTAAGCTCGTAGCATGTTTGAGATTCCGGAGAATTTGGCCCCCGAAACCTATCCTATGGCTTGGCTCGTGGGGAAGTGGCGTGGCTACGGCATGCTGGGGTACCCGGGCATCGACGATGCTGCGATGATTTGCGAGCTTGAAATCTCCAATAATGGTGGCCCCTACCTGACGGTTCACTCCACCTGGTACCTGGCCAACGAGAACCCGGATGACATCGACAAGGAACTACCGGGAGCTCAGGGAGTAGCGCAACTGACCGAGGAGCGGCTCTGGGACGATGCCGTTGGTTACCTGCGCCAGTCCTCCGAGAAGGAGGGCGATGTCGAAGCGATGATCGCCACCCCGGATGGCAGGGTGTCCCTCTACATTGGCGTCGTCAAGGCACCTCGCATGCAGCTCGTGTCGGATGCCATGGTGCGTTCCGCAACGGGTGCCCAGGTCAATGCCGCCCAGGTGGAGGTGGGCATGGTCGAATCCGACCTGCTCTTTGCCTACGACATGGCGGCGTTCGGTGAGGAACTTCAGTCCTACGCTGCAGGCCGACTATCCAGGGTGGTGAAGTAGTGTTGCCCGTCGACCTTCCCGGCGCTGTCCTCGGTGACGGTATCGATTCCCCGGTGCCCGCGCACTACGGGTCTCCCGCGCGCGAACAGAGGGCCCTCATGGCGGGGCAGGCCCTTGTTGACCTCTCGCACCTCTCGCTCGTCACCGTGACCGGCCCCGACAGGCTGTCGTGGGTTCACAACATGACGACCCAGCACATCCTCAATCTCCAGCCTGGTGTGTCCACGGAGCTCATTCTGCTGACTCCCGAGGGCAGGATCCAGGTTCCTGCGGCCGTCATTGACGACGGCGAGACCCTCTACCTCATCACCGATGTTGGCATGGGGGAGGAGCTCTACGCCTTCCTCCAGTCCATGCGCTTCATGCTCCGCGTCGAGGTCACGCTCCGGGACGATGTTGCCTTCCTCGGTGGCATCGGAACCTTCGATGTGCCCCGAGCATTCATCACATGGCGGGATCCGTGGCCGAATGTGTCGCCGGAGTCCGTGGCCTACGGCGAGGCCCCAGAATCGCATCCCGCCTACGGCAGGGAGCGCTTCATTGCACTCCTCTCGAAGGACGAACTGTCCGACGCTGTCGAGGAATGGGAGGGAAGCATGGCCGGCATGCTTGCCTGGGAGGCGCAGCGCATCGTTGACCTCCGCCCCCGGCCGGCCCTGGACCCGGACGAGAAGGCACTCCCGCACGAGTGGGACTGGTTGCGTTCCGCTGTTCACCTGAACAAGGGCTGCTACCGCGGCCAGGAAGCCATTGCGCGCACTGTGAACCTTGGGCGTCCGCCCCGCCGCGCAGTCCTCCTTCAACTGGATGGTTCCGAAGAGCGGCTCCCCGCGATGGGATCCGACATCCTCATGGGCGAGAAGGTCGTTGGAAAGGTCACGAGTAGGGGACGGGACATGGATGAGGGTCCCGTTGCTCTCGGTGTCCTCAAGCGCAACACCCCGATCGATGCTCAACTGACGGTCGATGGCATTCCCGCGCTCGCCGAAGTCATCGTGAACCCGGATGGTCGAACCGATCTTTCGTACGAGAGGCCGAAGGTGCGTCGAGTATGAGCATTGGCGCCCTCTTCAATCTCTTCATTGTTGCGCTCTTTATTTGGGCAATCATCGATGCCGTGACGCGGCCGCGGGTGGCCTTCGACTGGGCCGGAACGATGAACAAGTGGCTGTGGGTTCTTGCGCTCCTCGCGGGTGGCGCGGTGCGGGCTGGGCTCATGCCGTTTCGCATCCCAGGAAGCTTCCTCATCTCGCTCGCCTGCCTCGTGCTCGTGATCTACTACCTCGGAACGGTCAAGCCCAAGCTCGACGATATGCCGAGGCGGGGACGCCGAGATAACCGAGGCAACAGGGGTTCCTGGTAGTGCGGGCAGTGATTTCACGCGTGACACGAGCCAGTGTCACCGTGGAGGACAGGCTCTTGTCCAGCATCGATCGCGGCCTGCTCGTGCTCCTGGGTGTGGCCCCGGACGATGGCGACAAGGAGATCGATCTGACCGCGCGGAAGATCGCGGACCTGCGGCTCTTCGACGATCGGAGCGCGATGGAGGCGAACATGCCGGTCCTTCTCGTTTCCCAGTTCACCCTGTACGGGGATATCCGTAAGGGTAGGAGACCCTCCTGGTCACACGCCGCACCGGGTGATGTTGCGGAAGAAATCTACGAGCGGGTGGCATCACGGCTTCGCGACATCCATGGGCTCACGGTCGAAGTGGGTGAGTTCGGAGCGATGATGGCGGTGGAGTCCGTGAACGACGGTCCCTTCACGCTGTGGTGGGAATGCTAGGCCACTCACCGGCTATCCCACTTTTGCCCTAACGCCAGTGGCGAACAGGGGCATGGAGTGCCCTCCGCGTTCGTTAAAGTGATTGACAGCTATTAAAGGAGGCGCAATGTTCGAACGGTTTACTGACCGTGCGCGGCGCGTAATCGTGCTTGCTCAGGACGAGGCTCGCAACCTCAAGCACAAGTATCTGGGCACGGAACACATTCTGCTCGGCCTCATCCGTGAGGGCGAAGGTGTCGCAGCGAAGTCCCTTGAGGCCCTCGACATCAACTTGGAAGACGTCCGCGCCCAAGTTATTGACATTATTGGCGAGGGTAATGAAAACCCCTCTGGCCACATTCCCTTCACGCCCCGTGCGAAGAAGGTACTGGAGTACGCCCTGCGGGAAGGCCTGCAGCTCGGTCACTCCTACATTGGAACCGAGCACCTGCTGCTCGGTCTGCTCCGCGAACAGGACGGCGTCGCAGCCAAGGTCCTCGTGAAGCTCGGTGCTGACCTCGGGCGCGTGCGCCAGCAGGTCAACCAGCTCATGAGCGGTTACCAGGGCAAGGAAACCGTTGGTGTGGGCAACGGGCCGAGGGAAGGCCAAAAGGCCGGCTCCACGGTTCTTGACCAGTTTGGTCGCAACCTGACGCAGGCGGCTCGCGAACGCAAGCTTGACCCCGTGATTGGACGCAACACCGAGACCGAACGTGTCATGCAGGTGCTGTCCCGCCGTACCAAGAACAACCCGGTTCTCATTGGTGAACCCGGTGTTGGTAAGACGGCAGTCGTTGAGGGCCTCGCCCAGTCCATCGCCTCAGGCGATGTTCCCGAGACCCTGCGCGACAAGCAGCTGTACGCACTCGACATGGGTTCGCTCGTTGCCGGTTCCCGCTACCGCGGTGACTTTGAGGAACGTCTGAAGAAGATCCTCAAGGAAGTCAACACCCGTGGCGACATCATTCTCTTCATCGACGAGGTCCACACGATGGTAGGCGCGGGTGCCGCCGAGGGCGCACTCGATGCCGCGTCACTACTCAAGCCCATGATGGCTCGTGGTGAGCTCCAGATCATCGGTGCCACCACACTTGACGAGTACCGCAAGCACATCGAGAAGGATGCTGCTCTCGAGAGACGCTTCCAGCCCATCCAGGTGGATCAGCCAACCGTTGAGCAGACCGTCAACATTCTCCGTGGCCTGCGTGACCGCTACGAGGCTTTCCACCGCGTCACCGTCACGGACGACGCGATTGAGGCAGCAGCGACCCTCTCGGATCGCTACGTGAACGACCGCTTCCTTCCGGACAAGGCCATCGACCTGATCGATGAAGCCGGTGCACGGCTCGCGATCCGTAAGATGACGGCACCGCCGGAGTTGCGTGAACTCGACGAGAAGATCGTTGAGGTCCGCAAGCAGAAGGAAGCCGCCATCGACGGTCAGGACTTCGAGAAGGCTGCGGCTCTGCGCGACAATGAGCAGCGCCTCGCCGAGGAACGCGCCGAGAAGGACAAGGCCTGGAAGGCTGGCGACATGGACCAGGTGTCCGTTGTCGACGAGGACCTCATCTCCGAGGTGCTTGCCATGTCAACAGGCATCCCCGTCTTCAAGCTTACCGAGGCAGAGTCTCAGAAGCTGCTTCGCATGGAGGATGAACTACACAAGCGGATCATTGGTCAGGACGAAGCCGTGCGCTCTCTGTCCCAGGCCATGCGCCGTACCCGTGCAGGCCTCAAGGATCCGAAGCGCCCCGGTGGCTCCTTCATCTTCGCCGGCCCGACCGGTGTCGGTAAGACGGAGCTTGCAAAGGCACTCGCCGAGTTCCTGTTCGGTGACGAGGATTCCCTCATCACCCTCGACATGTCCGAGTACGCGGAGAAGCACACCGTGTCCCGCCTGTTCGGTGCCCCTCCCGGCTACGTTGGTTACGAGGATGGTGGCCAGCTGACCGAGAAGGTACGCCGCCGCCCGTTCTCCGTCATTCTGTTCGACGAGGTTGAGAAGGCCCACCAGGACCTCTTCAACTCCCTCCTTCAGATTCTGGAAGAAGGTAGGCTCACCGACTCGCAGGGTCGTGTCGTGGACTTCAAGAACACGGTCATCATCATGACAACCAACCTGGGCACGAAGGATATTGCTCGCGCGCAGAACACTGGTTTCCAGGTGGTGGGCGACACTGGAACGTCCTACGACCGCATGAAGACCAAGGTGAACGACGAGCTGAAGCAGCACTTCCGTCCCGAGTTCCTCAACCGTGTTGACGAGGTCATTGTCTTCCCGCAGCTCACCCAGGACGAGGTCCTTCAGATCGTGGATCTGATGGTTGCGCAGCTTGGAAAGCGACTCGCGGATCAGGACATGAAGATCGAGGTCACGCAGGAAGCCAAGGAGCTCCTGGCAGAACGCGGCTACGACCCGGTTCTCGGTGCTCGTCCCCTCCGCCGCGCCATTCAGCGCGACATCGAGGACAGCCTGTCCGAGAAGATCCTGTTCGGGGATCTCAAGGCCGGCCAGACCGTCAAGGTTGGTGTCGACAAGGAGAACATCCCGATGTCCTTCACCTTCACCGGTTTTGATGCCGAGGCCGAGTCCGAAGCAGAAATCAACGAGGCAGTCGATGCCCTCGATGACACGGCACTCGAGGCGGGGCCTCAGCAGTGACAAGCATGACGGAACCGCCGGTTGCTAACCGTCGGTAGTACGTGACAGGAGCGGGGAGAAGAAGCAATTCTTCTCCCCGCTTTGCTGTCTCTACCGTGGAGCCCGCGACTGTCAAACTCACGACCGCGACCGTGAGAGTCATGGCCGTGGTTCCCGGGATGGTGATGCTCATCAGGGCGATGCCCATGACAGTGGAGCCCGTGAGGGTGATGCCTGTGACAGTGCGATCAATACCCAGCCGTAGGTGGTTTGTGGAGATTTAAGATTGAGCCATGTCGACTACTTTCGCACCAATCTCTGATGTTGCTAGGCAGTTAGGTATCCCCGACGAGGCGCTCTTCCGATACGGACACGACAAGGCGAAGGTCGACTCCCGCTGGGTGGTAGGTCAAGAGGTTGGCGAGGCGCGACTAGTGCTCGTCACTGCCATGTCGCCCACCCCGGCCGGCGAAGGTAAGACCACAACCTCGATCGGTTTGGCGGACGGTCTGCGGAAACTCGGGGAGAACGCTGTTCTTGCGCTCCGTGAGCCCTCGATGGGACCCGTGTTTGGTATGAAGGGCGGGGCAACAGGCGGCGGCAAGGCCTCCCTCCATCCCGAGGCCGACATCAATCTGCACTTCACGGGTGACTTCGCGGCCCTTTCCGCGGCAAACAACCTGCTCGTTGCCCTGATTGACAATCACCTTCACCACGGCAACGAGAGTGGGCTCGATCCGCAGAGTGTCACCATGCGTCGTGCTCTCGATGTCAACGACCGCACGCTGCGGAACATCGTGACCTCCCTGGGTGGACGTGCGAACGGAGTCCTTCGCGAAACGGGCTTCGACATCACGGCGGCAAGCCAGCTCATGGCCATCCTCTGCCTCGCCGAATCCATCAAGGACCTCAAGGAACGACTTGCTCGGATTGTCGTGGGGGATAGCATTGATGGTGAGGAGATCACGGTTGGGGATCTGGGCTTCGAGGGTGCGCTCGTCGCGCTCCTCAAGGACGCGTTCTCACCCAACCTTGTTCAGACTCTCGAGGGCACACCCGCGTTTGTTCACGGTGGGCCGTTCGCCAACATCGCCCACGGATGCAACAGCGTCATTGCCACGAAGGCTGCACTCGCCACGGGCGACATTGTCATCACGGAGGCCGGCTTCGGAGCGGATCTCGGTGCCGAGAAGTTCATCGACATCAAGGCTCGTCAAACCGGAATCAAGCCGGATCTATCAGTCGTGGTGGCCACGGTTCGCGCCCTCAAGTACCACGGTGGCATGGGACTGGATGAGCTTGAACACGAGAACATGGATGCGCTGAGGGAGGGCATCGCCAATCTCCTCAAACACGTTCGCAACCTTCAGGACATCTTCGGTCAAACAGTTCTTGTTGCCATCAACCAGTTCGCGAGCGACAGGGACTCCGAACTCGAGGTCATTGAGCAGGAGTTGGCGCCACTCGGTGTCAGGGTCGTGACAAGCAGTCACTTTGCGAACGGCGGAGAGGGCGCGCGGGATCTTGCGCGGGCAGTGCTCCAAGAACTGGCGACCCCGAGCGCCACCACCTTCTGTTACGACGATGACACAAGCCTCCAAGAAAAAGCCTTGATCGTGGCCAGCAAAGTCTATGGCGCGGGTGCGGTGACGTGGACCCCGGCGGCAAAGAGAGAAATCCTCAAGCTGGAGCGCAGGGGATACGGCAATCTGCCGATCTGCATGGCAAAGAACCAGTACTCGTTCGCGGCGGAGAAGGTGCTGGGAGCGCCCACGGGACACACCATCCCGATCCGTGAGGTGCGACTATCGGCTGGGGCAGGATTCGTTGTTCTCATCGTCGGCTCGATCATGACCATGCCTGGACTGCCAGCACGACCATCCGCACTCGATATTGACGTGGTCGACGGCGAGATTGTCGGCATCCACTGACCTCAGTCGGCGGGAGCCGGAGAGCGCGATAGGCAAAGGCTAGGTCTCCCTTCACTCGAGGCTGGGATTCGACGCCTTACATGTCGCCTGTTGCAACTCGACCCTTTCATCTCGACCCAATACATGACGTGAGGGCGCCCGATTGGCGGGCGCCCTCACGTGTCTCTAACTATGTGCTGCTCTGTGTGCTCGCAACCTGCTCGACGGGTTAGCGGCGTCCGATGCTGGGGTTGTCGGGATCGACATGGTGGTCGATGGCGCGCAGGAGCCAGCCGATCCAGGTGAGGAGGGCGCCCCAGATCATCGCGCCGAAGCCAATGGTGAGCGCGATGGCGGTGGTGCCAACCCAGGGTTGGACGACAACGAGGACACCTGCGATCGTGAGGAAGCTGCCCGCGACAGCGGACAGCCACCACTGCTCGATGACGTGCCTGATGCTGAGTGAGGAAACGACTGTCCAGAGGCCGATGGCGATGCCCCAGGCGCCCATGACGATGATGAGCACGTTGGCCGCGGTCTCGGTTGCGACCAGGGTCCAGGTGCCAACGACGGCGATGATGACACCGGAAATGATCATGCCTGTGCCGATCGTTCCCTTGTGCTTGATTCCCGTGTAGATGAGGAATGCACCTTGGACGAGGAGGAAGATCGCGAACACGATCAGGAGAGTGGAGAGAGTTGCTCGGGGCATCGCCACGGCAAAGATGCCGAAGATGATGGCGGCGATGCCGGCTATGAAGGGAACCCACCAGGAGCGGGTGAGGAACGAGAACATGGCGTCTACTTCCTTTGTGTGCTGCACTCAGCTTATCCGCAAGGCGGCAAAACTGTCACCGACCCAGCCAGATGCAATGAGTTTGTTGTTGACGGATATTGATTCCTGACAAATGTCGGAATGTTCGTGCAGGAAGTGCGTGCAAGAGGGACCAAAGTCTGCATGGTCCTAGGACTTTGGTGTTACGGTGATTCGTGACGTACTGCACAAAGCGGACAGATCCAATGGAGGAATTTGATGTCGACGTTCGTCTACGCCTTTACTGAGGGCGACAAGGATATGAAGGATCTGCTGGGCGGCAAGGGAGCCAACCTCGCAGAGATGATGAAGCTGGGAATCCCAGTACCCCCGGGTTTCACGATTTCTACTGAAGCGTGCCGCGCCTACCTGGCGGAAGGCCACTCTCCCGACGCATTGCAGGTGCAGGTGACGACCGCGCTGCGAAACATGGAAGCGGAGATGGGCAAGAAGCTGGGGGACGCGACGAACCCGCTCCTCGTATCCGTTCGAAGCGGCGCCAAGTTCTCCATGCCCGGCATGATGGAAACCGTCCTCAACATCGGTCTTAACGACGAATCGGTCGAAGGACTGTCGGAGAGGTCCGGCAACCCCCGCTTCGCGTGGGACTCCTACCGCAGGCTCATCCAGATGTTCGGCAAGACCGTTCTCGACATCGATGGCGATCTCTTCTCGGATGCCTTCGATACTGCGAAGGAGAAGCGTGGAGTCGAGCAGGACACCGACCTTGATGTCGATGCGCTGAAGGAAGTTGTTGAGGTCTACAAGGAGATCGTGGAGAAGGAAACGGGCAAGCCGTTCCCGCTCGAGCCACGAGCCCAGCTTGATGCGGCCGTTGAGGCCGTGTTCCGCTCCTGGAACACTGACCGCGCAGCGATCTACCGCCGCCGCGAGCGCATCCCCCACGACCTGGGGACCGCTGTCAACGTGCAGGCCATGGTGTTTGGCAACATGGGCGACACCTCCGGTACCGGCGTGTGCTTCACGCGTGACCCATCCTCGGGTCAGGGTGGGATCTACGGTGACTACCTGGTCAACGCTCAGGGCGAGGACGTTGTTGCCGGTATCCGCAACACCCTCTCCCTTGAGGAGCTCGAATCGATCGACAAGAAGAGCTACGACGACCTGCTTGCGACGATGGAGACCCTCGAGACCCACTACCGCGACATGTGCGACATCGAGTTCACGGTGGAGGAGGGCAAGCTGTGGCTCCTCCAGACCCGTGTCGGCAAGCGCACGGCCTCGGCAGCGTTCAAGATCGCGGCTCAGCTCGTTGAGGAGCGCCTCATCACGCGCGACGAGGCACTCTCTCGCGTCACGGGCGAGCAGCTGACACAGCTGCTGTTCCCGCAGTTTGATGAGGAAGCAGAAACCACCGTTCTGACGAAGGGCATGGCAGCATCCCCGGGTGCCGCCGTGGGCGAGATCGTGTTCTCCAACGCTCAGGCCGTGGAACGAACGAACGCTGGCGCCAGCGTTATCTTGGTCCGCAGGGAAACGAACCCCGATGATCTCGAGGGCATGGTTGTGTCGACAGGTATTCTCACCGCACGCGGTGGCAAGACCTCGCACGCCGCCGTCGTGGCGCGTGGCATGGGCCGCTGTTGTGTTGTTGGTGCCGAGGCACTGCAGGTCAACGAAGCGGCCGGCACACTGATGATCCGCGGCTCGGATCGTGTGCTCAAGGCTGGCGATGTCATCGCCATTGACGGCACCTCCGGTGACGTGTTCCTTGGCGATGTCCCCGTGGTTCCGTCCCCGGTCACGGTCTACATCAGTGAGGGTCTCGAGGCTGGTTTTGCCGCGGCCCAGGATGATGCCACGAAGGAGCTCGTGACCTCCGTGCACCTGCTCCTCACCCACGCTGACAAGCAGGCGAAGCTGTCGGTCCGGGCGAACGCGGATGCTCCCGAGGATGCTGCTCGCGCACGCGCCTACGGTGCCACCGGCATCGGCCTGTGCCGCACCGAGCACATGTTCCTCGGTGACCGTAGGCAGCTCATCGAGAAGGTGATTCTGGCGGAGACCGATGAGGAGAGGCAGGATGCCTTCGATGCGCTGTCCCCGCTCCAGCGAGGTGACTTCGTCGGCATCTTCGAGGCCATGGATGGTCTGCCGACCACGATCCGCCTGATCGACCCGCCCCTGCACGAGTTCCTCCCCGACATTACTGACCTGTCCGTCAAGATCGCGGTCAAGGAGGCTCTCGGTGAGGAAGTGACGGATAAGGAGCGCAAGCTTTTGACCACGGTTCGTGAACAGCACGAGCAGAACCCGATGTTGGGCCTGCGCGGCGTGCGCCTTGGTTTGAAGATCAGGGGACTGTTCGCACTCCAGATCCGCGCCATTGCCGAGGCCGCGGCCGACCGCATCGAGGCGGGCGGCGATCCGAAGCCGGAGATCATGGTTCCGCTTGTCGGATCCATCCGTGAGCTCCAGATCATCCGCGAGGATGCCGAGGGCATCATTGCGGAGGTCGAGAAGGATCGCGGCGTGAAGCTCGAGATCCCGATCGGTGCGATGATCGAGCTGCCCCGCGCCGCCATCACAGCCGACTCCCTGACCGAGGAAGCTGACTTCTTCTCCTTCGGAACGAACGACCTCACGCAGACCGCCTGGGGCTTCTCCCGCGACGATGTGGAGGCAACGTTCTTCAACGAGTACTTCGATCTCGGTGTCTTCGGTGTCTCTCCCTTCGAGTCGATCGATACGAGGGGTGTGGGCAAGCTTGTGGCCGTTGGCATGAGGAACGCGCGCTCCGTGAAGCCGAACATGAAGTGCGGTGTCTGTGGTGAGCACGGTGGCGATCCGCAGTCGATCCACTTCTTCCACAAGGTCGGCCTCGACTACGTGTCGTGCTCGCCGTTCCGCGTTCCCGTGGCTCGCCTCGAGGCAGGCCGTGCAGCGGTCGCCAACGAGGCCCCCGACGTCATCTAATCCAGTAGGAAGAGGAATTCTCGACTCCCGCGCCACCGCCACATGACTCGGTGGCGCGGGGGAGAGTAAGTACGTGAGAGCGACCATCGCGTGCACGTTTGCGCACGTGGGTTTTGGTCGCTCTCACCCTTGCCAAGATGTTCATCCATTGGCTGACTAACCTCCCTCAGAGAAAGCAAAAAGAGATAATCTAGGAGGTAGCAACCCGCGCTCTGAGAGCGGGGGTAGCGATGAGGATAGAAGATATCGTTTCAGCAGCGAGGGTTCAACGAACGAGCAACGCGCTCGGAACTTTTCGCCAACGGTGGCTTCGTCGCGGACGATCTGAAAGGAAACAACATGGGTTTTCGCGTAGTAGTAGCCGGTGACATCGCCGGTGTGAATTATAAGGACGTAATCAAGGCGGACCTCGAGGCAGACCCCCGCGTTGATGAGGTTATCGATGTTGGCGTCAAGCAGGGCGAAGACATTGACTACCCCCACGTCGCAGTTGACGGCGCTCGTCTCATTGCCGAGGGCAAGGCCGACCGTGGCATCTTCGTTTGCGGCACCGGCATGGGCGTTGCAATCGCAGCTAACAAGGTGAAGGGCATTCGCGCCTCGACCGCACACGACTCGTTCTCGGTTGAGCGTCTCGTACTTTCCAACAACGCACAGGTTCTGTGCCTCGGCGAACGCGTCATCGGCCTTCAGCTGGCACGCCGCCTCGCCAAAGAATTCCTCAACTACGAGTTCGATGAGACCTCGCCTTCGGCAGCGAAGGTCGACGCCATCTGCTCCTACGAAGAGAACTAAGCACTTCCCCCACGCAGTGGAGTAGGAATGCAAAGGGCGCACCCGCAGGGGTGCGCCCTTTCCCTGTGCTCACTCCTCACAGCGTAGACTTCCGCCGCAAAGGATGCCGGCTACAGGGTCTTCACGCCGCCGCGAACTCGCTCGCGGAACTGTCTGCTCATCAGGGTGTTGCTCTATCGGCAATGTTGAACGGCAGGAATTCTTGGAAGAAGTCGCTTCTTTGATGCGGATAAAACTCATCTTTCATCAAGGGAAATCGGGTCAAATTGGCACAAACTTCTGGACCTAGGTCCCCCTGTTATGTCTCAGGACATAGGTGACAGTTCTGTATCAGGACATGGGTGACGTT
>NZ_JASDVN010000028.1:18699-25024 GCF_041440645.1 Flaviflexus sp. | reverse complement strand
ACCCCTGCCACATAGTCTGACGCGCGACAGGGATGGAGCAAGCACCTTGTTGGCGACAAGAGACATCGCAGTGAGAGATTCTTTTTTCTCGACCGCGAGCGCGCGCCCCTACCTCGCTCCACACCCGAGATGGTGGGCGAGATACGTCCCGGTGATCGAGTCGGCGTGGTCCGCAATCTGCTCGGGCGTGCCAGTGGCGACGATGCGGCCACCCTGCTCTCCCCCGCCGGGACCCATGTCGATGACATAGTCGGCGCTGGCGATGAGGTCGAGATCGTGCTCGATCACGACAACGGTGATGCCGCGGTCGGTCAGCTTCTGCAACACCTCCAGGAGCGTGCGCACGTCGAGTGGATGCAAGCCGACGCTGGGTTCGTCGAGAACGACGAGTCCTTGGCTCTTCCTGCCTCTCATGTGGCTCACGAGCTTGAGGCGCTGCGCCTCACCACCCGAGAGTGCGGGAGTTGCCTGTCCGAGTACGAGATATCCGAGTCCCAGGTTCCCCAGTTCCTGGAGCTTGCGCCGCACCTTCGGCAGATCTGAGGTCAGCTCCTCTGCCTCCGCCACTGTCATGCGAAGTAGCTGCGGGAGCGAGATCCCGTTCCTCTCGTACTTGTCAGCCGCGGGAAGGAGCCTGCCGCCCTCGCACTCGGGGCAGACAATATCCACGTCGGGAAGGAATTGAACATCGAGCGAAACCTCTCCCGTTCCCTCGCACCGCGAGCACGAAAGAGAACCGGTGTTGTAGGAGAAGTCCGAGGCTGTCAGGCCATCGCTCTGCGCTGCGCTCGTTTCCGCGTACGCCTTGCGCAGCTCGTCCATGACTCCCGAGTAAGTCGCGACCGTGGAACGAACGTTGATGCCGATGGGGGTTGCATCGACAACATCTACTGTCAGTCCCTCCGGGGAATCAATGGAGGTGACGTGGTCCGGCATGGGCACATCCGCAGACAGCTGCGCCTTCAGTGCGGGCACGAGGGAATCGAGTATCATAGTTGTCTTCCCGGAGCCGGAGACACCGGTGATCGCCATGAGCTGGCCGAGCGGGATGCTGACATCGAGGGGTGGACCGTATGCTTCTGGCT
The DNA here is from genome assembly GCF_041440645.1 of Flaviflexus sp. Lineage (GTDB taxonomy): Bacteria > Actinomycetota > Actinomycetes > Actinomycetales > Actinomycetaceae > Flaviflexus. Next base: position 23,939 of record NZ_JASDVN010000028.1, on the reverse strand, counting down.
CGTTGTCATGCGAAGCTCACCCGCCTCGAAAACCTCCTCGGGTTTGATCGCGGGACGCACGTGAACCGCATCTTCACCCGTGAGGAAGCCAGCCAGCTGCGAGTTGGAGGACAGGCCGAGCTCGGACGGCCTGGCTTGGGCGATGATCTCTCCGCCACCGGTGCCCGATCCCGGCCCGATCTCGATGAGCCAGTCTGCCTGCCGGAGGGCCTGCACGTCGTGGTCGACGAACACAACGGAGTTCCCGTCCTCCAACAGGTCCCTCATGACACCCAGAAGGCCATCGATCTTGGCGGGATGCATGCCGATGGAGGGCTCATGGAGCACATACAGGACCCCGGTTGTTCTGTTGCGAACGGACCTGGCGAGTTGAGCCCTCTGCCTCTCACCCGCCGACAGGGTTGAGCTGAACCGATCGAGAGGAAGGTAACTGAGTTCGAGGTCGATGAGCCTCTTTCCCATGTTCTCCATGGTTTCCACGAGCAACCCCGCCATCTCCCCCATCTCCCCGAGCAGGGATTCAGACATAGCTCGAACCCAGTCGAGCAGATCGCTCAGGGCAATAGCGGAGGCCTGCGCAAGGTTCACTCCATCTATCTCTGGTGCACGTGCCGCCTCCGAGAGCCTGCTCCCAGAGCGGGCTGGGCAGGTTCCTTCCTTGAGAAAACTGCTGACCCGGGAGAGACGCTTTTCGCTGTTGGCGCGCTCAAGCTCCTTCGTTACAGATGGGCGCGCGTTGCGGAACGTGAAGTCGAGCTCGCGGAGCCACTTTTTGCTCGTGACCGTGATGTGCTTCTTTTCTTCGGGACTATCCAGAACGCTGTCCTTCTCCCAGTCCTCAAGCTCGAGCCACGGCCCGTCCACGCGGACGCCATACTCTCAAACAATCTCGGATTGAACGTTGAAGCCAAACATCTGCCACGGCACAACCGCGCCCTCGGACAGGGTCTTCGACGAATCCGGAACAAGCGCCGCCTCGTTCACTGTTCTAGCAACCCCGACCCCCTGGCCCAGGAACGACGCAGCTCGCTACTCGAGCTAGGAGATCCCGACGGGGAGGTCGCAATCACCTACCAAGTCAAAGAACGCCTGCCTGACTTCTACCAGCATGCCCACCCTCGCCAGGCTCGTCAGATGGTAGCCGAGCTCGTGACACATTGCCTCAAACCAGCCATGCCACCCGAGATCCAACGCTTGGGTCGGACCCTGACAACCTGGTTTGGCAAGATCGTCAACTACCACCTGGCACACACCAGTAACGGACCGACCGAAGCCCTCAACAACCACATCAAACGCGTCAAACGAGTCGGCTACGGATTCCGGAACTTCCACAACTATCGCATCCGGGCCCTGCTCTACGCAGGCAAACCCAACTGGCGACTCCTCAAATCAATCACCATCCAATAACCTCCAGACCCCGCCAAAACCCGAAGAGCCCACATTCCATCTCCGCATGCGGCGTCTCGATGGAACCTGTCGCAGCCACGTGATCCTGCGGGTAAAATGAAAGATCCTGGCCGAAGCCAGGATCTTCACTTGGTACACCGTCAGGGACTCGAACCCTGAACCCACTGATTAAGAGTCAGTTGCTCTACCAATTGAGCTAACGGTGCGCGCAAGAAATAACAATACTCTGCCCCTCTCAGATTGATCAAACTGATAAGGGGTATTTTGGCTGTGAACTCGTACACAAAGGACATGGTCGGCACGGATGCTCGCCATGTGTGGCAATCTGAAGAGGTGACTGAATCTCTCGCCCCTCTGAACGACGCCCTCGACGATCTGGCCGATCGTTACGGAGATGATCCGCCTGCCGATGCGGTGTACGAGGCATTCCTTGGATGGGCGGAGTCAACGGGCAGGTCCCTCTACCCCCACCAGGAAGAGTCACTTCTGGCGGCACTCGAGGGCGATCACCTGATCGTGTCCACCCCGACCGGTTCCGGCAAGTCCATGATCGCGATGGCGGCGCTGTTCGTTGCGCTCTCCGAGGGCCGCTCCGGTTACTACACGGCACCGCTCAAGGCCCTGGTGTCGGAGAAGTTCTTCGACCTCATCGGGCTGTTCGGGGCAGCAAACGTGGGAATGGTGACGGGCGATTCCACGATCAACGCAGATGCACCCATCATTTGCTGCACGGCAGAGATCCTTGCCAACGTGGCGCTGCGTGAAGGAAAGGACGCGGATGCTGGCGTCGTGATCGCCGACGAGTTCCACTTCTTCTCGGAACCGGATCGTGGGTGGGCGTGGCAGGTTCCCCTCCTGGAGCTGACGAACTCTCAGCACGTTCTGCTGTCCGCCACCCTGGGCGACACCACCCATTTCGTGGAGGATCTCGGCAGGCGCACGGAGCGCAAGGTGTCAATCATCGATGATGCCGAACGTCCGGTGCCGCTGACCTTCACGTACTCACTCGAGACGGTCTCGGAAACAGTGAAGGAACTGGTGTCCACGCACCGCGCACCCGTCTACATTGTGCACTTCTCTCAGTTGGCGGCGATCAATGCCGCGACCGAGCTTCAGTCCGTGGCCATTGCAACGAAGGAGCAGAAGGCTCAGATCGCGGAGGCCCTGGGAGATTTCAGGTTCGGTCCCGGGTTTGGTGCGGTGCTGTCCAAGCTTCTCCGCGCCGGCATCGGCATCCACCACGCCGGCATGCTCCCCCGCTACCGTCGCCTGGTCGAACGCCTTGCCCAGCAGGGACTGCTCCGCGTCATCTGCGGGACCGACACCCTCGGTGTCGGCATCAACGTTCCGATCCGCACCGTGCTTCTCACAAGCCTTGCCAAGTTCGATGGCGAGAAGCAGAGGCAGCTAACTGCGCGCGAGTTCCACCAGATTGCGGGTCGTGCTGGTCGAGCGGGCTTTGACACCATGGGTGAGGTCGTTGTTCAGGCTCCCGAGCACGAGATCGAGAATGCGAAGGCGGAGGCCAAGGCGGCAGAGAAGAAAAAGAAACCTGTCAAGAAGAAGGCTCCCGAGGGGCAGGTCAACTGGACGCGATCAACCTTTGACAGGCTCATCAGCTCTCCCCCGGAGACCCTCGAGTCCCGCATGACCATCAACCACTCGATGATGCTGCAGATCCTGGCAAGGCCGGGAGATCCGGTCAAGACGGTCTACAAGCTCCTGACGGACAACTACGAGCCAAAGAGGGCATCGAACCCGCTCCTGCGCAAGGCAGTCGACATCTACACGTCCCTGCGTTCGGCCGGTGTCATCGTTCATCACGACCGTGACTGGCGGGATGCTCACCCCGGGGAGCCCGCCATTGCTCTTGCTCGCGAGGTACCCAGCGACTTTGCACTGAACGCTCCCCTGTCCCCGTTCGCACTTGCCGCCCTGGATCTCCTCGACAAGGAGTCCCCAACATTCGCTCTCGACGTCGTCTCGATCATCGAGTCCGTGCAGGAGGACCCACGGCCGGTTCTCATTGCTCAACGCAAGCAGGAACGCGATGTGGCGATGGCGGCGATGAAGGCGGAGGGGCTCGAGTACAACGAACGCATGGCCCGCCTTGACGAGATCACGTGGCCTCAGCCGCTCGCTGAGATCCTGGTTCCCGCCCTCGAGACCTATCGTCAAACCAACCCGTGGGTCATGGAGTACGAGCTGTCTCCCAAGAGCGTTGTGAGGGAGATGGTGGAGAACGCCATGACGTTCTCCGACCTCATTTCCCGCCACGATGTGGCGCGCAGCGAGGGCGTTGTTCTCCGGTACCTAACAGACACCTACCGTGCGCTCCGTCAGATCATCCCCGAGGATAGCCTGACCGATGAGCTCTCCGACATCATCACCTGGCTCGGTGAACTGGTACGCTCCGTCGACTCCTCCCTCATTGCCGAATGGGAGGCCCTGGCCGACGGCATCATCGATGATGCCGAGATCATGAACCACACGAGGATCCCGCAGGGCGGCACGGAGCGAGCCTTTGGTGCCCGCGAGGACGGCACGGTTCCCATCACTGCCAACATCCACGCCTTCCGCACGAGGGTCAGGAACTGGCTATGGTGCTTTGTGGAGGCCGCGGCGGACGAGGATGTGGATCGACTCGCCAGCATGTCCCATCCTCGCGTCTACGCGCCCTCTGTGGCGTTGGATGGGGATCGTTGGGACGAGTTCCTTGACGATTACTTTACGGATCACGAGTGGTTGGGAACCGATACGAACTCCCGCTCCTCCTCATTCATCACCTTCAACGAGGATCCGGACGTCGCGGACTTTGTCGATGCTGGTCTGACGCAGACGGATGCTGAGGAGGCCGCCTCGAAGAACATCTGGATCGTTCACCAGATCATTGACGATGGTGAGGATTCGAATGACGTCGAGTTCGTGGCTCTTGTCGATGTTGGTGCAAGCGAGCAAGCGGATGAGCTCGTTGCCTCTCTTGCTAAAACCGGAGACGTTGTCTAGCTAAGGAGCACCATGATCGCGGAGCGGTACCTGTCCCTCAAGTCCGAGGTTGACGAGGCCGGTCAAGGCGTTCGTATCATGCTCGCAGGCAAGCATCAGACCCCCGAAGCCATCACCGAGGCGCTTGAGGCTGGTGCCGACCTGCTGGGCCACAACATCATCCAGCAGCTTCAGGCCTCCGAGGAGACACTTGAACGCGGGATCCCGCACGAGGTCCACATGATCGGCCACGTCCAATCGAACAAGGCACGCACCGCGCTACGCTTTGCCGACACGATCCAGACCGTGGACTCCATGAAGACCGCGAAGCGGCTCTCCACGATGTGCGAGAGCCTCGGAGTCTCACGCAACGTGTTCATTCAGGTGAACTCGGCCAGAGCCGAATCCCAGTACGGAATCAATCCCGAGGATGCTCTCGAACTGGCCGACGGCATTGCCCAGCTCCCCCACCTCACGCTGACGGGACTCATGACGATCGGAGCCAACGTTCCCGAGGAGACTGAGATCCACAGGTCATTCGCAACCACGAGGGAGCTTGCTGAGACCCTCCGCGAGCGCGGCCACTCCTCGTGCACGGAACTGTCCATGGGAATGAGCGGTGACTGGCGGATTGCAGTCGCGGAGGGCTCCACCATGATCCGGGTGGGCAGACAGGTTTTTGGGGAGCGACCTCGGCCGTAGGTTTCCCTTTTCCATTGCTCGAGCAACTCGGCACCGAACTGGATCAGCTATGTCAACCTCTTGGTCAGAGGCTTCAAGGCCCGGGTTGGAAACCAAAAATGGAAAGATTGAAAGATTGAAGGACGTTGTGGTGGGGGGGGGGGGGG
>NZ_JASDVN010000028.1:0-18689 GCF_041440645.1 Flaviflexus sp. | reverse complement strand
CCCCCCCCCACCACGTCCAGCTTGATCCTTGGCTCAGCTGTGTTCCTTAGCGGGAATCTCTGATCCCCGGACCCTAGGCGTTTGCCTCTTCGAGTTGCTCTGCCTTGTAGGGCCTCACTCCTGCCTTGAAGAGGCCGTAGATGTAGCCGTCGGTCAGGGCCTCCCAGGAGGCTTCGATGACGTCCTTGCCGACCCCGACCGTGGCCCAGGAACCCGTTGGGGACGACATCGAGATGATGACTCTCGTGGTTGCCTTGGTGGCCGCGGAGCCGTCCAGGATGCGGACCTTGAAGTCGGTCAGTTCGCAGTCCTTGAGCTCGGGATAGACGGGTACGAGGGCTTCTCGTAGCGCGTTGTCGAGGGCGTCGACGGGGCCTACGCCTTCACCGACGGTGAGGGTGCGGCCCTTACCCGTGGCGAGCTTGAGAACGGCTTCTGCTCCGTTGGAGTCTTCCTTCTGTCCCGATAGGTGCGTGGTCCAGGATTCGATCTCGAAGAAGCAGAGCTTCTTGCCGTCGGCGACTTCCCTGATGATGAGTTCCACCGAGGCGTCGGTCGCATCGTAGGTGTAACCCTGTGCTTCTGCCTTCTTGATGCGATTCGTGACCTCGGTCAGGACCTCGGGGCGCTCCGAGAGGTCGAGTCCGACTTCCCTGGCCTTGAGTTCGATCGATGCGCGCCCCGCCATGTCAGACACGATCATGCGCATGTTGTTCCCGATGAGAGCGGGATCGATGTGCTGGTACAGGTCGGCATCGACACGGATCGCGGACGCGTGCAGGCCCGCCTTGTGGGCAAAGGCCGAGACACCCGTGTAGGGCTGACGTCCGTAGGGGGCGATGTTGACGATCTCAGAGATTGCGTGGGAGACGCGGGTCTGGTTGGCCAGCTGCTCATCGGTCACGATCCTGTGGCCGCCCTTAAGCTGAAGGTTCGCGATCACGGTGAGGATGTTGGCGTTGCCGGTGCGTTCGCCATATCCGTTGACCGTGCCCTGCACGTGGGTGGCGCCGGCAGTCACCGCCGCCATCGAGTTCGCGACCGCCAACTCACCATCGTTGTGGGCGTGGATGCCGAGGATGGCATCTAGTCCTGCCTCCTTCAGGTGTTCCTGAAGCTCGATCATGCGCTGGGAGATGGTCTCGGGGAGGGAGCCACCGTTGGTGTCGCAGGCAATGATCGTGCTGGCACCAGCGCGGACCGCGTCCTCCGCCACGGAGTACGTGTACGCCCTGTTCTCCTCGGCACCGTCGAAGAAGTGCTCGAGGTCTACCATGACTTCCCTGCCCTGCTCGCGCAGGAACGTGACCGTGTCTGAAACCATGGCCAGGTTCTCCTGCTCCGTGGTGCGCAGGGCCTTGAGGACGTGACGGAAGTCGGACTTTGCGACGAGGGTGATGATGGGGGCGCCGGAGTCGAGAAGTGCCCTGACCTGCTGGTCGTCCTCCACGGCCACGTTTGCCTTCCTCGTGGACCCGAAGGCCGCGAGCTTCGCTCGCTTCAGCGGGCTCTCCCTCTTCGCGAGCGCGAAGAACTCGGTGTCCCTCGGGATCGCTCCCGGCCATCCGCCTTCGATGATGTCGGCGCCGTATGCCTCGAGGAGGGGCAGGAGGGTGACCTTGTCCGCGACGGACAGGTTCATTCCCTCCTGCTGAGCCCCATCCCTCAGCGTCGTGTCGTAGACGACGAGTTCGCTACTCATGCCGAGATCTTGTAGGTCCAGTTGTACGGATCCGGCTCGTGTCCGAGCTGAATCGCGGTCACCTGGTCGTAGATCGACTTCGTCACGTCACCAACGTTGATGGAGACATCGAAGCCCTCGCCAGCAAGGCGGGCAATCGGGGTCACGACGGCCGCGGTGCCGCAAGCGAACACTTCGGAGACCTTGCCGGACTCGATGTCGGCAACGAGCTCAGCGAGCGGGATCGTCGCTTCCGAGACGTCGACGTTCTTGTCGCGCAGGAGCCGCAGAATGACGCCGCGGGTGCCACCCTCGAGGATGTTGCCCGTAAGCTTCGGAGTCGCAACAGAACCGTCCTCGTACACGACGAAGACGTTCATGCCACCCAGCTCGTCAATGTTCTTGTTCGTGGCTGCGTCGAGGAAGCAGACCTCGTCGTAGCCCTCTTCCTTCGCCTCGAGCTTGGGCACGAGGGAGGAGGCGTAGTTGCCACCGGACTTGGCGGCGCCGGTGCCACCGGGGCCCGCACGGTGGTAGTCGGGAGACACCCACACGTTGATGCCCTCGAAGCCACCTGTGAAGTAGGCACCCGACGGGGAGGCGATGCAGAGGTAGTCGTACTTGTGTGCGGCACGCACGCCAAGGAACGGCTCCGTTGCAAGCACGAAGGGGCGCAGGTACAGGGAGGAACCGGGAGCGGAGGGCACCCAATCCTCATCGGCGCGCACGAGACCCACGATCGAGGCAATGAAGTCCTCAGCGGGAAGCTCCGGGATCGCGAGCCTGCGGGCGGAGGCATTGAGTCGTGCCGCGTTGTATCCGGGACGGAACGTCCACACGGAACCATCGTCGTGACGGTACGCCTTCAGTCCCTCAAAGATCTCCTGACCGTAGTGCAGAACAGATGCGGCGGGATCGAGAGTGAGGGGGCCGTAGGGCTCGATGAGCTTCGTGTGCCAGCCCTTTCCCTCCTCGAAGATCGCGTGGGCCATGTGGTCCGTGAAGTCCGAACCAAACCCAAGGTGACCAAAAATCTCCTCCCGCTTTTCAACGGGCGTGGGGTTCACACTCGGGATGTGAGTCCAGGACTCAGCGAGCTCATCCGAGGTCGGAAGCGGCTGGGCAGCCGCCTGTTCTAATGCTGAAAGGTTCTCAGTCATAGCTTTTCTTTCTTAACGGATCCGGGCAACGACATCGTCACCGATTTGGCTCGTGGAGCGAACCAGGGGCGTTCCCGCCTCGGCAGCGTCCGCCCGTGCCTCCATCTCAGCATCAACGGCCGCTTCGATCTTCGCTGTCGCCTCCGTGAGACCCAGGTGGTTGAGCATGAGAGCCACGGACGAAATAGTAGCGATCGGATCGGCCTTCTGCTGGCCGGCAATGTCGGGAGCCGAACCGTGTACGGGCTCAAACATTGAGGGGAACGCGCCATCGGGGTTGATGTTGCCCGAGGCCGCAAGACCGATGCCGCCGGTGATGGCGCCGGCCTCGTCCGTCAGGATGTCGCCGAACAGGTTGTCGGTCACGATCACGTCAAAGCGTGCCGGGTCGGTCACGAGGAAGATCGTGGCAGCATCGACGTGCAGGTAGTCGACGGTCACGCCCGGGAACTCCGTGCCCACGCGTTCGACGGTACGGCGCCACAGGTGGCCGGCGTTGACGAGCACGTTGTGCTTGTGAACGAGGGTTAGTCGGTTGTCGCGGGTCGTTGCCAGCTCAAACGCGTAGCGCACAACTCGCTCCACACCGTAGGCGGTGTTGACCGAAACCTCTGTCGCGATCTCGTGCGGGGTATCGATACGCACGGCGCCGCCGTTACCAGCGTAGAGGCCCTCGGTGCCTTCACGAACAACCACAAAGTCAATATCACCCGGGTTTGCCAGTGGGGTGGGTACGCCGCGGTAGTACTTCGAGGGGCGCAGGTTCACGTAGTGATCAAGAGCGAAACGCAGCTTGAGCAGGAGACCACGCTCGAGGATTCCGGAGGGAAGCGACGGATCGCCGACAGCTCCCAGGAGGATCGCATCGTTGCCAGCGATCTGCTCGAACTCCTCATCGGGCAGAACCTCGCCGGTCCTGTGCCAACGCGCCGCACCGAGATCAAAAGTCGTTTCCTCGAAGGTGACGTCGGAGTCACCAATGGCTGCGTGGAGGACTTTCAGGCCTTCAGTGACGACTTCTGGACCAATGCCGTCACCGGGAATAACAGCAAGCTTGATTGTTCGATTCATGGTCTAATACTAGCCTTTCGTCCATATTCTGATATTACAAGTTCAATATGTGGGAGATTGTGCGGGCTGTGCACCGGCCCGACTGTGGACCCGAAACCAGCCGCATTCAGCGCTCTCCACACGCGGGATTCACGGAGTCCCAGGAAGAGTATTCAAAGATTCTCGGCGAGGTTATTTCGGAGAATGACCTTGATGGATCGACGCTCCTGCGGATGACTGGCCCCAGACCCGCTCCCCCACCATGACGTCCTGTTGCGATCTGCGCGATCGAACCCTTCGGCGTCGTCACTGAAAGTCATTGATTTCGATCGGCGCCGCTGTCTTCTCGTGACCGACGGTGGAGTTTCCAAGTCGGAAACCGTTTCTGTACGCCGCCATCGCTCCACCCCGGTCCAACTCACTCGTGCAACTCACTCGCGCAGGACGCGACCGTATCCCGGGAACATGTTGGGGTGCCCCCGATGGAGCACCCCAACACCACTAGTTGTTACCTGGCTGCCTGACCGTCGGTGTAGTCGGCATCGACGTCCTGCCACGAGAACATCTTGCGGAGCTCAACGCCGACCTTCTCGATCGGGTGCTCTTCACCGCGCTTGCGCAGTTCCTTGAACTCGGGAGCGCCGTTGTCCTGGTCGTTGATGAAGCGGGTGGCGAAGGTGCCGTCCTGGATGTCCGAGAGGACGTCCTTCATGTTGTCCTTGACGTTGGGCGAGATGACGCGGGGGCCGGAGATGTAGTCGCCGTACTCTGCCGTGTCGGAGATCGACCAGCGCTGCTTGGTGAGGCCACCCTCGTTGATGAGGTCAACGATGAGCTTGAGCTCGTGCAGAACCTCGAAGTAGGCGATCTCGGGCTGGTAGCCGGCCTCGGTCAGGGTCTCGAAGCCGTACTGGATGAGCTGGGTGACGCCACCACAGAGAACGGACTGTTCGCCGAAGAGGTCGGTCTCGGTCTCTTCCGTGAAGGTGGTCTTGATGACGCCTGCGCGGGTGCCGCCGATTGCCTTGGCGTACGAGAGTGCGAGCTCCCATGCCTGGCCGGACGCATCCTGCTCAATGGCGACGATGTCCGGGACACCGCGGCCGTTGACGTACTCGCGGCGCACGGTGTGGCCGGGGCCTTTCGGTGCGACCATGCAGATGTCGTGGTCGGCGGTGGGCTTGATGTAGCCGTAACGGATGTTGAAGCCGTGGGCGAAGAACAGTGCTGCACCCTCCTTGATGTTCGGCTCGATATCTTCCGCGTAGATCTTGCGCTGGTGCTGGTCCGGAGCAAGGATCATGATGACGTCGGCGTCCTTGACTGCATCAGCCACGGTTGCGACGGCAAGGCCCTGCTCTTCGGCCTTAGCAATGGAGGAGGAACCCTCACGCAGACCAACAACGACGTCCACGCCGGAATCACGAAGGTTGAGCGCGTGGGCGTGGCCCTGCGAGCCGTAACCAATGATGGCTACCTTCTTCGACTGGATGATCGACAGATCAGCATCGTCGTCATAGTAAATTTCTGCCACAGTTATCTCCTTGATTTCAGGCGCGACGGAGTGCCCGTTCGGCACTCACTCGTTCGGATAGGGAGCGCGAGCCACGAGAGATCGCGACCGCACCCGATTGGACAATTTCTTTGATCCCGTAGGGGGCGAGAGACGTCAGCAACGCCTCCACCTTACCCGCGGATCCGGTTGCTTCAATCGTGACAGCATCCGGCACAACGTCAACGACGTGAGCGCGGAACATGTCCACGATCTGCAGAACCGAGGTACGGTTCTGGTCCGTTGCGGACACCTTGACGAGAAGGAGCTCGCGCTGGACCGACGTCTCGGGCTCCAGAGCCACGATCTTGATGACGTTGACAAGCTTATTCAGCTGCTTGGTCACCTGCTCGAGAGGCGCCTCAGCTGCGTCGACCACGATGGTGATGCGGGAGATCTCGGGATCTTCCGTGGGACCCACCGCGAGCGAGTCGATGTTGAATGCTCGGCGAGCAAACAGGGCGGCGACGCGAGTCAGGACACCCGGCTTGTTTTCGACGAGAACGGAGAGTGTGTGTCTGGTGTTCATGGGGTCCTTCTATTCTTCGTCGTCCCAGTTGGGAGCAAGATCGCGAGCATACTGAATTTCATCGTTCGAGACGCCCGCGGCCACCATCGGCCACACCATGGCGTCGGCAGACACCTGGAAGTCAATGACAACCGGACGGTCGTTGATCTCCATGGCCTGGCGGATCGTGTCGGCCACATCCTCCGGTCGTTCGCACCGCAGGCCAACGCAACCGTAGGCATCGGCGAGCTTGACGAAGTCGGGAACGCGACGGGTGCCGTGACCGGTATCGAGATCGGTATTGGAGTAGCGGCCGTTGTAGAACAGAGTCTGCCACTGGCGCACCATGCCCAGGGACGAGTTGTTGATAACCGCAACCTTGATCGGGATGTCATTGATAACGCAGGTGGCGAGCTCCTGGTTCGTCATCTGGAAACAGCCGTCACCGTCAATGGCCCACACGACCTTGTCGGGGCAGGCCACCTTGGCGCCCATGGCGGCGGGAACCGAAAGGCCCATCGTGCCGGCACCACCGGAGTTGATCCAGGTGCGCGGGTTCTCAAACTTGATGAACTGGGACGCCCACATCTGGTGCTGACCAACGCCAGCCACGTAGATGGCGTCGGGGCCCGCAATCTCGGAGAGTTGCTCGAGCACGTACTGGGGAGCCATGTAGCCGTCCTCGGTTGGGGTCCAACCAAGCGGGTAGGTCTCCCTCATTCGATTGAGGCGCTTCCACCACGCGGCGATGTCGCGCTGACCGTACTGGCGGTACGCGGCCGGCATCTCGTCAATAAGTTCCTGAGCTGTCTCGAGAACGTCACCCACGATCGGCACGTCCGCGTGACGGTTCTTGCCGATCTCGGCGGGGTCGATGTCCGCGTGGATGACCTGAGCGTCCGGTGCGAACGAATCGAGGTTGCCGGTCACACGATCGTCGAAGCGGGCACCCAGAGTGATGAGAAGGTCGGAACGCTGGAGAGCATCCACGGCCGCAACCGTTCCGTGCATGCCGGGCATGCCCAAGTTGTGGGGGTCCTCCACCGAGAGGGAACCGATGGCGTTGAGGGTGGTGACGGCGGGGATGCCGGTCATCTTCACCAGCTCGCGCACCTTCTCGGCAGCACCAGCGCGGATAACGCCACCACCGAGGTAGAACACGGGCTTCTCTGCGGTTGCGATGAGGCGGGCAGCCTCGCGGATCTGACGAGCATTCGGCTTCGTCACGGGACGGTAACCCGGGAGGTCGCGCACGGGCGGCCACACGAACTCAACTTCTGCGTTCTGCGCGGACTTGGCGATGTCAACGATGACGGGGCCGGGACGGCCGGTCTGGGCCAGCTCGTAGGCCTCGGCGATGCGTGCGGGAATGTCCTTGGCGTCGGTGACAAGGAACGAGTGCTTGGAGATCGGCATGGTGATGCCGACGATGTCTGCTTCCTGGAACGCATCGGTGCCAATGAGCGGTGCACCAACCTGGCCGGTGATGGCAAGCATGGGAACCGAGTCCATGTAGGCATCGAGGATCGCGGTCGTCAGGTTGGTGGCGCCCGGGCCGGAGGTGGCGATACAGACGCCGACCTTGCCGGTTGCGTGCGCGTAACCCTCAGCTGCGTGACCCGCACCCTGCTCGTGACGAACGAGGATGTGACGGACCTTCTGGGAGTCCAAGAGTGGATCGTAAGTCGGGAGGATGGCGCCGCCGGGGAGACCGAATACAGTGTCGACGCCCAGCTCCTCCAGAGAACGGATAATGGACCGAGCACCGGTTGACTTCTCGTGAATAACACCGTCGCTCTGCGCCTTCAACGCACTCGCTTCAGCGAGTGTTGCAGGGGATGCTGGTTTCCCCATGATTCCTCCTAGACGTGGATCGGTATGGCAATGAAAAAGCCCCCTGCTTCGGAACAGGGGGCGCGCAACACAACCTCAGCGAACCGGTGTGGCGCGCCTGGTAACTACAAGTTTCATGTCCATGGTTTATACAGTAGCCGGACCCGCCTCACAGAAGCAAATTAATCCGGCCATATCTCATATACTGGCGCACAGTATTAACTTATGAGACAGTTTTAAGCCGTCTTTATTCCCTGGAATCGGCTGATTTTCACGGAAAACTGTCGTTCTAAGACTTTCTTATTTGTCTGAACTTTATGACAAGTAAGTGCTCCCCGGGACACGATCTTCCTGTCAAAATCGAGTTCCGGGGAGCACTGTAGAAGTCTGCCAGAATTGGCTAGTCTTCTACAAACCCCCTAGTACGTGGGCCACGAGGATCTTCGTGACCATGGCGACCGGATAGACGAGGGCGTAGCCGAGGGCAACGCGCGGATCGGATCCGGAGCGTCCGTTGGCGAAGGCGAGGACGGCAGGCTGGGTTTGCGAACCGGCCAGGACACCGGAAAGCTTCGTACCACCCATCTTGAAGATGCCTCGCATCGCGAAGTAGAGGCCTGCCGCCATGATCATCGTGATGATGACGCCGAGGATGAGGATCTGCCACCAGGCACCCGAGGTGAATGCCTCACCGATCTGGCCACCAGCGTTGGTTCCCGCCTGAGCAAGGAAGACGAGCAGGCCGAGTTCGGAGATCACGAGGTTCGCTGTCTTCGGGAGAGCCGTCACAACGTTGCCGACCCTGCCGAGGCGACCCATGACGATGCCGACAATAAGCACGCCGGCTGCGGCGCCGAGGCTGAAGTCGCCACCACCGGGAACCGGGATCTTGATGGAGCCGAGCATGATGCCAAGTCCTAGTCCCAGTCCGAGGGCGATGGGGTTGATGTCGGTGAGGCCCTTCGAGGAGTCACCGAGCCAGCTCGAGATTTCCTTAAGCTTGGTCGTGGGTCCAACAACGCGGACCCTGTCCCCCATCTCCACCATGATGTTCGGGATAGCGAGCATGTCCTGATCGCCCCTGCGTACGCGGGAGATTTTCGCTCCCCAGCGCTCCGCGAGCACGGCGTCGAGTTCACCAATGGTCTTACCGACCATCTTGGGTTCGGAGACCGTGATGCGACGGAAGTCGAGGAGCCTGCGGTCTGAGCGCAGCGAGTGCGAGGACGGGTGCCCAACGAGGTTTGTAACCTCGTCGACCGTGGCATCCTCGCCAACGAGGGTGACAAGGTCTCCCTTGTGGAGTTTCTCGGAAGCGTCAGGAATCCAGATCGGGCCTTCTTCGCCTCGGCGGATGCGGGAGAACTCGATTGGAGTGCTCGCCTCGGCCATGACCTCACCAACGGTGGGCATGTCGTCCCTGTCGACGCGCACGTTCTCGTGACGGACCGGCGAGGGCGTATCCGTATCGCCTGCCGACTTGCGCAGTGCCGCGTTCGCGGCGATGATCATGCCGATCACGCCGAAGAGGTAGGCGACCGCGTAACCAACGGTTGCGGTGCCCGGATCTCCCGAGGATTCGCCCGCTGCCGCGAGCGCGGGAGTGTTCGTGAGCGCACCAGCGAAGGTACCTGCGATCAGGGCGGTGTCCATGTCGAACACGTACACGCCAACGAAGTAGGCTGCGACTGCGGCAAGGATGAAGAGAACCACCATGGTGACGATGGGGCCGGTTGCTTGCCTGAGGGATTGGAAGAATGTGCCGCCCGCGTTGTTACCGATTGCGAACGCGAAGAGCACGAGCCCCATGGATCCAATGAGGTGCGGGATTTCGATGACGATACCGTTTGCTTGACCGAGTGCGGCGACAGCGATCGCGAGGAAGAGGACGGCGGCGGCGCCGAGCCCAACTCCCTTGATTTTGATGTGGCCGAGTGCCATGCCAATACCGATGATCAAGAACGCTGTCATCAGCGGCTGGTCTGCAAGGAACTGAAGAAGACTGTTCATGCCTGTGGATGCTCCTTATTTGTGCGATTTCCACCATCAGTATCCCCTGGACCAGCATTCTTTGGTGGGGCCATGAGTCCCGATTGCGAAGAAGGTACCCCGGATAAAGCACGGGGTCGGGAGGGGCACTGCACCTCCCGTCCCCTTTAGTCCTAGACCGGCTCCCGAGCTCGTTCAGGGCTCAGTGGCATTCCCACATGCCGTCCCGAGCCTGAAGAACCCTGGATTAGTCCTCCAATTTATTCAGTTGTTCAACCCTGCATTTGCGATCCGCTACACCAGGACACATCAGCCGCGCCAGCAGTTGCCCACCACGGCGGTACCTGCCCGTGGTATCGGCTGCCGTCGGCTTGTGTGGCTGGCAGTCGGACCAGTTCGAGTGTTGGTTAGTCGTCGAGGCTGCGGACGCCGCCGTAGGTGGCCGAACGTGCCAGTAGGGCGTATGCCTTGAGTGCCTTGGAGACCTTGCGGGGGCGTTCCTTGGCGGGCTTCCAGGGCAGTGCGCCCTTGGCTGCGCGACGCTGTGCGAGGGTCGAGTCGTCCACCATGAGCTGCAGTGAGCGTGAGGGAACGTCGAGGACGATGCGGTCGCCCTCTTCGATCAGGCCGATGCCGCCACCCGCTGCAGCCTCGGGCGAGATGTGGCCAATGGAGATGCCGGAGGTGCCGCCGGAGAAGCGTCCGTCGGTGATGAGGGCGCAGGTCTTGCCGAGACCCAGTCCCTTAAGGAACGAGGTGGGGTATAGCATTTCCTGCATGCCGGGGCCGCCCTTGGGGCCCTCGTAGCGGATGACGACGACGTCGCCGTCGACAACGGACTTGGAGAGGATGAGCTCAATGGCGTCCTCCTGGGAGTCGACGACGCGGGCACGTCCCTCGAAGTGGAAGAGTTCCTCGTCGATGCCGGCGGTCTTGATGACGGCGCCTTCCTCGGCGATGTTGCCCTTGAGGACGGCAAGGCCACCATCTTCCGTGTAGGCGTGCTCGACTGCACGGATGCAGCCCTTCTCGCCATCGATGTCGAGTTCTTCCCACTCGTTGGCCTGCGAGAAGGCCTGGGTGGTGCGCACACCGCCAGGAGCGGCCTTGAACAGCGCCACAGCTTCGGGTGCGGGTGCGGGGCCGCGGACGTCCCACTTCTCGAGCCACGACTTGAGGTCATCGGAGTGAACCGAGTGGACGGAGTCCTTGAGCAGGCCGGCACGGTACAGCTCACCCAGGATCGCGGGGATGCCACCGGCACGGTGCACGTCCTCCATGTGGAACACCGGATGGTTCGGTGCGACCTTGGCGATGCAGGGAACCTGACGGGAGATCGCGTCGATGTCCTCGAGCGTGAAGTCGACTTCGCCCTCAATGGCGGTGGCGAGAATGTGGAGGATCGTGTTGGTCGAGCCACCCATGGCCACGTCCATGGTCATCGCGTTGAAGAATGCGTCGCGAGTGGCGATGTTGCGGGGCAGGACGGACTCGTCCCCATCCTCGTAGTAGCGGCGGGCCAGGTTCACGATGGTACGGCCGGCCTCGAGGAAGAGTTCCTTGCGGGAGGCGTGGGTGGCGAGGGTCGAGCCGTTGCCGGGAAGTGACAGACCGAGTGCCTCGGTCAGGCAGTTCATGGAGTTCGCGGTGAACATGCCAGAACAGGAACCACAGGTCGGACATGCCGCGTTCTCGATCTGAGCGAGATCGGCGTCGCTGATCGACTCATCTGCCGCACCACTCATGGCGTCAACGAGGTTGACCGGGTGGTCGATGACGCCCTCGATGGACTTACCGGCCTCCATGGGTCCGCCCGATACGAAAACGACGGGGATGTTGAGGCGCATGGCTGCCATGAGCATGCCGGGGGTGATCTTGTCACAGTTGGAGATGCAGACGAGAGCATCGGCAGTGTGCGCGTTCACCATGTATTCAACGGAGTCCGCGATGATCTCGCGGGACGGAAGCGAGTAGAGCATGCCGTCGTGGCCCATGGCGATGCCATCGTCGACGGCGATCGTGTTGAATTCCTTGCCAACGCCGCCGGCCTCTTCGATGGCAGAAATGACGAGCTGCCCCATGTCCTTCAGGTGCACGTGGCCGGGAACGAACTGGGTGAACGAGTTGGCGACCGCAATAATCGGCTTGCCGAAGTCACCGTCTCCCATGCCCGTGGCGCGCCACAGGGCCCTGGCCCCTGCAAAGTTCCTGCCCTGAGTCGAAGTTGCTGAACGCAAAGTAGGCATACCATCTCCTTTTGGTCTTTCCTAACTTTACGACTCCAGTCCAAAACGACGAAAAATGCGGCCACGGAGCGAGACAGAGACCGCCCCGGAACCCTTGATACGTCTGCTACTGAATTGAACTCCTGCGTCGCTCGCGCTCATTCCCACGTCCCTCGCACCGTATCTTGCGTTGCTCGCACTGAAGCCTGTGTCACTCGCGCCGAAACCTGTATTGCTCCCACCGACACCTGCGCCACTCCCGACGATTTCCACTTTGCTCACGCCATTCCTGGGTGTTTGGTGAATTCTTGGTGGCAACGACCTAACGAACTCGTGGCAACATAGGCTAACCCATTGAGGGAGGTGTCACATTAGCGGTAGATTCTACTGAAGTCGTTTAGTCGACAATTCGTAAATATCACCGTTGTGAAGGGCCAGATCATGCCGCAAACATCGCAAGCAATTCTTGACACAATCAAGAATCCCACCGAGCACGAGGTCAAGTCTCTCGATGCGTGGTGGCGAGCCAACAACTACCTAACGGTTGGACAGATCTACCTCAAGTCCAATCCTCTCCTGCGCGAGCCACTCACTGCGGATGACATCAAGCCGAGGTTGCTTGGCCACTGGGGTACCTCCCCCGGCCTGTCATTTGTGTACGCCCACGCCAACCGCCTTATCCAGCACACCGACCAGGAGATGATCTACATCACCGGCCCCGGACACGGCGGTCCCGCCATCGTGGCAGCCACGTACCTGGAGGACACGTACACCGAGTGCTTCCCAGAGATCACGCAGGATGCCGACGGTTTGCAGAAGATGTTCCGTCGCTTCTCAGCACCCGGCGGCATTCCCTCCCACGCGTCCGTCACTACTCCCGGTTCCATCAACGAGGGTGGCGAGCTCGGCTACGCCCTCGTCCACGCCTTCGGCGCGGTCTTCGACAACCCGGATCTCATCGCCCTCACGGTTGTGGGTGACGGCGAAGCAGAGACCGCTCCCCTCGAGGGCTCCTGGAAGGGCATCTCCTTCCTCAATCCGGCACGCGACGGCGCGGTCCTTCCCATCCTGCACTTGAACGGCGCGAAGATTGCCTCCCCCACGGTTCAGGCGCGCAAGGATCCCGAGGAGCTCCAGAAGTACTACGAGGGCCACGGCTACGAGGTCATCTTTGTCGAGGGTGACGACCTCCCCGGCATGCACCACCGTTTCGCACAGGCTCTCGGCACCGCCTACGAACAGATCGTGAACATCCAGAACAAGGCACGCACCGAGGGCGTCAAGGCCGGCGGTCGCCCACACTGGCCCATGATCATTCTCCGCACCCCGAAGGGATGGACGGGACCGGACGTCGTTGACGGCATCCAGGTGTCCGGCACATGGCGTGCCCACCAGGTTCCCCTCTCGGGAGTTCGCGAGAACCCCGAGCACCTGAAGATCCTCGAGGACTGGCTGCGTTCCTACCGCCCGGAAGAACTGTTCGACGAGAACGGGACTCCCGTGGATCTGGTCAAGGCAATCAACCCGATCGGCAAGTACCGCATGTCGGCCAACCCTGCCGGCAATGGCGGTGGTGAGTACCAGGCTCTCGACCTGCCGGACTGGAAGTCCTTCGGTCTCGACTTCGAGCCGTCCGAACGCGGCAAGCTCCGCGACGAATCCACCCGCAAGCTCGGTGACTTCCTAGAAGAAATCTACCGACTCAACCCGACAACGTTCCGCCTGTTCTGCCCGGACGAAACGAACTCGAACAGGCTGGGTGCGGTCTTCAACGTCTCGGATCGCGCGTTCATGGAATCCCTCAATGATGACGACGTCAAGATCTCGCCAGAGGGCAGGGTCATGGAGGTGCTGTCGGAGCACAACACGCACGGCTGGCTTGAAGGCTACAACCTGACGGGCCGCCACGGCCTGTTCGCCTCCTACGAGGCATTCGGCATGGTGTCCGTGTCGCAGACGATCCAGCACACGAAGTGGCTGGAGG
The DNA here is from genome assembly GCF_041440645.1 of Flaviflexus sp. Lineage (GTDB taxonomy): Bacteria > Actinomycetota > Actinomycetes > Actinomycetales > Actinomycetaceae > Flaviflexus. Next base: position 4,707 of record NZ_JASDVN010000028.1, on the reverse strand, counting down.
AGGCAATCGAACTGGACTGGCGCGTGCCCGTCCCGGCTCTCAATATCCTGCTGTCGTCGACCTGTTGGCGTAACGACCACAACGGCTTCTCTCATCAGGGTCCCGGCGTGCTCTCCACGATCGTCAACATGAGGGGCAACATCGTCCGCACCTACCTGCCGCCGGACGCCAACTGCCTGCTCGAGGTCTCGAACTACTCGTACCAGACCCAGAACCGTGTCAACGTCATCGTTCAGGACAAGCAGCCCCAGTTCCAGTGGCTGACCCCCGACGAGGCCGAGGTGCACTGTCGTCGCGGCTTCGGCATCTGGGATTGGGCCGGTAACGAGGATCCGGACTCGACCGAGGATCCGGACATCGTCATTGCCTGCGCCGGTGACGTGGTGACGATGGAGGCTGTGGCCGCCGCCCAGATCCTGCGTCAGAAGCTCCCGAACCTCAAGGTCCGCGTCGTCAACGTCGTGCGCCTCCAGACCCTGTCCCGGCCGAAGGACCACCCCACCGGCATGTCCAATCAGGACTTCGCCGAGACCTTCACTAACACGCAGGATGTGCTCTTCTGCTTCCACGGCTACGCGGGTGTCATCCACCAGCTCGTCCACGGACGCCCCGACGTTGACCGCTTCCACGTGCGCGGCTTCCGCGAGGAGGGGACGACCACGACCCCGTTCGACATGGTTGTTCGCAACCAGGTCGACCGCTACTCTCTCGTCATCGACGCCATCAACAACACGAAGCGCACGGTTCGTGGCGGTGCCGATCTCAAGCGCTGGTGCTACAAGATGCTGGAGCGCCACCACGAGTACACGGTCGAACACCTGGAGGACATGCCAGAGATCACCGACTGGGTATTCGAGGGCAACGAGTAGTCAGCCGATTCCTCTTGCCACAAGCATCAATCCGAGCGAGCAAGGAACACCGACTGAACAGAGGATCTGGCTGAATAAAGAATCTGGAGAAGAACAACAACGTAAGAGGTAATTCGAGAGCGTGAGTGAGGAGCGGGCACAGGGTGTCCGCTCCTCACTCACGTGGCGACTTCTAGCTGCCGGGAACCGTGTTGGTGATGGTTCCGTTCTCGAACGTCACGACCTTACTTCCGTCGATGTCGTCGAGCCTGTGCGTGATCTCGATGATCGTGAGGCCCCCGAGGGATTCAAGGATCTCTTCGCGTATGGCCTTCTCGAGATCGGAGTTGAGGTTTGCCGTGAACTCGTCGAGGATCAGCACCTTCGGTTTCGTGAGGAGGGCGCGAGCGAGGCAGATGCGCTGACCCTGACCGCCGGAGAGCTTGGATCCGTCCTGACCGACCCGGGTCCTGAGCCCCGCAGGCATAGACTTCACCTCGTCATCGATGTGGGCGATGCGGAGGGCATCCCAGATCTCATCCTCGGTTGCATCGACCTTGCCGAGCCGGAGGTTCTCCTCAATCGTCGAATCGAGGAGCTGGCTACGCTGTGACACGAGCACGACCTGGGACCGCAGGGAGTCCAGCGTTAGCTCCGTGAGCGGGAGGCCGTCGATGAGGATCTGACCCTCATCCGGATCATCGAACCGGAGCAGTAGCTGGGCGGTCGTGGACTTGCCCGAGCCGGACGGACCAACAAAGACAGTGCGTCTTCCCGGCTCAATGTCGAGGCTGATGTTCTTCAGCACGGGCACCTCCCCCTCCGGGTACGCGTAGCTCACGTTGTCGAAGGTGATCGTCGGGGAATCGGACAGTTCCTTGACGGTCGGTCCATCGCTCACCATCTCCGGTATGTGGCACACCTGCCACAGCCTGTGGGCGGCTGCCAGTGAGCGGTCGAGGGAGCCCGCTGCCTCTTCGATCCCCCGAGGTCCTTCGAGGAGTCGGAGCGAACCAACCGCGAGCGCACACACGACGCTCATGACCATCCCCTGGTCGATGCCGACGGCAATGATCGACGTGACGATCGCGATGTTGAGGAAGGTGTTGATGCCGCGGCGGACCGAGGTGGCTCTTGCTGACTTCACGGAGGCCGAGGCGATCCTCTCCCCCGTGTCACCCATCTCCCTGAGGCGATCCTGTTCCCTGCCGTACCCCACGACATCCTCGACTCCAAAGACCGAGTCGGTCACGTGGGCGCTCATGTCACCGCGGAGGGAGAGAACCTGGTCGGCTCGCTCCCCTGAGCTACGGAAGCCAATGAGGGGAACGATGAGAAGAGATACCGCTACGCAGACAGCCGGGATGAGAACCACCTGCCAACCAAAGACCAGTCCGATGGTGATGATCGTCAGGGGTGGGACGATGATGGCGGAGATGACCGGGGCCACGGTGTGTGCGTAGACGACTTCGATGCGGTCCACGTCTTTGGTGAGCGAGGATAGGAGGTCTCCCGACCGCGAGCGCGCAACGATGCCCGGGGCCTTCGGCCACAGGGATGCGAAGGCGTGCCCGCGGAGGAGTTCGAGTGCCTTGAAGGCCACGTAGTGGCCGGTGAACTGCTCCCCGTAGTAGGCCGCAGCCTTGACGAGTGCGATGAGGATGAGGAGCGCGAACAGGGGTCCGAGGGACCTGCCGCCCGCAACCTCCATCACCGTCCACCCAGCCAAGCCGAATAAGAGCAGATCGCAGACCTGCTTGATGATGCGGAGCAGGGTCGAGAGGAACAGGGGTCCGTGGACTGGACGGGTGATCGAGGAGAGCCAGCGCAAAAGCTCAATGGTTGTGGGTCTCATGCCGTCCTCCCCTGCACTTCCTTGAGCCTTCCCTCTGTCATCTCCCAGGTGCTGTCAGCGATCCGGAGCAGGGACGTGCGGTGCGTGACGATAAGGATCGTGAGATCTCCCTTCAGTCCCTCGATTGCGTCGATGATTCGCTCCTCGGACTCGGCATCGACATGTGAGGTGGGTTCATCGAGCAGGAGGATGCTTCTGCCGGAGAGGAGTGCACGGGCGATCGCAATACGCTGGACCTGACCTCCGGAGAGAAGGGAGCCGCCCTCGCCGACCTCCGTGTGGAGTCTCTGGGGCATGCTCCGAACTTCGCTTGCGACGTTGGCTCGCTCAAGGGCCTCCCACATCTCCTTCTCCGTGGCTTCCGGCTTCGCGAATCTCAGGTTGCTTGCAATTGTTCCGGTGAACAGCCACGTGCTCTGGGAAACAGTGGCGGTGAGAGCACGGATTTCCCCCACGCTCATATCACCAACATTCCTCCCATCGAGAAGGATCTCACCTTCCTGGAGGGGAAGGGAACCACGCAGGAGGGACAGGAGTGTGGACTTGCCTGCGCCGGAGGCACCGATGAGGGCAGCGGTCTCGCCCTTTTTCACATGCATCGAGACGCCGTGGAGGACCTCACCTCGCCCGTAGTCGTAGCGCACGCTGTCGACGGCGATAGCGTCAGCGTCATTGGTATCAGACTTAATGGTTGCCTCCGCCACCTCAGTTGCCGTGGCCTGCCGAGCATCCGGTCGCAGGCTCAGGTAGCGCTTGATTGAGCGTTCCGCGGCTCTGCCTCCCATGCCGATGTAGAAGAAGCCGGATACCTGGCGGAACGGTTCAAGCAGAAGAGCTAGGACCAGCAGTACCGTGACTGCCTCTCCTCCGTCGATCTGGCCGTTACTCAGCCTGGTCGCGGTGAGGAACACCAGCCAGCAGATCATGAGGAGCGAGGCAACGCCATCGACCACGATGATCACGATCTGGTTGCCGGCCAGGAGCTTCATGATGGCGGAACGGTTTGCCTCACCATTGTCACGGAGCTTCTTTTCGATCCGTGGTCCCGCACCATACAGGCGGATCGTGACAAGGTTCCGCAGAGCATCGAGATAGTTGCTGGTCAGTCGCGCCCGTTCCGCGCGCGAGTTGCTCGAAACCTTTCGGAACATCTTGAAGAACAGGCCGATGACGGCGGGTACCAACGGAACCACGAGAAGACCGCCGACGCCGATGATGGGATCAATGACGATCGCAATGTAGGCGAGGATGAGGATCGGGATTGCGAGGGATGCCAAGGTGGATCCGAAGTAGACCTGGCGGTACTCGGTGACTCTCTCAACACTGTCGGTCATCATCGAGATCAGCCGCCCCGAGGGGAACTCTTTCGTGTTCTTTGGGAGCTCTGTCGAACGGAAGACCGTCTCTAGGATCCTGCCGCGGATTCTCCGTTCTTCTTCCCGCGCCTGCCTGCCACCGTAGGTGATCTCCAGTGACGCACACAATGCTGCACCCAGGCCAGCCACAAGTGCGACTATCCAGGCTGAGCCCGATGGTGCAGCACCATCGATGGCATCGCCGGCGGCGGAACCCAATGCCACGAGAGCTGCGGCCATGAACACGGAGGTTAACAGTCGCAGCCCTGCCACACCGAGAACGGCACCCCTCCCCTCGGAGGTCACACTGACATCGTTCTTCACGAATCTCCTTCAGAGACAGTTCTTCAGCGACGAACTGGGCATATCAGCTCAGCTCGAGCAGTACGTGAGTGGTTCACCCGAGGCAACGTCAAAGAATTGCCACTGCCTCGTTTCCAAGTCCGTCGGACCTTCCGGGGCTTGCCACTCCCCTTCGAGAATAGTCCAGCCCTCACGCTTTCCGTCCACCGGTACGGCGGGCGGAGCCACACCTCACAGCAATGAGCATGGCGAGCACCTGCTTCGGTAACCGGCTGACCTGGCTTCCGCCTCAATGTCGCGCGTCAGACTATGTGGCAGGGGTAGTTAGTTGTTGAAATTACCCTTG
>NZ_JASDVN010000027.1:0-95292 GCF_041440645.1 Flaviflexus sp. | reverse complement strand
GGCATATTCCAGATTTTCCCATCTACTCAAACGGAACAAAACCTGGGACACTTCACATAACCCTTGTCTAGAGCTATGTTTTTCACCACATTTGCGTGCTTGTTTGATTGGAAATGACGGTGCGAAGCTCGGAACGCACCTTCGCACTCTAAACAGTTTTCCTTGGTTTGATGCTCAAGTTTCGCCAAAGAGTCCTTAATCCGACACCAGCAAACTGCCCTATAGGGTCCCGTTTCCCAACGGTTTAACCGGCTTTCATGAGTGCGGGTTCATCGCGAGCTCATTAGCAATAGTGTTCATTGCCCTGTAATCTAGGTGGCGTTAGCTTTAAGCACTTGGAGACGTCGCATAGTCAGGTCGAGTGCGCCTCCCTGCTAAGGAGGTAGGGGTGCTAAGCCCCTCGAGGGTTCAAATCCCTCCGTCTCCGCATATGGCCCCTCCCGATGTTTTCGGGAGGGGTTTGTTCCGCCGGGCGAAAGCCGGGATCTGTGTTGACGAGCCATCTATGCGGCAGGTCCGCTCGGCTAGTCATGTGTCGTAGAGCGTGTGATGGGCCGCTAGAGCGCACGGTTGCCTCGAGAGCATCAAGGAGTTTTCGGGTCACGAACGAACTACTGATAGCCGCCTATTTCGTGAAGGAACAGCAATAGCCCGCAAATACGACCGCATCGCTTCCCAATGGAACACTCCCGCAGTGACGACGCATTCTCACGACTATCCAGCACATATCTGTTGTCTGAAAATGGGAGGCGAGATTGCTCACTTTTTCGGCTATTCTGAAGGATACAGAGTGAGTTGCTTGAAACTCTTGACCTTTTCTGCTCGAACGTTGGTGCCTCGCACTCGTCGTTGGAAACATGCGCCATCACCTTTAGCAGCGTTCCACAGTCGCTGATCCCGCGGTCTACCGCACCCCTCAAGTCATGCGAACTCGCGACTTCTGATCCTCGACAGTCAGAACGAACTATTACTTGTAAATGAGAGTTTTAGAGCTGGAGTGTCTTCCGAGCCGGAGTTCCCCATACAGAAAGTTTGGGTTATGTCTCGATTCCTCATTCGCGTGGCAATCTTCCTCGCCACTGCCGCTCTCGGCCTTCTTGTTGCCGCTCTCGTCCTGGAGAATTTTCAACTCACAGCATCCGGCATGATCACCGCGATCGTCGTTTTTGCAGTAGCACAGAGCATTCTGACTCCGTTTATTTTTATGATGGCGAACCGTCACGCATCCGCACTCCTCGGTGGTGTGGGACTCCTGTCGACGTTCTTCGCGCTCCTGATTGCCTCGATAGTTTCTGACGGGCTGACAATCTCAGGTGCGCTGACATGGGTGCTCGCCACGTTAATCGTCTGGGTTGTCACGATGTTCGGAGCTTGGCTCATCCCACTCGTCGCGCTAAAAGAGCGCGACGCCTAATTCATCTTCTATCACTCTCTCCGTTGCCGCATTTCGGCATGCCTTAATCAGAAGGTTTAATCATGCGAATAACATCTTGGTCCTCGTTGTGGGATACCGTCTGGTGGCTCTTTACTGTCTTTGTCTTTGTCGCCTATCTCATGGCATTAATCGCGATCATTGGCGACCTCTTCCGCGATCGAGAGTTGAAGGGCTTATACAAGGCTCTGTGGCTTGTCTTCCTGGTATTCCTGCCCTTTATTACGATCCTCGTCTACCTCATAGTTCGCGGAAATGGAATGAGTGCCCGGGCCGAGAAGCATCTGGTTGATTCAAAGACGGCCACTGACGATTACATTCGCTCCGTTGCGGGCGGAACGGCTGGTGAAATTGCACAGGCCAAGCAGTTGCTCGACAGCGGCGCGATCACCCAGGAGGAATATGCTCAGCTCAAACAAGGTGCGTTGACTCGGTCTAGCTGTAATCTCCAGTGAGGTTGGGTACGCGTTCCATTGGTCCCTGCCCTTCCGACGCTCATGTTGGGAGGGCAGGGACTCTCCCTGCTCGTGGTACCTCTACACGTCCGCGACGACACTAAACCTATTCACTCACGTCCGGCGCCTGCTACTCCCTTTTCACAAAGACCCCTCAGCACTATCCCCACCACCTCATTGGCTGTAACGTGAGTCTCACCTTGGGAGGTCCTATGGAATTTTCAGATGGAACACCCTGCTGGATGCAGGTGAACTTTAATGACCTAGATTCCGGAACCGAATTTTTTCGCAGAACAGCTGGATGGGAAATACCTCCAGGCGATCCGGACTTGGACGGGTACGCACTCGCCTCCGTCTCGGGACAGCCAATCAGTGGAGTGTGGCCAATCCCAGCTAAAGAGTCCCAGCCAGACGGCATAGATGTTTGGCTGAAAGTCTCCAATATTGAAGATGCTCTCGAACGCATGCGTCAGCATGGTGCCGAGGTGCAGACATTCGACGGTGAAGAAATCCTCACCGTCATGACTCTTGGCAAGCAGGCTCTGCTCATCGACCCGTTCGGTGCGTGGATCGGCCTGTGGGAGCCCATCACCTTCCCCGGCATCAGCATCATGATGGTCCCGGGATCGCCCTTCTGGTTTGAGCACATGAGCCCAGACCCCGCCGCAGCCGCACAGTTCTACGCCGACTGCTTCAGCCTCGACGTCGTCAATCACGGGGACGAGTACTGGACAATCCAGGTTCCCGGGTCCGGTTCTGACGCCTACGGCTTCTCATTCCCCCGCACCCCGGAGGACACTCGCGGTACCTGGTTCGTTTCGCTCCTCACAAGCGACCTCGACCGCTCCGCGGCCCTCGTGAAAGAGACTGGTGGCACCGTTGTCGAGGAGTTCACTGAGATGGAGGACATGGGCAGATTCACCTATGCCGCCACTCCCGCCGGGGTCGCCTACGGCCTGTGGGAGGCCGACCTCAGCGATATGGAGCAGTAGCATCTTCACGATCGAAGTGCGGGCCAAGAGCAGGTGAGGAACAATCACCCAATCTCGGCCCGACACCACGGCAGCGAATGACTCTCTTATAAACAAGTGTTGTGCCGGGCAGGTCACTCTGCTCGGCACAACACTTGTCTAAATCTGAGGGGTTGTCGGCGCCTCTTACTGATTAGAGTTCAGAACTTACCTCGTCACCAACTGGGGATCACGGGCTATCAGCCGACGGTGCCGACCAACCCGAGTCAGCCGACGGCGGTGACGGAGGCGAGGCCGGTGAAGGCGGGGACGCCGGGGAAGGCGCCGAGTAGACCGGAGCGGGCACGGGAGCCGATGCCGGTGCCGGTGCAGGGTTCGGCCTCGCCTGTGCGGGAGCCGGTGCAGGCTGCGTCGGGGCAGGTTGCTGCGCCCGAGCTGGGGCCGGCGAGGGGGCTGACGGCGCGGAAGGCGCCGACGGAGCTGAGGCGCGCAGAATGTTCGCTGCCGGTGCGGGCGAGGGCGCGGAGACAACCGAAACTGTGCTCACTACGGACGAGGTTGAGCGGGCAGACGGTGTCGAGGTCGCACTGACCGTGGTCTGCGCGGATGGGGTGGACGTGGCCGACTGGGTTGAACGTGCCGACTGCGCAGACTGGTTCGTCGTGTTGTCGCGGTACAGTCCCGGGGTGTTCTGCTGATTGTTCTCGCCAATCGCCATGCCCGTTCCCGCAACGATGGAGAGCACACCGATTGAACCTGTCGCGATCCAAATTTTGCGTGACATCCTGTCTCCTCAGCCGGATTCATTCCTACCCTTACGGGCTTCCTTGATGCCTCTATTGAAAAGGCTGGAAATGAAGCGGAAAGGAGACAAAAATGAGAAACCTTTCATCTTTGACTCACGTGAAAACCGAATCCGGGGCGCTGTCCCTGGGTTCACCGGGAACTCGGAACGTCGAGCGCCCTCAAGCACCTTGCTTCAGATCAAAAGACCAGACTTGATTGTATCGTCAGCACAGCGGGCTCCATGCCTCAACCCGATGAGGGAGGTGGGTAGTCTCGACAAGGCTTGCGGGAGCTATTCGACGTTCTCGAGGAAGGGAATGTGGGCTTCTCGGTAGGGTTCGACGAGCTGCTGGTAGGCCTCTTCTCCCAGGCCGTCACGGAGGATGATGGCTGCCGCGAGAGCGAGGGGACCCGAGACGCTGGCGGAGTTGGCGAGATAGTAGAGTGCTTTACACGCGAGCGCGTAGCGGCCCCCGAACACGGTTCCTTCAAAGATCTCTTCAATGAACTGGACACCATGACTGGTGTCTTCTGCGTATTCACGGAGAGCGAGCCTGCCGGCCTGTTCGGCTTGGTGGAAGGAGTCCTTACCCAGGTCATCGAGGAAGAGGTACTGGTCGATGAGGTCCTCGACGGATTTGCCGCGGGGTCCGAAGAGGGACCAGTCGGGTAGTTCCTCGATGATGCGGATGACCGTGGGGTCGACGAACATGCCTCGGAACATGAGGGAGGGCCATTCGGGATAGTCCTTGACGACATCCAGATGATCGTGGATGGGGTGAATGGCTCCGCCGGGGGATAGTGCGAACATCGCGAAGCGTTCTCGGGCGAGGACCCGCACGTCGGCGAGGTCTCCGATCATGAGAGGCATGACTTGCTGACCCCGCTCAGGTATCGCAAGGTAAACCTCTGAACCCAGGTAGCTTTCTGACATTACTTGCCCCCACTCACTTACCCAAATCCTAACCTTCCGCCGTACCCGGTTGTAGTAGGCGGCTTGTTCTGTTCCGATTAGTCCTTTGCGACCCAAGACAGAAAACGTCAATGAACTGCGATAGTCCAATTTAGTTCTCGGGACGTGTTGTTCGTGGCTTGGGTGTAGCGTGTGGGATGGCGGCCACGCCAGTGGCTCTTCCCTGTTCGCGTGAAGGCCATCGCGAGTCACCTGAATGCTTGCTGTGTGACGTGCATTCCTATTCTTCTCCCCGTTACCCCGGGGTGGTACTTTATCTTGCTGGCCTAGCGCATCTCGCAGGCCGCACCGTTCTTCGATTCTCGAGGACTTGACCAACTTCGGAAGTGAGCCCCATGCTGTGGAAGCTGATCCGGCACTACCTGTGGCCATATCGTTGGCAGGTTGTTGCCGTGGTGATTCTGCAAACCGCGACCACCCTCGCAACGCTTTATCTGCCTAGCCTGAACGCTGACATCATCGATCACGGCGTTGCCACTGGCGACACCAATTACATTTGGAAGACCGGCGGTATCATGCTCGCCGTTGCCCTCGCCCAGCTCGTCACGGCTGTCCTTGCCGTGTGGTTCGGCGCCCGCGCCTCCATGTCGGTCGGCCGCGACCTGCGCAGGGCCGTGTATTCCAAGGTTGATGACTTCTCTGCTGAGGAGATCGGAAAGTTCGGAGCACCGACCCTTATTACTCGCGCAACGAACGATGTGCAGCAGGTTCAGATGGTTCTGCTCATGACCCTGAACTTTGTTGTCATGGTGCCGATCATGTCGATCGGTGGCATTGTCATGGCGATCCGTGAGGATCCGGGCCTGTCGTGGCTCGTGTGGACCTCGGTTCCGATCCTGCTCGTCATGCTCGCGATCCTCATGATGATCCTCATGCCGCAGTTCCAGAAGATGCAGGACGCGATCGACAAGATCAATGGTGTCATGCGTGAACAGATCATGGGCATCCGCGTTGTTCGTGCGTTCCGCCGCGAGCGCCACGAGACCGAGAGGTTCACGGACGCCAACGCCCACCTGACCGACATCTCCGTCCGCATTGGCCGCCTGTTTGTCATCATGGGTCCGCTCGTCACGATCATCCTTCATCTTGCCACCGCCGCCGTGCTGTGGTTCGGTGGTCACCGCGTCGACCAGGATCTCGTCGACGTTGGTTCCCTGACTGCCTTCATGCAGTACCTGCTGCAGATCCTTGTGGCTGTCATGATGGGCACGTTCATGTTCATGATCTTCCCTCGCGCCATCATCTGTGCCCGCCGCATTGGTGAGGTGCTGGAGACCGAGATCAGGGTCGTTGAGCCCAGCAATCCTGTTGTTCCCGAGAACCAGGCCGGTGAGGTCGAGTTCCGTAACGTGTCGTTCGCCTACCCGGGCGCCGAGTCCCCCGTGATCGACAACGTGTCGTTCATTGCCCGCCCCGGCAAGACAACCGCGATCATCGGTTCGACTGGTTCCGGCAAGTCCACTCTCATCAACCTCATTCCCCGCCTCTATGACGCAACCACCGGTGACGTCCTCATTGATGGTGTGTCGGTTCGGGATCAGTCGCGCAAGAACCTGACCCAAACCGTTGGCCTCGTTCCCCAGAAGCCATACCTGTTCTCAGGCACGGTTGCCGACAACCTGACCTTTGGCGCACCGAACGCGACCGAGGAGGACATGTGGGCGGCACTCGACACCGCCCAGGCCACCGAGTTCGTCAAGGAACGGACGACCGGTTCTGGTGACGATGTGGCTCACGGACTCGAGTCCGCGATCTCCCAGGGCGGCACGAACGTGTCGGGTGGCCAGCGCCAGCGCCTCTGCATTGCACGCGCCCTCACCGCGAAGCCCCGCATCTATCTCTTCGATGACTCGTTCTCCGCGCTCGACGTGACAACGGATGCGAACCTGCGTGCCGCACTGAACGACTACACGGAGGGAGCGACCGTTATCATCGTCGCTCAGCGCGTGTCGACCATTACCGAGGCCGATCAGATTCTCGTTCTCGAGGAGGGCCGGATCATCGCCCAGGGCACACACGAGGAGCTTCTCGCCACCTCCGATACCTACCGCCAGATCGTTGACTCTCAGATCAGCCAGGAGGAACTCGCATGAGCGCCGATAACAACGCTAAGAGTCCCGGCACCCTGACCGAGGAAGAAATCGCGGAGCTTCAGGACTCTGTTGACATGGGTGACTGGGGAGACGTTGCTCCCCCGCGCAAGGCGAAGGCATTCTGGCCCTCCGCGATGCGACTGCTTGGTCGCTTCGTCACGGAAAAGGCAGCCCTCACCGCCGTGTTCATCATGGTGGTCATCGCCGTCGTCCTCAGCGTGTGGGCTCCATCGATCCTGGGTGACGCCATGAACGTCATCTTCGCCGGCTTCGTGTCCTCCGACATGCCCTCGACCCTGACGCGTGACGAGGTCATTCAGGGACTCGCTGCGGCCGGTCAGACCCAGTACGTCGACATGCTGTCCGGCATGAACTTCACCCCGGGTGCGGGCATCGACTTCTCGGAACTGGGCCGCCTCATCCTCATCGTGCTCGGCATGTACGTGGTGTCGCAGTTCTTCATGTGGCTCCAGGGCCGCATCCTCAACGACGTTGTCATGCGCATGGTGTTCCGCCTGAGGGAGGACATTGAGCGGAAGGTCAATCGCCTTCCCCTGTCCTACTTCGACAAGAACTCCCGTGGCGACATTCTGTCCCGCACCACCAACGATGTCGACAACGTGCAGAACGCCATGCAGCAGGCATTCACGTCCGTCATCTACTCGGTCCTCACGATCATCGGCATCATCATCATGATGTTCTCGCTGTCGTGGCAGCTCGCCCTCATCGCGCTCATTGCCCTGCCCCTGTCCGGCATCGTCATCGGCATCATCGGCACGAAGTCGCAGCGGATGTTCACGGACCAGTGGCGCCACACGGGCCGCCTCAACGGCCACATCGAGGAGTCCTTCACCGGGCACGACCTGGTCACGACTTTCGGCCGTCAGGACGAAATGGGTGAGCGCTTCAGCGAACGCAACGAGGAACTGTACGAGGCATCCTTCAAGGCCCAGTTCTACTCCGGCATGATCATGCCGATCATGCAGTGGGTGAACTACCTCGGTTACGTCGGTATCGCCGTTGTTGGTGGGCTCCGTGTCGCCAACGGTCAGATGACCCTCGGCGCCGTCACCGCCTTCATCCAGTACTCCCGCGAGTTCAACCAGCCCCTCGGCCAGGTCGCCGGCATGGCCAACATGCTGATCTCCGGTGTTGCCTCCGCGGAGCGCATCTTCGAACTTCTCGACGCTGACGAGCAGGAACCCGATCTCACCGAGCAGCAGACCGCCGGAACCCTGGACCCCCAGGGACCCCAGCCCGCCACGCTCACCGAGCCGGTCCGCAGCAAGATCGAATTCGATCACGTCGCGTTCTCCTACAGCCCCGACAAGCCCCTCATCACTGATCTGTCCCTCACGGCGGAACCCGGTCAGGTTGTCGCGATTGTGGGACCCACGGGCGCTGGCAAGACCACTCTTGTCAATCTCATCATGAGGTTCTACGAGATCCAGTCCGGCCAGATCCGTCTCGACGGCGTGGATACGTCCCTTCTGGAGCGCGGTGAGCTCCGCTCGAAGATCGGCATGGTGCTCCAGGACGCTGTGCTGTTCGGCGGCACCATCATGGACAACATTCGCTACGGTCGCCTGGATGCCACGGATGAGGAAGTGACTGAGGCAGCGAAGGCAACCTACGTGGACCGTTTCGTGCACTCCCTCCCCGACGGCTACGACACGGTTATCGAGAACGGTGGCGAGAACATCTCGGCCGGCGAACGCCAGCTCATCACGATCGCACGCGCCTTCATCGCGCAGCCGGCCCTCCTCATCCTCGATGAGGCAACATCGTCGGTCGACACCCGCACCGAGGTTCTCGTCCAGCAGGCCATGGCCGCGCTGCGCTCCGACCGCACCTCCTTCGTCATCGCCCACAGGCTCTCGACGATCCGCGAGGCAGACATCATCTTGGTGATGGAGGAGGGTGCCATCGTCGAACAGGGCGATCACGCCAGCCTGCTCCGCCAGGAAGGCGCCTACTACCGCCTCTACATGTCCCAGTTCAATCAGGGATCCGATCCTGACGATGCTCCGCTCCTCGAGAACCCCAAGCTCCCCGAACCGGGTGGCATGGGCTTCTAGAGTCAACGAACTGAAGCATCAAGCATAAGGAGAGGGCGGGTGACCAGTGGTCGCCCGCCCTCCTCGTATTCGATTCTTTTGACTTCTCTCGTCACTTCGTAGGGCGACCAGCTTCGCTCATTTGTCGACGGGACTCACTGACCGGTTCACGACAACCTCAGCACAAGTCACTGTGACCTCAGGGCGTAACCGGCTGACCGTGCCAGCACGCCGCAAGAAGTGCCTAGTCTTCCTGGACGAGTTGCTCCGGAGTCGAACGTTTCTCACTCGGCAGTTCGACTACTGCCGTGTCGACCGATTCATCACCGAGCGGACCACAGCCATCGGGTCCGCACACGTCGACATCGGATGCGTCGAGGGTGATGAGCTTGGAGAGATCGAGACCGTCGAATCCGGTGCTCATGCCATCTCCTGGACCTGGCGTAGGGCTCCCTGGAACTGCTCGAAGCTGACCGCACCGGGAATGGCAAGCTTCCGGTCGAGAAGGATGTAGGGAACGCCGTTGACACCAAGCTGGCGTGCAATCTGCTGATCCTGTCGAACAGCATCAAGGTAGGCATCGTTGGTGAGTGCGGCTTCGGCTCCCTCGCGATCAAGACCAACGTGCTCCACCACATCGAGAATGGCTTCCGTGTCGAACGGGTCAAGCCTGCCCTCAAAGTACGCGGTCTGGACGGTACGGAGGTAGGTGAGTCCCAGCTCGTTGCTGACCTGGTTGGCGTACTGTGCGATCCGGTGAACCGGCACGGTCGGACCCATGAGGCGGTGCGTGTCGTACGTGAGGCCCTCACCTTCCGCCATGTCCTTCAGCTGCTCCTCCATCTGCGCGATCTGCTGAAGGTCGGCACCCTTGCTGCGAGACAGGTGCTCAACACCATCAACGGGTTCCGTCACGGTCGGGTCCAGCTCGAAGGAGTGGTAGCGGATGTCGGCGGAGATGCCCTCCGCGTCAAGTGCGCGGCGCAGGCGGGCCTCGCCGATGTAGCAGAAGGGACACACGATGTCGGTCCACAGGTCAATTGTCATCTGGTCGGCCATGCTCACTCTTTCCGGTAGTTGAAACTTCCACCATGGTAAGCGTCTGATTCCAGCTCAGCCTAGGTTTTTCCTTATGAGCACAACCGAACACGTGCCTGTCCCCCACCCCGGTCGCGAGCTGTGGCAAACTCACAATATGGCTACTATCGCTTTGCGACCGGAACTCATGCCCGTCCTGCTTGGCACCGATGTTGGAACTTACTCGTGTGCTCGCATGTTTCATGAAGCGTTTGGGTGCACCTCCGTCACCGTCTCCGGAATGTCCCGCGGCTCCATCTCAAACTCCAACATCATCGATCCCGTCTATGTTGGCAAGGGCGGGACGCTCAACGATGAGCTCATGATCGAGACCCTGGAGAAGATCGCCGACACGGATCGCACTCCCATTCTCATGCCCTTCATGGACCGCGACGTTGACCTGACGCTCAGGTACCGGGACCGTCTCGAGAGGGCCGGTTACGTCATTCCTCTCGCTCCCTCCGACATTGTTGAGAAGGCATCCAACAAGGCCGTCATTCACGACGTGTGTGAGAAGCTCGGGTTCCCAACCGTCACAACTGTTGATCTCGAGCTGTCCACCGAACCCGACACGTGGGAATCGGCTCTGTCCACCATCACCTTCCCCGCCGTGATCAAGCCGCAGGCGGGCGGCATGGAGTACGGAAAGCTTCAGTTCCCCGGGCAGCGCAAGGCTTACGCCGCACAGGATCTCCCCTCCGCACTCGACACCTTGACGACAATCAAGAACGCCGGGTTCGCGGGGCACATGCTCGTGCAGGACATGGTGGTTGGTGACGACACCTATTCCTGGATTGTGTCCGGCTACGTCGATTCCCGTGGCGTCGTCACCGGAGTCGCAACGGGCCGTCAGATCCTGGGCCTGCACCAGACGTCCTTCATCGGCAACGCCGGCATCATCCACGTCGTCCAGAACGACGAGTTGAGGGACATGGCGGAGAAGGTCATTGCTGAACTGGGACTGCGTGGCTTCTTCTCCATCGACATCAAGATCGATTCACGCACGAACAAGCCGTATCTCCTTGACGTGAACCCCCGCTGGGGCCGCGGCTCCTACTTCGTGGCCGTTGGGGGCGTCAATCTTGCCGCCGCCATGGTCGCCGACTTCATCGACGGTTTGGAACTCGAACCGCGGGTTGCCGACAGGGAAGGCGTCTACGCCTTCGTTCCCACGATCACAATCGGACGCTGGGTACGAGACAAGAAGCTCCGCAATCACCTCATCAAGCTCCTCCTCAAGCGTCCCGCTGTGCACCCGCTCTCGTACTGGAAGGATCCGAACGTCAAACGGTTCGCCTACCGCTACGCAGCTGACTTCAATCAGCTACGAAGCCTGGTCCGCACGTACCCAACCCCGTCGGACACCACCTTCTAGCCACGAAAGCAGATATCACTGCGCACTCTGAGATGACCAAAACATCCCAACGCTGAATGTCACCTTAGAGGTTCCTGCTAACCTCGCGGCGGCTCCGCCTCCTGAAGGCATAATGGGGGCATGCGTTTTACTCGACTTTCTACGTCCGCTTACAGCCAGTTCGCTTACGAACAGGAAAGAATCCTGTTCCCACAGCTTCCTGGCTATGCCGCCGAACGCCGTGCCGAGGGCACGGATGTCGTTGAGGTCGGAGTGATCGACACCGTTGATGGTGAGGAGAAGATCATCGCGGCCGCTCTCCTGCGCTACCAGCCGTGGAAGAAGGTCTTCAAACGCATCAGCATTGCCTACGGCCCCACCATCGACTTCTCAAACACCAAACTCGTGAAATTCTTCTTCACGGAGCTCATCAAGTTCGTGAAGAAGGACAAGACCGTTCTCTCCATCCGCTTCAATCCGCTTCTTGCCAAGACGTTCTACGAGGACATCACGCCGGTTGCACCAAACCCGGTTGCAGATACCTTCGAAAAGGCCATGGTGGAGCTGGGTGGGGTTCGGATCAACCGCGAGTTCTACGACGCCGCCGACATTCAGGCCCGCTTCTTCTACACGAAGAACATCTCGGGAATGAGCTTCGCAGAGGTCAACAAGTCCGTGGGTCAGGTCGTCCGCACCGGATTCAACCGTGCGGGAACACCGGGTGTCACGGTGAAGTTCCTCGAGGCGGACGAGTTCGACATCCTCCAGGACGTTCTTCACCACACCGCCGACAGGTCAGCCATGCAGGAGATCTCCGATCAGGCCATGAGCTTCTACCGAGGGCTGAAGAAGGCCCGCCCCGAGAAGGTGTTCGCCCCCGTTGCCGTTCTCAACTGTCCCGACTACCTCGCGGGTATCGAGAAGGAATCGAACGAGCTCGAGGCCAAGATCGCGAGCATTGACGAACAGGAAGCAACGCTTCAGACCGAGGGCAAGAACCTCGCAAAGAAGCAGCGCACCGCCCGCAACGAGGCCAAGGACCGCCTCGGAGTACTACAGCGCCGCGCCAAAGAAACCCGGGAGCATCAGGCTGAGACCGGTGACGAGATCGTTCTCGCCGCCTCCTTCTACATCGCGTGCCCCAATGAGCTTGTCTACCTTCTCTCCGGTTCCTACCGCGAGTACCAGTCGTACTACGGCATCTACCTCATCCACCGCGCCATGCTCGAATGGGCAACTGAGAACGGCATTGACCGCTACAACACCTTCGGCATCACGGGTATCTTCACCGATGAGGCCTCCGATGCCGGTGTGCTGCACTTCAAGAGGCAGTTCAAGGGTGATGTTGAGGAGCTCGTCGGCACCTGGGACATCCCCGTCCGCCCAAAGCTTGCCAATCGTTTGGATGCGATCGGCTAGTCTCGTTGCGACCCTCCCCCAAAGGGTGACGCCTTTCATGCTTCTGCAACTCGCATTTGGAGCCAAAAGAGCGTTAAAATAAATGACGTCCAAGCGACATGCGCCCGTAGCTCAACGGATAGAGCATCTGACTACGGATCAGAAGGTTGGGGGTTCGAATCCCTCCGGGCGCGCAGACAGGAAGCCCCGCACAGTGTGCGGGGCTTCCCCTTTCCCCGCCCACCTTCAGCAGCGTTTCAGACCTTTCGCGGCATCTATCTTTGCGAGCGAAGACAGCAGACAAAAGGACTGAGCTAAAGGACAAAAGAGACAATGGAAAAGGAGTGTCCCCACGTTAGGCCACGACTGTCTCTTCCCTACCACCCTAATGATCCCGACTTTTCTACGCCACATCAACGAAAAGGCTGGTCTTAAGACCCAGCTTTTGTCTATTAGAGACCCAATGGAAATGGTGCCACACGGGCGTACAGACTTGGACGGACATATCACGTTGGTTCTACGCCTTGTTTTCCTTGTTCTTCCAAGGAAACGTGATCGTCACACTGCTTCGTACCAGCGTTCGGGTTTTGGTTGGCCACATCGGGTTGCTTTTCGTCCGACGTTTTCTTGAGACTCCGCGCAAAGATCCACGCTCGATTGAGCCCGGTGGAGCGCGCCGATTTGGTTGGACAAAGCGTGTTGGTTCCCACGTGTAGTGCACAGCGGCTCGCGAAGAGAGGTGCTCCCGAGAAACGATTGAACCACCGCCCTGTCGACTCCGGCACTAGCATCTGCCGAAGAACCGTTCGGCACCTCCTGCGAGAGGGCATGGTCGCGATGCGCGGACACCTGGTTGCGCTCGTCGGTAGCCCCGACAGAAGGAAGGTGCAGGCGCTATTTGTCAGCATTCCAGCCAATTACAGTTGTGTCACAATTGCATATAATGCTTTACGAGTTTCTTCAGGTTCTGTAAGGTGTGCGGAAATCTGGACTCAATTCCGCAAAACTTGACCTACCGCCTGACGTAAACTTTTCAACCCACTCGCATATTTTGGTTATATATACGTTTAATTTGCATTATTGAGCATAAGATGGGTCACACTTCCAATCTGGATTTCCCCTGAACCAATCTCTCAGAACGCCTTGAGGGCGCGGTTTAGTCAAGATTCAGGAAAATTTTCGTTATCTATCTGTTATTTGAACGCCTGTCCCTAATGGTGGAAGGTGGTCGAAGTCGGCAGAGTTGTGCCGTTTTATGACAGGGCTCACTGCGCGACTTCAGTGTTTTGAGAATTACGTAGTTTTTCGGCAGTACTAGTAGCAGATAGATAAGGACAGTAGATGAAGGGACTCCGTTGCGAGAACGTCTACAAAGTGTTTGGAAGGGAAGCTTCTAAAGCCACTCGCATGCTCCAAGAGGGAGCCAGCCGCGATGAGCTTCCCGAAGGCGTCACGGTCGCCGTTAATAACGTGAGTTTTGAAGTCGAAGCGGGAGAAATCTTCGTTGTCATGGGCCTATCCGGCTCCGGCAAGTCCACCCTGCTCCGCACCCTGAACGCCCTTGGCCCCGCCACGGGCGGCAAGATCTTTATTGGCGATGAGGAAATCACCGCCATGAACAGCAAGAAGATCCGCGCACTGCGGGCTTCTTCCATGTCGATGGTGTTCCAGCACTTCGCGCTTCTCCCCCACCGTACGGTCATCGACAACGCCGCATATCCGTTGGAGATTGCTGGCGTTGCCAAGGCGGAGCGTCTCGAACGCGCCAAGGAATCGTTGAAGACGACCGGCCTAGAGGGCTGGGAAGACAACTACCCGTCGGAGCTTTCGGGTGGCATGCAGCAGCGCGTGGGTCTGGCTCGCGCCCTGACCGCTGATGCTCCGATTCTGCTCATGGACGAGGCGTTCTCCGCCCTCGATCCCCTGATCCGACGGGACATGCAGGAGCTTCTGCTGGAAATCCAGGAGAAGAAGCGCCGCACCATCATCTTCATCACCCACGACCTCAACGAGGCCATGTTCGTTGGCAACAGGATCGCGGTCATGAGGAACGGCTCCGTCGACCAGATCGGTACCGCAGAAGAGATTCTGACGAACCCGTCGAGCGACTACGTGGAACGGTTCGTGCAGGACGTTGATCGCTCCCGCGTCATCACCGCCTCATCGATCATGGTGAAGCCCCGCCAGCGCCTCTACCGCAACGACGGTCCGAACGTGATCCTGCGCAAGCTCGAGGAAGTTGACTCCGTCGGTGGCTGGGTCACTGACGGTGGTCGATTCCTGTACGGCTCGATCTACGCCGATGAGATCGTTTCGGCACTTCGCAAGAACCCACACCTGAACTCGATTGACGATCTTATTCACCCCTCGCACCCCGGTGTCGGTCCCGATACGCCACTCAACCAGGTTGTCGCACCGGCAGCTAACGAGCAGGCAACGATCCCGGTTGTGTCCGAGGACAATCGCCTCCTCGGCGTGATTCCGAACGTGACGCTGCTGCGTGCACTGGGTACCGAGGACGAGGACATGACGGTGGATTTGAGTGCCGCTTCGGCGGCCACCCCCTCGTCTGCTCGCAGCCCGCACGAGGCAGCAGACCAATCAGCCGGGAAACACGTATCCGCGCCCTCCTCCGACCCGGTCTCTGACCATCCCGTCGCCGAACAGGGCGCAACATCCGACGAATCCCCACTGACAACTGACATTTCTGGCGACGCTTCCGAGGAGGGCAAGTAATGACAGACGGTCTCCTCTTTAGGATCCCTCTTGGCGAATGGACGAGGGACGCAGTCGACTGGCTGACAACAAACCTGAACAGCTTCTTCAACTTCATTGCTGACGACCTGCTTCAGCCGATGTACAGCTTCCTCAACAACTTCCTCCTCACCCCGAACCTCTTGTCCCTCGCGGTCGTGTTCACCGTGGTGGCACTGCTGTGGAAGGGCTGGAAGGCTGGTGCCTACACGGCAGGCACGTTCCTGCTTGCCTACGTGCTCGACACGTGGGTCACGAATAGTAGCGGCCTCGGCTGGGACTGGTGGCTTCCGGCGATCATCCTCGTCCTCGTCGCCGCAGGCGTTTACGCCTGGAAGGGCAAATCGATTGGCATTCCAGTCGCCATCGGCGCGGCCGTTGCGTTCGCGATGGACATGTGGCTACTGGTCTCGCATGGTGCCGAGGAAGGCCTGCAGGGTGACGTCGACGCACTGCCCTGGTGGACAATCGTTGTCTTCCTGACCGTCGTGGCTTTCGCCGCGAGTGGTTGGAAACTGGCTCTTCTCGCGATCATCAGCTTCGCAATCATCTACGGAGTCAATCAGTGGGAGAACGCGATGTCCTCCTTCGCCCTGGTCCTTGTCGCCTCGATCATCACCATTGTCATCGGTGTGCCGATCGGCATCTTGGCCGCAAAGAACAAGTGGGTGAGCGCCATTGTGCGACCCATCCTTGACTTCCTCCAGACCATGCCCGCGTTCGTGTACCTGATCCCGTTCGTTGTCCTGTTCGGAATCGGTGTTGTTCCCGGCATCGTGGCAACGATCCTGTTCTCGATCGCACCGGCCGTTCGCTTCACCGAACTCGGCATCCGTGGCGTCGACCGCGAGGTCGTGGAAGCAGCCCACGCCTTCGGTTCACACCCGCTTCGCATCCTCGGCCAGATCGAGCTTCCGCTCGCTCGCCCCACCATCATGGGTGGCATCAACCAGGTCATCATGCTGGCTCTGTCGATGATCGTCATCGCCGGCATGGTCGGCGCGGGTGGTCTCGGTCGCGACGTCTACACGTCGGTCACCTCGGTCAACATCTCTCTCGGCGCCGAATCCGGTCTCGCCGTGGTGCTGCTTGCCATCTACCTTGACCGCGTCACAGCGTCCTTCGGCGTCAGCCACAAGGACAAGCTCTAGTTTTCATAAACGCAGGAAGAACGATCAACCTACCAAGAAAGGAAATCACATGATTTCTCGATCGAAGAGGAGCATCGCCCTCACCGCAGCCCTCGCCACCACTCTGCTCGCAGCATGCGGTAGCGACAGCGATGACACCACCAACGAAACAGAAGGCAACGGCAACGGCGAAGCCGTCGCCCGCGAACTCAACATCGGCGTTCCCGCCGGTTGGGACGAGGGTGTTGTTGTCTCCCACATGATGGAGATCGCCCTTGAGGAGCAGGGTTACGACGTGACCCTGACCGACGGCGAGATCGGTATTATCTTCACCGGTCTGTCCACGGGCGACATGGACCTGCTCCTGGACGCATGGCTCCCCATCACCCACGAAAGCTACATCGCGCAGTACGGCGATCAGATTGAGGATCTTGGAGTCTGGTATGACGAGGCCAAGCTGGCTCTCGCCGTCAACGCTGACTCTGATATTCAGTCCATCGAGGAGCTCGCAGAGCACGCCGATGAGTTCGGCAACGAGATCATCGGCATCGACGGTGGCGCCGGCATCACCGCCCGCACCCGTGACCACGTCATCCCGACCTACGGCCTTGAGGGCATGGACTTCCAGATCTCCTCCACCGCCGCCATGCTCGCTGAGCTCGACGGCGCCATGAACGAGGGACGCGACATTGTTGTAACTCTCTGGTCCCCGCACTGGGCTTACGGCGCTTACGACATCCGTGATCTTGAGGATCCCGAGGGCGCATTCGGTGACATCGAGGAAATCCATTCCTACGGTCGCGACGGCTTTGCCGCCGATCATCCCGAGGTTGCCGAGATGCTTGGTAACTTCACCCTGACCGATGAGGAACTGTCCGACGTTGAGAACTACGCGCTCAACGAGAACAGCGACCGCCCCACGGCAGAAACCGTTGCCGAGTGGCTCGACGAGAACCCCGAGGTTCGCGAGCGCATGAACATCGAAGAGTAATTCGATCGGCTCTTAGGTCTATCTGTATTGCTTCGTATGAGGGAGGCCCACGGGCCTCCCTCATCGCTACCCGAAAGCTTTCGCTCTTGCACCCCGGGTTAGGATTGGCGGGTGGCAATGAGTGAACCTGTGACGCCCTGTCGATACTTCAACGAGGACAGGTGCCGTTCGTGCACCCTTCTTGCCACGCCGTACGACATTCAGCTTTCGAACAAGCAGGCACGTGCAGAGGAAGTACTCAGCGCATCCGAATGGCTCCCTCCCGTTGCGAGTGCCGAGTTTGGGTTCCGCAACAAGGCAAAGATCATTGTTGCTGGAACGACAGATGAACCAACGCTTGGGATCATCACGAACGGGATGGGTCAGGATCTTCGGGACTGCCTGCTGTACGACAGCGCTATTACGAGGGCGCATGGGCCACTGACGGAGTTCATTACTCGCGCTGGTCTGATCCCCTACTCGATCCCGGACCGCACGGGGGAACTGAAGTCCATCATCGTGACCGCGAATCCCGCCGGACAGCTCATGGTCCGGTTCGTGCTTCGCACTAAGGATCAGATCCCCACCATCGCCAGCAATCTGGGTTGGTTGGCAAACGAGATTCCGATGGAGGTGGGGAGCGTCAACCTGCTACCCACGCACGTTGCCCTTCCCGAAGGAGAAACAGAGATCCATCTGTTCGGGGATGAGGTTCTCGACATGAGCCTGGGTCCGCTTGAGCTCAAGCTGCGCCCCCAGGGCTTCTTCCAAACCAACACCGAGATCACCCGCGTCCTGTACGCAACAGCGGCCGCGTGGGCGGACGAGATCGATCCGACCTCGATCTGGGATCTGTACTGCGGTGTCGGTGGTTTCGCGAAGGCCATGGCCTTATCAAGCCGCATCGTCACCGGTGTCGAGCTGTCGGAGCAGGCAGTCATCGCCGCGGGTGGGCCGCCCATGTTCCTCGCTGGGGATGCTGGCCAGTGGGCGCGCGAGCAGGACATCGTGCCAGACCTGCTCGTGGTAAATCCGCCGCGCAGGGGCATTGGGGACATGGCGGAGTGGATCCGCGATTCCACTATTGAGACCGTCCTCTATTCCTCATGCAACCTCGAGTCCGCTGCGCGGGACATGGAAATCATGGGATTCACGGCGCAGCGGGCTCAGCTCTTTGACATGTTCCCGCACACCACGCACGTAGAGTGCCTCATCTTCATGACCCGCTAGGACGTCACGCACCGCTCCAGTTGGAACCGACTTCCGCGAGCGCTTGAACAGATCCGTGAGTACTTGCTCTTGAGTTACTTGTCCTTGAGCGATCCGGTCAGTGCCGCGTTCTCTCCGCTTCCCTTGCGGGTGAGGTGAAGGACCTGTCCCGTGGAGAGGGTGAGGTTCGTGTCGTCGGGGATGACTGCTCCGGTCACGAGAATGTGGGAGGCGAGTTCGAGAAGGACTCGCTGTAGCTCTTCTGGACTGTCTCCCTCGAGAAGGAACTCGTCCTTCCCGATGTCGGCGAGGCCCTCGGTGAAGCCGTGGAGCTTACCCATGCGTTTTGCGAGTCCTAGTTGCACGAGAACGAGGACGGGCGGAGTGCCGGCTGGTGTGGTGTCGACTACCTGCCGATAGAAGGCGGGTTCGTACAGGGTTCCGTTGGCGGAGATGCCAACGACTGAGGAGTCGATGAGTTCAGTGACCCTGCGGGCGTGTTCCTCTGCTCGCGCCAGGTGGTCGGTTCCTGCCGTGTCGACGACGAGCCGTGCCGTGTGGTGGGAGACCGCGTTCGTCGCATCCGGCCACAGGTAGGCGCGTTCGGCGATGGGGCCAAGCTTGTCCAGTTCCGGTCCGGTCGTGATCCGGGAGTTGCCGACGTAAAGAACATCGTCTTCAACGCGACCACCGAGGAGTGCTCGCAGGCGCTCCAGGTGGGCCGGTTGGGTGAGCAGCAGTGTGGCAGACAGGTACTCTGCCACATCCCGGCCTTCTGCCACGGCGCCACTACTGAGAGCGCGATCCATGGCCGCAATGAGTGAGGTCGCATCCTCACCAAAGTTCTCCGTGACGGGTTGATAGGACGAGACCGTGTGACCCGTGAGGGTGAGTGTGTCTTCCAGGTAGCCACCGGCGACACCGAGGAGCCATCCGTCGTGTTCGGGGACCTGGAACTGCATGGCAAAGAACGTGACGCCGGGACCGTTGATTCGGCCAAGGACCTCGACCTTCGTTGGCTGCTTGCCGTCGCGAACCAGCCAGTCCCTCATCTCCCGCTCCGCGTCGGCCGCCTGCTTCTTCAGGGCTTTCAGCTCTTTCACGACCTTCTCCTTGTCTTGCGGGTGGGTTCGGCAGTCAGTGGGTCCTCGGGCCAGGGATGCTTCGGGTACCGTCCACGGTTCTCTGCCCTGACTTGAGCGTATGCGCCGCGCCAAAATGATGCCAGATCATCCGTGACAGCCAGGGGCCGTCCCGCGGGCGAAAGCAGGTGGATTTGGAGGCGCACACCTCCGGCAAGGGTCGGTGACTCCTGCCAGCCAAAGCATTCCTGGAGCTTCATTGCAGCGTAGGGCTTCTCGCTATCGTAATGCACCTGGACCGTGCCGCCAGCGGGTGAGGGGATCCGGGAGGGCGCAAGCGTGTCCAGCTCGAGTGCCTCCGGCCAGGGCAAGAGTCTGCGCAGAGCATCGGTCACGTCGGCCTGGATCTTCTTGCCCATTGCCCACTGCTCCAGTTCAACCCCCAACCATTCCTCAAGCCCCTCGCCGAGCGTCCCATCGGACACATCAGGCCAAGGTTCGCCGAGGGTGCGGTGAAGAAAGTCGAGGCGCTCGCGGAGCACGGTCGCACTATCTGACCATCCGAGCACAGACAGGTCTGCCGTGACGTACTCGATGAGCGCCTTTCTGCCCTGGTCTGGGTCGATCTGCGCCGGCTTTCGCGACAGCTCGATCGCCCCGATGCTGCGGATCTTCCATGCCTTCAACCGGCCGTTCGATACCTCGTGTTCGACTCTTTCCCGCGCCCCCATCTCCGCGGCAAGGGAGGGTGAGATGGGGATGGCGGAACGGATCATAGCATCTGCTCGTCCCATGTCGGTCATATCCGCGATCGCCAACCATTCCGATCCCGTGAGGGGTGACCCGTTCGGGAGCACCGCGCCGGACCCCATGGTGGTGAGATAGCGACCGGAGCGCAGGACGGCAATCCGATCGGGGTTGGCACTCGCCACGACCTCACCGATCGCCTCATCCATGCTCAGACCCGCACCTTTCGAGTACGGGACGAGTCGTTCCAGGCGGGAAACCGAATGCTTCCACGAACGGGTGCCATTTCGGAGCATGCTCCGCCACGCTGCCGCCAAGTCTGCGCCTGGGACATTTTGGTCCTCTTCGAGGAGCGCGATGATCTCCGTGCACGCCTTGGTCCCCACCTCGTCGTTGAGAGTCAGGAGGGCCGTCGCGGTCCGCGGATTCGCGGGGATCCGGGAGACCTTCCTGCCCAGGTCAGTGACCTCACCATCGGAGGCCAAACCCAGTCTCTCGAGAACCGTTGTGGCCGACTCAAGGGCGGGGACCGGAGGCCGGTCCGGGAGCCTGAGGTCAGCGACATCGCCCCACGTCAGTGCTGACAGGAGGAAGTCGGTGAGGTCGGCTGTTCGGATCTCGGGTTCCGGGTGGTCGTCCAGGCGAGACCAGCTGGTCTTGCTCATGAGGATCCGGGCCTGGCCGGGGCCGAGGCGCCCCGCTCGTCCCGCTCGTTGCGCAGCACTCGCCTTCGAGACCGGAACCGTGACGAGTCCCGAGACTCCTGAACGATAGTTCGTGCGCGGCTCCCGCGACAGTCCCGAATCCACAACTCGGGTCACTCCGGGAACCGTGAGGGATGATTCCGCTATCGACGTGGAGAGAACGATGTGTTGTTCACCGTCTCCCGTGAGGATCGCGTCCTGCTCCTTGGCGGGCACGGAACCGTGGAGGATGCGGACACGTGGGTGGTCGATCATGGTCGACACAGTCTCTATCTCGCGCCTGCCGGGGAGGAACACGAGCACGCTTCCCGCCTCTTCACCTGCGGCCAGCATCGCCTCGTCGGCAACGTGTTGGAGGAAGTCGCGTTCCACTCCCCTCGGCCCCAGGGCTTGCGGTCCTGGACGGTACAGGGTCTCCACCGGATGGATGCGGGCGTGGGCCTCAACGACGGGAGCATCGAGCAACTCGGCCCACGTGCCTGCGGAAAGAGTGGCGGACATGGCGACCAGGTTTAATCCCGTGAGGTCGCGAACGTCGAGGAGAAGCGCCGCGACCAGGTCGGAGTCAAGGTGTCGTTCGTGCACCTCGTCGAGGACCACGGCTCCCACCCCGGGCAGATCCGGTTCCGTCAAGATCCGCCTGAGGAGGACACCCGCGGTCACGAACTCGACCCTGGTGTCCCGCGACCTCTTGGTGTCGCCACGGACCGAGTACCCCACCGACTTGCCGACCGGCTCGTGGAGGAGGGATGCGAGCCTGCGGGCTGCGGCCCTCGCCACCATCCGCCTCGGCTGAGCAACGATGACTGTTCCGTTGGTCCGGTTCGCAAGGAACGGTGGCACCAGGGTTGTCTTGCCCGTGCCGGGAGGTGCCGACAGGACGGCGGCACCCGCCTCATCCATGGCTTCCCCAAGATTTGGCAGCGCCTCCTGCACCGGCAGGTCGACCTTCTCCACTAACTTCACCCTCCCTACGCTAGTCGCTCACACCCAAGAGCCGCGGTAGTGTCGTGTCATGGAACTTGTGAAGAATGGTGCACTGGTCGACGCTGGTGGCCTCAGGTTGGGTCATGCAAGCACGAACGGCACCGGTGTCACCGTCGCCATCATCGATCAGGGCGGCACCGCCGGCGTTGACGTGCGGGGCTCCGCCCCCGGCACGAGGGAAACAGACCTGCTGGATCCCACCGCCGCAGTCCAACAGGTCAACACTCTCGTCCTCACGGGCGGATCCGCCTTCGGTCTTGCCGCTGCCGACGGTGTGATGTTGGAGTTGGCGGACCAGGGCGTGGGACTTGATACCGGCATGGGCATTGTTCCGATCGTGCCCGCGGCCGTGATCTTCGATCTTCCCGTCTCCGGTGGCACCCGCCCCACGGCTGAGCTTGGTCGCGAAGCCGTTCGTGCGGCAGGAGATAACCGCGAGCGCGGCAACGTTGGTGCCGGAACGGGTGCCACAGTCGGCAAGTACCGTGGTTTCCCGGGAGTCATGAAGGGCGGTCTCGGTCAGGCCGCTGTCCGCGAGGGCGATCTTGTCGTATCCGCTGCCGTGGTCGTCAACGCCCTGGGTGACATCTTTGACGGTGATTCGAAGATCGCTGGCACTCACAACGAGTCGGGCTTCCTGCCGACCGAGAGCTACCTTGGGGCAACCGTGGGTATGACGAACACGACGATCGGGATCGTGGCGACCAATGCTTCTTTGACGAAGGCTCAGGCCAACAAGGTTGCCTCTGCCGCCCACGACGGTCTTGCTCGTGCGATTCGCCCGCTCCACACGATGGACGACGGGGATACCCTCTTTGCCGTGTCGACCGGAAACGTCGAAGCCCACGTCAATGCCGTCTGTTTCCTCGCCGCGGAGGCCGTTCGCCTCGCGGTCATCGACGGGGTCCGATCGGCAACCTCCCTGCCCGGCATTCCCGCCATCTCCGACCTCCCGTTCTAATCGGAGTCGGTGGCATCCCTCAAGGCTGCCTTTCTTGGGCTTGTTTGTGCCACGAACAAAGACTCGCACGACCGACACGAGCGGTTTGGCACCATGCTGACACGAGCAGTCCGGCACCCTGCTCACAGCGGCCCCGCACACTTGCTGGCACGAAAGCCGGCACCCAGCCTGACCCGAGTTGCGGCTCTCCTGCCACCCACACATGAGTTATTTTCCTCGCACACGTTCCCTGATTATGTGAACTTCGTGCTCAGGCGGGTGAAGATGAACTGCACGGAAACTAACCGCGTCCATGTCGTGGCCGGTTTACCGCTATTCTGTGAATGTGAAGGAACCGCCCTCTTCAAGTGATCCTCGGGTCTCCGCATTCATCGACAAGAATCAGACGTGGATTGTCCTTGATGATCCGTCGAATCTGAATGCTCTGGATCCAGAGTTCGTACGCGCGCTTGCCGAACAGATCGAAGCCGTGAAGACCAAGTACCTGATCCTCACGGGACGCAACGGAGCATTTTCCTCCGGAGGCCAGTTGGAGACTGTTTCCGCTCTCGCGAAACAGGCCGAGACTGACAAGTTGGGTGTGGAGGCAATCATCCGCGAGGGCGGGAACCTCGTTGAGGACATTCTGTTCTCAAACGCCACAACCGTTGCTCTCATCGACGGTGTTTGTGCCGGTGCCGGAATCGGTATCGCCCTTGCCTGCGACATTCAGCTGGCAACCGCTCGCGCCCGCTACAGCACGGCCTACGCAAAGCTGGGACTGCCCACTGACTTCGGCACCCGGGAACTGCTGCGGCACCGGATTGGTGATAAGGCTGCCGACGAGATGATCAAGAACGCCGAACTCATCGGCGTCGGCAAGGCACAGAAGCTGGGCTTGGTTGACGCGACCATCGAACGTATCGATCCGAAGGCCGTGAAGAAGGCACTCAAGGAGCTCAAGGCCCCGAATCGGAAGTCCCTCCTGAAGTCGATGTCCGCCGTCCTGGACGCTGAGGCTGCCGACTTTGCGCAAGCTCTGAAGAACCCGAAGGTACAGGTCAAGGTCGAGAAGGCACTGACGAAAAAGCACGCCTGACCCGAGGTATTGGCAACATTCCGCCACTTAACAGATACCTCGTTGATAGTCTGACGTGGTGTCTCAAGAGGTGAAGAAAGCCAGTACGGTCAGACAACGTGCAATCTGGATGGATGTGGTGAGGGGTATCGCCATCATCGCAGTCATCTACGGTCACGCTGAAGCTATCGGCCGCCAAGAATCGTTGTTTGAAAGCCCGGATTGGATGATCACATCCAACCGCGTACTTGTGCTGCTGCGCATGCCGATGCTCATGTTCCTGTCCGGCATGCTCGTGCCTCGGTCGATTAGGCGTGGTTGGAAGAGCTTCCTGCCCGGTAAGTTCACGAAACTGGCGTGGCCCTATGCCGTGTGGATGGCGCTCTTCTTCGTGGTCCTGTGGATTCACGACGTCGCCACCCTGGATCAGATCCCGATGGAGATCCTCCAACCCGACAACCCGAACCTGACGCCGCTGTGGTACCTGAGGAATCTGTTCTTCTACTACATCTTCGCCCAGATCCTTGTGTGGCTTCGCTTGCCCCTGTGGGTAGGCATCTTCGTCGGCCTTGGCCTCGGCGCATACCAGGTCGCCTTTGTTCCCGACCCCGATCAAATCGATCTGCGTTGGGGATTCCTCATGGTGTTCTTCTTCCTTGGGGCACTCATCATGGACCACCTGAAAGCGTTCATCAATTTCCTTCGGAAACCACCAGTCACTCTCGTTCTCATCGTCCTTGCCCTCATACCGATCTACCTTTACGTCGAGCGAATCACGGCCGTGAGGTACCGTCCCGAATACATTTGGGGTCCGATCGCCTTCACCTTGCTTGTCGTCGCCTACGCCTCCTACATCAAGTCGTCGTGGATCACGAAGCCGATTGAGTTCATTGGCCGGAACTCCCTCTACTACTACGTCATGCACTACCCGATGTTCCTCGGCTACAGCTGGTGGTTCGGGTGGCGCACGGACTGGGGCATCGGACACTTCTACGCCCTCATGGCCCTCGGCCTCATCGTTCCCACGATCGCTGTCTACGTCTGTCGCTGGATCCCGCCTCTCAAGTGGCTCTTTTTCGAGCTGCCCTGGCCGCGCCGCAAGCCAGCGCCGAAGAAACAGCCCACAGTCGACGCCGCGACCACACCAGCGGTCGCACCCGCTTCGGAATCCGCTTTGGTCTCCAGTGACTCTTCATCCCTGGCAGAAGAGAAGCCTGACTTCCAAGAAAACAAGGAACGTAGGCAAGATGGTTCACGCGCGAGGCACTCTGCTGATCGCTCTGGCTGACGAGGCGGCCCGGGACTAGTCCCCGGTGCCGGTGAAGCCCGGTCCAATCCGGCACAGCACAGATCGGCAGATCTTGAGAGATGTTGAGGGGAGCAGGTGACCTGCTCCCCTCAAGGTTTGTCTATGCCATGCCCCGCGCGGGGCCACGGCGCAAATCTACGGCGTGAAAGTGGCGGTGTCGTTGATGTCCTCGCCGCGTTCAATGCCTTCCTGGGTCTGTGCGTTGACGGTGAACTCCCACAGGTGCCCGTCCACATCGACGTAGGTCAGTGACGTGTAGGAGTCGGTCGTGTAGGTGACGTCGATGATGATCGCGGGGTAGCCACCGAGCTCGGCGCTGTCGTCACGGACCGTGATCGACTCGGCGTCAGGCAGATTGCTTTCAAGAAGATCGCGGAAGAAGTCACCGGTGAAGTCATAGGACTGGTCATTGAAGTCCTGCGCGAGAATGTCGTCCCAGTCGTTTCCATCCCACAGGTACTGGTAGTCAAATCCGGCCTTGTCGGACTCGTACCAGTCGGAAGGAACATCGATGCTGACCGAGTAGTCAGCGGCCTCTTCGGTGGAGAGGTCGGACTCGAGAGTCTCGGACTGAATCTGGCCGGTCTCCGTCTGCTCCGCTTCATCGTTCGAAACGTTTCCACATGCGGAAACGACGAGGATCGCAGACAGGGCTGCTGCGCGCTTAAAGGAAGTCAATTGTGTGCACCAATCCGTCGGCTTCTGCCAGACCTTGAGCATGAAGTGCGTTGACAGTGATCTCCTTGATCCCGCCATCAACGTTGATGTAGTAAATGTTGGCAACGTACCCGGGGCCCTCAACCGCTACCCAGAAACCGTCGTAGCCGTCGATCGTGGCATCACCCTGATAGGTGGCGGTGGCATCCCCGAGGTTGCCAGCGTCAATCAGGCTCTGCAGGTAGTTCTCGGGATTACCGATCTGCACCCAGGGTCCGAGCGGTGCCACGGACATGTTCTGTGTGGCATCAACCTTCGTCCACGCAAACACCGAGTATGGGGTTTCGATTTCCTCCGCGTAACGCCAATCGTCGGGTAGTGCGACAGTCATGGAACCATCCACCGCCATGGCCTCCGCCGGAATCTGCTCCGCGGGCGGAATGACATCCTCAACGTTGACGGGGTCGGTCGTGTCCGCAATGGTGGGAGCGGATTCGACCGTCAGACTATCGCCCTCAGCCGTGGTCGCACTCTCCGAAGTACCAAGCTCGGATCCATCAGTCGGTAGTGTTTGCCTGACTGCGCTCTCCCCTGAGGGAGCTGCCGACACGGCACCGCATGCCGGCAAGGCAAGTACCATTGCCACGGCAATACATCCGATACTTTTCCGCACGGCTCCCCCTTTTACCACGACGTCAGTCTAGTGCACACAAACTTGCAGGTGTAGTACTCAAACATGAAGTGAGAGCCCTAACTCTTTAGAGATAGGGGATAATGGATACCATGGACACGCTTTGGCACACATACCCACTTGGCGCGACAGGAGCCCCAATCCGTGATTGGACAGATCCCGGGATGGAGGAGCACCGGATCCTCAAGCTTGTTCCCTGGCTCGACCACGCCACAAGCCTGTCCGACATGCTCCTTCTCGGACCCATCTTCACCTCCGTGTCCCACGGATACGACACAACCGATCACTTCAGTCTCGACCCTCGCCTCGGCACCGACGATGACTTCGATCAGTTCATTGGCGAGGCTGGTGAACGCGGACTCGGCATCATCCTCGACGGCGTTTTCAACCACGTCGCCAAGGGCCACCCCCTCGAAGAACACGTCATCAGGAACGAGGATGGTAGCCCGGCCGTGTTCGAGGGCCACGGTGCCCTCCTCGAGCTGGACCACACGGACTCCGTTGTCCTCGACTACATCTCCAACGTCATCACCCACTGGCTTGATCGCGGGGTCATGGGGTGGCGGATGGACGCGGCCTACCGGATCAACCCCGAGGTGTGGGCAAAGATCCTCCCTCCCATCAAGGAAAAGTACCCGGAGGCATGGTTCCTTGGGGAGGTCATTCACGGTGACTACCCGTCGTTCACGGGACCGGATCGGCTGGATTCTGTCACCCAGTACGAGCTGTGGAAGGCCATCTGGTCGAGCCTGAAGGAGGAGAACTTCTTCGAACTCGACTGGTCGCTGCAGCGTCACGACGCGTTCCTCGAATCGTTCTCACCCAACACCTTTATCGGCAACCACGACGTCGAACGCATCACCTCAACACTGGGGCAGTCGAAGGCGGCTGTCGCCGCCCTCATCCTCTTCACCACACCGGGAATCCCCTCGATCTACTACGGTGACGAGTTCGGATGGCTCGGAGTCAAGGGCGAAGGCTACGAGGCTGATGATCCGCTGCGTCCCGAGCTACCAGCCACGCCTACCGACGCCATCAAGGATGAGTCGCTCCCCCTGCTCAACATGTACCGCTGGGGTGCGAACTTCCGCCGCGAACACCCCTGGTTGAAGCATGCTCGCACCGACAAGCTTGAGCTCACCAACACGACATTCACATACACGACCCACGACGACACCAATTCCATCACCGTGATCCTCGACCTCGAGGAGAGATCTGCTCGAGTCGAGCAAGCGGGAGAGACCACCTGGTCACTTCCCCCGGCGCTCAGTGAGTGATCACAAGTAGGTTGGCAGCACCTTCAGATCGGCGCGCAACCCACCATGGGCAATACGTTCTGAGAATCAGGCCGAGACGGTGCGTTGGCCCGTGTTGATGACGAATTCACTCAGCTTGTGGACGTGAGATAGGTAAGGACCGCTCGCACGCGCCTATTCTCCTCTCCCACGGGCAATCCCAGTTTGAGGAACACGGCTGCCACGTACTTTGAGACGGCACCCGCGGAGAGGAAGAGCTTCTCGGAGATCTGGCTGTTCGACAGCCCCTCTGCCGTGAGGGCGAGGACCTCCCTCTCACGTTCCGTCAGGCTATCGAGAGGACCGGATCGTGCTCGTGCCAGCTGACTTGCCACCTCGGGATCGATGACAACCCCGCCTGCGGACACAATGCTGAGCGATCGGAGGAAATCAGCGACCTTCGCGACCCTATCCTTCAGCAGGTAACCAAACCCGCCGCCCGTGCCGGTCAGGAAGCGTGAAGCGTACGCGGGTGCCACGTACTGGGAGAGGATCATGATTCCCAATTCCGGGTAGTCCTCGCGGATCTCAGCCGCAGCATCGAGGCCGTCGGTTCTCATGCCCGGTGGCATCCTCACGTCGGCAATGACCACGTCCGGAACACTGCCGTTTTCGATAGCCTCCCGCACGGCAGTGACGAGGCTCGGAGCATCATCGACCGCCGCTAGTACCTCGTGGCCCTGCCGTTCAACGAGCCCAACGATGCCTTCGCGCAGGAGAGCCGAGTCATCGGCAACAACAAACTTCACAGGTACCCCGATTCACCAACGTCGAGAAGGAGCGGCATGGTTGCCCTCACCTCCGTGGGACCCCCGTGGGGGCTGGACACAAACAGTTCTCCACCGAACGCGGCGAGACGTTCCCTCATGCCAGACAGCCCGTGCCCCGGCCGAATGACCGCGCCACCCTCGCCCCGATCCGTCACGGTCACGTGCAGATGCTCATCAACAGTAAGAAGTACAACGGCGGGTCCCCCGTACTTTGCTGCATTCGTTAGCGCCTCCGACACAAAGAAGTAGCCGGATGCTGTGACTCCCTGGGGCAGGCTCGGGAGCGGATGCGGGCACCTCACCTCAACGTCCTCAAAGCGTCGCGCAAGGTCGCGAACGGCCGCCTCCAGTCCCATGTCGGTCAGAACCTGGGGATGGATGCCATGCACCGTCTCCCGCAATGCCTTCATGGCCCGCGAGGCATCGTCCTGGGCCGCGGATAGCAACCTTCCCTCGTTCGAAACCGGGTCGAGGGTCAGGCTCGCCTCCCCCATCTTCATCGTCGCGGCCACGAGGTACTGCTGCGCCCCATCGTGCAGGTCTCGTTCGATCCTGCGTCGCTCAATCTCGAAGGCCCCGACGATCTCTCTGCGGGATCTGCGCAGGTCGGCGAGGTTCTTCGCGTAGCTCTCGGGGCTCTCGTCCCGAGCATCACGCGCCGCCTTCGAACGGTACTGGTAGCCCAGTGCGAGGATGACAGCGAATGCGGTTAGGAGCGCGGTGGTTGGGTCCCCCAAGATGAGCTGGGCACCAATGATTGCGAGAATGGCAATAATGATGGCCGTGTTGCGGACGCGGGGAGACATGGAACCCATACTAGTGGGGACAGGTGATGAGGACAGTAGAGCTAGCTCTACTCCATGACGGAACCGTCCTGGATGTTCCTCACGTGATAAGGCGAGTGGAATAGTGACCATGAAGAACACACTGAATGCAACGCACCTGGTCAAGACTTACGGCCCTGTGCGGGCCCTGAACGACGTATCAATCACCGTCGAATCCGGATCCTCCGTCGCCATCATGGGTCCCTCCGGCTCCGGCAAGTCCACGCTCCTGCACGCACTCTCGGGGATTCTCCGCCCCGATTCCGGCACCGTCAACCTCGGCCCCATCGACGTTACCGGCCTGAGCGACACGGAACGCTCCAAGCTGCGCCGGGACCGCTTCGGCTTTGTCTTCCAGGACGGTCAGCTCGTCGACGAGCTGACCGCGGCCGAGAACGTCGCCTTCCCGCTCCTGCTGAACGGCTGGAAGCGTGGCCGCGCCCTCAAGGAAGCAGAGCATTGGCTCAAGAGGCTCGGGCTTGATGGCATGGGGAACCGGAAGCCGGGTGAGATGTCGGGCGGACAGGCGCAGCGCGTAGCCATCGCTCGCGCCCTCGTCCACAAGCCCAGCGTTGTCTTTGCCGACGAACCAACCGGTGCACTCGATCAGGCAACCGGCCACGAGGTCATGCAGATCCTCACGACCGTGTGCCAGATGTCGGGAGCCTCCCTCATTGTCGTCACCCACGATCTCGAGGTGGCCAAGTGGTGCAATCGTCTCGTTGAGATCCGCGACGCCATCATCCACGACGATCGCAAGCTGGGAGTTGGACGATGATTGGTCTCTCCTCACGCCTTGCCCTCTCCCGCATCAAAACAAACCGTTCCGGACTCGATGTTCTGGCAGTCATCGCCTTTGCCGTCACGACACTCCTTGCCCTCGTGGTTGCGAACGGCACCGCCATGTTCGTCGATCGCTGGCACAACCCACCCGAAGCTCTACAGGCAATCATCGATAGCTCCCCCTACGACTTCAACACGGCAGAGGACATCTCGAGCATGTACGTCACGTTCGCGATCATCGCCTGCGCCATCCTCGTTGTTCCGATTCTCAGCCTCGGTGCTGGAGCGGCTCGCCTGGGTGCCACGGGTCGCGCCAAGCGCCTCGCCTCCCTGCGACTCATCGGCATGACCGGCGGCGAGGTCGTCCTCATGTCCGTCATCGAAACCCTTGTCCTCACCCTCGTTGGTTCCGTCCTCGGGGTCGCCCTCTTCGCACTGACGCTGCCGCTGTGGCAGTTCGTGTCCTTCCACGGCGCGTATCTGTCTCCTGGTGAGATGGTGGGACCCTGGTGGCTGACCCTTGCCATGATTGGCGTCATTCTTCTGCTTTCGGCACTGTCGACCACCCTTGGACTCAGCCGGGTTGTCATCAGCCCCCTCGGTGTTGCGAAGCGGGAAACACCGAAGGCACTGCAGTTCTGGCGGGTCATTGTTTTCTTCTTGGCTGTCACGGTCTTCATCATCGCCGTCCAGTCATTCGACCTCCTCAAGTCGAACATGCTGAGTTTCCTCGTCATCGGCGGACTCATCGCGCTCGTCCTCTTCACAGTCAGCCTCGTTGGTCCCATGCTGATCCAGCTCGTTGCGCGCCCTCTCGTCCGTACCTCGAACCCAGCGAGCTTGCTGGCGGCCCGCCGCCTCATTGCGCAGCCGCGGGATGCGTGGAGGAATGTTGGCGGACTGGCATTCATCGGCTTCATTGCCGCCTTCACCGTGGGCTTGCCCCACGTTCCCGACGATCCGATATTCAACCTTCAGATCAGGGACGTCGCGACCGGCATCTTCCTCACCCTCGCCATCGGCATGCTCGTTGCGGCCACGTCGACGCTCATCAATCAGGCCGCGTTCACGGTCGACAGGGCGGAACAGACAGTCGCCCTCACCCGCATGGGAACCCCCAGGTCCGTGTTCGCTGGAGCTCGGTACCGCCAGGTTCTCCTACCACTCCTCACCACCCTCGGCGTCTCAGTTCCCCTCGGCCTGCTTGTCGGGAACATGTTGGTCATGAGCGCGCAGGGAGACCTTGTCTCCATGAACAACGGACTCTTTCTCGTCGTTGTCATCGCCATCGGCATCACCACATGCCTCCTCGCAGCAGGCGCATCCCGGCCCATCGAGACAAGGATCCTCACAACCGACTATCGCCGGAATGACTAAAGACCGACCAAGCCGGGGTCACCCGGCTCGTGACAAACGCGAGTCAGGAACGGACTAAACCGGGTGGACTCGGATCGCGCGTGGCCATGACATAAGTCCAGGTCAGAGACGAGTTGGGGCGGAGACTGTGAATCTCCGCCCCAACTGTGTTTGTCTGTGAGAGCCGCTCGGCGGTCACCGCCTAAGCAACCCGAGTCGTAGCACGACTACTTCTCACTACTTCATGGCGTAGAACCTGCCGAGGGTCTCGCCCTTGAACTCCTCGTAGGTGCCCTCTTCGATCGACCTGCGGATCGAGTCAACGAGCTGAACCGTGAAGTACTCGTTGTGGATCGTTGCGAGGGTGGAGGAGATCATCTCCTTCGCCTTGAACGTGTGGTGCAGGTAGGCCTTCGTGTAGTTCGTGCACGTGTAGCATTCACAACCCTCAACAAGTGGGGTGAAGTTCCGCCTGAACTCGGACCTGGTGACATTGAATCTGCCGTCGGGAGAGTAGATGGCGGCGTTGCGAGCAACCCTGGACGGGTTCACGCAGTCGAAGGTGTCGGCACCGGCCTCGACGGCAGCAAACAGGTCATCGGGTTCGGAGATGCCGAGGAGGTGACGGGCCTTGTTCTCAGGCAATTCTTCACTCACCCACCCCACGATCGTTCCGAGGTTCTCCTTCTCGAGTGCACCACCGATTCCGAAGCCATCGAACATCTGACCATCAACTTCCATGGTTCCCAGGTCGCGGGCGGCCTTCCTGCGCAGGTCCTCGTACTGGGCGCCCTGAATGACACCGAAGAGCTGCTGGTAGGGGCGGTGGGTGCGTTCCTCTGTTAGCTTCTTGTGCGCAACGAGGCAACGCTCCGCCCACAGCCGGGTCCTCTCGAGGGCCTCCTCCTGGTAAGTGCGGGAGTTGAGGAGGGTGGTGAGCTCATCGAAGGCGAAGATGATGTCGGCGCCGAGTTCGTGCTGGATCCGCATCGACACCTCGGACGTGAACCTGTGCTTGGTGCCATCGAGGTGGGAACGGAACGTCACGCCATCGTCGTCAATGTGTGCTCGGCGGATCTTGTTCTCCGCCACCTCCAAGTCGCTACCGTCGCGACCCTTCTGACCAGTGCCGGCGAACTGCTCCGACAGGACCTTCTTGTAACCGGTTCCGAGGCTCATGACCTGGAAGCCGCCCGAGTCGGTGTAGCTGGGGCCGGGCCAGTTCATGAACTTTCCGAGCCCACCCCCCTCGTCCACAACATCCGATCCGGGTTGAAGGAAGAGGTGGTAGGCGTTGGCGAGAACGGCCTGCGCCCCAACGTCCTTGATCGACTCGGGTAGAACGGCCTTGACGGTTGCCTTCGTTCCAACGGGGATGAAGGCGGGAGTTTGGATGTCCCCGTGGGGCGTGTGGATGACTCCCGTACGCCCCTGACCATCAAGTCTCGTTCCGACTGTGAAACTCACGTGATCTCCTCGTACTCCGGTTCATGCTTCTTCACGATGGAGACTACTCGATACGTGACGGGCAGGAGAGCAAACTCGAGCGCGACCTTGTACAGGTAACCCACGATCATGAGGTTGAGGATGGTGGACATCGGCATGACACCGACCCAGGCAACGAGGCAGAAGATGATGGTGTCGGCGGCCTCGCCAACAACGGTGGAACCGAGCAGGCGGACCCACAGGTTCTTCTCGCCGTAGCGTTCCTTCAGCTTGACCAGAACCCACGAGTTGAGAAGCTGACCAACGACGTAGCCGCAAACGGAGGCCGCGACGATGCGGGGGACGAAGCCGAGGACGGTCTCGAAGGCGGCCTGGTTCGCGTAGTCGGCTGCGGGCGGTGCGATCTGAACGAGATAGAACACGGCTGAGGCCATGATCGAAACGAACATGCCGAGCAGGATGGCCTTGCGTGCGGCCTTGAACCCATACACCTCGGAGAGCACGTCACCAATGATGTAGGTGAGCGGGAAGAGGATCGCCCCACCATCGAACACAAACGTGCCACCCAAAAGGTTGATCTCGATGAGCTTGGTTGCGCCAATGTTGGACAGCAGGAGGAAGGACACAAACAGGACGACAAGGGTGTCGAAGTGGCCGCGGCGGACGGGTACAAATCGGGCAGACATGCAGACCTCAAGAAACGTAAGAAGACGTGAAGGGGACTGATCCGGCGCTGCCACCACCGTGATCGACGCAAAGGCGCCTGAATGGATCGCTCCATTCAGGCATTAGTGTAGCGAATCGTTTCCTACTTCTTAGGCGGCAGGAGGTATTTGATTGCCCACTCCCGCATGGCATCCATGGACCCCGCCAACATCTCTCCCGACTCCGTGAGCGAGTATTCGATGTTTCCGCCCTCGTCTTCGCGGGCCACAACACCGATTTCCATCAGCTCCTTCAGGCGTGCGGAAAGGACACGCTTGGAGATCGACAAAGCGTGCACGAGCTCGTTGAAGTGAGCTGGTCGCTGCCGGAGTGTGTCAACGATGAGCCCCATCCACCGCTTGCCAAGCAAGCCGTACGCGCGATCGAGAACGGGACAAACGTGGAGGTCAACCGGCTGATTACCGCTCTGATCAGTGTCTTCACCCATGTTGACAGGATAGACAAAGTATCAAAACAAAACCGGGACGAATGGCACACGTGGTAGGCGAGTTAGCCCGTCATCAGTGCAAAGTCAGCACGGGAAGTTTGTGCTGCGGCAGAACTCGGCTGGATATGAACACGACACCCTTCCCAAGCTGGGACACGGCCGCGCTGTTACTCTTCGGATTCCTCGAGAGTCTCCGTGCCGAGAACGTCAGCGCTGTGACCATCGACCGTCACAACGACAACTCCGGAGTCGGTCTCGATCGTGACACGGAAGACCGGATCATCCTCGTCGGCGAGGAAGCTGATGGTTGCGGCCTCGACGCGACCAGGAACGATCACCGCGGCAGCATCGATAGCATCCGCGAGCGTCACGACCTGCTCGACGCCGTTTGCCTCGTTGTCATCGCTACGTTCCGTCACCAGGTTGGTGATGATGCCGTCACCGACGATGGTGACTTCGTAGATGTCTTCGGCCGTTGCAACTGTTACAACGTAGGAATTGAGACGGGTCTGAACAGCCACGGCGACGCCATCAACAGCGTCCTCGGCCCGCTCGATGTTTGCAAAGATCTCCTTATTGCTGGGGCCGGTCTCGATGAGGACCGGGCCCTCTGAAGAAGGCGACGTGCTGGGACGCGGGGGAACGTACGGATCGTCTGTGGCCGCACAACCGGCCAGCAGCAGCACCGCTACCGCAACCCCAAGTCTCATCACGCCACCTATCTAACCAGATATTCCGTCGCATTGGTCAAGAATTGGCCAAATTGGAGTAAAGTTCGATGGTTCTATTGATGTGCAATGTACCCATTGAAGTGCCGGCGAGCGGGTTTATCCCCCTTTGCTGCTCGCCACCCCTCGTAGGAGACACGTCCGTCCTCTCGCGAGGTTGCGAACTGGACTGTGCCGGGCAGGGACACGGGAGCTTCAAACTCGACGAACCAATCCCGCGGACCGTTGTTGCCGACCCCGGTTGCGGAGTAGGCGCGGGAGGCGGAATACATGCCGTGCACGATGGGCTTGTTGAAGCCGAAGGGCTTGGCAGTGAACTTGCTCAGGTGGATCGGATTACCATCCCCGGACACGTGGGCGTACTTTCGCCCAGCATCTGGCCCCAGCTTCCACACGGCCGTTGGGTTCGGCGGCTCGAATTCCACGCGCTCGGGGCGCTCGGGGAGGGGACCACCGAAGTCGGAGCCGCGCACGAGATAGCCTGCCGTGTCGACGAGAACCTCTTCGCCACCGACGTTCACACGAACTACGGAATCGATGAGGGTGCCCGCGTAGTGCGGGCGGGCGTTCTCGATGCTTGCGACCAGTTCCATCTCCTCGCCCGTTTCGATGCCCCGAGTCTGGGTGACCTGGTTGGTGATGTGAAGCATCCCAAGGAGGGGCAGGGGGAAGTCCTTCCTCACGAGGAGGGACATGGTGAGTGGGAAACCGAGCGCGTGCACGTATCCCGGGTGCAGGTGGGTGGTGACGGTGTCGCCCATGAGGTGAACAAACTCGGCGTGACGGGCGGGATCGGCGGTGAGCTTGACCGAGGCCTCCACCCCGGGGAGCTCCGTGGCAACGCCACGGCCCGCCTTCATCCGCGCCGCCTGAAGGGCGGCAGCGGAGAAGGTCTGGCCGAAGCTGGGCAGGGTTTCGTGCTCGATGCGCATTAGCGACCCACGAGGTTCTGCCCGCACACCCGCAGGGTCTGTCCGACATAGCCACCCGCGGGAAGGCTGAGGAGGAAGGACACGGTCTCTGCGACGTCGAGGGGCAGGCCACCCTGCTTGAGGGAGTTGGAGCGGCGGAAGATCTCACGCTGAACGGGTGGGATCTTGCCGGTCATCTCGGTCTCGATGAAGCCGGGAGCAACGGCGTTGGCGGTACCCCCACGCTCGGCAAGGATCGGGCCGAGGGCCGCCACCATGCCCATGACAGCTGACTTCGAGTAGGCGTAGTTGGCCTGACCCGCATTCCCGGCCACACCGGAGGTGGAGGCGAGGGAAACGAGACGGAAGTGGTCACCCAGCCGGTCCGATGTGAGCAGGACGTCGTTGATGCGGAGCTGAGCCGCAATGTTGACGTCGATGACGGCGTCCCAGCGATCATCGGTCATGTTCGCAAAGTACTTGTCGCGGGTGATGCCGGCGTTGTGAACGAAGCCATCAAGCACGATGTTGCGCTTAGTTAGCTCGTCAACGATGCGCTGGCCGGCGTTCTCGCTCGTGATGTCCATCTGCAGCGGGATCGCACCGATCTCGTTCGCAAGCTCCGACAGGGCGGAACCGGAACCGGGAACGTCAAGGACAATGACCTTGGCGCCGTCGCGGCTCAGGGTGCGTGCGATCGCAGCACCAATGCCCCGGGCCGCGCCCGTGACGAGCACGTTCTTGCCCGCAAGGTGCTGCTCCCACAGGGCGGGAATGCCGCCACCATCGTCGGAAACCCGGAGGGTCTGACCCGAGATAAAGGCGGACTTCGCGGTCAGGAAGAAGCGCAGTGCTCCGATCACGGAGGATGCGGTGATCTCCACGTCGTCGTCGACGACGATGCCGTTGGCGGTGGCGCCGTGGCGGGCCTCCTTCGCGAGGGTACGGATAAAGCCTTCAACGCCGGCACGAGCTGCGTTCACCGCGGGATCGTCCTCGGTTGCGGACCGGGAGATCGTGAGGACGCGACCACCGGTCTTGATCTTCTTGAACGCGGCGGGAAGCTCACGAATGATCGGTCCCGTGTCGGTCGGGTTCGTGATCTCGTCGAGGACAACGACGATGGTGCCGATCTTGTCGAGCTCGTCTCCGTGCCTGCGCACGTCACCGTCCCAGGCGAGGATCTGGTTCGCGATGTCCTCGGTACCCTGGCTGGTACCGAGCACGAGAACCGGCCCGAGCACGGGCTGGGGACGGTCCATGAAGCGGGGCAGGTCGGTCGGTTGCGGAAGTCCGGTCTTCCCGGCAATGAACTTGCCGGGGCCGGTCCGTACGGCGGTCGTGTAATCGAATTTCATTCGTGTGCCTTTCAGGCAGCCGACTCCAGCAGAGCGACTGTGCCCTGCCCGCCAGCTGCGCAGATAGAGATAAGTCCGAGCTTGCCCGGGCCCGCTTCGTACAGCATCTTGGCGAGCGATGCGACGATGCGGCCACCGGTGGCGGCGAAGGGATGCCCTGCCGCGAGGGAGGAGCCGTAAACGTTGAGGCGTGCCGGGTCAACGGTGCCGAAGGCGCCGTCGAGACCGAGTTCGGTCCGACCGAACTCCTCCGATTCCCATGCCTTGAGGATCATGACAACCGTGGCGGCGAAGGCCTCGTGGATCTCCACGAAGTCCATGTCGTCCAAGGACAGGCCGTGGCGCTGCAGCATCTCGGGTGCCGCGTAGGCGGGAGCCGAGAGCAGGTCTGCGCCGTTGACGAAGTCGACGGAACGGGTGTGGATGTCGCGGATGAAGGCGAGGGGCTGGTGGCCGTGTTCTTTCGCCCAGTCTTCCGAGGCGATGAGAACGGTTGACGCACCATCGGACAGCGGGGTCGAGTTGCCCGCGGTCATGGTGCCCTCGGGGCCACCGAAGACCGGCTTGAGGGAGGCAAGCTTCTCAC
Source organism: Flaviflexus sp. (assembly GCF_041440645.1). GTDB lineage: Bacteria > Actinomycetota > Actinomycetes > Actinomycetales > Actinomycetaceae > Flaviflexus. Next base: position 57,228 of record NZ_JASDVN010000027.1, on the reverse strand, counting down.
GGGTGGAGACACGCAGGTTCTCGTCGCGATCCAGGCCCTGATAGCCGGTCATGAGGTCATCAAAGAAGCCCTTCTCGTAGGCCTCCATGAGGTTCTTGTGGGAGTTGTAGGCGATCTCGTCCTGCTCTTCGCGGGCGATGCCCCACTTCTCGGTCGAGAGGGCCTGGTGCTGACCCATGTTGAGTCCGGTGCGAACCTCCGCCGCGGACGGAGCCGACGGCTTGAGGGCTCCGGGGCGCAGACCCGAGAGGACCTTGAGGCGATCCTTCATGGTCTTCGCGGAGTTGAGGCGGTGGAGCAGCGCACGCAGGTCGTTGCTGACCTCGATTGGAGCATCCGAGGTGGAGTCCACGCCACCACCGATGCCGACCTCGATCTGTCCGAGGGCGATCTTGTTGGCGACGAGGCTGATGCCGTCGAGGCCGGTTGCGCAGGCGCGCTGGATATCGATTGCGGGGGTGCGGGAGTCCAGAGCGGATCCGAGAACCGCTTCCCTCGTCAGGTTGAAGTCCTTCGCGTGCTTGAGAACGGCACCTGTCGCCACGTCACCGAGGAGCTCTCCTTGAAGAGAGAACCGTGCAACAAGCCCGTCGAGGGCGGCGGTGAGCATGTCCTGATTGCTGACATTCTTGTAAGCCTTGCCAGCTCGGGCGAATGGAATCCTATTCCCACCCAGCACCGCAACATTGCGGGGATATTTCACGTGTTCTCCGTTCGTTGAATAATTTCCAAGGTATGCAATACCGAGAGTATCTGATACCGTCAGTTTTGTGAACCCTACTACATCGACTGATAGGCGATCAACACGCTGGGCATCTCACCGCGAACAGCGGCGTGCCGAGCTCATTGATGTCGCCCGTAAACTGATCCACACCGACGGTCCAGACGTGACCATGGCGGCGATTGCGTCTGCGAGCGGCACCTCGAAGTCGATCGTATACCGATACTTTCAGGATAAAGATGAGCTGAAGAGCGCGCTAGGTGAGTCCATCCTTTCCCGCATGAAGCACCGCCTCGAAGACGGAGTGGAATCGGGTTCAACGCCTGCGGAATCGATTCAGACCATGGTGGGCATGTACGTGGATGCTGCGGCCAGTTCCGTCAACGTCTACAACTTCATCACCCAGCCCTCGGAGGGGCTCAACAGGTTCCTGGAAGACTGCTCGATCCTCATCGCCTCAGCCATGAAGTCCATCGTTCCCGAGCCCATGCTGAACGCGTGGGCTGCGGGAGCAACCGGGTTTGTCAACGCCACCTTCACCTGGTGGATGGAGTCCGACAAGTCCATGCCCAAAGACGACCTCAAACACCTCATCACAACAGCACTGCTCACGGGAGTTATCAATGACGACAACGCTACCCCCAATACCCTCGGGGGACACCTCTGACGATGCCGCTAACGCGGCCAACGCTTCGGGCCCCATTTCGGCCAACGACGGTGGCGCCGGAGACCCGACCGAATCTCACCTGCACATCGAGGACGAATCGAGGATCGACGTGGCGGCACTGACCCGCGTGCTCGACGGCAGGTGGGGTGAGATGAGGGAGTGGGGTCGCGAGATCGCTGGCGATCCGACCTTTGCTCGCCCCGTCGACATGACGATGGACGATCATCGCGAGCTCACACTGAAGCGCCTGAAGGAACTCGCGAAACGGAACTGGTCCGCACAGATGCTTCCCGAGCACCTCGGCGGTTCGAACAATCCGGGCGCCAACCTGGCGGCCTTCGAGGAGCTCGTGGCCGGCGATCCCTCGCTTCAGATCAAGGCCGGCGTCCAGTTCGGCCTCTTCGCCTCCGCCATCCTGCACCTCGGCACCGAGGAGCACCACAAGAAGTGGATGGATGACACGATGAGCGTGAAGCTTCCCGGCGTCTACGCCATGACCGAGATCGGTCACGGCTCCGACGTGTCGGCCGTGGGCACAACCGCAACCTACGACGAGGGAACCCAAGAGTTCGTCATTCACACCCCGTTCCGTGCCGCCACCAAAGAGTTCCTGGGAAACGCGGCACTCCACGGGCATGCGGCCGTGGTCTTCGCGCAGCTCATCACGAAGGGCGTTAATCACGGAGTGCACTGCTTCTTCGTTCCGATCAGGGAGGACGGCGAGCTCCTGCCCGGAGTGAGCTCCGAGGACGACGGCGAGAAGGGCGGCCTCAACGGCATCGACAATGGCCGGCTTGCCTTCAACCACGTTCGGATCCCTCGCACGAACCTGCTCAACAGGTACGGCGACGTAGCTCCCGACGGCACCTACAGCTCCGACATCGCCTCACCCGGCAGGCGGTTCTTCACGATGCTCACCACCCTCGTTCAGGGTCGCGTGTCGCTTTCGGGAGCGGCCACGAATGCCGCGAAGCTCGCCCTTGGCATTGCCATCACCTACGGTTCTCAGAGGCGCCAGTTCGCTGACTTCACGGGAATCAACGAGGTCGTGCTTCTCGACTACCAGCTTCACCAGAAGCGACTCTTCCCGCTTCTCGCCCGCACGTACGCCTCCGCTTTCGCGCAGGAGGACCTCCTCACGGCCTTCGACGAGGTCTTCTCCGGCGAGGGGGACACGGAGGAAAACCGGATCGACCTGGAGACCATGGCCGCGGCGATCAAGCCGTCCTCAACCTGGCTCGCCCTGGAAACGATCCAGGCCTGCCGCGAGGCGTGCGGCGGCGCGGGGTACATGGCGGAAAACAGGCTCGTTGGCCTCCACCAGGACCTCGACATTTACGCAACCTTCGAGGGAGACAATCACGTTCTCCTCCAACTCGTGAGCAAACGACTCCTCGGCGAGTACGCGAACTCTTTGAAGGGCATGGACGCGGGTGACGTCACGAAGTTCGTTGCCTCCCGCGCCGAAACCATCTCGACCCGTCACACGCCGTGGCGCCGTCTCCTTCAGTCGGCATCCGATCTCGGTTCGGTGCGCCGCACCGCGGCATCGCTACGCGATCCCGACCTGCAGCTCGAACTCATCTCCTCACGTGCGCAGTCCCTCGTTGAGGAACTCAGCCTGTCGCTCCGTCAGGCCTCCAGCATGTCGAAGGAGGACGCAGCCGCACTGGTGAACTCCCATCAGGCGGAGTTGATCGACGCCGCCAAGGCTCACGTCGACGTCATTCTCTTGACCGCATTCAACAACGGTCTGAAGAAGATCGAGGACGACGAGACGAGAGCAGTCCTGGTGCGACTCCGGGATCTCTTTGCCCTGACAACAATCCAGAAGCAGCTCGCCTGGTACCTCATGCACGGGCACCTGTCCCTTGGTCGAGCTCGCACGCTCGACGACTACATTGCTCGCCTGTTGACGAAGATCCGTCCGCACGCCCTCGACCTCGTCGCAGCGTTCGGATACACCCGGGACCACTGGCGCGCACCGATCTCCTCGGGTCTGGAGCGCACCCGCCAGAACGAAGCGGCCGACTACTACCGCCGGCTCCGAGCATCCAACGATGGCCCGATCGACGAGAAGGTCCTTCACCGCCGTCAGGAGGAACAGCGCAAGGCAGAGGAGCGCCGCCGGGAGAAGTCCGCAGGATAACCCTCTTCCTCGCATGGTGACCATATCCTTCGCGTATCGACCCTGTCCGTGGTGGCTGTCAGCAAACACTGGCGGCCACCACGGACACTCACGTGTTCGGAAACATCTCCCGAGGTCCACTATTTCCTGTTCCTCTCACCAGGACATCTCCTTCGCCAGGAAGCCTCCTCCACAATGTTCTCTGCCCTCCGCAATCGACTTTTCTTGACCTTGTTCTCGACAATCACGGGACACAGTCGCTACACGCAGGTGCACGAGTGTTTCGGTAAGTTCACGGAAGCCAACTACGATGCAAGTAGTCGAGATAAGGATCCTCATGAGCAGCTTCATCTTCGTTTCCCCGGATTTCCCTCACATCAACGTCAACTTGGTTGAGCACCTTGCAGAAAGCGGCGTGCGAGTTTTGGGGATCGGAGATGCCGAGTTCGAGGGGCTTGATCATCGGCTGAAGGAGTCCTTGACGGAGTACTACCGGGTATCCAGCCTCGACAACTATGACGAGGTCTATCGCGGCGTCGCGTTCTTGAACTACAAGTACGGCAAGCCCTCCCGCCTTGATTCCAACAACTCGTACTGGTTGGCTCAGGACGCTCAGCTCCGCCTCGACTTCAATATTCCCGGAATCAACTGGGGAGCCTCCGATGCTGATTCTCTTGAGATCGCCCGGGAAGCCGGCCTTCCCGTTGGTTCACCCGCGGGTCAGATCCTCTCCTGGGATGCCTTCATCGGCGCCGACCGGGAAGTTCTGTTCGAGGGTGTCACGGAGTGGCCGGCCGAGTCCTCCACCGAGTACACCTACCGCACGGTCAGCCCCATTCCGCCCCTGCTGGCACGCCTCGGCAGGTCCGTTGCGGAAGCCCTGCGCGCAAAGCTGACGTTCCTGCACGTGCAGGTCGCCTTTGCTCCCGGCACCTCGCCCCACATCATCCGCATCTCCCGCTCCGCCCCACCCGCATTCACGCTGGACATGCACGACTTTGCTCAGAACCGGGATGTCTACCAGGTCTTTGCATCATCCATTGCCTCACTCGACCCCCTGCTCACCCCCGAGGTTCCCGAAGCCGGTAGCGAGTCGAAGATCGCCGTTTATGCCTCCCGCCAGGACAGCGCCAGCTATCGCCTACAGGCAACCGAGGTGGAGGCGAAGTGGGGCGAGCGGATCAGGATGGTCGAGCGGAATCCCGTCCAGTACCGCCAGGGCATGGGAGACACCTTCTGCATTGCGGTTACCGACACTAACGAGGAAGCAGACGAGTTCGTGGCTGACGTGACCGATCGCGAAGCAAACGGATCGAAGGAAGCTCAGAGAACCGCTGAGGAAGCATCGCCCGCTCCCGACGAAACGGCTGTGCTGACGCCAATCACGTAGGGGTGCCACCGACATCCCCCACTTCTGACTCGCCGGAGGCGGTGGGTTCACCACGAGTGGGGCTCATTCGGTTTAGGGAACCCGACCCCGCTGCGCTAGAACGGGTATGAAGCCGGGGTGGTTCCGTAGCCGGGACGAGTGGCAAGAACCGAGTTGTTCCAGGTGAAGTCCTGCAACCCCTGCATCATCTCCGTGACCTCAATGCGCGCCTCGGCAGTCACGGGATCGGGTACGACCGCGAGCGCAGCGGGGAGGTTGGCGGCCCTGTTGGGCTTCACTTTGGCCGCGGCGCTCAGGTAGCTGATGTTCTCGATCGGTCCGGTTGCGTTGCATCCGCGCCAGAATCCGCGCACGGTCCAGGCTTCGGAGCCACCGAACTTCTCGTGAAGTCCCGGAACCCAGCTGGGGCGTGTAAAGTACTGCCTGGTCGGGATGTGCTCTGTTGCCCCCTCGCCCACCATGGCGAGCCTGCCGGCGTCGAGACCGACGAGGCGTGCCCATGCGGATCGGTCACGGATGAGGAGCCCGGACTGGTCGAAGCGGGCGGTGCGTTCGCGTACGGGGATGGCCTTGGCGGCCTGCGACATCGCCGTGATTGCCCAACCCCACACAAATGCCGTGTTCTGACTCGTGAGGTCGCGTTCGATGATGGGGGTGCGAGGCGGGATGTCGATGGATCCCGGTACCTCAGTTAGCGGCTTGGGCTGTCCCGGGACGTACGTGAACCACAGCTTCTCGATCAGGTTGACGACCGCGGTGATCTTCTTTGCCTCGATCGGCTGAAGGTGCACGTGCGCGGCGAGGGAGCGAAGCGATGCGGCCAAACGCTGCTTGTTGGTGACGACCGCGGGGCAGACGAGTGCGTTCCAGATCGAGGGAGCGAGCATATTGAAGTTCGCGGCTGCGAGGACGTCGGGTTCGTCCGTGGGGAGCAGGTACTGGAAGTGGTTGCGGGTTGCCACATCGGTCAGAGCGGGAGCGATGTCGTCCCGGATCCCCTCCGTCATCCACGGCCGCTCGACGTCAACAATGGGAAGGGTTCCGTCATCCTCATAGTCGCGGCGTTCAGGAGAGGTGTTCCAGGATCCCGGCTTTCCCCACACGACCATGGCGGGCTGCTCGACCGATCCGAGGCGTTCCCGCGCCCATGCCGGCGCCCCTTGGAGGTGAACACCTCGGGGGACGCTGGAGGATCCGGCGACGATGAGCCACTGCGGGCCACCAACGTCGACGACCTCATGGTGAAGAGTGAATGCCTTGCCGGGAAAGGTCAGTCCGTTTTCGAGGATGAAGTCATCGAAAAGTCCGCTGACGGCGTTCATGATGCCGATCCTGGCGACGAAGGCACGAAACTCGTCAACGAGGGCGTCGTTGACGTAGGTCCGGGCCCCACTGTCGGCAAGAGTCATGAACCTACTGTGAAGTATCGACATGAACGGAGGGTTACCAGAGACCCTCATTTCGCCCATAATCGGATGACAGACCTGTAACTCTCGTCATACAGCACTCCCAAACCGCCTCATTAATGTCCGTTCCGATCGGTTGGATAAATCCCCAGGTCCGCGTCCAGGAACTAGACTCAGTCCATGAGTGAAAGCGTTCGGGTTGATGTGTGGCTGTGGGCGGTTCGGCAACTCAAGACCCGAACCCTTGCCACGAATGCGGCGAAAGCCGGGCACGTTCGGGTCAACGGTGAACCCGCCAAGCCCAGCCAGAAGGTCAAGGTCGGCGATGAGGTTCGGCTACGTATCGAGGGCCAGGATCGGATCCTCGAGGTCACGAAACTGATTCTCAAGAGAACGAGCGCCCCTCTCGCTCAGGAGTGCTACATCAACCACACGCCAGAGAGGCCGAGGGTTTATCTCCCGCCCCAGTTCATTCGTGAACGCGGCGCCGGACGCCCAACCAAGAAGGAGCGGCGCGAGATGGATCGCCTGCGCGGACTCGAGGCCAATTGGGGCAGGCTCGAGGACTGATGTTGACGGTGTATTCCTACCGGCTCATATTCACACGCAACATGCCCATGACCTGGAAAAAGACATCCCTGTAACTTACTTTTCCACATTCTATCCACAGGTTCCCTCCACGGATTTCCGCGATAATTCCACAGATTCACGTCGCTTTCCACAGAAATTCACAAGTTATCCACAGGTGGATGAATGCTCTGTGCATGCGCCAGAAACTCGTTGGGGTATTCTCGTTTTATGCGCGAAATGCAGGAACAGATCATCGCCGAACTTGGCGTAAAGCCCACTATTGACGTCGAGGCAGAGATTGAATCTCGCATTCAGTTCCTTGTCGACTACCTGCGCGCCACCGGCGCCAAGGGGTATGCGCTCGGCATCTCCGGCGGGGTCGATTCGTCGCTGGGTGGTCGCCTGGCACAGCTCGCTGTCGAGCGGGTACGCGAAGAAGGTGGCGAGGCGACGTTCATGGCCGTCCGCCTCCCCCACCACGTCCAGGCCGACGAGTCGGACGCTCAGGCGGCACTCGCCTTCATTGGGCCCGACCAGACCGTGACCCTCAACATTGGTCCCGCGGTTGATGCCTTCGAGAAGGAATACGACCTTGCGGCACCATCTCGCATGACCGACTTCAACAAGGGCAACGTCAAGGCCCGCCTCCGCATGATCTCCCAGTACGCACTGGCAGGCGACAAGGGGCTCCTGGTCGTCGGTTCCGACCACTCAGCAGAAGCGGTCACCGGTTTCTACACAAAGTACGGCGATGGTGGTGCGGACGTTGTGCCCCTGACCGGCCTGAACAAGCGCCAGGTTCGCTCCCTCGTGCGTGAGCTCGGTGGTGACGAGAGCGTGTGGCAGAAGGTTCCAACAGCTGACCTGCTCGATGATCAGCCGCAGCGCACAGACGAGGACGAGCTCGGACTCTCCTACGACAACATCGACGACTACCTCGAGGGCAAGGACATTCCCACCGAAACGGCCGAGGCCATCGAACGTTACTTCCTGCGTTCACGCCACAAGAGGACCATGCCCGTGGCGCCGCAACAGACATGGTGGCGGTAGGTTTCTCAACTGAGGTAGTTTCCTTAGCGCCTGAAGCAGTTAGAGACTAGGTCAAAGCTAGACGTGAGGCGGGGCCGGGAATGATCCCCGCCCCGCCTCACTCATCTAGCCGCATTGCGGAAGTCAGCCGCCTCAGTCGGCACGCCTAGGCGTGCTTATCGTCGTGGGTAACCTCGGGCTGAACACTCCACTTCGGGGGTACGTCCACACCGTTGTCCTCATCGCGCTCCGCATCCTCAGCCGTTTCGTGGATGATTCCGGCGGCATGATGAACGGGGGCGTAGACCGTGTAGAGGCGGAGCGGCTCGTCACCCGTGTTGATGACATCGTGCCAGGTGCCCGCGGGAACCTGGATCGACCATCCGTCGCTCACCTGCTGCTCAAAGTCGAGGTTGTCCTCCGTGGGTCCCATGACGCACTTGCCTTCGCCAGCATCGATGCGCAGGAACTGGTCGGTGTCGGGGTGTGCTTCCAGTCCGATCGACTCACCGACGGGAATGGACATGAGGGTGACCTGAAGGTACTTACCCGACCACACGGTGGTGCGGTAGTTAGTGTTCTCAACGGTTGCGGTCTCAATGTCAAAAGCGTGCGGGGCGGGCCCAATAGGGAGGCGTTTGTGGGAGGCCTTGGATTGTATCGTCATTTCTCCAACATCCTCCTAATAGTAATGACTCAAGTTTATCGACCCGCGGGGCACAAAGCGCGCGATCTGGTCATTCAACCTGGTCAAACCGGTGAGCAGTTTACCCTCAATAGCGAAGCTTCTCCTCGCATAATGACCAAACCAGTCGGCCCCTCAGGACTCTGCGGAGTCCTTCGCCATCAGCCTCGCCACGTAGCGAGCAAGAACATCAACTTCAAGATTGACCCTGTCCCCAACCACGAGATCGCCCAACGTGGTCGCCTCAAGGGTGGCGGGGATGAGGGAGACGGAGAACGTTTCGACGGTCACGGCCGTGACGGTCAGGGAAACTCCGGAGATCGTGATTGAGCCCTTCTCGGCAACGAGGTAGGCGAGTTCGGTTGGAATGGAGAACGTCAGGTCCTGCCACCTGCCACCATCGGTGCGAGAAAGGAGCGCTCCCATGCCGTCCACGTGGCCCTGAACAATGTGTCCTCCCAGGCGAGCATCCGCCTTCAGGGCACGCTCCAGGTTCACTCGCGAGCCTGGCTCAAGTTCACCGATCGTGGTTCGCGACAGGGTTTCGGGAACCGCTTCGACCGCGAACCGGTAGTGACCCGGCAGGTCCACTGCTGTGAGGCAAACGCCGCTCACGGAGATGGAGTCGCCAAGTTGAGCATCGGATGCTGCCTTGGCTCCATTGATGACGAGCCTGATCTCACCACCAGCCTGCTGTTCGATCGACTCGATTGTGCCGATCTCTTCCACAATTCCCGTAAACACCAATCCCTGCCCTTCCATATCCTCAGCGCAACCACATGTTCTGTAAGCCGTGTCCAGCAACAAGGATGTGGCCTCTGCACTCATCTTCAAACATACGCCAGCACTTCTCCGTCTTGGCATTGGTTCACCGGATTGGCCGCGGACTGAACCTTTGGTTCTTTGACCAGTCGTTAAACAGCGGGTTGCCGAAAGCTGTATGGCTCTCCGGAAGCTGCGGACTCGGCCTACAATTTGGGTACCGCCGCTCAGTCGCGGATCGGCTGCTCTTCATTGAAAAGTGACTGTTTGTGACGTACCGAGTGAAAGCGATGCTGTAGATGGATGATTCTTCGCAGGGACCCATGTTGGGGCCACGCAAGAAGCGCTTCGGCTCCAAAAAGACCACGAACATTTCGCATAGCTCAGTCTCTTCACGTAGTTCAGCTTCTTCTAGCTCGAGTTCATCTGCCACGTCGAGCACCCACAGTTCTCCCTCCAGCTCGGATGACCAAAAGCGAACACAAGCATCCACACAAGGGCGTCGGAGCCTCGGCGGTTGCCTCGGAGCCATCTTCACCCTTTTCGTACTTCTCGCGATCCCTTCAGTCATGTTCGTGGCCCATTACGCGACCGGCGATCGACCCCGACTTGAGGTTAGTTCGGAAGTTCAGATCACCGAGATCAACGGCGAGTCTGTTGCCTTAGTTGCGTACGAGAGAACGGGCACGCGCGGCTGGTATCAGCGCATGTTCAAGGACATGTTCCAGAACCGCGTCGCTGCGATCACCCTTGAGGGCGGTGAGGTCCTGTGGGACGAACAGCTCAATGGAGAGCTCATCAGCGACACCCGAGTCATAGTCGCGGGCAAGGGCCATGTCTATGTCGCAAGCAATGATGGTCTCTACATCCGCTCCCTTGAGGACGGTTCGTCTGTTGCGGAACCCGACTCCATCACGGGGCTGGAGAACTATGTTGCCGACGCGGATTCGTACGAGTACGACCGCGACCTGGAAGTCATTGTCGCCATCGACGAGACCGGCGACCTGAAAACGATTCCGTTGGGGGAAGCTAGCGCGGAGCCTGCGAGCGACGAAGTGAATGAGCGCTGGTCGATCCTCCTTACCGGATCCTCGATTCTCAACTTTGCCGACCAGGACACCGTCATGACCGCGCAGCTTGCACCCGGGATGACCCTGAGCGTGAAGGAGACCGCCCCGGGCGCGCAAACCTCCTCCCTCGTCCTCGATGGTGGTGAGGAGGTACCGTTCGGAGACGAGACGTTCTACAACCCCAGAATCATCACCAACAGCTTGCGGGTGATGACTCCGCTAACGCTCGACGACATCGACACCCTGTGCTTCTTTGACGACCTCTACTGCGAATTCGATGTCGAAGAACTTGAGTACGCAACGCTGGTCGAAAGCGGCAAGATTCCGGAGATGCCGGCAACGAGCGAATTCGCTGGCGGCATTGCCTATGGGGTGCTGTTCATCCACAGCAATCAGTCGGCCAACTCCTACGCATCCGAAGTCGTTGCCATAGAACTCAGCACCGGTCTCGTCATCGATCGGTTCGAGATGGCGGAGTTCAGCACCGTGGGCGGCGCAGTCGCGGGAGAATGCTACGTCCTCATCCCCATCACTTCCTCAGACGAGGCCGGCATCATTGTGTTCAATGAGGATGGAACCATGTCACTCCTCGAGATTGCTGACCTCAACTTCTTCGGAAACCACTCCGGGTAAAGCCACACTCGACGCCAACCAAGTAGGGCTCAGCTTCGCAGTGGTCGGGACACCCAGCCTGCCTCGTGAAGGCGTTCGAAAGAATCGAGTAGCAAATCGAGGGTGAACTCAAACTCGGTCTGGCGGTCGCAGGATCCCGTTGGGTTGCGAGCAACGGAGTCCATTGCGATAGCGACAACGTGGGGGAAGTTCTGCGTCATGTACTGCGCAACATCGGGCTGATCAACATCCTTCGGAGTGGGTGCATCCGCATCCTCAAATGCTTCCGTGCTGTAGCCCCACATCCGATTCCCCAGTGCGTGCATCGCATAGTGCGTGAGGTCGGGCGAAACCCCACCATCAATGAACTCCCCTGACACGGCATTCATGTGCGCGAGCACCGCTTCCGTGCGCCGCTTGGCGGAGTCAATCGCAGCACCAAGCCAGGGATGCGCCAGAATCTCAGCCTGCGCGTTCATGACCCGAAAGCGGACCCGCTCCCGCCAGGTACCTCCCGCCGGTGGAGCCGTGTACCCCTCGATGATCTGATCGATCATTCGCCCAAGCAGGTCATCCTTGTCAGCCACGTGGCGGTAGAGGGCCATGGGAACAACCCCCAGTCGCGCCGCGAGCGCACGCATGCTGACTGCCTCGAGGCCCTCCTCGTCGGCAAAGGCAATGGCCTCGGAAACGACGGCCCTCTGGTCAAGCCTCTTGCGGCTTTTCTGCTCTGCCACATTTCTCCCTTGCGAACGTGTACCGCGTACACCTATTATAATTTGTATACGGCGTACACCTCAAGCAGTTCTTTGGAGAATCCCATGAATTCACAACGCAAGCTCGCCACCCTCACCGGCGTCCTCTACCTCGTCACCTTCGTTACGTCTATTCCCGCATTCGCCATGAAAGAGCCCTTCCTCGAAGGAACCGGAAGCATGGAGATGCTCAATGGCGCTGTTGTTCTCGAGATCATTCTCGCGCTTGCCTGCATCGGAACCGCGGTCGCCTTCTACCCAATCGGCAGACGCTACAGCGAGGGTCTCGCTCTCGGCTTCGTCACGAGTACTTGAGGCCTCCACTGTCTTCACCGGCGTCATCGCGCTCCTATCACTGGGAACCATCCGCACATCGGCAGAACTGGCCGGCTCAGGAGCGGAAGCCGCACTCGGCGCGCTACCCATCGCCATCTGGGAGTTCAGCATCGGCATCTGGCTGATCGTCCAGGGCGTGAAGCACACCGAGCTGGACCAGACGTCTAGCGCCCGGCGAGACATGATCGAAGCCTCATAAACACGGAGAACACTCGGGGCGTCGAAGCTCCGATTCCGGGGCATAGCAGTGCCTCACGTGAATATGAAGAATGCCGCGATATCGAAATATTGCGGCATTTCATCTGGTGCGCAAGGGGGGAGTTGAACCCCCACGCCCTTTCGGGCACACGGACCTGAACCGTGCGCGTCTGCCTATTCCGCCACTTGCGCTCACTGGATACCAGCTTTGTTAGCTTACATTGACCCTGACCCTGTCTCCAACTGCGCAAATTGTGAGAACGCCTACTGAGTACGTGGATGTTGGAGGCGGCGTGTCGGAGTTTTCGGTTTCGCCACGGAGCTTCTGATCAATTGCCCTGCTAGTCACGCTCTCTTGCGCTGTGAGCGTGCAGACATTTCTACCCGGTAACTCCCCATGAAACTCCCCGCTACCGTCTCTAGAATGCAAAAACCTACTAGTCTGGGTGTAGTTGTGGGCACTGACCCGACTGTCTGCGGAAAGGAGATGCTCGCATGGGAGCTTTTGGTAAGTTCGAACGCGGAATCGAGAACGTCGTCAACTCCGTTTTCAGTCGCGCTTTCAAGTCCGAGATCAAGCCTGTCGAGATCGCTTCGGCTATCAACAGAGCAATGGATGAGGGGGCTGCCGTCTATTCACGGGAGCGCACCATCTCACCCAACGAGTTCACTATTTCCCTCTCCCCCGATGACTCGGAGAAGCTTGAGCAATGGGGCAGGGCCGCGATCGAGGACGAACTCATTGACCACGCAGTCAAGTACGCAACGTCGCAGGGATACTCGTTCCTCGGCCCGCTCCGCATGAGCTTTGATCAGGGCGTTGAGCAGGGGGTCGGTACGATTCGCGTTACCACTCAAACAAAGCGAGGAGCTGTTGCACCCGTGACTACATCCGTTCCATCTCAAGCTAACCCCATCATTGATGTTCAGGGTCAGCGTTACCTTCTCACGGGACCGGTCACAATCATTGGCCGCGGTTCCGAATCCGACATCGTTGTTGATGACACCGGTGTTTCCCGCCACCACCTTGAACTTCGCGTCACTCCCCGCGGCGTCATTGCCACCGACTTGGGTTCCACCAACGGCAGTTTCGTGGAGGGACACAGGATCAGCGCAGCGACACTCGTGGATGGCAACACGATCACGATCGGCCGTACCCGCATCATGTTCTGGAATAGTCCGGAGAGCTACGTATGAGCGAACTCGTCCTCACGATTCTCCACATTGGATTCCTGGTCCTCTTGTGGGTCTTCGTGCTGGCAGTGATAGCAACTCTGCGCCGCGACATCTACGGAGTCCGGGTGCGCAAGCGCGGACAGAAGCCGCAACCCGTAGCTCCCGTGAACTACTCTCGCCAGCAGGCCAGACCGAAGAAGCAGCCCGCCAAGCGCGCCCGTGACGTGCCAACGAAAATCATCGTGACCGACGGTCCTCTTGTGGGCACAACCGTGCCGCTCGATGGCGCCTCCATCATCGTGGGACGCTCCCCTGATTCCGCCCTCGTTCTCAACGACTCCTACTCTTCTGCACGGCACGCTCGGTTCTTCCAATCGGAGGGCCATTGGTACGTGGAGGACCTGCAGTCAACGAACGGAACCTTTGTCCACGGCCAGCGAATTGATCACCCGATCCCTGTGAAGGCGGGCGATTCCGTCACCATCGGCCAAACGACCTTCACTCTCCAACGGTAGGCTCCCATGTCTGTTCAACTACGTTTCGCCGCTCGCTCTGACGTTGGTGCGGTCCGCAAGAATAACCAGGATGCTGGATACGCTGGACCTCACCTCATTGTGCTTGCAGACGGCATGGGTGGCGCGGCCGGAGGTGACACCGCCTCGTCCGTGACGGTCAGCCGCCTGTCCGAGCTTGACGACATTCATCGCGCCGATGATCTGCTCCCGCTCCTGCGGGAAACGGTCACGGAGGCTCACGACGAACTAGTTGCCATGGCGGAGGAGGATCGTTCCCTCAAGGGAATGGGCACCACCTGCATCGCCATCATGCGTTCCGGTAACAAACTCGCCATGGTCCACATTGGCGACTCACGTGCCTACCAGCTTCGTGGCGACTCCCTCATCCAGGTGACGAAGGACCACACCCTCGTTCAGTACCTTCTCGACCACGGTCAGATCACGGCCGAAGAGGCAGAGAACCACCCGAAGAAGAACGTGATCATGAGGGCCTTGGGTGACACCGAGGGCGAGGTCGAGCTCGACGAATCAATCCGCGAAGCAGTGGTCGGTGACCGCTGGCTGCTCTGCTCCGATGGTCTCTACGGCGTTGTCTCGAACGAGACAATCGCACACACCCTCCTGCATTACTCGAATCTTGAGCGCTGCGCAGACCGGCTCATTGAGCTCGCGCTCGCTGCGGGCGCTCCCGACAACGTGACGGTCATTCTGTTCGACGTCATGGACGATCGTGAGATCACCACGAACAACGCCCCCTCGACGATCCCGGTCGTGGTTGGTTCCGCTTCGGCAGAGTTTGAGGACGAGAACCGGTCCAAGGTCGTCCGCACCGGAAACGTGGCGGACCCGAACTGCACAGTGGATGAGGAGCCCCGGAAACGGAAGTGGCCGGCACGGCTCGCCGTTCTCATCGGTGTCTTCGTTCTGCTCTTCGGTGGCCTCTTCGGTGGCTGGTACTGGACCCAATCCCAGTACTACGTCTATTCCGCCGATGGGAACGTGGGCATCTACCGCGGCATACCGCAGGCAATCGGACCATTCGAGCTATCCCACTTGGAGGAGAGAACGTCTCTGCGCATCGAGGACCTGACGGACACGGCTCAGCGCCGCCTCGAACAGCCCGTCACCCAGTCCTCTCGCGAGGATGCGGAAAGCTTCGTGTCCGACCTGGAGCAGGACTTCCTGCGGGACCAGACCGTGGAGAACGAGGAACGGAAGGAATCGGAAGACCCAACTGAGTCAACCTCCCCATCCGAGACGTCCTCACCATCGGAATCCTCCTCGGAAGACAGCACCACCCCGCCATCCCGGGGTGACAGCGGCGGCCAGCCGGAAGAGACTCCCTAATGGCGACCGTGACTCACCTGGCGGCTCATCCCGGCAGGCTCCCCGAGTTCTTCCTCACGATCATGTCAGCCGTGATCGGCTTGGGGGCGTACGCACTCGTGCACCTGGGCGCCAACGGAACGATGCCGGACAACATGGTCGTCGTGTCCGCCATGTTCGGCGGCGTCGCACTCCTCTGCCACATTCTTATTCGTTGGGCGGCACCCTACGCCGACCCGGTCATCTTCCCATCGGCCATGGCACTCAACGGCCTGGGCCTTGCCATGATCGAGCGAATCGACATCTACCACGGCACGAACGAGGCCGGTTCGCAGGGGATCTTCACCCTGCTTGGCATGATCCTTGCCGTGCTGACCCTCATGATCATTCGGGACCACCGGGTGCTCCGCAGGTTCACGTACACGTCCCTCATCATCGGCGCGATCCTGCTTCTGCTCCCTCTAGTTCCTGGCTTGGGAGTCGAGATCTACGGTGCCCGGATCTGGATCTCGCTCGCTGGATTCTCGTTCCAGCCCGCCGAGCTCGCCAAGATCTTCTTCGCGATCTTCTTCGCCGGCTACCTCGTGGTCAACAGGGACAACCTGGCGCTGGCGGGCCCGAAGTTCCTTGGAATGCAGCTACCACAGCTCCGCCACTTCGCCCCGATCATGCTTGCGTGGGCTGTGTGCCTCGCCGTTCTCGTATTCCAGAAGGACCTTGGCACCTCGATCCTGTTCTTCGGCCTGTTCGTGTCGATGCTGTACGTGGCAACGGACCGGCTTTCCTGGATCATCATCGGCGGAGTCTTGGCCCTTGTTGGCGGCTTCGCTGTCTTCCAGCTCTTCCCGCACGTGACCGCCCGTTTCAACGTATGGCTCAACGCCATGGATCCCGATGTGTACAACGCGGCCTTCGGTTCCTACCAGGTGGTCCAGGGCAACTTCGGCATGGCATCCGGCGGCCTGTTCGGCACCGGTCTCGGCCAGGGATACCCGGGCATTGTGCCTCAGGCTAACTCCGACTTCATCATTGCCTCGATCGGTGAGGAGCTGGGTATGGCGGGGGTCTTCGCGATCCTCTCCCTCTACCTCGTCATCGTCATTCGCGGCCTGCGTTCCGCGGCCTATGTGCGTGACGGGTTCGGGAAGCTTCTCGCTGCCGGCCTGTCCTTCATGATTGCCCTCCAGATCTTCGTGGTCATTGGTGGCGTCACCCGCCTCATTCCGCTGACCGGCCTCACCCTGCCGCTTGTCGCGCTCGGCGGTTCGTCCCTGCTGTGCAACTGGATCGTTATTGGCCTGCTCTTGCGGGTCTCCAACGCCGCCCGTAGCCCCCAGGTCCGCTCCGCCGAACCGCTCCCACCAGCGTGGGAGGAAGCCGGAATCGATGATGGTGATGAAGACGAACTCGACATTGAACCGCAGGAAGAGACCGATGAGGATAGGCAGGAGACCCAGGCGATGAGGCTGTCATGAACGTACCCATTCGCCGCCTCGCAACGCTCGCGTGCCTCATGTTCCTTGCCCTCATGATCTCCGTGACCATGGTGCAGTTCGTGCGCGCCCCCGAACTCGTTGCGGACTCCCGGAACTCCCGCACGATCTACGAGGAGTACGGCCGCGAGCGCGGTCCTATCATCGTGGCCGATCAGGAGATCGTGTCCTCCGAACCGGTCGACAATCTGTATTCGTACCAGCGCACCTACAACCAGGGCGAGCTCTACGCGCACGCGACCGGTTACTTCTCTGTCGCCTTCAACTCCATGACCGGTGTTGAACGGTACGAGAATTCCGTGCTTGGTGGCTCGGATCAGTCCCTCGCCTTGCAACGCCTGCGTGACCTTTTCACGGGTGATTCCCAGCGCGGTGGTGGCGTGGAGCTGACATTGGATCCCGAGATTCAGCAGGCCGCGGTTGACGCTCTTGCTGGTCAGCGAGGCGCCATCGTTGTTCTGGAACCGGACACGGGCCAAATTCTCGCCATGGTGTCCGTTCCCTCCTACGATCCAAACCTGCTCGCGACCCACGATTCCGCGGCCGCGCAGGAGAATTACGACGCGCTTGTGGCGGACCCGAATCAGCCGCTCCTCAACAGGGCCACGGGTGGCGAGCTGTACACCCCGGGTTCCGTGTTCAAGGTTGTGACGGCAACGGCGATGTTGGAGAACGGTTACGAGGTTGATGAGCGCATCGATGCGCCGACCGACTACTCCCCTCCCGGCACCTCGCACGTCATCCACAACCCGGGCGAGCTTGCCTGTGGCGATGGTTCCGGTCAGGCGACCCTGCTCGAGGCTCTTCGCCAGTCCTGCAACACCCCCTTCGCCATCGCGGCCGTTGATCTCGGTGAGGATGCGATGAGGGAGCAGGCCGAGAAGTTTGGCTTCGGCCAGGACCTGTCGATTCCGATGCCGGTGCGGTCCTCCCAGTTCCCCGACACCACGGGTCAGGCTGAGCTCGCTCAGGTTGGTTTCGGCCAGTTTGAGACGCGTGTGAGCCCGCTGCAGATGGCGATGGTTGCCTCCGCGATCGCGAACGATGGTTCGCTCATGCAGCCCTACCTGGTGAAGCGGACCCTGTCAGCCGATCTTGACGAGGTGTCGACGACCTCGCCTCGCGAGTTCTCACGTGCCATGAGCGAGGAAACCGCTCAGGAGATGACCGACATGATGGTTGAGGTTGTGGCGAACGGAACCGGCTATCGCGCGCAGATTCAGGGCGTTGAGGTTGCCGGCAAGACGGGCACCGCGGAGATTTCGAGTACGATACCTCCGCACGCCTGGTTCATTGGTTTCGCTCCCGCCGAGAATCCCGAGGTCGCCATCGCGGTCATGGTGGAAAATGGTGGGAATCAAGGATTTGGTACGGACGGCGGCTCGCTTGCGGCCCCCATGGCACAGTCGGTCATGCTGACCGCATTGAACGACTAGTCGTTAGGAAAGGTTAATTATGGTGGACCAACTCCCGCGCATGCTTGCCAACCGGTATGAGGTTGGCCGGCTGATTGGGCGCGGCGGCATGGCACAGGTGTACATCGCCTACGACACTCGCCTTTCGCGCACGGTTGCCATCAAAGTCTTGCGTTCCGACATGGCAACGGATGACACCTTCCTGGCCCGTTTCCGCAGGGAAGCCCAGTCCTCGGCAGCTCTCAACCACCCCTCGATCGTCGCCGTGTACGACACGGGCGAGGAGGAGATCGAGACCGGCACCGGCAAGGTAACCCTCCCGTTTATCGTCATGGAGTACGTCAACGGCCAGACCGTTCGTGACCTTCTTGCCGACGGCGATCCGATCCCGATCGACGAGGCCGCACACGTCGCGGCCGGTGTCCTGTCGGCACTCGAATACTCGCACCGCGAGGGCATCATTCACCGCGACATCAAGCCGGGCAACATCATGCTCACCCAGGATGGCACGGTCAAGGTCATGGACTTCGGCATTGCGCGCGCCCTGGCCGATGCTCACTCGACCGTCACCCAGACGAACACGGTGGTCGGCACCGCCCAGTACCTGTCTCCCGAGCAGGCCCGTGGCGAGATTGTTGATACTCGGTCCGATCTCTACTCGACCGGCTGCCTCCTATACGAAATGTTGGTTGGTAAACCCCCGTTCACCGGTGACTCTGCTGTGGCTGTTGCCTACCAGCACGTCTCTGAGGTGCCGGCACCGCCCTCCTCGATCACGGCCGACATTCCCGACGCCATTGATCGCGTTGTTCTCAAGTCGCTCGCTAAGAATCGCGACGATCGCTACCAGACAGCGGCCCAGTTCCGTTCGGACTTGCTGAACGCGGTCCGCGGCCTCGCAGTCACGGCACCCGCGACCACCGCCTATGCGGTGCCGGCACCGGTTCCCGTGGCGGCCGCAACGAATGTGTTCCCCACCGGGTCGGTACCGTCCGCCGTGTCCGCCCACACGGGCAACTACCCACCCTTCGAGACCGGCCAGTTCCCGGCCCAGCAGAAGAAGTCGAACAAGGGCTGGCTCTGGGGCATCATCATCGTGCTGCTCCTCGCTCTCGCCGGCTTTGGCGCATACCAGGTGTTCTCCGGCGATGGATCAACCGATGAGGAGACTCCCTCAGTTGTCATGGTCGATGTTCCAAACCTTGAGGGAATGGATCAATCGCAGGCCAGAACAGAGCTCTCGAGCTACAATCTCGAGCTTGTTATCGGCGACCCTGTCGAGTCCGAGGACATCGACGAGGGCCTCTTCGTATCCTCCGATCCGCCCGCAGGAACCCCCGTTGAGGAAGGCTCGTCCGTGACGGTGTCCTTCTCCTCCGGAGTCGGAGAAACCACGGTTCCCGACGTGACGGGTCTCGATGTCGAAGCTGCTCGTCGCAGCATTGAGGACGCTGGACTGACGTGGGGCACGCAGTCCACGGTCGACAACAATCCCGACTTCAACGAGGGTGAGGTCGTGTCGACGGATCCGTCCGCGAAAAGCAACGTTCCCCGCGGCACCGTCGTCAACGTCGAGGTGTCATCCGGACGCGTGACCGTTCCGAACCTGGTCGGCATGAACGTCGACATCGCCACGGCAGAGCTCGACAACCTGAACCTGAGCTACCGGATCGAGTCCGAGGAATCAGACCAGACTCCGGACACCGTTATTCGCCAGAACTACCCCGAGGGTGCAACGGTTCCCAGGGGTCAGCAGATCGTCATCACCATCGCTGAGGAACCGACACCGACCGAGGATCCCACCACGGAGGAACCGTCTGAGGACCCGACCACGGAGGAGCCTCCGAGCGAGGATCCCACGACGGACGGCCCGCCCTCAGCGGATCCGACCACCGGACCTCCCGAGGAGTAAGAGACATGGTTGTGGGGGAGCACCAAGCGGTGCTCCCCCACTTCCGTCTGATGTTCAGAGTTTAGGCTTCTCGGTGACGATACGTTCTGGGTAGTGTCGACTGCTCTGCGTACAGAAGCCATATACCCGGTCCTGTTCCCGAGCGGCCCCGGGTCGCCGCCGTAGCTATTGGCTACTATCCGCGGTTGATGAGCGGTGCGAGGCCCGCCGACTTCTCGACGGCATGGTCGTCACCGGTGATGGCGAGCCAGTTCGCGAGCATCCTGTGCCCGCCGTTGGTGAGGATCGACTCGGGGTGGAACTGAACGCCCCACAGAGGCAGGTCCCTATGCTGGACCGCCATAATAACTTCACCGCCTGCGTGACGGACGTTCGCGGTCACTTCCAAGACGTCCGGGTTCGTGCCGTCCTCGATGGCAAGCGAGTGGTAGCGGGTGACCTCGAGGGGACTCGGGAGGTCCTCGAACACGCCCGTGCCCTCGTGAAAGATCTGGGAGGTCTTGCCGTGCATGAGCTCCGGGGCGTGCGCGACCGTGCCGCCGTAGACCTCGGCAAGAGCCTGGTGACCAAGGCAGACGCCCAGCATCGGCTTCTCGTGATCCGCGCAGTACCGGATCATGTCCATCGACACGCCTGCGTCCGCGGGGGTGCCGGGACCGGGTGAGATCAGCACACCGTCGAACTCTTCGGCGTCGTCTACCTCGACGGCATCGTTGCGTCGGATCGTCACGTTCGCACCGAGCTGCTGAAGGTAGTCAGCGATCGTGTAAACGAAGGAGTCGTAGTTGTCGACAATCAGAATGTTGCTCATTAACCAACCGTATTCTCAGAGATGGGAAGATGCTCGGCTGCCCACGGAAACACCCATCCAAAAAGGATGACGATGATGGCAGCGAGAAGGATGAGGACCTGGATGACCTTGAGCCAGGTGGGGCCAGGGAGCCTGCGGAACAGTGCGGAATACATCAAAGCTCCTTCGGTGTGCCCTCGTCGCGGGGCATCCAGTAGTCGAGTTCTGCGTACGTGATCCAGCGTTCGTTCGACACAAACGGGGGATGACAAGTCGTGAGGGTCAGGTAGTGGCCGTCGGCAGGAGTCTCGGGGTGGCCGGGGACGGGGGCCAGCACCTCGATGGCACTGGGGGCCACGACCTCATGCTCGGTCACGCGGTAGACATACCAGGTTTCCGCGGTCTCCACGATCAGGGCGTCCCCGACCTCGAGGTCGGGTTGCTGGCGGAGGGCCGCCCCGTAGGACTGCCTGTGTCCCGCGAGCGCGAAGTTCCCCAGCTCCCCGGGCAACTGGGTGTTCTCGTAGTGGCCGAGGCTGCCCTTGTCGATCACGGACTTGAGGTCCGTGCCTTCGGCGATACCCACCTCGTAGTCATCCCCGAAGGCCGGGACGTGCATGATGCCCCAGATCTCGTTGGTGTTGAGGGAGGCCCGGATGGCATCCACATCGACCAGTGGCGGATCACCCCGGTACTCGGTGCCTTCTTGATCGACCTCGGTCTCACCAACTTCCTGGCGGAACTCGGACACGAGTCGCCCCTGCTCGCGGCCGGCGATAATGTCGGTCCACCAGATTTGCCAGACAACGAAGAGGAGCACGACAACTCCGGCAGTAATGAGGAGTTCTCCCAGCACACCTAGTACTCTCGAGAGAGCAGACGGTTTGGTGTTGGCGTGTCGGCCCATGAACGCCCTCCTCAATTCCAGACTAGTCCGGATAAGTTTATGCCACTACCAGGTAAGGAGCCAGAATGCCCGAATCCAAGCGCCGCAAAGAAGCTGTTAAGAGGCAGCAGGCGCAGAAGAAAGTGGACATTGAGAAGAATCGGGAACGGCCTGGTTCTCCCCGGTGGTGGGCACCGCTCATGGTCACCCTCATGGTCATCGGCCTCATCATCGTTGTGACTGCCTACGTGACGAGTGGTAACTACCCGATCCCGTTCTCTAACGGTAACTACAACCTGTTCCTCGGATTTGGTGTCATGCTGGTCGGCTTCCTCATGACAATGGGCTGGAAGTAGCTCGTGGGAGTCTTCGCTCGCCTAGCCAAGGGCTCGATCGCACCGGATCCCGGGCATCCCGGGCTGGAACCCCTTGCTCTGGCAAACGCGGACGGTTCCCTCTACGTCAACACCGAGGTTGATCTTCCCTCCCGGTGCATTGATGGGCGTAGGCCCATCACCCCCTATGCGAAGATCGTGCCCTGCATGCCCGGGGGCTCGCTCAGCCTTCTTGTGGCTCTCGCAGCAACCCGTGGCATCACGGACTCCCTGTGGGGTGCGGACGACCTCAGCAACAGGCTCGCGTGGCACGGAGCCGAGGGCTCAATCCACGCCGGCCCCGATGATCGCTCGAGCGGCTGTGGTGCCCTCGATGGGCTCACGAGCATCATCACCTACGCGAACGAGCAGGAGGATCTCGTTCGGGAGGTTGCGTTCGAGTTTGGCCTCCCCATCAAGAACTCCTATCCTCTCGGTGGCCTGCGCGGCGAGAAGATCGATACCCCCGGGGTCTACAAGCTGTTCGACGATAAACCGGACACCACCCTGCACCCGCTCCGTGGCGTGCACTCCGAGATCGCGATCGTGGTCAACCACAAGAAGGGGACGACGATCGATCAGAACGTTCTCGACAGGATTGGCGACGTCGACGTCTTCGACGTTGATGCCTGGTCCATCGATGTTGCGGCGGAATGGTTGGCGGACAATTACGAGGTTGATCGCGACCGTGCCGCCTCCGCCATGTCGGCCTTCACGGTTGCGACGCTGGCAATCCTTGCCCAGCCCTCCATCAAGGTCCTTCAGAACCGCCCCTCCTCCTAGCTCCGAGTAGCCTAGCCCTGCACTGCCCGTCAGCAGATCCATGTTCGGAGGAGTCTAGCCAAAAGGGTAACGACGCCCCTGTGTCGCGACCACCACGAGACGGCACCTCACCCCAACCAGCTCCGTCGGAGTGAGGAAAGACAGGGAATACTGGCTGAGTTGTCCGCTCCTTAGGCTGCTCGATGGAGTTAGCCAGTAGCGCCGCTCCATTCGCCCCGACCGTGGCATCAGGGGCCGGGATTGGGAGATGCGCTGGAGTTTAGCTTCGGGAGATCGTTTGAAGGTGGGGAACTTGCGTGCTCGTCTGCTCAACGCACCGACCTTTCGTGGGAGGCACTTTCACATTCCCACACCCCGGCCCTTCCGTGAGCTAGGACACGGTAACGGTTTCTTGAACTGTTCGTGAACACACGAGCTAGGCACTCACCTGGTCCGCCGCGGATAGGGCGCCGTGGTATCGGAGCCAAGCTGCGACTGGCTCTCACGCGCAGGTCGGCGAGTCTGGCACGTGAAGGGCTCACAGTCTACGAGTGGTAGTCCTCGAAGTAGGGGCCTTTGATGGCGAGTTCGGCGAGGAACGCTTCGCCCCAGCCCGCCCAGGGCTGACGGGACAGGTAGTCGTTCGTGAACCTCATGTCCGAGGACACCTCTGTCTCGCAGAAGTCCGGGATATCCAGGTCGACAACGGGACCGGTTCGCTCACATTCGGCGAGCACAAGCCCGGTGTTCTGGCCGTGGAACTCGTCAATCTCCCAGCCGTCGGACCCCAGCCACACGGAATGCCTCGTTTTGATGATGATGCGCGGGGAGCGTTGCAGGATGTTGATGGCGACCGAATCATCGAGGCGCTGATCGAGCTCGTAGCGCTGGGCCGAGACCGGCGGCGACTTCACGGTGATCCAAGCATCGGAGATTGAGTCGGACACCTGGGAGAGGATGCGGCGCTCGTAGCCTCCAAACCGGTCAGCCTCGTCGTTGAAGGGCGGGAAGGTGATGTCCTGCTCCGGGACCGTGACGCGAACCCGGATCGCGTACCCATCCTCGGCAAACACGTAGCCCTGGATGATGAGAGTGCGGTGCGCATGCTCCGTCACGTCGGGAACGGCGCCGACAAAGAACTTTCTTTCAAACTCAAAGATCTGGTCAATCGGGTCAAGATCCATGGCGACCTTATCTCTCTGTTTCGGTGCATGAAATTGTGTGTATTCAGTATGCACAATTAGGACGAAGTGCCGCTTCCGTCCGTGTTTTACATGGCACCATGGAAGCATGACACAACCAACTGGAGCAGATGTTACCGCAGCGGCGGGACGTCTTGGACCCATGATTCGGCGGACCCCGCTCGAATTGTCGCTCCGTCTGTCCGGCCTCATGCGCGGCGATGTTCTGCTGAAGAGGGAAGATTTGCAGGTTGGTCGGTCGTACAAGGTGCGTGGAGCATACAACTTCATCTCCATGCTCTCGGACGAGGAACGATCCTTCGGGATCGTCTGTGCCTCCGCAGGTAACCACGCCCAGGGCGTTGCTTTCGCGTGCCGTCAGCTCCGCATCCACGGCAAGGTTTTCCTGCCCGCCACCACCCCGCGGCAGAAGCGCCGCCGCATCCAAGACATCGGTGGAGCCTGGATCGAGCAGATCATTGGCGGTCAAACCTTTGACGCGGCCTCGGAGGCCGCTCAGGAGTATGCCGTCGAATCTGGCGCGATCTACGTTCACCCCTTCGACGATCCACGGACCATTGCCGGTCAGGGAACCGTGATCCGGGAAGTGTTCGAGCAGGCCTCGACCAAGCCCAGGACGGTTATTGTTCCCATCGGTGGGGGTGGGCTCGCAGCCGGTACCGCGATTTACGTTCGCGAGAACTACCCGAACACGAAGATTATCGGCGTGGAACCGGATGGCGCCGCTTCCATGCTCGCCGCGATCGAGAACGGCTCCCCCGTCCAGCTTCCGAAGGTCGACGGCTTCGTTGACGGCACGGCCGTCTCCCGGGTCGGTGACATCACGTTCCCCATCGTTCGGGACATGTTCGACGACGTCATCTCGGTTCCTGAGGGCGCGGTTTCGACAGAGATGATCGAGCTCTATCAGACGGATGGAATCATCGCGGAGCCCGCAGGCGCTCTCGCCTCCACGGTCGTTGCCCTCGGGCACGTGACCGCCGATGACAGACCCGTGGTCTGCATCGTGTCCGGTGGAAACAACGACATCTCCCGGTACGACGAGATCATTGAACGGTCCGCGGTCCACGAGGGACTGCGCCACTACTTCCTCGTCACCTTTCCGCAGCGGCCCGGGGCCCTGCGCCACTTCTTGGACGAAGTGCTCTCCGATGGGGAAGACATCGTCCTTTTTGAATACACCAAGAAAAACAACCGAGAAACGGGCCCAGCACTCGTTGGCATCGAAATCGATGCTCCGACCCAACTATCTTCCCTCCTCGAGAGGATGGCTGAGTCACCGCTGGCAATCGAGAAACTGGAACCGGACACACCCGCCTTCAGTTTCCTGCTCTGATAGGAGAAAAAATGACCGCCCTGCCTATGTTCGAAGATGTCGGTTCTGCCGCCGCCCGAATCAAGCCTTACACCCACGAGACCCGTGTCGTCGGTTCCAGGCTCTTGAACAAGTACCTCGGCATCGAGGTGCTCATCAAGTGTGAGAACCAGCAACGTGCGGGCTCCTTCAAGACCCGTGGCGCCTTCAACGCGATCCTGGCACGCATGGAGCGTGGCGAGATCTCGAAGGAACGCGGCTTCGTCACGTACTCCAGCGGTAACCACGGTCAAGCTATGGCGCTTGCCGCATACCAGCTGGGTCTGACCGGCGTTGTCCTCATGCCCACCGACGCACCGCAGGTCAAGGTCGACATGACCCGCTCCTACGGCGCTGAGATCATCATGTACGACCCGGAGGACGACGACCGCATCGCGATGGCCCAGCAGGTCGCTGCTGAACGCAACCTCTCCATGATATCGTCCTTCGACGATCCCGACCTGATCGCAGGTCAGGGCACCGCGATCCAGGAGCTGCTCCGCGAGGTCAAGCACGTGGACGCCATTGTTCTGCCCGTTGGTGGTGGCGGCCTGATCTCCGGTTCCGCTCTTGTCACCAAGGTATTCAGCCCCAACGCCAAGATCTTCGGTGTGGAACCCGAGAACGCGAACGATGCTCAGCAGTCACTCGCCAAGGGTGAGGTTGTCAGCATCTCCTCGCCGCAGACGATTGCTGACGGTGCTCGTGTCCGCCACATCTCGGATCTGACCCTCGAGCTCATGCAGAAGAATGTCGATGAGATCATCACCGTTCCGGATTCGGAGATCTTCACCTCGATGCGTCTCGTCGCGGACCGCCTCAAGCTCGTTGCTGAACCGACTGGTGTCCTCGGCCTCGCCGGCATCAAGTCCCTCGTGGACAGCGGCAAGATTGCGCGTGGCTCCCGCGTTGGCACGATCATCTCGGGCGGCAACGTCGACCTCGACACCTTCGCCACCTGCATCACCTCCCCCGATGATGCACTGAAGGAAATGCAGCACTGGCAGTCATGACATACGGTAGCCCCCAGAATCTCCCTCCCTACGGCCAACCCCCACAGCAGGGTTCGAGAAACCGGGGGCTACTCATTGCCGTCGTTGTCCTCCTCGTGGCCGTCATCGTCCTCGCAGTTGCTCTCGTTCTGAGTCTCGACAGCAACGACGAGTCCTTGGCTGAGCAGGCAACGATCGACACCAGTTCCGCTGAAGGAGCCGACTCTGGCGGTGCCAGCGGCACTGACTCCGGCACAGCAGAGAACCAGGACGGTGAAGCAACCGCGGACGAGACCTTCCCCGAGGAGGTTGCTGACCCGACCACTGCCGCGACTCAGAACATCACGGATCCCGACGTCATGGCAGCCGAGATCCACCGCGACCCGAACGACCCCTACGCCCTCGGCGACCCGGACGCGGATATCGTCATCGTCAAGTACGCGGACTTCCGCTGCGGCTACTGCGCGCTGTGGCACCACGAGGTCTTCCCGTCGCTCGAGCCCCTGATCGAATCGGGCCAGGTGCGCTTCGAGTACCGCGACCTCCCTGTCCTTGGCGACTCGTCGGTCTTCGCCTCCTCGGCGGCGCGCGCCGCCGGCAACCAGGGGAAGTACTGGGAGTACTCCGATGCTCTCTACACCGACACATACGAGGGAGTGAACCCCTCCTACGACCTCGCCTACTTCGTGTCCGTTGCAGAAGAAGTCGGAGTTCCCGATCTCGATCTGTTCAGCGAAGAAATGCAATCCACCGAGATCCTTCAGGAGATCATGGACTCCCGGGAGCACGGACTGAATCTTGGCCTGACCGGCACTCCCGCGTTCATCATCAATGACACGGTCGTGCCCGGTTACGTAGAAGAGCCGCAGTTCATGGAGATCGTGGACTCGAAGCTTCCCTGACGCTGAAGTCGGACTATCATGATTGAGGAAAGTAGAGGACTCATCATGACAGTGATCAAGATTAATGCGATTGAGGTGCCTGCCGACTCAGGTGATGCATTGGCTGAACGCTTCGCTCCGCGTGCGCGGGCCATGGACGACGTTCCCGGTTGCCTTGGCTTTGAGCTCCTGCGGCCCGAGGATGATCGCACCACGTGGCTCGTAGTGACCCGTTGGGAGAACGAGGAATCTTTCGAGGCCTGGAAGTCGTCGCAGGCGTTCCGTGAAGGTCACTCCCAGAAGGAAGGCCGCCGTCCGGTCGGCACCTCCTCTCAGATCTGGAACTACTCGATTGCGGTGACCAGTGGCCGGTAAGAAGATTCGTAAGGGCATCGCCAAAGCGCTCTCGTTCCTCATGCCGAAGTGGCAGCCCCGGATCGAGGATTGGCCGAAGAAGACCATCGTCATTGGCGCTCCGCACACCTCAAACTTTGATGCCCTCCTCATGGTCCTCATCATGTGGCAGGCTGAGCGCGAGTTTAACTTCCTCGTCAAGGACGAGGTCATGAAGGTCCCGGTACTCAAGAGCCTCGTGCGTTGGCTGGGTGGCATTCCCGTCAACCGCCGCCAGTCCACCGGCCTGACCCACAACCTGGCCCAGGTGATTCAGCAGTCCGACACGTTCACCCTCTGCATCACCCCAAAGGGCACCCGCTCGAAGCAGGAGTACTGGAAGTCCGGGTTCTACCGAATCGCGTACGAGAACAAGCTTCCCATCACCTTCGGTCTCGTTGACTCCGTGACCAAGACGTACGGCACCGGCCCGACCTTTGAGCCGACCTGGAACGTCGCAGACGACATGGAGAAGATTCGCGCCTTCTACAAGGACATGCTGGGCTACAACCCGGAGCAGTCCTCGACACCCCGCCTGCGTGCGGAGGACGACGCGAAGGCAGCCGAGTACCTCCTGCGCCCAGTCACCGACGAACCCATGTCCTAAGGCGTAACGAACTCAAGGCCCTACCAATCAGTCCCCAGCATCAAGCTAGCGCTTGGCGCACGGGACTGAACCTTTCAGACCGCAAGAGGGGTTCTCTCCGCATGCCTCGTGATCCCACCATAGTCAAAGGAACAACGTACTGACTGTGGCTTCTAGTCTTCGAGGAGCGCCCGAATATCGTCGGAGGTGATGGTGCTGCCACCGTCCTGCTCGATGATGGTGGCGAGGCTACGCTTACGCTCCTGGAGGGCAAGCACCTTCTCCTCGATCGTGTTCGTGGAGGCAAGTCGGTACACGTGCACGTGCTTGTCCTGCCCGATGCGGTGGGCGCGGTCGATTGCCTGCTCCTCCGCGGCTGGATTCCACCACGGGTCCATGACGAACACGTAGTCGGCTTCGATAAGGGTGAGGCCAACACCGCCCGCCTTGAGGGAGATGAGGAATACGGGTTTTTCTCCCGACTTGAAGGACTCAATCACCTGGTCCCGGTTGCGGGTGGAACCATCCAGGTAGGCGTAGGGAATCTTCTCCTTCTTCAGCTGCTCGGCAATACGGCCCAGGTAGGTCGTGAACTGGGAGAACACGAGGACCTGATGACCGGAGGGAAGGAGGGACTCCAGGTGCTCGAGTAGCACCCTCGTCTTGTTCGCCGGTGGGGCATGCTCCTCGAGCAGACCCGGGTCGATGGCGAGCCTGCGCAGGCGCGTGAGGGACGCGAGAATGGAGATCCGGTTCTGGTCCGGTTCTCGGATCAGGCCAAGGATTTCCTGACGTTCCCGCTCGAGCTGACGGGTGTACCGTGCCTCGTGCGCCTCATCCATGTCCACCGACAGGACCGTCGACATCTTCTCCGGCAGATCAGATGCCACATCCGCCTTGCGGCGCCTCATGAGGAACGGCTTTGTCAGCTTGATCAGCATGTTTCGCGCCTCCGGGTCCCCGTTACGTTCGATGGGGCGTTTGAACTTCTCGGAGAACCGGTCAGCCCCCGGCAGGAGGCCCGGGTTTGTCAGCGCATAGATCGCACCCAGGTCACCGATCGAGTTCTCAATTGGCGTGCCCGTGACGGCGAAGGTCCAGTCCCGCCGCAGCCTCATGATCGTGCGATAACCAATGGTGCGCGGGTTCTTCACGGCCTGCGCCTCGTCGAGAACGAGTCCCTGCCAATCGACGTGCTCGTACTCGTCACGTTCGAGCCGCAACAGCGTATACGAGGTGACGATGACATCAGCGCCGGCGAGGCCCGCGACGGGGGTGCGGCGCTTCCTTCTCGTGGCATTCACGGTCGTGACGTTGAGGCCGGGAGCAAACTTCGCTGCCTCGCTGCGCCACGTCGACACGACCGAGGTGGGAGCAACGATGAGAACGGGGCCGTTCAGTTCCCCATCCTCCTTGAGCTTGCTGAGAGCCGCAAGAATCTGAACTGTCTTACCGAGACCCATGTCGTCGGCGAGGACCCCACCGTACTGGGCTTTCGCGAGGCGAACGAGCCACGAGTACCCGGTGGCCTGGTAGGGACGCAGCTCCGCGGTCAGTGACTGCGGGACCTCCACGGGGGTGGCGATGTCGGCCAGCTTGCCCAACCTGTCCTTCAGGAATCCTTCGAGGAGTTCCTCAGGGATGCTGAGGGCGTGCAACTGTGGGGTGGGGACTGAGATGGTCTTGCCCTTGATGCGGCCGAGCATGGCGGCCTCGCGCAGGAGCTTGCGTAGCGGATCGAACTCCTCACCCAGCTTGATGAGCAGGTCGGAGAATTCCAGGTAGGGTGCGCCACCAACGAGCGCGGGATAGAGAACTGGGAGCGGCACGTCGTGACCGTCGATGTTGACGGTGATGGCAAGATCCAGCCAGTCCCGCTCGCTCGCGGCATTCACCCGAAGCTCGGGCACGGACTTCACGAGTTCGATGTTGGCTCTGGTCGAGAACGTCACCCCAATGCCGGTCTCTTCAAGGGCCGGTATGAAGAACTCCTTGAGAGTCTCCAGGTACTCCACGCCCAGGCTCGCAACCTTCGGCGGGACGCTACCCGATGGGAAGTCGGCCTGTTCCCACAGGGTGTCAACGAGGTCGAAGTCTTCTCTCAGATCGGTATTGCCGATCTCAGACACGAGCGACTGCCCGCTCGTGAGGGAGGTGCGGGACTGCTTCCATTCGAGGAAGTGCGTGAGCCCGGTCGGCCTGGCCACCTGAAGGTGGAGTCGGGGCTCGGAGAACTCCGTCTGCTCAAAGGATCCATCCGGTGAGGTCACCTCAACCTGACCGAGTGCGGGAATGAAGCTCGCCTCAAACTCGAGCCGGTCCTCCATCGGAACGTCGATGGTGGCGCGGGATGCGATGAGTGACTGGATCTGGGTGGGAACGGATGTGTTGACTGCAGCGATTTTTCCGCGGGACAGTGCCACGACTGGTACCACTCCCGGGAGCGCGTAGGCACGCACCCCATCGAGTCTCGACACCACGGGTGTTGCGTGGAGGGCTTCCTTTGATTCGATCTCGAGCCGGACCGGCCACACCTCGTCAGCGACCGCCAACCCCTCCATGTCAGCATCGAGCAACGAAATGCCCTCGGCGGCGAGTTGGCGGAGGAACGACAGGCCTCCGCTTCCCAGGTCCGAGAGAAGGATGTCCGAGGGGGAGTTCCAGGGTCTCGTTCGGCGTGCCGTGCGGTGCAGGTGGCGCAGGACCGAGACGTGGGACTGGTCGAGCCCATCCGTGGTCGACTGCCACCTGTTGTTCGTCAGATCCGGCCACGGCAATCGCACCCAGTGGTCCCGTTTCCGGAAGGCCGTCAGCGGCGCCCCCTCGCTTCTCGTGTCGATCCTGATGGCAAGGGGTGCGCCGCTCTCCTTGTGGGTGTGGGTCATGGCGGTCAGGAGGCTGCGCCAACCCAGGTCACCGCCCGCTCCCATCGCCAGCAGGGTCGCGACCATGTGCTTGCAATAGCTGCCAACTGGGCAGGTGCACTGGGCGCTGAAGGGTTCGATGGAGTCGATGACAACGAGGTAGGAGCGGCCGTTGCCTTTCACGCGAGCAACAATCGAGTCGTCGACGCTGAGCGATTCGACGCGATCCTCGCGATGGTATCCCTTGCCGCGGTCGACTGTGGCTGATCCAAAGAGTGCTACGAGATCATCGTCGACGAGTTCGCGGGCACGCAGGGTCAAGTCTTCAGCCATTCCTTCAGCTTACGACTTTCACCTGGACTGAGTCATCGCCCGCAGGGTTCCAAGTTCGTCACCAAGGGCAAGAACCCGATCGAGAAAGCCCTGCCGGGAATCGGGCACCCAGTAGTCACCGTGCCCGTTTGTTTCAACCCAGCCCGCTCCGGTGAGGATCCGGAGGTGATGATAGACCTGCCCAGTCGTCCCAAGCTGAAGTGTCTCAAGCAGCTCCGTCACGCGCACAGTCTTCGCGCTTGCCGTGACGAGCATTCGCAACCGCACCGAGTGAGCCACGGCTGCGAGCGCCTCCGACACCTGGGCAAGGTCAAAGCTTGAGCGGTCGTTCGTTCCCTCGACTGCCGAACTCGAGTCGTCATCAGAAACGGTGGACTGCACCGATCCAGATTCCAGCTCACCCGCGTGATTTTCTGGCTTCAGCAGACTAACGACGAGGTCGATGCGCTGGTTCAGGCGTTCTTCAACTCCCGAGAGCTGGTCGGATAGGGCCGGGTCGTTCTTGACCTTGGTTTCCCTGGTTGTTTCTGGGGTTGCGTTGCTTTTCTGGTTCTTCTTGCTGTTCTTTGCCACGGCTTGCTCTAACGGTTGGCGGACAGAAGGGTCAGTGCTTGGCTTGCGATTTCTCGGTTGTCGGCGTCGGTTGAGGTCAGGAGGGCGGCGGTCATGTGCACCGCCCACGCCCGTGCTCTCGCCCAGAGCGCGCCATCATCATTGTGCCCGAGCGACCGGAGAATCACCCGAGCATGCTCACGTTCTTCGGGGGTGAAGGCGAGGAAGAAGATCGCGAGGTCAACGGCGGGGTCTCCGGCACCCAGGTCACCAAAGTCGATGAGGCCGGTCACCTGCTGGTCTCTGCTCAGAATGTTGCCGGGGTGTAGGTCGCCGTGGCACCAGAGCTTCTCGCCCCGCCACGGCTCAGCCTGCACACCAAGCTGGAAGACCTCGTGCAGTTCGGCCGGCAGATTCACCCGTGCCGAATATGAGGCAAACGCTGTCGCTTTCTCCTCGAGTGTGACGTTGCGGAACGGATTGTGGGGAGCATCCGGTGGGGCGGGCTGGTGCATGGCCGCGAGCGCCACCGCGATGTCCCGCGCCGCCCTGCCCCGTTGCCCACGTGGCATTCGGATGAGCGGTTCACCAGGCACGTGGTCGGAGACGAGCCAGGGGCGAGGGAAGCCTTCTGTTGGTTCCCCACGGAATCGGGGAAGGGGGACGGCTAATCCGCTCTCCACGAGAGTGTTGGTGGCGTCGGGAATCCAGCTGTACTCGTTCTGGAGGCAGGTCAGTGCCTGATCGCGGATTGGGAGTCGGAGGACCCTGTCTCCCCACCGATAGACGGCGAAATCCCATCCCGCGCCGAGGTAGGAAGGCGTTCCTGTTCCAGAAAATTGGTCGGGAACGAAGGACGTGAGCTGCTCAAGCACAATCGGTGAGATGCTGGCCGTCACTCCCTGCTCCCTTCTTGAAACGGAAACCTTTCTATCTAACTGTAGGAACAGTTCACGCAAATAACCGAATGATCACTCAATTCACTGGATAACATCACGAATCACGATGATTGTGTTCTCATGCCAACAAGTGGCGTCGCGAGGGAAACTACTTCAATGCGTTGATCGCTTTCTGGTTCTGCTCGTGCATGCGCTCCAGCAGCTTCGGACCGTCTGCTCGCAGGCCGTCGTGGTGGTAGTCGTTCGTGAGGATGGGCTGGAAGCCACGGATCCGCTCCGCCGTGTCGAGCGAGAGGCTGGCCGGCACGAACATGTCATCCCAGAACACCCAGCCCGAGGCGGGGACGGTGTTGCTGGCCAGAACCTCGAGATCGTAGAGTTTGCCAAACTTTCGCTCCGCGATCAGGTCGGCGGCGTCCGCCATGGGGGCCAGTGCCGGGTCCTCCCTCATCTGCCACGGGAAGACGTGTTCGCCGGAGAACCGGAACGGTGCGCCCGCCTGACGGGCCTCGCTCTCGGTGGCATACGGCGACTGTCCTGTACCCGGGAGAGCAAAGTCTGGGAAGGAGTCCCGGACCCTGTGCGCCGCCCACGCCGTTGGTTCGGGGGTTGTGCCCGAGTAGATCGCTTCGTGCAGGACCCCGTAGATCGGGTTTGTGGCAAACGACAGCCGGTCGGTGACGTCGTGGAGGAAGCGTGCGTTCAGCCTCTTGCCTCCGTTGATCGTCACGAAGGGCTGTTCGAACAGGAACCGCAGTGTCTGCGGCCCGTACGAATATCCGAGGACGAGCCCGAGCATGCGCAGTCGGGCCGGGGTGAGACGCTCCCCCGTGACCAGTCTTTCGTCGCTGTTCTCGAGGTGAACGGCGACGTCCCACACGCGCTCCTCGAGTCCGTCGAACTGCTCAAACATCTCGCTGTTGCGCCTGTCTGTTGATGCCCAGGTGAGCTCGTACGTCCTTGTTGCGTGCTCCGTGACCGATGGGAGGCCCGCGGTGATCATGACGGAGGCGAGGCCGTGGGGTGCCCTGCTGAGGTAGGCGGTGTTGATGAAGCCACCAAAGGATTGCCCGAGCACATGCCACGGTTCGTCGTCCTGAAGGTGATGGCGCAGGTCCTCAGCATCGTCGATGATGGCATCCGCCCTGAAGCATGCGAGGTAGTCCGCCTGAGCCTCAGCGTCACCCTGGGCGGTCACAGCGCTGGCCTCGAGTGGGCTGGAGGCGCCTGTGCCCCGCTGGTCAAAGAGAACCACGCGGTAGTGGCCGAGCAGCCAGTCGACCCATCCGCCCACGGGTGCTGGTCGGGGTGCGGGGGAACCGGGACCACCCTGGAAGAAGACGATGCGGGGGTCTTTCTCGTGGCCGTCTCGCACGATCTCGCGGGCAAAGATCTCGATCGTGCCCGCGACCTTCCCGGTCCTATCGAGCGCAACGGGATAGGAGTACTCGTGGTAAGTGTCGGACGCGATTCTGTAGGTCTCTGTCTGGATCATCATGGTTCGATTATGCCGTCCATGCAGGCGATCTGTTTGCCAGGGATGTTTGTCGGTGGGATTAGTTCGGTGGGTTTGACATGATGGGAGTGCGTCTTTCTCGCAGTGATCTGTATTTCTGAGGAGCAAAGGAATGTCCGAAGTCCAGCCCGTCACGTTGTCCAATGGTGTGGAGATCCCCCAGATTGGTTTGGGTGTTTGGGAGGTGCCGAACGATCAGGTCCAACAAAACGTCGAGACCGCCCTTGAGCTTGGCTACCGCCACATCGACACCGCTGCCGCCTACAACAACGAGGAAGGCGTTGGCGCCGCCCTCAAGGCCACCGGAATCAACCGCGACGACATCTTCGTGACCACGAAGCTCCGCAACGGTGAACAGGGCTACGAATCCGTGTTCAAGGCCTTCGATGATTCTCTCCAGCGGCTCGGACTCGACTACGTCGACCTCTATCTCATTCACTGGCCCAGCCCCAAGCGTGGCCTCTACGTGAAGTCGTGGATGGCGATCCAGGAGATCTACGAAGATAAGCGCACCCGCGCCATCGGTGTCGCGAACTTCCTTCCCGAGTACCTGCAGATCCTTCTTGATGGCTCCGACATTGCCCCCATGGTGAACCAGATCGAGTTGCACCCCAGCTACCAGCAGGCGGAGGTGGAGAAGGTGACACGGCTTGAGGAGCTTGCCGTCGAGGCGTACTCGCCGCTCGGTCGCGGCGCCGACCTCAAGGAACAGGTTGTCCTCGACATTGCGCAGCGCGTTGGGGCGACTCCCGCGCAGGTTGTTCTCGCTTGGCATCTCGCCAAGGGCCGCATCGTCATTCCGAAGTCGGTCAGCAGCGTCCGCATGGAGGAGAACCTACACTCCGCGTCCGTTCACCTCTCCGCCGACGATCTCACCCTCATCGACTCCCTCGAGGCGGGAAACATGCAGGTCTTTGACCCCAGGGAAGTCGAGAAGTCCCAGATCTACTAAGGGCTACCCTGCCATCAACCAGAACGGCGCCACTTTAAACGATTGAGCGGGACTCACTGAGTCCCGCTCTCCCTATGTGTCGACGCTTTCTGTCTGCCCTGTACGTCCTACCTGTACGAACGCTTCGTGGGTCTATCCGCACGTGTAGATCACTCGATGACAGAACCCAACGATGGCCACGGAGGAGAACTCCTGCTGTTAGAAACCGGAGTAGTCTTCTCTGGTTTCCGTACCAACTTCGACGCCTTCGTGAGCCAGGATCTTTGCCTTGAACTCTGTGGAACCCGCGTACTGGCCGGGGATGACCGGGGGGCCGATGTGGGCTGTCGAGACGACCCTGTGGCAGGGGACGAACAGGAGGCAGGGGTTCGTGGAGCATGCTCTGCCAGCAAGGCGAGGCAGAGTCGGAAGGCCCGCCTGTTCTGCGAGCTGCTTGTAGGTCACGACAGTGCCGGCGGGGACGTTCCGTAGCTCCTGGCGGAGCTGCACGAGCTTGGGGGTACCGGAGTATTGGACCGGCACCTCCATGAGCGGAGCGAAGTCGCCCTTCAACCAGGATTCGAGAGCGGGCAGAGCGGGACCCGGCACCTCTCCCATGACGTAGGGTCGCCCCGCCGCCATCTTCTCCACACTGTCGAAACTTGAGGCGATGACGGTGCCGTCGTCCCGGGTGACGACCGTGAAGTTGGCGAACCCAAGGTCAACGACGGTCGCTATCGGGGTATCGGGGTTGAAAGTATCCACTGGAATCCAAACGGGTCTCGTATGCTTCCGGCACGAATGCCGCTGTCTTGATCATCAACCGGGTTGATCGTTGTCGCACCGAGTTTCAGAGCCGCCTGCTCCAGGACATCAGGAGCTGCCGTTTCCACCAAGAGTACGACGTTACCGTCGCCTTCGATCGGGTGGTCCTTGTCGCTCCTCCGAATCGCAATCGATTGGCCTTGAACGATGATGTGGGTTGTGTTGTAAAGGCTACGACCGACCTGCGCGTGAAACACGTCCAGATAGAAATCAAGCGCAGCCTTGTCGTCCTCCACTGTAAGAACTGGTATGAGCTGCATAACAGTAAGGTAGCAAAGTTGCCGGTCAGCGGATAGCTCGAACACATAATGGTCAGGGGCTTTGAACGCCCTCCACCAGCGCAACGGACGACCGATTACGGGTAGCGGTTTCTATTCATCGCCCGAACATGGACAATAACAGTATGAAAAACGTGACGATGAATACTGGAAACACCATTCCCCAGCTCGGATATGGCACATACAAGATCGCGCCGGAAGATACGGTAGACGCGGTTACGATGGCTCTTGAGGCCGGTTACCGCCACATCGATACCGCCCAGATGTACGGCAATGAGGCCGAGGTTGGCGAGGCAATCGCGAAGTC
Organism: Flaviflexus sp.; assembly: GCF_041440645.1. GTDB lineage: Bacteria > Actinomycetota > Actinomycetes > Actinomycetales > Actinomycetaceae > Flaviflexus. Next base: position 20,337 of record NZ_JASDVN010000027.1, on the reverse strand, counting down.
CGGCATCGATCGCGCCGACATCTTCCTCACCACGAAGCTCAACAACCCGAACCACCAGCCCGACGAGGCACGTATCTCCTTCCGTCAGTCCCTCGAGGATCTGCAGACCGACTACGTCGACCTGTTCCTTATTCACTGGCCGCTCCCCACCCTCTTCGGTGGTGACTTCCTGACCACCTGGCTGACGCTTGAGGAGTTCTACGAGGACGGTCGCGCAAAGGCCGTTGGCGTCTCGAACTTCCTGCCCGAGCACCTCGATGTGCTGGCGAACGGTTCGGACCTTGTTCCCGCCGTCAACCAGATCGAAATCCACCCCTACTTCACGAACGAGGCCTCCCGCGCCAAGAATGCCGAACTCGGCATTGTCACCCAGGCATGGTCGCCCCTCGGGCGCGCAGCCGTACTCGACGATCCGACGGTCGTGGAGATCGCGGAACGCGTTGGAGCCACTCCCGCCCAGGTCGTTCTCAACTGGCACGTGAACCGCGGGGACGTCGTCATTCCGAAATCCGTCACCAAGTCCCGAGTCGAATCAAACATGGACATCTTTGACGTGCCACTCACTGAAGAGGATTATGAGAGGATCACAAAGCTAGACCGTGGCGAGGAGGGTCGACAGGGCTCAAATCCAGCCACGATGGAAAGGCTGTGACAGAAAGGCAATTATGAACTTCGCTTACGCAATCGCCGGTTCAGAGGCGAGTGGGGCCGCAGGCCTCCAGGTCGACATTCGTACCTTCCACCAACTTGGTACCTTCGGACTCGGCACCCTCACCTGTGTGGTCACGATGCACCCCGACAACGACTGGGGACACAGCTTCACTCCCATGCCCCCGGATCTCATCGCGGAGCAGATCGCTGCAGCAACTGCCGCCTACGAGCTCGACACCGTGAAGATCGGCATGCTGGGTGCTCCTCCCACGATCGAGGTCGTCGCTGAGAACCTCCGCAAGCAGCCGTGGAAGAACGTGGTTGTCGATCCCGTTCTCATCTGTAAGGGTCAGGAACGCGGTCAGGCCTTCGACACCGACAAGGCTCTGCGTGAGCTGGTCTTGACCCAGGCGACAGTCACGACACCGAACTACGTTGAGTCACTCACGCTCTCGGGCATGGAATCACTCAACACCATTGACGACCTCATCGAGGCCGGCAAGCGCATTGCAGACAACGGCCCCAAGGCTGTTGTCGTCAAGGGTGGCACCGAGTTCCCAGGCGACGAAGCCATCGACGTCCTGTGGGACGGCGAAGAGGCAACCATCTACCGCGCACCCAAGGTGGGTGAGCACCGCGTCAACGGCGCGGGATGTACGCTGGCTGCCGCCATCACCGCCGAACTTGCCAAGGGCACCGAGCTCCGTCAGGCCGTCCAGGTCGGCAAGGACATGGTGACTGCGGGCATTCAGGGCAGGATCTCGGCCAACCCGCCATTCGACACTGTGTGGCAAGGTGCCTATACAAACTAGACCGATTATCGCGGTCCTCGGGAGCACAGTGCAGGGCGGGCGTCCCAACCCCGCCCTGCACTCCCGTCTCGACACCGCGGTGCAGGAATGGCGTACCGCCACCGGCGTTGGCCTGGAACCCGTCGTGTTTTGTTTGGGTGGGATCGGTAGTGAGGGAGCGGAGGCCGAGGCCCCGGTCATGGCCCGCTACCTCGAACAAACCGGTATTCCCCGCAGGTGCCTCGTTGAGGAGACACATTCACGAACAACGGAAGAGAACCTCCGTCACCTCGCGGCCATTCTCGCCTCCCCCGACTACCCCGATGCGTGGGTGGGGAAGAGCGCCGAGGAGGCACCCGATCCCACGGTGCTCCCGCAGGAAGTAGCCACCGATGGCCTGCCTCCCATCACGCTTGTCACCTCCCGCCCGCACCTGCCCAGGGCACTGCTCATGGCTAAGAGCATCGGGCTTGATCCGAGGGGCGTTGCCGCCCCCGTTCACACCATCACCCTGAAGTCCCTTGTACGAGAAGTTGGTGCGCTGGCGATCTGGGGTGCTCGTTCCCTCCGGCGCGCTATCGCAGGTTCTTGATCATTCCTGCCACGTAATCGGCCTGCCCTGCGTGCTGAGAAGCGTCGTCGATGATGGAGACGATCCGGGTGGCGCGAGCAACGGGCGGATCCCAGTTCCTATCAACGATCTCGTCCAGAGCACTCTCCTCAAGGGAAGCAATGTAGCTCCTGGCATCCTCAGACACGGCCCGCAGGTACCCCACGAGCAGGCTCTTATCGGTCACCTCCACCGCACTCACCTCTGCGGGCGTGTGGCCGTACCCCATCGAGTCCTCGGGCAGATTCAGCCCGAACCGAGCAACCCAGCCGTCACGCTTCCACACGTCCTCAGCACCCTGGAGCGCCGCGAACTGCAGGTCCATCTCTCGCCCCGTGTGCCACGCAAGCCACGTGACCGTGTTGTCCGCGCCCTCCGGAGCCCAATGAAGCTCCTCAAGGGTGAGCTCATCGATGATCCTCTCGAAGACCTCGATGGGGCGGGACAGTGCGTCGCTCAGAATCGTCGTCAGCATGGTGCCACGTTATCAAGCGTGACGCAACGCAGGTCAACCGCTCAGGCTCGAAAGCGGGAACCGCAGCTCAGGATCGCGTACGAGCCGGGACCCTTTCTCAGGACTGTGGATAAGGGGGCCGCGTACGATCGGTTCTGCTCGACGGGTCTTAGATGTCTCCAGCGGCCTCGACGAAGCGCGCGTAGTGGCCCTGGAAGGTCAGCATGATGGAGCCGACTGGGCCAGCCCTGTGCTTGCCGACGATGACCTCACCGAGGCCCGAGGGGGACTCGTCGCGGGACTTGTACATGTCCTCGCGGTGGAGGAGGATCACGACGTCAGCGTCCTGCTCGAGCGAACCGGATTCGCGCAGGTCCGACACCATGGGCTTCTTCGTCTCACGCTTCTCAGAGTCACGGTTGAGCTGTGCGACAGCAATGATCGGAACGTTGAGTTCCTTGGCGAGAAGCTTGATCGAACGGGAGAAGTCGGAAACCTCCTGCTGGCGTGACTCGACGTTCTTCGCGCCCGACGTGAGGAGCTGAAGGTAGTCGATGACGATGAGCTGAATGTCGTTCTGCTGCTTGAGCCTGCGGCACTTCGCGCGAATCTCCGCCATCGTCAAGTTCGGTGAATCATCGACGATGAGTGGGGCCTTCGAGATCTTCTCCAGCCCACCAACGACGCGTTGCCAGTCATCGGCGGTCATATTGCCCTTGATCATGCGGTCAAGGAACACGCTCGACTCGGCCGCCAGGACACGCATCGACAGCTCGGTCCTGTTCATTTCCAACGAGAAGTACACGACCGGGAGGTTGTGATGGACGGCTGCGGCGCGGCAGACATCCATGGCGAACGTGGATTTACCTGCACCGGGGCGGGCCGCCACGATGATCATCTGACCGCCACGGAAACCGTTGAGCATGGCATCGACCGAGGGGAATCCCGATGACACACCATCGAGTTCCCCGCCCCTGGATTCGTTGTGTTCAAGGGTCTCGACGAGGTCGTTGATGATGTCTTCCATGACCGCGTAGTCACGGCTCTCGTTCGAGTCAGTCAGGGCATAGACCTCCGACTGGGCCATGTTGACCAGCTGGTCGACCTCGGCGCCGTCGGTGGAGTATCCGAGTTGGACGATTCGGGTGCCGGCATCTACCAGCTTACGGAGCTGCGACTGCTCGCGAACGATTGTGGCGTAGTAGCCGGCATTCGCGGCCGTCGGGACGCTGGCGACCAGGGAGTGCAGGTAGGGCAGGCCACCCACGCGCTCGAGCTCGCCCCTCCTTTTGAGCTCGGCACCAACCGTCACGGCGTCGGCGGGTTCGCCGTCGCCAAAGAACTGCATGATGATCTCAAAGATGAGCTGGTGGGAGGGACGATAGAAGTCATCGGATTTGAGAATCTCCGTCACGTCCGCGACAGCGTCCTTCGACAGCATCATGCCGCCGAGAACAGACATCTCTGCCTCGATATTTTGCGGTGGCGTGCGCTCGAAACCTGCCCCAGAATCCGTCATTGCTCTCCTTGTCCTCAAGGCGACTATACCGGCCCACACCAAATCGCAATCTGTGGATAAACTGTGGACAACCGGCTGCGAACAGTGGAAACACTCCGTACATTTCGTGGAAAACTTGTGCGCAAAACAGGCAGTTACCCACAACGATCCCACCTGTGGATGAAATTGGCGCGCTTTTCTGTTGAAATCCTGGGGAATTCATCCCCAAACATATCCACACCTGTGGATAACTTTACTCACGGATAAAGACGTGAACACTCCGCCGAGATCACATTCCTCAAGTATAACTTCACGCCGGTCTAGGGTGTTGACGTGACCACACGAATTGACCGACAGATTGTGTCGCTTGCGCTCCCCACCCTCGCTACCCTTCTGGCCGAGCCGACTCTCATTCTTGTGGACACCGCGCTCGTTGGTCGGCTCGGAATCGATCCGCTCGCCGGGCTCTCTCTTGCCTCGACCATCCTGACGACGATGGTCGGCATCTGCATCTTCCTCTCTTACGCGACGACGGCCTCCACGGCCCGCTACTTTGGTGCCGGCAAGCCCGCCCGTGCCCTGCGACTCGGCATGGATGGGGTGTGGCTCGCGATCGGTCTTGGCATCGTCCTCATGTTGACGCTCCTCTTCTTTGGGGAAACGATCCTCAGCTGGTTTGGTCCCGAGGCAGCCGTTCTGCATGAGGCAACCCGATATCTCTCGGCGAGCGCCTGGGGACTGCCCGGCATGCTCATCGTTCTCGCCGCAACCGGCACAGTGCGCGGGATGCTTGACACAAAGACTCCGCTCTACGTGGCAACGGCCGGCGCACTGGCCAACATTCCCCTGTCCTATCTGCTCATCTATCCGGCAGGACTTGGCGTCGCTGGTGCAGGTTACGGTACCGCCCTCGCCCAAACCGGCATGGGTCTTGCCCTAGGCGCCGTCGTTGCTCGCGCCGCCTATCGCCAGAAGGTGTCTCTCCTGCCCTCGGGTGCTGGCGTACTGAAGTCGCTACGCGACTCAATACCCCTCATCATCCGCACCCTGTCGCTTCGCGTCAGCATCCTGTTAACTGTCACGGCAGCGACGGCCCTCGGCACGACCGCCCTCGCGGCCCACCAGATCATTAACTCAATCTGGAACTTTGCGGCCTACGGCCTTGACGCCCTTGCGATTGCCGCCCAGGCGCTCGTTGGTCAGGCTCTCGGTGCTTCGGCTCCCGAGCGCGTGCGGCAGGTGCTGTCCCGCTGCCTGTGGTGGGGCATCGGCGTTGGAGCCGTCCTCGGGGTTGTTCTTGCGCTAGCCTCCCCGTTTGTTCCCCGCGCCTTCACCGGATCCGGTGAGGTCGCATCGTGGGCCATGTGGGGCCTCGTTATGTGCGCCGTCGGCCTGCCGATCGCCTCGATCGCCTACATGCTTGACGGCATTCTCATCGGTGCCGGGGATACTCGCTACCTTGCCTGGATGATGATCCTCGCCCTCGTTCTATACACACCCGTCCCCCTTGCTCTCGCGGGTCCGGGAGCGGATCTCGGAATGGTCGGATTAATTGCCCTGTGGGCCGGTTACGCTGGGATCTTCATGGGGGCACGTAGCCTCACCCTTTACTTCCGCACCCGTGGGGATAGGTGGATTGTGCTTGGGGAAACTCGATGAACTCCTCGTTAACGCATAACAACAAGCTCGTGTCAAACGGTTAGCACACAAGAATCTTTCCCACAATTTCATCCACTGCTGTGGAACAAACCAGAGTTATCCACAGGTATTTCCCACAGGTGGATAACTACATCGATGTAGTTATCGGAGATTTCAACGTTTTTTGACCGCGCTCCGGTGGAAACAATCCCCAGCTGTGAATAACTCTGTGGACAAACTGGTGAATGGTGAGAAAATTTGTTTGGCGAATAACGAAAACAGCCACCCCGAAGGGTGGCTGTCGGGACGAAGAGCCCAGTGCGTGTGATGCGTTAGGAATAGATGAGGAGCGACACCGCGGCCAGCGCCGCAAGGACTCCGACGATGCTGAGGATGTTGACCCACGTCTTCCTCGACTTCGTCAGGAGGAATCCAACGATGAGACCAATGATGAGGCCACCGACGTGCGACTGCCACGAAATGCCATCGACGACGAAGCCGAGGATGAGGTTGATTCCCAGGAGCACGAGGAGTGGCGTGGTGTCCCTCGATGGGCCCTTCGCGAGAACAAAGAGGGCGCCAAAGAGTCCGAAGACGGCGCCGGAGGCTCCCACAACAAAGGTTGCCCAGGACGCCCCCGTGGGATCGGCAAGAACAAGGACTGCGACGTTGCCACCTATGGCGGACAGGAGATAGAGGCAGACGAAACGCCACCAGCCAAAGACCGGTTCAATGGCCTGACCCACGAGCCACAGGGCGTACATATTGAAGATCAGGTGCCAGAAGTCCGCGTGAAGGAAGGCCGATCCAATGAATCGGTAGGGCTGCGATTCGCCCAGCCACGGCGCAAAGATCAGGGTCGCTTCAAGTTCGGACCAGAGGCGACCAGCCCCATAGACGGCAATACACGCCACGATGATGGCGATGGTGACGACGGGCTTGGGCCGCCTGACATAGCGGCGGCGATCCGGATCCGGCGGAGGTCCTGCCGGCACCGGATCCGGATATTCACTCATGCCGATACGGAAATGGAGTTGATGACGACGTCCTCGAGCGGACGGTCCATCTGGTTGGTGTCAACGGCTGCGATGGCGTCAACAACCTTCTTCGAATCCTCGTCGGCGACGCGACCGAAGATAGTGTGCTTGCCCTGCAGCCAGGTGGTGGGGGCAACGGTGATGAAGAACTGCGAGCCGTTGGTGCCGCGACCCGCGATCTTGCCAGCGTTGGCCATGGCGAGCACGTAGGGCTCAGAGAACGATAGTTCCGGGTGGATCTCGTCGTCAAAGTTGTAGCCGGGGCCGCCGGTTCCGGTTCCGAGCGGGTCGCCGCCCTGGATCATGAAGCCGGGGATGATGCGATGGAACACAACACCGTTGTAGAGCGGCTCCGAGGTGCGCTCACCGGTTGCCGGGTTCTGCCATTCGCGCTGACCGGTGGCGAGCTCCGTAAAATTCGCGACCGTGGCGGGTGCATGGTTGGGGTACAGTTCGACGACAATATCGCCATGATTCGTATGCAAAGTTGCTTCCATACGGTCTATCTTCCCACTATCGCATGCCGGTGCCCAACCGCTACTTGCGCCATCGGCGTATTTCTTGGGGGTAATTATTTCAACTCGAGCGAACTACCAGCCTGTGCCTATAGACTCTATCTAGTTATTCGTAATAGTCGTATCCACATGGAGGTGTCGAATGTTCGGCAAGAAGAAGACCGCTCCGCAGCTGGCTAAGTCCCAGTCCGGGGAACTAGGCGAAGTACTGAGCCGTCAGATTGGCGAATGGGCTGATCTGATTGGTAGCCGCACTGGCTCTCTTAGTGAATCCGCTAAGCACTTCGCAGAGAAGGCAGGCGCTGAGGCCAGCACCTACGCCCACAAGGCAAGCAAGCAGGCGAAGCACTACGCAGACCAGGGCGCCAAGTGGGCAGCCCCTCGCGTTGAGACCGCTTCCCGCAAGGCTCAGGAGCTGACCGAGACCGCATCCGATCGCTGGGAACGCGACGTTCTCCCTAGGATCCAGGCCGCAGCCGATGCAGCTCGCGAGGAGGCCGGTAAGGACGGTAGCCTCAAGGACAAGGCTGTCGCCGTTTCCACCGCAACCTCGAAGGCACTGCAGGCCCCACCGGAGCCGAAGAAGAAGTCCCGCAAGTTCGGTTGGGTTCTCGTTGGCGTCGCAACCGCTGGCGTTGGGTATCTGATCTGGAAGCGCAACCAGCCGATCGAGGATCCCTGGGCTGAGGCCTACTGGGAGGACATCGTTGCTGAGGATGCTGCCGCACAGGCCGCAGCTTCCGGCGAGGGCGCAACCATCGACCCGCTCGCCGAGGCACAGGCCTCCGTCAACGACCCGGTCGTTGAGGAGAAGGTCGACAAGCCCGCGCTTAACGAGGCTGAAGCCGCTGAGCAGGCTGGTCTCACCGAATCTGATAACCAGACGGAGCTCGGTCACCCCGAAAAGAAGTAGTAGAGAACCACTTCCTACGAACCTGCCCCCACCCTGCGGTGGGGGCATTCGTTTACTCTCCACCTATCTCGCCCTCGTCGACCACGATTGTGAAGCGACGGGCCCGGAGTTTCCTCCGGGCCCAGGTCAACCAAGTGAACTACTCCGTTCACTTTCTATCTTAGAAGTCTTGCTCCGCGAGCCAGTCCTTGGCGATGACGTCAGCGGGAAGGCTTTCGTTTGCCGAGCGTGCATTGAGTTCCACAAGGTCCTCGGGTGAGAGTGCTGCGCTGACCTTGTTGATGATTTCTTCGGCCTTTTCATCGACGTTGTCGGACGCGAGGGGAACGACGTGGGAGGCAAGGAAGAGGTTCTTGGTGTCATCGAGCTGGACAAGCTCCGAGTCCGCAACCCTAGGGTCTGCCGTGTAGATGAGTGCCATCTGGATGTCATCACCCTTGAGTGCGTTGACGGTCAGCTGCCCGCCACCGTCCTCAATCGGGGTGAAGCCAACATCGACGCCGTAGACGTCCTTCAGACCGATCGGACCATTCGGTCGCGTTTCCAGTTCCGAGTTCGCTCCAACGGTGATGCTTTCTTCTACGTTCTTCAGATCCTCAAGAGTCTCAAGGCCCCATTCGTCCGCGAAATCCTTCGTCACGAAGTAGGCATCCTGGTCGGTTGCCGGAGAGTATTCGAACACCCGGAGGCCATCGGGGGCGGCGTCGACAAGTTCGTCGTAGACCTCGTCGGCTTCGCGTACTTCGGTCTCTCCTTCCCAGTAGCGCAGGAGAGGTCCCGTGTATTCGGGGAAGAGGTCAATTTTTCCCTCCTCTATTTCGGGCAGGTAGGCTTCACGCTGTCCGATACGGAAGTCGCGCTCCACCTCGTAGCCCTCGGCCTCAAGTGCTTGAGCGTAGATTTCGGCGATGATTTCACTCGAGTAGTAGTCCTGGGAGCCGATGACGATCGCGGAGGAATCACGATCACCGCCTCCATCACCCCCCTCGTCCAGCGGGTCGGAGTTGGAGCAGGCTACAAGTCCAAGCCCAGCAACGGTCACGAGTGCGAGTACTCGTTTCATGATGTTCCCTTCACGGCCACAAAGCCGGATTTGATATTTTACGGGACGCCCGGTGTGCGGACGCGAGAAGAATTTCTAAGATGATAGCAAGGGCGATGACGAGGATCGCCCCGCCAAGCATGGGGGCGTAGTTGCCGGATTTGAGCCCGGAGAACACGAATCGTCCCACCCCGAAATCAGCGACGTAGGCTGCGAGGGTAGCGGTGGCAACGACCTGGAGCGTTGCGGCACGGATACCACCAACGATCACGGGGGCCGCGATCGGGAGCTCCACCTTCCACACGATCTGCCGTTCACTCATGCCAATCGCCCGCGCCGCGCCCACCGTCTGGTTATCGACAGACTCCACGCCCGAATAGGCACCGGCAAGTAACGACGGTATCGCGAGGATAATGAGGGCAACAACGGGGGCGGTGAGGCCAATACCCGAGTAGAGGCCGACGAGGGTCAGGAGACCGAGGGAAGGAATGGCTCGCAGGGCACCCGCCGTGCCCACGACAGCCGCCTTGCCATTCCTCGTATGTCCAATGAGAACGCCGAGGGGGATGGCGATGATGCTGGCGAGGAGAACAACGAGCCCTGTGATCGCCACGTGTTCGAGAAGTCGCTGCGGAATGCTGCCAGGACCCGACCAGCGGGCCGAATCGGAAAGCCATTCAAAGGCTTCAGTCATGACGTTCACGATCCCACCTGCTGCGGCACGGTAGCCCGCTCCCAGGGGGACAGGACACGACCAATGAGTTGGACGATGGCGTCGAGAATGAGGGCGACCGCGACAGTGAGAACGATGCCGGTGATAACCGAGGCGATGATGGAGCGCTGGAAGCCATCGGTGAACAGACTTCCGAGGTTCTGAATACCAACGAGGGCACCGATCGTTGTCAATCCGACGGTGCTGACCGTGACGACACGGACACCGGAAATAATGACCGGCATTGCGAGTGGCAGGTCGATCTTCCAAAGCATCTGCCGCTTCGAATAACCGATCGCCATCGCAGCTTCACGAACCTGGGGATTAACGGCGTGAAAACCATCCGAGGCACTGCGAACAAGCAGGGCAATTCCGTAGAGCGTGAGCGCGATGATGATTGTGGTACCGGAGCGCAGGCTGGTGCCAAACAGTGCGGGGATGACGATGAGCATCGGGAGCGCCGGGATCGCATACAGCAGTGTCGATGCGGACAGAAGGGTCCCGCCGAGTCTCGGAAAGCGGTAGGCAAAACGCCCGATGGGGACGGCGATAATCGTCGCAAACAGGATTGCGGGGATCGCTATTGACAGGTGGATGAGAAGGAGATCGCGAATATGTTCCCAGGAATAGGATAGCCAGGTCACTGTTGGAGGACTCCTGCCGGGCGACCTGCACCATCAACAATCAGTTTGGCGCCGTTCACTTCCTTGATGGTGAAATTACGGTCCGCGCGGTCCGCACCAATGAACTGGCGAACATACTCGTTGCGGGGGTTGGACAGGATTTCTTGCGGAGTTCCAGACTGGAGAATTTCGCCACCTTTGCGCAAGAGCACAACGTCATGGCCAACGTTGAACGCTTCCTCAATGTCGTGGGTGACAAGAATAATCGTCTTTCCGAGCTCTTCTTGGAGGCGGCGGAGCTCTTCCTGGAGCTCTTTTCGGACGATCGGGTCAACCGCACCGAAGGGCTCATCCATGAGCATCACCTTGGGGTCAGCGGCCAAAGCCCTGGCTACGCCAACACGCTGTTGCTGACCTTCAGATAGCTGGCTGGGATATCTCTTTCCCATACCGACATCCAGGCCGACACGTTCGAGAATCTCTTCCGCGTCCTTCCTTGCCTTCTTCCGATTGACACCGTTAAGCATGGGGACGGTGGCGACATTATCGACAATAGTCCTGTGCGGGAGGAGACCTCCCGCCTGGAGTACGTACCCGATCGATCTGCGGAGCTGGACGCGGTCGACAGTCGACACATCTTTGTTGTCAACCCAGATCGAGCCTGTCGTGGGTTCGACCATGCGATTGACCATCCGTAACAGGGTGGTCTTGCCGGAACCGGAGGCTCCAACGAGGGCAACAATACGCCCTTGATCCACCGTGTAACTGAAGTCCTTGACTGCCGTCGTACCATCCGGGTAGGTTTTGCCGACATTGCGGAACTGGATCATAGGGTTTCCTTCGCTTTATCTGCGCCAGTCCCAGTAATACTAGTCTCCCCAGCCATAAAAGCGGGGATCAGAAACGTAATCACCAGGATTGTTACATTTCCTTTACCCTTGAGCCTCGAGACATCCTGTCATGCTGACGCGGTCGCACACTTAGCCTGGCGTATCGACCTATTTTCACAACTTCTCGGCAAAAGGCATATAAACTCAACTTGCCCCACGACCAGTAGAAATGCTGTTAATCCTTTGAGTAGGAAAGCTTATGGAAGCCTCGCAGATCCTCAACACACTCATTATCGACGTCGGTATCATCGGCACCCTGCTCCTCGTGGGCGTAGTCTTGAGGGCGTATCTTCGGCCACTGCAGTGGCTCCTTCTTCCTGCACCGGTCATCGCGGGCATGCTGGGATTCCTGCTGGGTCCCAACATGGCCGGAATTCTCCCGCTCTCGCCCATGATCGGGTCATATACGACTATGCTCATCGCCGCTGTCTTCGCATCGATGGCGATCGCCCAAGATTTCACTTTCTCCAAGATTTCTTCGGAGGTGCGTGCATTCACGGGTTATGGCATCACAATGCCAGCCGGGCAAGTGCTCGTCGGGATGCTACTCGCTCTCCTTGTCCTCGACCCACTCTTCGATTCACCTAACTTCATGGGCTTGATCCTATTCGCCGCATGGTCCGGCGGTTTTGGGACGTCCGCCGCGATGGGTGATGTGTTCGCGAGTCAGGGCCAGGCTGAAGTCACTTCTGTTGCCTTCTCCGCGGCCACGGTGGGCATGCTCTCCGGGATCATAGGTGGCGTCATCCTGTCGCGCTACGGCCACAGCCGCGGCTACGCTAAGGCCCTGAAATCCTCCACGACTGCGCTCCCGCGCTCCATGAGGCGAGGGATCCTTGAGCGTGACGAACGCTCGGCATATGCCACGCACACGATGTCGGGATCGTCGATGGAGACCCTGGGCCTTCATCTCTCCTTGATCGGGGCAATCGTGGGCGTGGGTGGAGTCGTGCAAAACCTCTCCGCTGAACGGCTCAATAATTTCGCCCTTCCGCTGTTCGCCACAGCATTCTTGGTGGGTCTGATCGCGCGTTTCATCCTGCGGCGCACGAACGCCATGACCGTGGTGGATAGGGGAACTACTAAAGCAATTTCCGGCACAGCCTCCGACATCCTCATCGTGTGCGGTATCGCCTCCATCGAACCCCGTTTCGTTTCAGCCCACCTGCCCGCCCTCATCGCGATCTTTGTTCTGGGCATCGTGTTCTGTCTTGTCCTCGGCGTCTTCGTGGCGCCCAGGTACCTTGGCGATTCCTGGTTTGAAAAGCAGATTTTCACCTGGGGCTGGGCCACGGGATCAGTGGCCACGGGCATCGCCTTGCTGCGCATCGTTGACCCAGATCTCGAGTCGGGGACCGTGGACGAATTCGGCTACGCCTATATCCCCCTTATCCCCATTGAAGGTGCAGCCGTCGCAGTGGCACCCCTGATCATCCTCGCTGGCTTGCCGTGGCTCGTTGCTATCATCTGGGGTCTCCTGGCATTTGTGGGTGTTTGGCTCATGGTGAGCGCTCAAAAGCCGGGAGCCGCGTAACGCCTCACCTCAAGGGCTGGTGGGTTCTGGCGAAGAAACCAGAACAGTTCACCACGTCGTCGTCACGTTCGCGACCTTTGATCAGTCAGAGAGTATTTACGGGACGCGAAGCCTGAAAAGCACTGAAATCCCGGACGCCGAAGTAGTCACACTCGATCGCCTTGCCCCACACGTCGCACACCAAGATCGTGGGCTACCAGCTCTGAGCCCCGTTGTTGCGTCGTGCCGTCACAGCATTCGTATCGAGGATTTCCCATCCCTCCATAGAAGCCGCTTTAACACCACTTCTCCTACGCAACACAATCATAGACTGAGATAAAAAGCATGATGTGGCCAACAAGAACTTGGTTCGAACCGGGTTAAACACTCATTCTCAGGCTTTACAACCAAAAGCAACTTTTATACCAATACATTCTGGCTAATACTGCCAGGAAACCAAACTCGCCTGGTAAGCGACGAGCGCGGCAGCCAAGTGTCACGTTCATTTTGTGGAGCCACGGGGACTCGAACCCCGAACCCTCTGCTTGCAAAGCAGATGCGCTACCAATTGCGCCATAGCCCCTTAGATTGACGGAGTGGGATCCGCAACCTCTTCCCATAATGCCTGATTAGCACGGTCAGCCGCAATCTTAATCCATGCAAGGTAACCAATGCCACTTGCAAGGAGAACTGTTACGAACTTCTTCATGATAACCAATCAGTTGGGTGTGGGCCTAGCTGGACTCGAACCAGCGACCTCTTCCTTATCAGGGAAGCGCTCTAACCGACTGAGCTATAGGCCCGTGTTGCCTTGCGGTAACGTGCCAAACTAGGTTAACTCAATGGCTGGTCCGAAACAAAACTCACGGTTAGTGAACCTGCATACACACCCCGCGGTTGACGCGAGTTGTGCCGGCGAGAATCGGGAATTATGCCGAAGAGGTGTCCTTCCCCGGAAACGTCTCGTGGCCACCAGGATTTGAATCAACTGGTGGCCACGGCACTAATGTTATCTTAACGTAATCTTTCTAAAGAGTGAAATTTCGATGAGAGTGTGTTCACTCGTCCGTGATAGTGATGTGGACACCGCCCACCATCATCGCGATCAGGTTGTACAGGACCGCGAAAAGACCACCGAGAACCGTCAAAAGAACGATATCGATGATGGCAACGACGATCGAGAACGAGACCACGCGGCCGAACTCCAGGTACTGCATGAGCTCAAGGAGCGGGGCAGAGCCAAGGGTTTCGAGCAAGTCCCTGATCGAGGCGAACACGTTCATCGTGTCGAACACGTTCCAGATGACGATGGCGGAGATGACGATCATGAGGCCAACGCCGACCGACAGCAGGAATGACACCTTGAGAGCCGACCAGGGGTCGATCCTCGAGATCGTCATGTGCGCGCGCCGGATCCCGCCTCGCGTCGGCTGCTTCTTCGGTGCGGACTCCGCCCGTTCAGTTATTTGGCTCATGACTCATCCTCGTCGGTCGTGTTGTCTACGGTAGACGCTACATCACCCGACACCTCAGCTTGCATATCATCTGGGGTGTTGACCACGCCTTGATCGCCGGCCTGCTCACTATCCGCAGCCTCCGAAGCGCTATCGCCGGACTCCGGAGCAATCTCTTCGGCTGTCTCGACATTGCGTGCAATCGCGGCAACGCGGTCGTTCGCATCGGGACGAGCGAACATGACGCCCTGGGTGTTTCTGCCGGTCAGCGACACTTCGGAAACGGCCGAACGCACGATCTTTCCCGAGTTCATGATGACAAGGACTTCGTCCGTGGGTTCGGTAATGAGTGCGCCCACGAGGTCGCCTCGCTCTTCAACAAGGTTTGCAACCTTGATGCCGAGACCACCACGACCCTGCGTGCGGTACTGGGATACGCTCGTGCGCTTCGCGTAGCCACCCTCGGTGACGACGAAGACCTCAGAATCATCGCGAACGATGTCCATGGACAGTAGGGAGTCGCCCTCGCGGAACTTCATGCCCGTCACACCGGAGGTGGCGCGACCCATGGGGCGCAGCGCCTCATCCGTTGCGGTAAAGCGGAGCGACTGTCCCTTGCGGGACACGAGGAGAATGTCGTCCCCGTCGTTCACGAGACGGGCACCAACAACCTGGTCGGTCGAACCGTCAATGTGGTCGCGGAGTTTGATGGCGATGAGACCACCGGTGCGCGGGGAATCGTAGTCCGTCAGTTTCGTCTTCTTGATTAGACCCGATGCGGTGACCAGCACCAGGTACTGAGCATCCTCGTAGGAGGAGAAGTTCAAAGCCGTGACAATGTGTTCCCCAGGCTGGAAGGCAAGCAGGTTCGCAACGTGCTGACCCTTCGAGTCGCGGCCACCCTCGGGTAGTTCGTAACCCTTGATGCGGTAAACGCGGCCCAGGTTCGTGAAGAACAGGTGCCAGTCGTGCGTGGATGCGACCGCGAAGCGATCGACAACGTCATCGCCTCGCAGCGATGCACCACAAACGCCCTTGCCGCCGCGGTGCTGTGCGCGATACTCGGACACCTTCGTGCGCTTGGAAAAGCCGCCGCGAGTAATGGTGACGACAACATCCTCTTCGGGAATGAGGTCCTCGACCGACATCTCGCCATCGAACGGCAGGATCTTGGTGCGTCGCTCGTCGCCGTACTTGTCGACGATCTCCTGCAGCTCTTCGGACACGATGGAGCGCTGACGCTCCGGCCGTGCCAGGATGTCCTCGTAGTCGAGCACCTCGGCCTCGGCCTTGGCGTAATCGTCGAGAATCTTCTGACGTTCCATTGCTGCGAGGCGGCGCAGCTGGAGGGAGAGAATCGCGTTGGCCTGCTCGGCATCGATTTCGAGCAGCTCCATGAGTCCCTCGCGTGCCTGATCGGCCGTGGGGGAACGACGGATAAGGGCAATGACCTCATCGAGGTTATCGAGGGCCTTGAGGTAGCCGGTCAGGATGTGGAGAAGTTCCCGGGCCTTGTCCAGGCGGAATTGGGTGCGCCGCTGAATGACCGCGATCTGGTGGTGCACCCAGTGGCGGATGAAGCCATCGAGAGACAGGGTGCGGGGCACGCCGTCGACGAGGGCAAGCATGTTGGCCGGGAAGTTGTTCTGCAGCTGGGTGTGCTTGTACAGGTTGTTGAGAACGACCTTCGCAACAGCATCTCGCTTGAGAACAATAACGATGCGCTGTCCTGCTCGACCGGAGGTCTCGTCACGAATGTCGGCGATGCCGGGGAGGCGACCCTCCTTGATACTCTCGACCATCTTCTCCAAGAGTCGGTCCGGGTTCACCTGGTAGGGCAGGTCGGTGACGACGAGGCACTGGCGGCCGTTGATCTCATCGACCTCAACGACGGCGCGCTGGGTGATGGAGCCGCGACCGGTCCGGTACGCCTCCTCGATGCCCTTCTTGCCAAGAATGGTGGCTCCCGAGGGGAAGTCGGGGCCGGTGATGAGCTTGAGGAGCTCCTCGAGCAGCTCTTCCTTCGTGACGTCCGGGTGCTCCAGGTACCACTGAGCGCCGCTCGCAACCTCGCGCAAGTTGTGGGGCGGGATGCGGGTGGCCATACCAACCGCGATACCCTCGGAACCATTGACGAGCAGGTTCGGGAAGCGGGAGGTCAGGACCGTCGGCTCCTGAAGCGAACCGTCGTAGTTCGGCTCAAAATCGACCGTGTTCTGGTCGATGTCGCGCACCATCTCGACCGCCAGGGGAGCCATCCTGGCCTCCGTGTACCTAGGTGCAGCGGCCCCGAGGTCACCGGCAGTACCAAAGTTACCCTGACCGGACACCAGCGGGTACCGCATGGTCCACGGCTGTACGAGACGGACCATCGTATCGTAGATGGCGGAGTCACCGTGCGGATGGTAGTGACCCATGACGTCGCCAACGATCTTCGCCGACTTCGAGAAGGCGCTCGTCGGGCGGTAGCCACCGTCCCACATGGCATAGATGACACGGCGGTGGACCGGCTTCATGCCGTCACGAACGTCGGGAAGTGCACGACCAACAATGACGGACATGGAGTAGTCCAGGTACGACTTCTCCATCTCGCGCTGGAGGTCGACCTCGACAATCTCACCGTGGTTGTACGTTCCAGTTTCTTCTTCGCTCACATCTACCCTTAAATATCGAGGAATCGTACGTCGTGCGCGTTGCGCTGAATGAAGCTACGACGCGATTCCACATCTTCACCCATGAGAATCGAGAACGTCTCGTCCGTGGCTGCGGCCTCACCGATCTCGACCTGCTTCAACGTGCGGGTCTCAGGATTCATGGTGGTGTCCCACAGCTCCATGTCGTTCATCTCGCCCAGACCCTTGTAACGCTGAACCGCGCCCGTGGTCTTGTCCTTCGGCAGTCGCTTGCCAGCGGCCTTGCCCTCTTCCAGGACACGGTCACGTTCCTCATCGGAGAACACGTAGTCGTGCTGGGCGTTCGTCCACTTGATGCGGTACAGCGGGGGCATCGCGAGATACACGTAGCCTTCCTCAATGAGGGGGCGCATGTACCGGTACACGAGGGTGAGGAGCAGGGTCGCAATGTGCTGACCATCGACGTCGGCATCCGCCATGAAAATGATCTTGTGATAGCGGAGCTTGCTGATATCGAACTCGTCGCCAATGCCCGTGCCGAAGGCGGTAATGAGCGACTGAATCGTGTCGGACGAGAGGGCACGATCGAGGCGTGCCTTCTCGACGTTCAGGATCTTGCCGCGAATGGGCATGATGGCCTGGTGCGCGGGATCGCGGCCGTTGACGGCGGAGCCGCCCGCCGAGTCACCCTCCACGATAAAGATCTCGGAATCAACCGGGTTGCGCGAGGAACAGTCCTTGAGCTTTCCGGGCAGGGAGGCGGACTCGAGAACGGACTTGCGTCGGGTTGCCTCGCGGGCCTTTCTTGCAGCCAGGCGAGCCTGGTAGGCCTGCGTTGCCTTACGAATGATGTCGCGGGCCTCGTTCGGGTGAACATCGAACCAGGTGGACAGGTGCTGGTAGGTCTGCTGCTGGACGAACGTCCGCGCCTCAGTATTACCAAGCTTCGTCTTCGTCTGACCCTCGAACTGGGGTTCACCAAGCTTGACGGAGATGACGGCGGTCAGTCCCTCACGAACGTCCTCACCGGTCAGGTTCGGATCCTTCTCCTTGAGAAGCCCCTTCTCACGGGCGTACTTGTTGATGATCGTCGTGAGCGCAGAACGGAAACCCTCTTCGTGCGTACCACCCTCGGTCGTGTTGATCGTGTTCGCGAAGGTATGGATCGCCTCGGAGTAGGCGTTCGTCCACTGCATCGCGATCTCGACCGAGATCGCCTTCTCATCGTCCTCTGCCTCGAGGTAGATCGGCTCCTCGTGAATGAGGTCAACCTTCTTCATCTGGTTGAGGAACTTCACGTAGTCGAGCAGGCCGCCCTCGTAGCGGTACGAGATCTCGCGGTGCCCGGGAACCGGATCGTTCGCCGTTCCCTCAGCGTCGCCCGTCACCTCATCACCCTCGGCGATGGCCTGCGGACGCAGATCGGTCAGGGTGATGCGCAGTCCCTTGTTGAGGAACGCCATCTGGTGGAAGCGGCGGCGCAGAGTTTCAAAATCAAAGTCGAGAGTCTCGAAAATGTCGCCGTTGGGCCAGAACGTCTGGATCGTGCCCGTCTCGTCCGTGGGCTCCCCCTTCGTGAGCGGCTCGTCGGTGACACCGTTGTTGTAGGAGATGCTCCAGTTGCTACCGTCGCGCTTCACCTGGGTTTCCATGCGAACCGAGAGTGCGTTCACAACTGAAACACCCACGCCGTGCAGACCACCCGACACGGCGTAGCCGCCGTTGCCGAACTTACCGCCGGCGTGCAGCACGGTCATGACGACCTCAACTGCCGGCTTGCCTTCCGTTGGGTGCATGGCAACGGGAATACCACGGCCGTTGTCTACGACTCGGATTCCACCGTCTTCAAGGATCGTGACCTCGATGTGGTCGCAGTATCCTGCGAGTGCCTCATCGACCGAGTTGTCTACGACCTCGTACACCAGGTGGTGCAGTCCGCGTTCACCAGTTGAGCCAATGTACATGCCCGGCCGCTTACGTACTGCCTCAAGTCCCTCGAGAACGGTGATGTTCGCGGCGTCGTATGACTGTCCCTCATCAACCGTTCCTGGGCGCCGAGCATTTGCCTCCGAAAGGCGTTCGTCATCCACGTGCAGGATTCTCCTTCATTGAACCTTCCCAGCACCTCGGCCATCTGAAAACATGCACAGAATGGCTTCTGTAGTCCTGGACCCTAAAACTGGTAGGTATACCTAGATTTAGAACTCGTCTCATTCTAGCGCTAATACATGAATTTCACTATTCGAACGGGCCTAATCGTAGGTGTCGCGCGGTCCCCGTCCCGGCACGGAAAACAGACCGTGCTTCCACGACACAGTTCGCGCAGTGCGCACCCTGATCGACTCCACAATTCCCTCACCAATGGCGTCCGCGATGGCCTTCTCCACCTGTGGAAGGAGGGACTGAATGTTGACCGCCCAGGCGGAGGATGCTGCAGTAATGGTCAGTACCCCATCCTCAAATTTCTCGAGAGGACAGTTCTTCGCCACTGTGGGACCGACGATCCCATCCCAATCGGACCGTAGCTTCGCAACGGCCAGCTGCCGTGACCATCCTGAGCCCGTCACGAGGGACGCCAACCCCTCCCCGATGGGACGCGGATCCCGCCACGACGGCCGCGGCCCGGAACCAACGTCACCCCACCCGGGACCGGGAGTCTGAACGGCCAAGTTTCGCGGTACTCGCGACTCGTCACGCGGGGCACCCTTACCAACGAAGGGCTTTGGCTTTCCCACACGCTGATAGCCGTGACGGGTCTGCATCTGCCGCGCCCATTCCAGGGCCGCGAGGCACACGTCATCACCCGTTTCCGCCTGGGCCTTCGCCCGAGCTTCCTCAACTCTCACGTGTCACCTGCCCCTCGTGAACCCGGAACCTAGTACCACTGAGCTCCGGTGGGATGTCGTCCCCGACGGCAGCCGTGATGAAGACCTGCTCAGCATCAATCATGCTGGCGAGTGCGCTACGGCGCCTCGAATCGAGCTCCGCGAACACGTCATCGAGAATGAGAAGGGGATCGCTTTCACGCCCATCATCTCGTAGGAGCTGCCATTCCGCTAGACGCAGGGACAGCGCATAGGACCAGGTCTCACCGTGCGATGCGAAGCCCTTCGCCGGCATGGTCCTAAGGCCAAGAATGAGATCATCCCTGTGCGGGCCAACAAGATTGACGCCGCGATCGATCTCGCGATCCTGAACCCGCTCGATCTCGGCCAGGATGCGGTCCTTGACCGCGCTGACAACTTGCAGATCATCCTCAATCGCTGTCAGGGACGCGGTATTTCCCGCGTCGAGATCTTGGGGCGTAGGCACATTCTCGGAATCCTCATCCACCTTCGCGCGGTAGATGAGATGGGGTGTGCC
>NZ_JASDVN010000026.1:0-5526 GCF_041440645.1 Flaviflexus sp. | reverse complement strand
GGCACAATCTGTGCCGGCCCATCTGCTCCCTCGAGAGCAAGAGGGGACAGGGCGTGCGAGCTGGAAGACGCGTGTCTCGACATGAGGGAGACCGCGGGTCGAACTGTAGGGGGCGTGTCCTATGTTGGCGTGTCGCCAATCGGTTATCGAGTGGCTAACGGTCGAGAACACCACTTGCTCATTCACCTGGGCTGACGCGTCAATTGTCGTGGTGGGGCTCGGTCGTGGCGGGAGATTCGTGCACCTAATTTATGCGACGCCTTTCACAAAAAAGTTTCAGTGATGTTACGATGAGTGAAACAAAATATGCATTTCGGGATGGTAATGAAGGCTCGGCGCGAACATGGTTGCGCGGGCCTTTTTCTATACCGGTCTGCGTGACAGTCACTCAACATTTAGGGAATGAATATGTCAAAGACACGCAGAATGAACAGAATATTCGGAGCCGACGGACGTTCGGTTTCGCTTGCTCTCGACGGATTTGGTTTCGCCGAGAAGACCGCGGGCGTCGACGACGCGGCCCGCAAGGTCCCGCTCATGGCCGAGTACGGCCTGAACAATGTCCTCGTCACCTACGGTCAGGCACGCAACTTCGCCGACTGCTTCACGGACGTCGGTTTGACTCTGCGTGTCGATGTGACAGCGGGTCTCTACGACGCTTCGGTTCCGGACACGATGCCGGCCTTCGACGTGACTGATGCGCTACGCATCGGTGCCGATGGTGTCGTCATCATGAACTTCCCCGGAGCCCACAACGAGGTGCCGTCGAACGCGTTCGCCGTGAAGCTGGCTCGCCAGTCTACCGAATGGAACCTCCCCTTCATGTGCGAGTCACTTCCGTACGGCTACCCCGTGACCACACCCGAGTCGGCAGACCCCGCCAAGATTGCGGCCGCCGCCCGCTTCAGCGAGGAACTCGGTGCCGACATCATCAAGACCCGCTTCTCGGGAGCCGATGAGGACCGCCTGATTGTCGACAACTGTACGGTGCCGGTGCTGGCACTTGGTGGCCCGAAGTCGGACCACGAGACCTACTTCGGTTTCGTCCAACACGTCATCGCCTGCGGCGCCTCCGGTGTCGCCGTGGGCCGTAACATCACCCAGGATCCCAAGCCGCTAGCAATGGTGTCAGCGCTCGGAGCCCTCGTCCACGAGGATGCCACTGCAGCGCAGGCCATGACAATTTACAACGAGATTAATGATTGATATTCCCGATCGCACGGTCATCCCGTCCGTCCGCCACCTGAAAGAACTCGAGACTGCTCTGACGAGCACCTCTCCGTACGTGTTGCTCACCAACGTTCACATTGGCAACCTTGAATCCCTCTCAAAGAAGTGCATTTCTGCGGGATACAAGGTCCTTGTTCACTGTGACCTCATTGGTGGGTTCCGTCCCGACAGGGACGGAATCAGGCTCTTGAAGAACATGTACGGAGTGTCCGGCGTGCTCACACAGAGCGCCCAGGTCGTGAACTTCGCTCAGAAGGCCGGCATGTACGGGATCCTTCGGGTCTTCATCATGGACTCTCGTTCGCTCGAGAAGGGCCAGCAGGTGCTCGAAGACGTGCGACCCGATGGTATCGAGATCCTCCCGGGAGCAATGGCGGACAGGTATTGGGAGCTCTTCGAACCCTACGCCGACAATGCCACCCTGATCGCGGGCGGAATGATCGTGACCACGAAGGAACGGGACAACCTCTTTGACTGCGGATACTCCGCAATCACGGTGAGTAGTCCCGGACTCTGGGACATCAGGGAGTAACGATTCGTGGTGGGCCCCCGCCTGCCGCGAGCAAGTCATCCCACCCGGAGCTCCCAGGCACAGAAAAGAACGCACGAGCCCGCCCTGTGAACGCGCCGAGCTTATTCGCCTTAATGCCGGTGCCCCAGGTCGCGCGAGAGGTCCCGAGACTCATCCAGTTTCGAAGCTGAGACTGAGAGCGGTCTCGATGCCGAGACCGCGGACCGCAAGTCACTTCTTGCGAGTGTGAGACGACTCTTGAATATCGTGTCGTCAACACGTTCGCTCCGTGCAGGTCCTCAATCCCCATCGATCTCTTTTTCATCGGCCCAACTATTCCATGAGCAATCCATCTCAACCCGTATTCACGACAAACAATTCTTAACTAGGAGTCAACGATGACTAACCGTTATGTTCTGGGAATCGACAATGGTGGCACTGTCACCAAGGCCGCAATCTACGATGCTGAGGGCAAGGTCTACGCCCTGTCTCAGGCGCACCTCGAATCGCTCAACCCCCGCCCGCTTTTCACGGAACGAGACATCGATCAATTCTGGGAAGCAAACGTCACTGCCATCAAGAACGTGCTTCTCGAATCAGAAATCGATCCGTCCGAGATCGCAGCCCTTGCTGTGACGGGCCACGGCAACGGCATCTACCTCGCACGCAAGGACGGTAGCGCGCCACGACCGGGAGTCATCTCGACCGATGCTCGTGCCCAGTCCTACGTCGATAAGTGGCTTGCCGATCCCGAGTACGACGACAGGGTTCGCGCCAAGACCGGGTCGACCGTGTGGGCTGGTCAGCCACCGGCACTGCTCGCCTGGTTCGACGACAACGAACCGGATCTCTTTGACGACACCGACTACATTCTGTCGGCCAAGGACTACATCCGCTTCCGCCTGACGGGGGAGGCGAAGATGGAGGTGACGGACAGTTGCGGAGTCGGACTCTCGAACGTGGTGACGAAGGAGCTCGATCAGGACCTGTTCGACTTCTACGGCATCTCCCGCTGGTCGGAGAAGATCCCGCCGTTCTGCGAGTCCGCCGAGATCGCCGGCTACATCACGGAAGAAACCGCCGCCCTCACCGGACTGAACGTCGGGACCCCGGTTGCTGGTGGCGTCATGGACGTGGCTGCGGGTGCGCTCGCTGCCGGACTTGTCGAGGAGCACGAGCTCACGGTTATCACCGGCACCTGGTCGATCAACGAGGTGCTGTCGCGCGACGTCAACCTCGACTCAGATAACAAGGTGTGGCTGACCATGCCCTACCCGGTCGACAACACCTACCTGTTCCTCGACGGTAGCCCGAACGGTGTCTCCAACCTCGACTGGTACCTCAAGTCCGTTGTGCGTAAGGCCCTCCAGGCCTTCGGTCACGGAGATGTCCCGGATGGGGAGGTGTTTGCGGCATGCGAACGCATGATTCACGACTTCGTGCCCGACATTGAGGACCCGATCTTCCTTCCCTACATCAACGGAACCGACATCTATCCCGACGGCAGGGCAGGATTCTTCGGACTCACCGGCTACCACGACATTCGCCACCAGGTCCGTGCCGTGTACGAGGGCGTCATCTTCTCGCACATGTACCACATCGAGCAGTTGCGGGCCCACGACGAGAAGCTGACCGGCCACGTGCGCTTCACGGGCGGCGCCGCCAACTCCACCATCTGGCTCCAGATGTTTGCCGACGGCATCGGCAAGCCCCTCGACATTGTCGACGCAACCGAGTCCGGCACCCTCGGCACCGCCATCTGCTCCGCCGTCGCCGCTGGCCTGCACCCCGATGTTGGCACCGCCGTGCGCGCCATGACCGCAGCCCCCAGGGCAACCGTCGAACCCAATCCCGAGTTCGCGGACCTCTTTGCGAAGCGCTACGAGCGGTTCATCTCGCTCATCAACGACCTCACCCCAACCAAGTAGGACGACCATGAAAATACTTGCCATTGCTGACGCCTTCATTCCGCTCGACATGCTGACCGAGGGGACGAAGGAACTCGCCGACGCCGGTCACGACATTACCTACGTCGAGTGGGAGTCGGAGTCCATCGAGAAGCTCCAGGAAGTGAACCTCGAGGTGGAACAGCACGGACCCAACGGGGTCGCACTACCTTCCAACATCGCGGATCAGATCCGCGAAGTGGAAGTCGTCATCACCCAGTTCGCTCCGCTTGGGCGGGAGGTGCTGTCTTCTAGCCCGAACCTCAAGATCGTGGGGGTGCTGCGAGGCGGCACCGAGAACGTGGACGCCGAGGCGGCCAAGGCCGCCGGCATCACCGTCCTCAACACGGGCGGCCGCAACGCGCGTGCGGTCGCGGAGTTCACGGTCGGCATGATCCTGGCCGAGACCCGCAACATTGCCCGCACTCACGCCGCCATGACAGAGCACGTGTGGCTCAAGGACTTCCCGAACTCGGACAACATCTGGGAGCTGGAGGGACGCACTGTCGGCCTCATCGGCGCGGGTAACATCGGCCAGCTCGTCATGCGGTTCCTGAAGGGCATGGACATGACCTGCCAGTTCTACGATCCCTACCTGGAGTCCTCCGAGTACGGAACGAAGGTGGAGAGCCTCGAGGAACTTGTTTCAACGAGCGACGTCGTGACCATCCACTCGTGCCTTACCGAGGAGAACCATCACCTCGTCGGCGAGAAGCTCCTCAACCTCATGAAGCCGACCGCGGTTCTCGTCAACACGGCACGTTCGGGCCTCGTGGATGAGCAGGCTCTGCTGACCGCACTGCGAGAAGGAAAGATTCAGGGCGCCGCAATCGATACCTTTGATGAGGAGCCGCTCGCGCAAGACTCGGAGTGGATGTCCCTTCCCAACGTCACCATCACGTCACACCTGGCGGGATCGACACGGGATGCGTTCGCTAAGACACCAAAGATGCTGAGCAAGAAGCTGCTGGAACTGCTGGAAAGGTAACGACATGGATCTTCATCTCACGGGCAAGCGCGCCCTCGTCACGGGCGGAGCGTCCGGCATGGGGGCGGCGCTCGTTAAAATACTTGCCGACGAGGGCGCAAGCGTCGCGCTCAACTACCGCAGCCGCGAGGCGGACGCGAGAGCGATGGCGGACGGGGTCGATGGAGAGGTTGTTCCGATCCACGCCGACCTGTCCGATCGTTCCCAGACCCGCAACCTGTTTGAAAAGTCCGTTGAGGCACTCGGTGGCCTCGACATTCTCGTGAACAATGCTGGACTGTGGTTGACCGCGAACGTGGGCGAGTTCGACGACAAGCTGTGGGACGACACCCTCGAGGTGAACCTCGGCGCCCCCATGCTCCTGTCCCAGCTCTTCATCGCGCACTGCACGGGGGAGAGCAAGCCCGGCCGTATCCTCAACATCACCTCGCAGGCGGCCTTCCGCGGTTCCTCCACCGGTCACGTCCCATACGCGACCGCGAAGGGCGGCATGGTCACGATGACAAGGTCGCTTGCGAAGGAGATGGGAAGCAACGGGGTCACGGCCAACTGCCTCGCCATTGGCACGATGGAATCGCCGATGATCGCGGATGCTCTCGAAAACAAGAGGGAGTTCTACGAGGCCAGGATCCCGATCGGATATGTCGCGACAGCCGAGCAGATCGCTTCCGTTGCTGCGTTCCTGGTTTCCGAGAAGTCGTCTTACATGACGGGAGCAACCGTGGACGTCAGCGGCGGCCAGCTGCTCCACTGAGGAAGACGGTAGCGGCGGGAAGGTCGAGGGGCCACACCTAGTCCATGTGATGTCTCAAGACATAGGTGACGTTTCTGTATCAGGACATAGGTGACAG
>NZ_JASDVN010000025.1:0-5554 GCF_041440645.1 Flaviflexus sp. | reverse complement strand
ACACCCTTGCGATCGGCTAGGCTGTCGGCCTGCGTGCGGCACGAGAAACCATCTGCCAGGAACACCGCATCCGGGTTTTCTCGGAGTGCGGGGAGCAACGCTCCCTCAGCGACCTTGCGAGATACCTCGGCGTGGCCCTTCTCCATGCCGAAGTTCCCCGCCATGCCGCAGCAACCGGACAGCTCCACGACCTCGGCGCCGGTACGTGACAGGAGCTCGGAGTCCGTCTTCCAGCCCATGACAGAGTAGTGGTGGCAGTGCGGCTGAGCCACAACGGTGGTGCCCGTCAGGTCGGGAAGGTCCAGCTTCTCCGGACCCAAGGGTGCCGGTGCGAGCAGCAGTTCCGCGAGAGTGTACGTGTTCTCGGAGACGATCTTCGAGCGCGGATCCTCGGCGAGGAGTTCGGGAAGATCGTCACGTAGGACGGCCGTGCAGGAAGGCTCCACACCGACAATGGGGATGCCGTTGTTGGCGAACGGGGCGAGCTCGGTCAGGAGCTCCTCGAGCTTCGCGCGAGCCCCGTCGAGCTGACCGGTGGTGATCCAGGTCAGGCCGCAGCAAACGGGCTTGCGGGGCACGAGAACCGTGTATCCGGCTCCTTCAAGCACGTTCACCATGGACTGGGCGCCGTTCGTGTCCAGGGTCTCGGAGAACGAGTCCGCCCACAGCATCACGTACTTCTTCGCGGAGGTGGCGGGAACATTACCCAGTCCCTGCTTCTTGGCCCACCGGGAGAACCGCTCGGTCGCGAACGACGGCATGGTGCGATCCTCGTCCAGACCGGCCACCTTGAACACGGTCTTCTGGATCGGCTTCACCTTCATGACCCCATTGGCGATCCGTGCAACAAAGGGGGCGACGGTCGCGAGCTTCGTCCACCTGGGTAGCTGGCCGAGCAGGTAGTGGAGCTTCGGGCGGATCTTGCCCTTGTTGGCGTGGTAGAGGACCTCGGACTTGTACTTGGCGACATCGACGCCACTCGGGCAGTCCGCGGAGCATGCCTTGCACGCGAGGCAGAGATCGAGGGATTCCATGACCTCGTGGGAGCCCCAGTCCGCAATGAGCTGACCGTTGGCAACCTCCTGGAGCACGCGAGTGCGCGCCCTCGTCACGTCCTTCTCGTCCTTCGTGGCCTGGTATGAGGGGCACATGAAGCCGCCATTCGCCCTATTGTCAGCGCGGCACGCGCCAACACCCGTGCACCTGTGCACGGCGGTCGTGAAGTCCCCGCCATCCTCCAGGTAGGCGTAGCCGCCACCCTTCTTGCCGCCACCTGTGATGGGGCGGGCGTAGGGCCTGCGCAGATTCGCATCAAACGGATCAGGGTCAACAATGATGCCCGGGTTGAGGATCTTGGCCGGATCGAACAGGTTCTTCACCTGAGCGAACAGGTTCATCATCTCCGGGGTGTACATGCGGGAGAGGAGCTCTGACCTCGCCCTGCCATCGCCGTGCTCACCGGAGAGGGAACCACCATACTTGGCAACGAGATCGGCCGTGTCTTCAAGGAACGCACGAGCCTTCGGGACCCCGCTCGGATCCGCAAGCGGCATATCGATCCTCACGTGCACGCAACCGTCACCGAAGTGGCCGTAGAGGACACCATCGACATCATGCTCTGTCATGACCTCCGTCATGTCACGCAGGTACTGACCGAGGTGCTCCGGAGGAACGGCGGAGTCCTCCCAACCCGGCCACGCCTCCTTGCCGCGGGGTGAGCGACCGGCGAGACCGGCACCATCGGCCCTGATTTTCCACAGCGCCTTGGCCTCTGCCGAGGAGCTCGCCACCTTCGAATCAATGCTGCCCGCGACAGCGAGAACCTCTGCCACCCTGTCGGCCACGACGGCGGCGGGTTCGCCCTCGAAGGCACCGACCTCAACCATGAGCCAGCCACCACCGGCAGGAAGCTCCGGCACTCCCCCACGAGCGCGCTCAACGACCTCAACGAGCCTGCGATCGAGACCCTCGATCGCGAGGGGCTTCAGTGCAAGGATCGGGGGCACAGCATCGGCTGCCCGGATCATGTCCTCGTAGCCGAGAACGATAAGAGCCGTCTCGGATGCGAGGGGAACAAGATCAACTTCGGCCTCGAGCACGGTCGCGAGAGTTCCCTCCGTGCCGACAAGGAACTTGGCAAGGTCCCGGCCCTTCTCAGGCAGGAGGTGTTCGAGAGAGTAACCGGACACCTGGCGGGAGAACTTACCCGAATGGGTACGGATGGGAGCAAGGTTCGCATCGACGAGCTCCTTGAGCCCCGACACCTCGGTGCCCTTACCCGCCACGTACTGGCGACCAAGACCATCAATGACGGAAAGGGATGCCACGTTCTCGGCGGTCTTGCCCCACGCCACGGCGTGCGGGCCGCACGCGTTGTTACCGATCATGCCGCCCAGGGTTGCCCTGTTCGAAGTCGAAGGATCGGGACCAAAGCGCAGACCGTACTTACCCGCCTCGGCCTGCAGGGTGGTCAGAACCGTACCCGGCTGAACCCGTGCGGTCCTGGAATCCGGATCGATGGAGAGAACATTGTTCATGTACCGGGACAGGTCAAGAACGAGACCGGTACCGATAGAGTTACCCGCGGTCGATGTGCCACCACCGCGAATGGTGAGGGCCATGCCCTCTTCTCGTGCGAAGTTCTGCGCCGCCACGACGTCATCAGCTGACTTCGGGAAGGCAACGACAGAGGGAACCACGCGATAGTTCGACGCATCGGTCGAGTACTCTGCTCGCCGGCGCGTCCCGTCCTCAACCTCACCGGCAAGGAGACTATCGAGACGGTTCGTAAGTGAAGGTGGCACAACTGCTGTCATGCCCCTAAGTCTGTCACAGGACAAAGACGAGCGTACCTGCCAAACATTCTTCGGACACCGGTGGGAATGTGACCGGGCTCAGAGGCTCGAAGAGGCGATCCGTGCAGAAAAAGAAACGTAAATGCACTTGACTAGCGAGATGTAAAGAAGCGTGACAGCTTGCCCGCTAACGGCTTCCGAGGCCCACGAGTGGGCAACCGTGGCACCCTATCGGTAGCGCAACATCGGCCGTTGTTGCCGGGCAGGACCCTCCTGAGCAACCCTGCCGTGTCTGGCTGAGGCGCTCGCGATGCTCGATGGCGATCCGAACGAGCTCGGGGTCGACTTGGGAGGTACGGGCAATGTCGCGGACCGTCCCTCCCCTGCGCAGTGCGCTCATGACCTTGGATCTCATATTAGCGTTCCGATCTGGAACACTGCGACAGCAAGCAACCAGGCAAGAACAATCTGCGTCATAAACGCGATCGACGTGATCTTCCAACCAAGAACACGCTTCTGTTCCGCAAACGTTGCCACGCAGGGCGTGTAGGCGAGAACAAAGACAAGGAACGCGAGAGCTGCGGCGCCTCCGTGACCACCTGAGGCCGCATCGAAGTCCGCTCTCATCCGGGAGCCGAGATCAGAGCCTTCAGCGTCCGCGTACGAGTTCTCCTCCGGTTCGTCGACCTGGTAGGACTGCGCGAGCGACGCAACCACGGTTTCCTTTGCGACGAAGCCGGTCATGAGAGCGGCGGTGGCGTGCCAATCGCCAAAGCCGGCCGGTTCAAAGATCGGTGTGACGGCCTCTGCGGTCGCCGCGTAGAGGGAGTCCTCGATCGGAACATCACCGATCTCGTGGCCGCCGCGGACGGGGATCGCCATGAGCCCCCACATGAGAGTGAGCATGATGACGATGGTGACTCCGGCACCCTTGAGGAAGGCCAGTGCCCTCCGGCCAGCATCCATCAAAACCGTGCCGAGTCGCGGTGTCTGATAGTTCGGGAGCACAAGGAACAGGGGTTCGCTTGCGGTCTTGTCCTTGAAGATCACCTTGAGGAGCAGGCCAGCAAGGATGACGAGCACGACGGAACCCAGGTACATGAGGAACACAACGATTCCAGCATGGTTTGGGAAGAACGCGGCCGCGATGAGAATGTAGACGGTCAGGCGGGCCGTGCACGAGGTCAGCGGAACGAGTAGGGCCGTCACGGTGCGGTGCGCGCTGTTCGGCAGAGTCTTGGTGGCCGCGAGCGCAGGCAGGTTGCACCCGAAGCCAACGATGAGGGGGAGGACGGCACGACCGTCCAAACCAATAGCCCTCATGAGCCGATCGGCAAGTAGTGCGGCCCTTGCCAGGTATCCCGAGTCCTCGAGTAGCGAGAGCGCAAGGAACATGATGAACATGAGAGGAACGAAGGAGAAGACAACTCCGATGCCGGCGAGGATGCCGTCAACAAGGAGCGATTCGAACCAGCTTCCCGACATTCCCACGAGACCAGTCAGCCACGTGACCCCGTCCGTGACCGGACCTGCAACAAAGCCCTCCGCCCAATCCATGATTGGGGTGGCCACGAGGGTGGTGAGTTCAAAGAGTAGCCACAGGACACCCAGGAGTACTGCGACGCCAGCGACGGGGTGAAGCAGGACGCGGTCGATCTTGTCGGACCTCGTGGTCTCGATGATTGGCTGGTCCTGACCAAGGCGCGCCGAGACTAACTCAACCCAGGCAAAGACATCATCGGCTTCCTCAAGCATTCCCTCGAGGGTCGTTGAGTCCGGCTTCGTTGCGGTGTCCTGACAGCAGTCACCACCGGTCCCACACGTACATGCCTTCGCATCCGGACCGAGGAGCCTCGGCCGAACCTCAAGTCCTGTCTTGACTGCCTGCTCGAGAGCATCGATGCCTGTTCCGTGGCGGGGATCAGCCACAACAACGGGTACGCCAACGATTGCGGAGAGCGCCTCAGCGTCTATAACCCTGCCCTGCGCCTTCGCCATGTCCACCATGGTGAGCACAACAATCGTTGGAAGACCCACCTTGGAGAGCTGGCCGAGCAGGTACAGGGAACGGGACATCGCCCCAGCATCCAGCACCGCGACGACCAGGTCCGGTTCCCGATCATCAATATCGCACGTGAGTAGGTCGGTCACGACCTGCTCGTCGGCAGACTTGGCCAGAAGTGAGTAGGTGCCCGGGGAATCCATGACCGTGATGCTCCGGCCCCCTGCGCGCCAGCCACCGCTCGACAGGTCAACGGTCGTTCCCGGGGCGTTGCGGATCGTCTGCTTCGCACCAGTGAGCCTGTTAAAAAGCGTGGACTTTCCGACGTTGGGGTTACCGACGAGCAGAATGTTGGGGCTGGTGGCGATAGCGGCTTGGCGGGAATCTCCACCCTCGCAGTGGGAGCAGCTCACTTGTGGCTCCTCGGCAGGGGAACTCCCGTGGTCGGTTCAACGGAGATGGCGGCGGCGGTTGCGCGATCCAGGGCGATCCTGCTTCCCGAAATGTCGAGAACGGTTCCACCAAACAGGGTGCGTTGCGTGATGCGAACAACAGCTCCGGGACGCAATCCAAGCTCACGTGCCCGGAGCGATCCGGCCGATCCTGTCGACACTATCCTGGCACTGTCATGCAATGGCCACGCACTCAACTTCATGACTCTAATTTAGGTTTGCCTAACCAACATTTCGGGGGACCTAGGTCCTGTGATGTCTCAAGACATAGGTGACGTTTCTGTATCAGGACATAGGTGACAGTT
>NZ_JASDVN010000024.1:0-26834 GCF_041440645.1 Flaviflexus sp. | reverse complement strand
CTCCCTGCACTCCGCAGTCGTCGAGATCATCGTGAAGAAGGACGCACGCGTTCGCTACACGACGATCCAGAACTGGTCGAACAACGTCTACAACCTGGTGACCAAGCGCACCACGGTTGAAGAGGGCGGCACCATGGAGTGGATCGATGGCAACATCGGCTCCAAGGTGACCATGAAGTACCCCGCTGTTTACCTCATGGGCGAGCACGCACGCGGCGAAACCCTCTCCATCGCCTTCGCAGGCGAGGGCCAGCACCAGGACACCGGTTCCAAGATGGTGCACATGGCTCCCTACACGTCGTCCTCGATCGTGTCGAAGTCCGTTGCTCGCGGCGGTGGCCGCGCCTCCTACCGTGGCCTCGTCCAGGTCATGCCCGAGGCTGAGCACTCCAAGTCGACCGTTCTCTGTGACGCCCTCCTGGTTGATACCGAGTCCCGTTCGGACACCTACCCCTACGTTGACGTGCGCGTCGATGACGTCGAGATGGGTCACGAAGCTACCGTGTCGAAGGTGTCGGAGGACCAGCTGTTCTACCTCATGTCGCGTGGCATGCCGGAGACAGAGGCCATGGCCATGATCGTGCGCGGTTTCGTTGAGCCGATCGCACGCGAGCTGCCCATGGAGTACGCCCTCGAACTCAACCGTCTTATCGAGCTTCAAATGGAAGGAGCCGTCGGCTAATGACGACGAACCTGTCTACCGATCATTCGCGCGCCCAATTGGTGGCGGACGACCCGACCTTCGGCAAGCAGGTCGTGGGTACGTCTCGTGGCGACCGCGAATCCTCTTTCAACCTGGCCGACTTCACCGTCCCGAACGGCACCGAGGAAGACTGGCGCTTCACGCCCGTCAAGGAGCTCGCTCCGTTCTTCGCGGACAAGCTTGAGGGCACCCTGCCCGAGGTGACGGCGGAGGGCGTTGAACTCGAGGTCGTTGACCGCGACGACGTACGCCTCGGCACCATCCAGGCTCCCGGCGACCGCGCAGCGGTTGTCGCCTGGAACAGCTTCGAGAAGGCTCACGTTGTGACCGTTCCCGAGAACGGTCAAGCCGAGGGTCTCATCAAGGTCACCGGTCAGGGTGGGGATCCCTCCGCACTGCACCTGTTTATCGAGGCCGAGAAGAACTCGAACTCCACCATCGTCGTCAGCCACGACGGTTCGGCAAACCTGTCCGAGACCATCGAGATCGACGTCAAGGAGGGCGCGAACCTCACGTTCGTGACCGTCCAGGAGTGGGAGGATGACGCCATCCACCTGTCGAACAACCGCCTCCGCCTCGCGAAGGACGCCTCGATCCGCCACATCGTTGTCACCCTCGGTGGCAAGATCGTGCGCATCACCACCGACGGTGAGTACACCGGCACCGGTGGCGACATGGAGCTACTCGGCGCGTACTACACGGATGCTGGTCAGCACCAGGAGCACCGCCTGTTCGTCAACCACTCGGTTCCGGACTGCCGTTCGAACGCCACCTACAAGGGCGCCCTTCAGGGTAAGGACGCTCACGCCGTGTGGATCGGCGACGTGCTCATCGACGTGACCGCGACCGGCACCGACACCTACGAGCTGAACCGCAACCTGGTTCTCACCGAAGGTGCGAAGGCTGACTCGGTTCCAAACCTCGAGATCAAGACGGGCGAGATTGAGGGTGCTGGACACGCATCCGCAACCGGCCGTTTCGATGACGAGCAGCTGTTCTACCTGCAGGCACGTGGCATCCCCGAGGATGTTGCCCGCCGCCTCGTCGTCCGCGGATTCTTCGCCTCCCTCATCAACCAGATCGGTGTTCCCGCCGTTCAGGAGAAGCTGATGGAAGCGATCGAGGTTGAGCTCGACGAGACCATGGCAGGCGTCCAGGCATGACATTTCAGGTCGTGTGCCACGAAACCGACATTGAGCCGGGTGATGTTGAGCAGGTGACCATCGATGGGATGGATCTTGCGATCGCTCGTGACTCTGACGGCTCGTGGCACGCCATTTCCGATCTGTGCACGCACGGCAACGTGTCGCTCTCGGACGGGGATGTGGAAGACGGCGGCATCGAGTGCTGGAAGCACGGCTCCGTCTTCGACCTGCGTACCGGCAAGCCGCGGCAGCTGCCTGCCATCCACCCCGTGACTGTCTATGCACTCAAACTTGACGGTGGCGACGTGCTCGTCGACACCAGCAGTCCTCTGAACTAACTTTTCAAAACAAGAAAGGGACCCACGTGTCCACACTGGAAATCAAGAATCTCCATGTCTCGGTCGAGACGAACGAAGGCGCCAAGCCGATCCTGCACGGCGTCAACCTCACCATCAACGACGGTGAAATCCACGCCATCATGGGCCCGAATGGCTCCGGCAAGTCCACCCTCGCCTACGCTCTCGCAGGCCACCCGAAGTACACCATCACCGAGGGTGAGGTCCTCCTCGACGGCGAGAACATTGTCGAGATGTCGGCGGACGAGCGCGCACGCGCCGGCCTCTTCCTCGCCATGCAGTACCCGGTTGAGGTTCCCGGCGTGACAGTGTCGAACTTCCTCCGCACCGCGAAGACCGCCATCGACGGCGAGGCACCGGCCCTGCGCACCTGGGTTTCGGACCTCAAGGAGTCGATGACGAAGCTCCGCATGGACGACGACTTCGCTCAGCGTGACCTCAACACCGGCTTCTCCGGTGGCGAGAAGAAGCGCAACGAAATTCTTCAGATGGAGCTCCTCCAGCCGAAGTTCGCCGTCCTCGACGAGACCGACTCCGGCCTCGACGTTGACGCCCTGCGCATCGTCTCCGAGGGTGTGAACCGCGTGCACGAGGCAACCAACAACGGTATTGCTCTCATCACCCACTACACCCGCATCCTCCAGTACATTCATCCCGATCACGTCCACGTGTTCGCTAACGGTAAGGTCGTCGAGACCGGCGGTCCCGAGCTCGCTCAGCAGCTGGAAGACGAAGGCTACGACCGCTACCTGTGAAAGAAGTCCACATGACCACCCCTGTTTCGATTTCTGACTTCCCGATCCTGGCTCGCCCGGGACGGGGAGGAAGTCGGCTCGTCTATCTCGATTCGGCCGCTACCGCGCAGCGCCCGACGCAGGTCATCGAAGCGGAACGCGAGTTCCTCACGACCGCGAACGGTGCCGTGAAGCGTGGCAGCCACCTCCTGGCGGAGGAAGCCACCGAGGCGTACGAGAACGCTCGCGCCAAGGTTGCCTCCTTCATCGGAGCAGAACACGACGAGGTGGTGTGGACCAAGAACTCGACTGAGGCATTGAACCTCGTCGCCTACTCCCTGTCGAACGCGACACTCGGGAGGGGCGGCGAGGCAGCCCGTCGGTTTGCTCTCGGACCCGGTGACGAGATTGTCGTGACCCGCGCCGAGCATCACGCGAACCTGGTTCCGTGGCAGGAGCTGTGCGCCCGCACGGGCGCACAGCTTCGCTGGATCGATGTCGTTCCCATGGGGAGCGCCGATCAGGGCAGGCTAGACCTGTCCACCCTCGGTGTCATCAACGAGAAGACGAAGGTTGTTGCCTTCGCTCACGTCTCGAACGTGACGGGTGCGATCGCACCGGTCGATGAGATCGTTGCCGCCGCCAGGGCCGTAGGCGCCCTCGTGGTCCTGGACGCCTGCCAGTCCGTTCCGCACTTCCCGGTCAACGTGACTGACCTTGGTGTCGATGCCGCCGTGTTCTCCGGCCACAAGATGCTCGGACCGACGGGTGTTGGTGCCCTCTGGGCCAAGGCCGAGATTCTCGATGCTCTCCCGGTGTTCATGACCGGCGGTTCCATGGTTGAAGTTGTCACCATGGAGGAAACGACCTACGCGAAGGCTCCGGCCAAGTTCGAGGCGGGTACGCAGATGGTGAGCCAGGCTGTTGGCCTCGGTGCCGCGGTTGACTACCTGAACAAGGCCGGCATGGACTCCATTGCCGGGCACGAGCAGGTGCTGACCAAGCGCATTCTCGATGGCATCGCCACGATTGAGGGCGTGCGCGTTGTCGGTCCCACGTCAGATGAGAACAGGGTTGGCGCCGTCGCCTTCGTCGTTGAGGACGTTCACCCCCACGACGTCGGTCAGGTCCTCGACTCGAGGGGAGTTGAGATCCGCGTGGGCCACCATTGTGCTCAACCGATCCACCAGGTGTTCGACACCTTCGCTTCGTCACGCGCCTCGGTCGGCCCGTACAATACTGAGGCGGACATTGATGCGTTCCTGGACGCACTTTCAACCGTTCGACCCTACTTTGGAGTGTCATGAACGAACTAGATCAGCTGTACCAAGCCATTATTCTGGACCACGCGAAAGCGCGTCACGGTCACGGGATCTTGGAAAACCCGGACGGTGAATCCTTCCAGGTCAACCCCACGTGCGGTGACCAGGTGACTGTTCAGGTGAACATGGATGGCGATACGATCTCCGAACTTGTCTGGGATGGGAAGGGCTGCTCAATTTCGCAGTCCTCCATTTCCGTCATGACACAGCTCGTGGAAGGGAAGACAGTGGTAGAAGCATACGAGCTTCTCGATCTGTTCTCCGAGCTGATGAACTCGCGCGGCAAGGGCATTGAGGACGCCAAGCTGGATCGTCTTGAGGACGCCTCAGCATTCGTTGGTGTCGCACAGTTCCCTGCACGCATCAAGTGCGCACTGCTTGGCTGGATGGCGATGCGCGATGCAACTATCAAG
Organism: Flaviflexus sp.; assembly: GCF_041440645.1. Classification (GTDB taxonomy): domain Bacteria; phylum Actinomycetota; class Actinomycetes; order Actinomycetales; family Actinomycetaceae; genus Flaviflexus. Next base: position 22,161 of record NZ_JASDVN010000024.1, on the reverse strand, counting down.
GCCAGCTCAACGAAAGGAGAAGGCCAATGAGTGAGCTCACCGTTGCCGAAGTAGAGGAGGCTCTGCGCGACGTCATTGACCCCGAACTCGGTGTCAATATCGTTGACCTCGGCCTGCTTTACGGCATCACGCTTGATGGCAACTCGGTCATCATCGACATGACCCTGACGTCGGCTGCGTGCCCGCTGACGGACGTCATCGAAGACCAGGCTGTTCAGGCGCTCGAAGGCCTCGTAACAGAAGTGAGGATCAACTGGGTATGGCTTCCGCCGTGGGGCCCCGAGAAGATCACCGCCTCTGGTCGCGAGCAGCTTCGCGCTATCGGCTTTAACGTCTAGTTCTCGATCCCTGCACCGCGACGTGCAGGACGGGAGTAATGACGCTTTGTGGGCGGGATGGGTTGCCATCCCGCCCACACTGCGTTCCCAGGACTGTCGCCCGCAAACCGAATGGACCGCTTTGTCGCGCAGGGTCCTGGCGTTGCGTGAACCGTGGGCACTGCCATATGCGCTGCAGCGGGGGAGTGGCTGTCCTTCAGACGACGTGCACACCTGTACAGAGAGGTGGCTCAGCATCGATCGGGGTGCGCGGTGAGTATCTACACCAGGCTTGGCACCGTGCTCGAAGCATGCGGATTCAAGAAAGCTTGCAGGTAGCCCGCGGAGTTTTGAGGGCTGAGGGGGTGTGCGCCCCGTGCTCAAATGGAGACATACCTTAATATTGGGAGCCGAGTTAACGTGTCTACGACAATCCGAACGCCAGAGAACAGACAGCACCGCATTTGTCGGCTGACATATTTGTCGCAGGAGAGGGGTTTGTCTCGGCGATGGTTGCACCTCTTTCGGGTGGAGTTGTTACGCCGGAGAGGATCTCGCATTGGCCACATTCTTGAGCAAGATAACCGGCACCTCATAACACATTCACGTAGCAGGGATCTGTCAGCCCCAGGATCGTTGGAACCGGATATGCATCATTGTGTATACAAAATGTGACGTGGGAAGCTATTGCGACAACAATCAGGTTTGATTTTTCGTAACTGAGCATTCAGGCCCACACTGGGGCGGGGAGCTTGGGCTAAGACAGCCGGATATGACGGGCCTGTGATGCGATTCTCTGCTGGCTATACAGCGTGTTGAGGTGCGGAGTAAGCATCTGTTTACTTTAACTTACCGGGCGGTAACTGGTGCCTAGTCATCAATAATTGATGAGTGGATGAGGGGTTTCTGGTGGAAGACTGGGAGGAAACGGACGGTGATCAGACACGATATCAAATAGTGGGAAATCGTGCAGAGTGGTATAAGTCATGTTTGAGTGCATACATTGTTGAATTGGTCGGTATATTCATACAGATGCTTGGATTAGAACCAGCGTCCCGTCTCGACCTAGTTGAAAAGTCAACCGTTTGGTTACCGAAAGGTAGGCTGTGGTTCGGTATTGGCGCTGACCATTGAGTTTGCGTTTTTTGCAGTATGTTCAGTAATTTTCCAGAAGTTCGTGCTTTAGTGGAACGAGTCCAATTACTTCATGCGCATGAAAATGGCAGCTTTATAAACTGATTCACATTCAAGATTCTTTGGTGGTTCAATTTGTGGCCTGGGTCATGTTGGGTAGCGATTTGGCTGTTTGTTCTTGCCAGGAGGCGGTGCTAGTATGAACGGCGGTGAAACACCAAGCGAGGTGTGATCACCAGTTGAACAATTTCTAAACCACTTTTTCATCAGCTAGGAACCAGTTTTTAATGAAGGAAACCCCGAAGATGGGGTGGCGTCAGCGCACCCATTTTGCCCAGAGCATCATTGCTCTGGTGCTTTTCTTTGTGCTTTTTGTGTCCCTAGGTGTGAGCGCATACGCGAGTGGCGTTGATAGCACTAGTTCGACCAGTTCGGACCAGGCCACCTCTGAATCGATCGAGATTGATCAAGATCAGTCCGTTGTTGATGGTACTTCCACAGCGAACAATCGGAATGTTGCGCCTTCGGGTGATTCAGCCACTGTATCGTCCAACGAAGCTACTCAGGATTCCACCTCGACGGGTAGCGACGGTGCGCAGCAGTCGGCTACTCCGCTGACGGAGCGTCAGGTCTTGTCTTCCCAGAGTACCGTTGCTTCGACGGGTGAGATGGGGACGATGGCGGCGGGTGCCGATGGTGGCTCCGCCCCGTACCTCACCTGGAACGTCAGGGATGCCGAGACCGGGGAGCTTGTCCCTGGCGCAACGTTCAAGCTCGAGAACTACTGGTCATTCATTATCTTCGGCCAGTGGGAGACGGGCAACGACGCCGGTTCGATCGCCGACTGCTCGGGCACGTGCTCAACGAGCACCTCCGGCAACTCGCTCGACCGCGATAACGATGGGGGAGAGTTTCTTCTCGAGCACTTCGGTACCACCAGGAGCTCCTCCACTCGAATCGTGAGTGGCAACCGTTACCGAGTGAGCCAGGTGTCCGCACCAGCGGGTTATACGTGGGCTGTTTCGGGCAGCAACACCAAAGAGGTGTCGTCGAACGGGTGGAGCAATCGCTCCGGAGGCATTCACGACTTTGGCACGTTCCAGGTCGTCAAGATTCGCACCGAGCCCATGTGTGAAGCGGGATATACCTTTGGGCTCAGCACCGGGGGACAGCTTCAGCAGGTCAGCCCCAGCGGTGTCGTCACAAACCTTGGTTCCCCAGCCTCGTCCTCCGATAGCTACTTCAACAGCCTTGGTATTGGCTCAAACGGTGAGGTGTACTCGATCCTTCGAACCGGTAGTTCCGTCACGTCCCTGAACGCCACCGTGTATGCGTACGACAAGTCGAAGGGCACGTGGTCGTCGACTGGTGCCAGCACCTCCTCTCTTGGTGGTAACACCGGTACAAGCCTGATCGCGGGCGCCGTCGACTTGTCGACCAATCTGTACTACTTCGGTGGTTTCACCTCGAACGGTAACTTCAAGGTATACGAGTACAACCCGTCGGCAAGCCAGAAGCTGAGGCTCAAGGGCACGATCCAGACGAGTGCTTCCAGCGGCTCCAATGGCGACATGGCATTCGATTCGGCCGGCAACCTCTACATCGTGCGCGGCGAAAGCTCGAAGGTGACCGTGTACTCGGTGACTGCAGACAACTTCCGCGCCGCCAACGGTGGCACCATCACGTCCTCAACCTCGGCTGACTTCACGGTGGCAAACGGCACCAACGTCAACGGCATCGCCTTCGACTCCCAGGGCAAGGGTTACCTCGCTAACGGAACCGAAGTGCGTAGCTACGACATGCCGGGCTGGAAGAACGGCACGCTTGTTTCCAACAAGCTCGCCAGCAGCGGTGACCTCGCCAGCTGCTCCTCGCCGCCCACGATCACCATCGAGAAGTACGTGGATGGTGCGCGAGTCAGCCACAACGACCAGTTCACTCTCACCCTCAAGCAGGGTTCCACGACCATCGGTACCGCAACGACGACCGGTTCGGAAACCGGCCTGCAGTCTGAGCGTGTAGGACCCCTCCCGACCGTTCGTGGAGTGCCCCTGACGTTCTCCGAGACCGGTGCGAAGAGCACGAACATGTCCAACTACGCCTCGAGCTATCGCTGCTACGTTGATGGAGTTCTGGACTCTTCGGCCAGCGGCGATGGAACCACCGGCACGATCACCATTCCGACCGGTGCCGAGAATGTCCTGTGCTCGTTCTACAACAAGCCTCTCGTTGCCGACATCTCCATCGAGAAGCGAGTCGCGGATTCCGTTGGCGAGAATCCGACCCCGACGTCGGGCTGGGCAGTTGGCGCCGAGGTCAAGGCCACAACCGGAAACGCGCCGACCGTTGACGGAACGACAAGCCAGACGACTGACGCAAGCGGTCAGGCCTCGTGGCAGGTTCGCTTCAACAAGAGCGACGATCGAGCAACCGTGACCGTGTCCGAGACTCAGAAGTCCGGATATGAGTTCCTCAGCGGACAGTGCCATGTCACGCACCTCGATGGTTCAACCGTTGAGTACGAACTCACGGGAGAGCAGGGCTTCAACCTTACCAGCATCCGCCCCGGCGACTCCGTGTCCTGCACCTACGTCAACGCGCCGAGTCCCGGTGCCCTCACCATCACGAACACGTTCGATTCCACCGTCCCCAGCGGCTCAGGAAACATCCCCTTCTCGGGAACGTACACCTGTGTGCTGAACGATGAGGTTGTCGCAAGCGGAACGTGGACCGTGACCGGTACCGGCGAGACCACACTGAGGGTGGATGATGGGAGCCGCGATCCGAACCGGATCCCCGCCGGAGCCTCCTGCTCCGTTGTTGACAAGCCCGCTGGTGGCACCAGTGATGGACTTCCGAATGAGTCGTACTCGTGGAAGGCAGCGACCGCCGGTAATGCCGTCACCATCGCGAGCGGGAAGACCTCGAACGTGACAGTCGTCAACTCGGTCGAACGCATCTACGGCAAGTTCGCCATCGTCGAGATCGTTGAAGGCGGGGGACTGCCCTCGGATGTGGGCGTGGTTGAAGGCACCTGGACCTGCACCCTGGGAAGCGAAACCGTCACGGGCTCGTGGGGTCCGTTGGCTCAGGGAGAGACGTGGACATCTGATGGAAACGCAATTCCGCTCGGTGCCTCCTGCTCGGTGACGAGCAAGAGAGTGACGGATCCGTCCGATGGTTACCAGTGGGATGGCAGCACGAAGGTCAGCCCACCCGTCACCACGGTCCAGGATTCCGATCTTGAGAATGCAACGATCACGGTCGAGAACCGCACGCTCATCCTCCTTGGATCAGTGTCATGGTCGAAGGTTGACGAGGATGGGTCACGACTCAGCCACTCTGAGTGGGAGCTCACGGGACCGTCAGCATTCAACAACGGACAGCCACTCATCATCACGGACTGCTATGAAGGCGCGGAGTGCGACAGCCTCGACGCCAACAGCGCGAGTGGCGAGTTCACTATCAACAATCTTCCGTGGGGCCAATACACCCTGAAGGAACTGAAGGCTCCTGCTGGCTACTACCTCAGTCGTGACACCAAGACCTTCAGAATCCGGTATGAGAACCTCACGGTTACCCTGCCAGACGTCGTCAACTACGCGATGGAATCGCCACAACTGCCGCTCACGGGTGGCATATCGCGAGACCTGTACGTGGTCGTGGGAACCCTCCTGGGTCTCACAGGACTCGGCGGAATGTGGTGGAGCAGACGCAGACAGCACTAACGCAGTGGAGTAAGCGCGAAACTCGCAGCACGCGGTGACTGATGCTCCAAAAACACCGCCCCCATGTCCAAAACACGATATTCAACAGATTCGATGCGCCCACAACGGCTCATCACATAATTCACCCTCGACCACGGTCGATACACGAAAGGAACAGTGACATGTTCACTCAGCGAAGCAGGATGCGCCGCGTGGCCGCAACCGCAGGAACCCTTATGCTGGCTCTCACGGGAGTCCTTGGCGTTGGTACGGCAGCATCCGCCGCTACCGTTGGCCCGGACCAGCCCGATGCACCGAGCAATGGTACCCTCACCATCAACCTCTACGAAGGCGAAACCGGTCAGAATGCTGGCGATCTTGCCGGCAATGGCGGACTCTCCGGCATCGAGTTCACCGTCCAGCAGGTCGGTGTGAAGTCCGGCAGCACCTGCACCCCGATCGATCTGAAGGATGCGAGCCAGTGGGAGGGCCTCGACGCTCTCTTCGCTACCGCACCCGCGGCACCCGCCGACCCGTACTGCGCCACCACCGTTGATGTTGATGTCACCAAGAGTGGAACGGTCGAGTTCAACCTCCCCGTTGGCGTGTACTTCGTTCAGGAAACCGGCCACGGCGACAACAACGTTGTCTCCGAGGTCCCCAACTTCTACGTCTCCATCCCGACCTCTGACGGCACCTCCGGTGCCGGCTGGAACTACAACGTAGTTGCCAACCCGAAGAACCAGCTCATGGGTGAGCCCACGAAGGTCATCTCCGATCGTCCAGCGGACCTCACCATCGGCTCGACCGTCGGCTTCATCATCACCATCCCGGTGCCGACCCTCAACAACAACGAGACCTTCACCGAAGCCGTCGTCAACGACAAGCTCGATGGTCGCTTGAGCCTCGTTGCCGGATCCTCCACAATCAAGGTTGGCGGCACCACCCTCGTCGAGGGCACCCACTACACGGTTGCATCGGATGCTTCCTGGACACTGAACGAGGCCGGCCGCAAGGTTCTCGATGCGAACATGGGCGGCACCATGACCCTGACCTTCGACACCACGGTCCTCTCCGTCGGTGACGGCGCCGTTCCCAACACGGACTACTCGACCACCTTCAACGGAACCAAGGTTCCCGGCTCCTCCGACACCTACTCCTATTGGGGCCAGCTCGGCATCAACAAGACCGATGACTCCGACACCCCGAACCCGCTCGAGGGCGCAGAGTTCCAGGTCTTCGAACTCACGGCAGACACCTGCCCCGCAACCGTTCCTGCAACCGGCGCGGTTGCCACCGGCACCTCGAATGCATCTGGTGATGTGATCTGGAACGAGTCCGGTAGCGCACTTCAGGGACTGTGGGTCTCCAACGTCAATGGCGGTCCCGCCGCTGACACCCAGACCAAGGACTACTGTGTCTACGAGACCGTCGTTCCCGCCGGCCACACCGCGGTCGCCGTTGACAACCCCGTGACCATCACCGCGGGCGAGGACAACGCCAACGTCTTCACCGTTGTCAACGCCAAGACCGAGGGCCCGAACCTGCCCCTCACCGGTGCCCAGGGCACGCTGCTCATGACCGTGGGTGGCATCCTCCTCGTCGTTCTCGGCGGTGGCGGTATGGTCATCGCACGTCGCAACAACAACTAGCCTGCGAGGTCAGAGATACTGACCCTGTCGGTTGAGTGGTGCCGCCAGCTTGCTGGTGGCACCACTCGCATCATTCGCGCGTCATAATGAGGGACATGATCGGCTCAGAGCTGAGTTAATACAGTAGGCGGCATCGTCACCACCAACCAGTGGTGGTGGCGAATCGCAAGCTTTCCAGCGAGATAGTAAAGGAACACAGGTGGCACGAGAGAAGAAGGAGACCGGTGGGTCATGGCGGACGCCGTGGATGCAGGTGGGTGCGTCGATCATCATCCTTGCCGGCGTTCTCGTGTTCCTTTACCCCCAGATCGCCTCATGGTTTGCGCAACGAGAACAGTCACGTGTCATCGAGTTGGCCCAGGACCAGTTGGCTGATCCGCCGTACGATGATCCCGAGGTCGTCTCCGAGGAGATCGCGAGGGCTCACGAGTACAACGATGCACTAGCATCGGGTGCCATCTACGAGGCCAACGAGAACGTTGCCACCGCAGACGGTGAGGTCACGGACTCTGACGCCTACGAGAACCTCCTCAACCTGGGGGATGGGTTCATGGGGCGGGTCCAGTACGAGGACCTCGATATCGACCTGCCGATCTATCACGGCACCGACGATGTGACCCTGCTACGCGGTGTCGGCCACCTCGAAGGCACCTCTTTGCCCGTCGGTGGGATCGGAACGCGGTCCGTCCTCACCGCACACCGCGGCCTACCCGAAGCCACGCTCTTCGACGACCTTGATCAGGCGGAGGTGGGTGATCTCATCACGGTCACGACCTTTGACCAGGTGTTCGCGTACGAGGTCGTGGAAGTGCGAGTCATCGAACCGGACCAGACGGAAGCGATTCTGCCAGACCCTGATCGCGACCTCATCACCCTCGTCACCTGTACGCCACTTGGCATCAACTCCCACCGCATCCTCGTCACGGCAGAACGAGTCGAACCCGTACCCGCTGACGCTGAGGCCGCAGCCCTTGCCGATTCTGAGTTACCGAGGTTCCCGTGGTGGATCATCATTCTCGCCGCCACCATCACCATCCTTGGTGTGGGGATATGGCGGGGCGGACGACGCAGCGTTCCAGCAACCGACAACTCGGGCGAAGGATCGGTTGCTGACAAGAACGACGATGGTCAGCAGGCCGAAGGTGACCAGCAACTGGCCGATGCCGACACCAACGATGGTGACCAGCGGCTGGGAGGCGACCAGCCGCTGGTGGATCCTGATTCTCGACCGGAGAGCGACGATCATCAGTCAGAGGGCGGAGCTCAGGCTCCCGACGATGACGGTCAAGCTGTGGGCAGTGAATCGTCTGAGGCTCAACATGAAGCAGGTCGTCCTGAGGATTCGTCCGGGGAAGCGGAGAACGAGTCTTCAGTATCTGGGGAGGCGGCGATGTCGTTGCCACCTCGCAAGCGAGGTCGACACGCAAAGCCGAGAAGCCTACCAGGAGAATAAGTACTGGGCTTTGAATACCTGGTCTATCCGTCCACGGGAAGTGACTCCCGAAACTGATAGTCCGGGGTCGACGAGTGGTAGGCCAGAAGGCCACTGATAAGAAGCGAGAATCAATTAGCGCATGAGCGACCACCGTCGCGCTGATCGCACTCGCCCAAGTGAAAGGCACGTGGCGCGGTTCAGTAAAGCTGTCGTGACGCTGTGTCGGGGAAGCAACCCGACCGCGTGAGTAATGTGGCGACATCCGATTCCGGTTTCAGTGACGCAAACGGCTACGACAATCTTTTGAACCTCGGAGATGCGTTCAGTGTCTGGCGGGCTGGACGTCTCGAACGGCCGGATCAAGGGGATGGGGTCGATAATGAAAAAGCAGTCGGCGTGATGAGGCGCGGACGCCGCTCCCGAGGCACCCATTCATAGGCCCGAGAATTACCAGAAGAGTAGGCTGATCTTGTTCCGATATCCCGCACCTGTATGCAACGGATAATTGGCGTGATTGGTGGACAAAAGCACCAGGTCGGGTGTGTGCCCGGTGATATGGTGGTGTGTCAGAACCAGGAGGAGTACCTGTGAGCATACTGTCGACAATCAAATCGCCCTCTGATCTCAGCAGGCTGAGCGAGAAGAAGCTGGCGCAACTGAGCGAGGAGATTCGTCGCTTCCTGGTCGACTCCGTGTCCGCCACGGGCGGCCACCTCGGCCCGAATCTCGGCGTGGTCGAGCTGTCAATCTCCCTGCACAGGGTCTTTGACTCCCCGCGGGACTCCATCGTGTTCGATACTGGCCACCAGTCCTACGTTCATAAGATCCTCACTGGACGTCAGGAATTTGGTCGACTCCGCTCCGAGGGTGGGCTGTCAGGTTACCCCTCCCGTTCAGAATCGGACCACGACATCGTTGAGAACTCGCACGCCTCGACCGCTCTCTCGTGGGCGGCGGGCATTGCTCGCGGATATCAGATGTCGGGGCAGGACCGCAGCGTCGTTGCCGTCATTGGCGACGGTGCTCTAACTGGCGGCATGGCCTGGGAGGCCCTCAACAACATTGCCGAGGATGACTCACTGCCCATCGTCATTGTCGTGAACGACAACGGTCGATCCTACGAACCGACCATCGGTGGCATGGCACGCCGATTCGACCAGGTGCGTGTCTCACGCAACTACGAGAACCTTCTCAACTGGGGCAAGAAGACCCTGCGAGCATCGGGCCCTCCAGGACGCCTCGCCTACGACGCGATCCACGGATTCAAGAAGGGCGTCAAGGACATCTTCGTTGATGCTGGCATCTTCGACTCCCTCGGGATCAAGTACGTGGGTCCGATCGATGGTCACGACATTGCCGAACTCGATTCCGCCCTCAAGGTCGCGAAGGAATACGGCGGTCCCGTTGTTGTCCACGCGATCACGGAGAAGGGCAGGGGATATCAGCCGGCCCTGGACGATGTGGCGGATCGGTTCCATGCTGTCGGACAGATCCATCCGGAAACGGGACTCCCGATTGCTGCGAGTGGGTTTGGGTGGACGTCGGTCTTTGCCGACGAGATCGTCAAAGCCGCGGAGAAAGATGACAAAATCGTTGGCCTGACCGCGGCCATGCTTCGCCCCGTGGGACTCGGTCCCTTCCGGGATCGCTTCCCCGACCGTGTCATCGACACCGGCATCGCAGAACAGCACGCCATGACGGCAGCGGCGGGCCTCGCATTTACCGGCTTCCACCCGGTTGTCGCCCTCTACGCCACGTTCCTCAACAGGGCCTACGATCAGCTCCTCATGGATGCCGCCCTCCACCACGCACCCATAACCGTCGTCCTCGACCGCGCCGGCATCACCGGCAACGACGGGGCCTCCCACAACGGCATGTGGGACCTCTCCCTCGCCGCCATGATCCCCGGACTCCGGGTGGCCGCACCGCGCGACGAGGCAACGCTCCGGACCGAACTCAACGAGGCCCTTGCCATAGACGATGGTCCGACAATCGTGCGATACCCGAAGGGCACCGTGCCGGACGCCATTTCCGCTCTTGAGAACCGTGGAACCATCGACGTGATCGGTCGCAGTAGTAGCAGCGGTACCAAGGTTCTTGTTGTCAGCGTGGGGGCCATGGCGGAGGCGGCGCTTGCCGCAACCACCGTCGATACCGCAGATGTCACCGTCGTGGATCCCCGGTGGGTCCTGCCAATCTCGCAGGAGCTCGTGGATCTGGCAGAGGAGTTCGACGCAGTTGTCACGATCGAGGACGGACTACGCAATGGGGGTGTGGGTCAGCAGCTCGCGGATCTCATCTCCCAGCCCGTCACCGTCCTCGGCATCTCCCGCCACTTCATTGACCACGCCTCACGCAGCGACATTCTGGCCCGCGAGAACATGACGGGTGAGGATGTTGTGACAGCAGTTCGCGCCGCCGCGGGCCAGGGCCCCGCACTCACCATCGCGAAAGACGCATAGTCCAACCCACAAACGACAGGTCGAAGCAAGGCCCGGAGTCTCGAAGCAAGAAAACCTCAAAGTGAGGGCTCGTTATCGAGAACTCCAGATCGAGAGCTGCTCACAGAGAAGTCCTCGTCGAGAACTCCACATTGTGAAGTCCTCATCGAGAGGTGCTCAGAGAGAGTCCGTCACCTTCTGTGAGATGGCCGCCGGTTCGATGAACTCGGCGTATTTCGATTAGGAGTGGTGCCGCGTACCCGACTGTCGGCTAAGCCACAGAACATTGGTGCCTCGGCTGTGGGGTGAGTAGTCCTAAGCGGCGGGCTTGCCTGCTGTTGCGGTGCGGGGGAGTGCGATAGCGACTTCCTCGATCTGCCAGGGACGAGCACCCGCCTTGTAGAGAACAGAGATCATGTCCTCCAGGGTGTCCCAGCCTTCCCACGCAAGGGTGCGCTGGATAGCGGGCTTGAGGAGGATGTCCTGGCGGATTCCGAGTACCTCGGCTCGATTCAGAACGAGGGGGCGAACAAGGTCCCAGCGCTCGTTGGCCTCGGGGTGGCGCTGCTTCCAGTTCCGCACATCGGGCAGACCGTCCTTCGCGGGAGCGGTCTTGTTTGGCAGGTCCTTGGTTGCCCGACCTCGCTGTATTGCCTTCCACATGTCGCCGGCCAGCGCCTTACGTGACTTTGTGCGAAGCGCGGAGGACTTCATGACGTCGTCGATGGAGGAGGGGCGGGACTCGGCAAGAGCACCAAGAGCCTTACCAGGAAGAACCTTCTCGGGGCCCAGATCCTGTTCCTGAGCAATGCGGTCACGCTCCCACCACAGTTCGCGAAGAATCGCGAGGGTGCGACGGTCACGGATGCGGAGGGTGGCGGCAACCTTGCGCCACGGCTCCGGATTCGGCTTCTTGCGGGGAGTGTTGAGGAGATGTTCGCACTCCTGCTTCATCCACTCGAGCCTGCCGGCCTCCTTCAGTCGCTTCTCCTGCACCTCGCGGGCCTCAACGAGAAGTTCAACGTCGAGAGCAGCGTAGGCAAGAAGCTCGGGAGCAAGTGGACGCTGGGACCAGTCCGAGTTCGAATGCTCCTTCGCAAGCTGAATGTCGAGGTCGTGGTCGATGACGGCCTGGAGGGAGACTCGTTCGTCACCAAGGAGGAGGGCCGCGATTTCCGTGTCCCACAGGGAGGGAGCCGTGAGGCCCTCGTCCGTCAGGCAGGGGAGATCCTGGTCTGCCGCGTGCAGGATCCACTCGTCCGTTGCCAACACCTCTGCCAGCGCTGGCATCATCTCAGCCAGGGGCGGGGGATCGATGAGGAAGAGTCCGGAGCCTTCCCTCTTGATCTGAATGAGGTAGGCACGTGCCGAGTACCGGATGCCCTGGGCTCGCTCTGTGTCGATGGCGAACGGTCCTGTGCCCTTCTTCAGGGAAGCAATTGCGGTGGCAAAGTCGTCAGGGGTAGAAATGAGCGGCGGGATTCCGCCGCGAGGTTCATCAAGCTTCACAAACGATCCAGTGGGGTAATTGACGGTGTGTCCGGGTCGAGTCCCCCTGCGGTACAGGCAAATTCCGCCCAGGCATCGAGGTGGTCCGACACGTTCTCGGTCACGGGAGACCAGGATGCTCTGACTTCGACCGTAACGCGGGTACCGTCCAAGTGTAGACCACGAAACGTTTCATCGATCTGTCGTGTGACCGTTCCGTTCAACGAATGGTATTCGGCGCCGTGAGCATCGAGTGCTTCCGTGAGCCACGACCACACGACTTCGCCCAGGAGCGGGTCGTCGGCAAGCTCTGATTCGATCGGTGCCGAGACGTGGCAGACAACCCTGAACGTTGAGTCCCAGGCTGGTTGGCCCTCCGGATCGTGAAGGAGGACAAAGCGTGCTTCGGCCAGGTAACCATCCGGGTCGAGAGCACTCCCTGAGGAGTTCACTTCGGCCGAGAGTGCCGCAGCCCAGGGAGCGATTTTCTTGGGCGCAGGAATCTCCTGCAGGTGGAACTCGCGGCGGAACGAATGATCGCGCAGGGAGTCCAAGCTAGCAAGAAACAGCGGCGGTACTTCGGGCACGTCTTTACACTAACGAGCTTGATACTGCGACCATGCCAGGCGCGCCGGTAGACTGGTCCGTGACCCAGTCTCCTAGCAAAGAGGAATCATGCCGTTCTCTCGCATTGTTGAACTTCAGTCCGCGGAGTTCACATCCCGTGCCGCAGTGGCAGGGGTGGACCTGCCTCTCGAACAGTCCGAGGCGTGGGACCGATACGACGAGGCTGTCGACGGCAGGGACCCGTACGGTCGTTACATCTGGCAGGTCGATGGCGAGGACCGAGCATTCCTCTCGCTCACATCATTCAAGGGCGCCGGATTCTATTATCTGTGGGCCAAGCACGGTCCCGTCTGGACCACGATTCCCACGGCGCAGGAAGAAGAACACTTCCACACAGATCTTGCCAAGGTGCTGAAGAAGGAACGCAAGTACGCCTTCGTTCGCCTCCACGCTCACCACACGTCCTCACGCCTGCACGACCTGCTGCAGTCCGTGCCCTTCGATCGCACCGTCATCCTCGACCTCACGATGGACTCCGAAGAGCTGATGGCGAGCATGAAGAAGCGCGGACGGCGAGACGTGCGCAAGTCCCTGCGCAACGAGGACCTCACCGCTCAGGAGGAAACGGCGAACGCTCTCGAGATCTTCGATGAGCTCTATGAGTTGCTCAAGGAAACGGGAGATCGCGACGGCTTCGGTATTTCCCCCAAGTCCTCCTACACCACGATGCTCGAATCCCTTGGTGGTGAGCACGCCAGGGTTTTCACCGTGCGCGGCAAGGAGAACGAGATCTATTGCTGGGGCATCGTGACAGTCAACGGACCGCTCGCCACCTACTACTATGCTGCTTCCTCGGCAGAGGGCCGCCGGGCCGGAGCACCCGACCTGCTCGTTTGGTTCATGAGCGAAACGCTACGAGACAGCGGGGTCAAGACCTTCGACCTCATGGGCATCGATTCCGAGCGAGCCCCTCAGCTTGCTGGCGTCCGCGGCTTCAAGACAAAGTTCTCCGAAGAGACCACGGATGTTGATGGTGCCTGGGATCTCCCGCTTCATCGCACCAGGTATCAGGCACTCAAGCTCGCACTCAAGGGCAAGCGCGCCGCCGTGGCAAAGGTCCGCGACTTCAAGTCCTCCCGTTCGGGAAGCCCGGACGAGTCCGAAGCTACGCCCGCGAAGGCAGATGAGTCATAGGCAGGACTGAGCGATCAAGGCACGGGGCTTTGTGACTGAAGGAGAATTCAGTGCCGAATCGAAACAGATCATTTCACTGAAATTGACGGCGTGGTGGGGCATCGCCAATCGGTAATTCCCCACCACTCTGTTCGTCAATAAGTCGATGAGCGAGGACGCTCATCCGATTTAGTGAAGAATCGGGATGCTGAACGGGTACCTGTAGATGTCGCCCCTGTTGGCTGCCATGGCGGCGCGGATCGGGGACCACAGGGACAGAATGAAACCAACAACCCAGAGAATGATGGCGACCGGGATGAGAATGATCGTGAAGAAGCAGATCCACGCGATCATTGAGATAACCCAGAGCGCGAGCGCAAAGTTGAAGGACCGTGCCGATGCCTTGCGGACCAGCATGCTCTTGTCACGGAAGAAGAGCCAGATGAGGAGCGGGCCGACGAAGCCAAGCCAGCCTGCCGAGAAGATCGTTGACGCAGCGGTTGAGAGGTGAGCAAGGATTGCCCACGTGCGTGACTCGTCCGCACCGATGGAGTCCCGATTGGTCTGATACATGTCAGGATCATTGTTCATTGCACCATCATCCCCCACACAAGCATCAAGCGAAACTGGAGAAACGGAATTGTGACTGAACAGTGATGACATTCTAAGAAAGGCTCGTGACCTGCAGTTTTGCGCACCCAAGGACCAACTTGTGAAGGTCGATGAGGTGGTGGAAATGCGTTCGACTCTTCAGCCGGGGAGTGGGCCTCCACACGGCGATTGGGCCTTGGAATGAGGAGGAGTTCTTGAAACACAGGATTGCCTCGTGCAAGAGTCGATGCACGAGGCAATCCCTTGATTTCGACTGGCTAGAGGTAGATCTACCTGCCGAGATATCTCTCGTGGGTTAGCGCAGGACGACGATGGAGTTGGGGGAGAGGGTGAGGTTCCCTCCCTGTGCTACATCTCCCCACTGAGCGAGGATCTCGGCGCCCTCGACCGTGAGCTCATCATCGGAGATGTTGATGACGAGACGGGAGGTGCCGCGGTGGAGGACGAGCTGGCGATCCCCAACCTTCTCCAACCTGGTTGCGGACCGGTCCGGGGAAGCGAACTCGGCGACGCCCTTGCGGATCTCGATGATCTTCTTGACGAAGGTGAGGTAGTCGGAGTTGTCCTCGACCTTGTCCCAGTCAAGCTTCGAGCCCTCAAACGTGCTGAGAGCCTGAGGATCTGGGACCTCGAAGGATTCGCCGTAGATCTCGTCCCAGCCGTGGCTGGAGAACTCGGAAATGCGGCCCTCGGACACGAGGGGACCGAGCTCATCGTTGTGGTCGGTGAAGAACGCGAACCTGGTCTTCGTGTTCCACTCCTGGCCCTGGAAGAGCATCGGAGTAAACGGCGAGAGAAGGATGAGGGCGGCCGAGGCGAGAGTCTCGGTCTCGGACAGGTGCTCCGAAGGGCGGTCACCCACGGCTCTGTTGCCCACCTGGTCGTGATCCTGGTCGTAGACGACGAAGGCGTGACCGTCGAACTCGTCGGTCACGGGTGCCCCCCACTCCTTTCCACGGAAGGTGGAGGTGATGCCGTCGTGATAGAACACTCCGCTGAACACCTTCGAAAGCGCATCCTCGGCATCAAAGTCCGCGTAGTACCCGTGGGATTCGCCCGTGAAGTAGGAGTGGACAGCGTGGTGAACATCGTCAGCCCACTGCATGTCCATCCCCAATCCACCACGATCCGTGGGGGTGAGGACGGTGACGTCGTTGAGATCCGATTCGGCAATGAGGCGAAGCGGCCTACCCAGCTCACCAGACAGCGACCGGGTAGCCTCCGCAAGCTCACCGAGGATGTGCACGGGGGAGTCGTCGATCATTGCGTGGATGGCGTCGAGGCGTAGAGCATCGATGTGGAATTCCGTGAACCAGCGAAGTGCGGACGAGAGTAGATGCTCCCGCACCCCTTCGTTCCCATCGTCGTCGAAGTTCAGTGCCGTGCCCCAGGGGGTCTCGTGTTTGCCGGTGAAGTAGGGACCGAACTCGGCCAGGTAGTTGCCGTCTGGGCCGAGGTGGTTGTAGACCACGTCAAGGCAGACACCGATCCTGGCGTTGTGGCAGGCATCGACGAACTCGGCGAGCCCCTGTGGGCCGCCGTAGGCCTCGTGGACAGCGGTCCACGAGACTCCGTCGTAGCCCCATCCGCGCTTTCCGGGGAAGGATGCCACGGGCATGAGCTCAACCATGTCCACCCCAATGGACTTCAGATGATCGAGCTTGGTGATGGCGGAAGTAAAGGTGCCCTCGTTCGTGAACGTCCCCACGTGCATCTCGTACACCACGGCGCCGCGAGCATCGACACCGTCGAAGCGATCATCGGACCACGAGATGGTCGAGGTGTCGAAGGCGCGGGAGGCCTCGTGCACGCCCCAGGGTTGCTCCGCGCTACGCGGGTCGGGGCGGAGCGGACCACCGTCGATGGAGAAGCCGTAGGCAACCCCATGCTCGATCTGTGGGACCTCCCAGTACTCCCCATCCCCGGAAAGCGGGATGCGCTCAAGATCATCACCCGGTTGCCACGTGCTGGTACCCAGGAGGAGGTCGACCGTGTCAGCTTTCGGTGCCCAGAGGGTGTGCTGCACTAGTTTTCCTTTCGTAGGACTGCTGCCGGAAGCGTTGCCAGCAGGTCGGACAGCAGGACGGCTCCGCCGTCAACGACGGCCCCGGTCAGAACATCAACCCAGGTGCCTTCGGGCAGGACCACGGCGTGCTCGCCGAAGCCGCCGGCCGCGGCAATGCCGGAGTGGTGACGTTCGGTCACGACGGCGATTGCGGGATCCCCGTCAACGGTACGCACATAGGCGAATGCGTGACTGGTGGTCGCGGGAAGCGGGGCGTAACCCGACTCAGCGCTGACAAAGACCTCGGGGATCTCCTTGCGCAGGCCAAGGATCCTGGAGGTGAGCCACAGCTTCTCCTGATCGAGGGTGGATCCGGGCCTGCCGGTCTCGTTCAGTGAACTCAGCATCTTTTGAAGGCGCGGGTAGTCAACCTGACGGCGATTATCCGGGTCGACAAGAGAGTTCTGAAGAACCTCCTCACCCTGATAGTTGTCGGCCACGCCCAGGACTGTCAGTTGAATGGCCTTGGTCGCGAGAAGTGCGGAACGAACGGCGGGACGCGTCAGGTCAAAGAACCCGGTCATCCGCTCGTTCACGACGGGGTCGGTCAGCAGGTAGCGGGCGTACATGAACAGCGCGCTCTCCGCCTCAGCGTTGATCTCGGTCCAGGTCGTCCACGTCTTCTGCTCGCGGGACGCCTTCTCCAGGTACTGGGTGAGCCTCTCGTGCTCGATCGGCCCGTTCTCGGTCCACGTGCCGAAGATGGTCTGCCACAGCAGGTTCTCCGTGCGACCGTCGAGGTTCGCGGGACGCTGTTTGGCAGAGTGCTGACGCAGGTCACCGAGGAGCTCGCGCCACTCGCTCGAGTACTGAGAGAGCACACCGATCTGGGCGCGAACGTCCTCGCCGCGCTTCGTGTCGTGCGTCGTTCCCGCCGTCATCGTGGCAGGCCAGGACCGCATGGTCTTCTGAACCCAGGCGTGGAACTGGTCGGCCGAGTACGTGGGAGTCTCGGCATAGGAGCCGACCTCGTTGATTGAGGCGAGGAGAGTCCACCTGTAGAACGCGGTGTCTTCAATGCCCTTCGCCATGACGGGGCCGCAGGTCTGCTGGAACCGCACAATGAGCTCAGCCCTCTGCGCCTCGTGCGTGCGGCCCGCGGAACCGATCTCCTCGCCGAGGAGAAGCTCAACGACAATATCGAGAGTCTCTTGACGATCCTCGTCAAGGACCTTTCGTGCGCGGTCCGCCGCGTCTCGCAGTGCGCGTTCGGAGATCGGATTCGGCTTCTCACCCGGTACGACGTAGGCGCGGTACCTGTCCATCTCCAGCAGCAGAGCAACAATGGAGTCGCGCAGGGCACGGAACGTGTGGTCCCGCAGGCGCACGTCTTGGCGGCACAGCTCGGACAGAATGTGTGCGAGACGGTCCACCTCGGTGAAGAGCGAGTCACGAATGATCTCGGCCTTGCCTTCACGGATGATGTGGTGGAGGTCGCCGGGGGAGTCCCCCGCAATCTCAGACAGCAGCGCACCCATGTCAACGAGCCCCGCAGGGTCCGTTTCAAGGCCCTGAATGCGCCACGCGGAGTCGTACCCGGTGGTGCCAGCAATCGGCCAGTCGGTCGGCAACTCCTCATCGCCATCGAGGATCTTCTCCGCGGCGATCCAGGCACCATTCGTCGCCTCGGACAGCTGACGGAAGTAACCCCTCGGATCCGCGAGACCGTCGGGATGATCGATACGGAAGCCATCAATGTAGCCCTCGTTGAAGAGCTTCAGTAGAAGGGCGTGGGTGTCGTGGAAGACCTGCTCGTCCTCCACGCGCACAGCGGCCAGAGTATCGACGTCGAAGAACCGGCGATAGTTCAGTTCCTCGTTCGCGACCTTCCAGTACGCAAGCCGGTAGTACTGCCTCTCGAGCAGGTCCGCGAGGGGGAGAGCCTCGGTCTGTTCACGGACCGGGAACACGTGGTCGTAGTACGTGAGAACGTACTGCTCTCCCTCATCCTCCAGCCCGGGGACAATCATCTTGTCGAGCGTGAGCTCGCCTTCGGCGA
This sequence comes from Flaviflexus sp., assembly GCF_041440645.1. Lineage (GTDB taxonomy): Bacteria > Actinomycetota > Actinomycetes > Actinomycetales > Actinomycetaceae > Flaviflexus. The sequence continues at coordinate 3,571 of NZ_JASDVN010000024.1, read as the reverse complement.
GGACATTACCGATCCTGGAGCCGAGGACAGCCATGAGCAGTCCCTCGCCTTCCTCCTCGAGTTCAATGTCGAACCAGTCCCGGTACTCGGAGGCAGGCCCGTACCTGAGGACGTCCCAGAGCGCCTTGTTGAGGTACAGGGGTGTCGGCACCGCCATGTGGTTCGGAACGACGTCAACAACGACACCCATGCCCAGCTCGTGAGCAGCATCGGCGAGCTTTTTGAACGCGTCCTCACCGCCCATGGGTTCCGAGATCGTCGAATGGTCCGTCACGTCGTAGCCGTGCATGGAGCCTGGAGCGGCCTGAAGGATCGGGGAGCAGTAGACATCCGTGATCCCCAGGTCGGCGAGATAAGGGAGGATCTGTCGCGCCTGAGCGAAGGTGAACTCCGAGCTCAGCTGCAACCGATACGTCGAGATGGGCAGGCGATTCTTACCCGCGGGAAGGTGGGAATGACTCGGCCTCTCGTTCATCAGATGTCCTCCTGCTCGATCTTCCTCGATTCCTCCGCAGCAACACCCTCTCCGGTCGCAACCTCAGCCTCTGAAGCTTCGGTGGCCACAGAATCAGCGCCTTCTGCACCTGGGTCTTCAGCTACACCTACTGGACCTTCAGCTTCAGCTACGTCAGCCTCAGCGCTTTCGGCAACGGCGTCCGAGGACTCCTCGGTGATCTCGATTTCCGTCACCTCAGCCTCGGTCTCGACACGTTCGGGGTCATGGCTGACGGCGGGAGTGGCGGCGGTAGCGGGAGCTGCTGTCACGTGCGAAGCATCATTCGCCTTGCCAGCATCGCTGGCCTTCGCGTCGCCCTCTCCCGCGGCTACTTCTGCAGCATCACTGGATGGATCTGCCTGCTCGGTGTCGGCCGTCTCGGCCTCAGCGTCTGCCTCTGCCTTGGCTTCCTCAGCCTCGAGGGCTGCCGCCTCTGCGGCCTCCTGCTCTGCCTCGCGGTCCTCCATCTTGCGGACGAGGATGACGATTGAGCGGCCTTCGACAGTGACGATGTCGCCGGGACCGAAGGTCCTTTCGTCATCTGTCGGGTGAGCCGTGTTGATCGACTCGTACCAGACGAGGCCGTACTCCTTGCCGGGGATGCGGAAGTCGATCTTCTGGCCGTCGGCAGAGATGAGAATGAGGAGATCGTCGCCGACGACCTTGCGGCCACGCTCGTCCGGTTCTGATATAGCGGTGCCGTTGAGGTAGACCATGACGGAACGAGCGAACCAGGTGTTCCAGTCCTTTTCCTTCATGCGTTCGCCACCGGGAACAAACCATTCGATCTCGCCCGCGTGGGACTCGCCGCCGTGTTCAGAGTCGCCCGTGAAGAAACGGCGCCTGCGGAGCACGGCGTGCTCGCGACGGAAGTTGATCATCTCCTTGGTGAACTCGAGAAGCTCCTCCTGGTGCTCGTTCAAATCCCAGTCCACCCACGACAGTTCGTTGTCCTGACAGTAGGTGTTGTTGTTTCCGTCCTGGGTGCGGCCCATCTCATCACCGTGAGAGATCATGGGCACTCCCTGGGAGATCAGAAGAGTCGTCAGGAAGTTGCGGATCTGCTGGAGCCTGAGCTGGATGATCTCGGGATCATCGGTCGGCCCCTCAACGCCACTGTTCCAGGACCGGTTGTGCGACTCGCCGTCGTTCCCGCCCTCGCCGTTGGCCTCGTTGTGCTTCTCGTTGTAGCTGACCAGGTCCCTCATCGTGAACCCGTCGTGTGCAGTCACGAAGTTGATGGAGGCAACGGGACGACGTCCCGAGTGCTCGTACAGATCGGAGGAACCGGTCAGGCGGGATGCCAATTCGGATAGGACGGAGGGTTCTCCCCTCCAGAAGTCACGAACCGTGTCGCGGTACTTGCCGTTCCACTCCGTCCATAGGGGAGGGAAGCCACCAACCATGTAGCCGCCCTCGCCAATGTCCCACGGCTCAGCAATGAGCTTCGCCTGCGAGATGATCGGGTCCTGCTGAATGATGTCAAAGAAGGAGGAGAGCCTATCGACCGCGTGCAACTCTCGGGCGAGAGTGGAGGCGAGGTCGAAACGGAACCCATCCACGTGCATCTCCGTCACCCAGTAACGCAGCGAATCCATGATGAGCTGCAGGGAATGCGGGGACGACATGTTGAGGGAGTTGCCGGTACCGGTCGTGTCGAAGTAGTGCGACTTGTCTCCAGGAACCAGGCGGTAGTAGGAGGCGTTGTCGATGCCGCGGAACGAGAGTGTCGGGCCCATGTGGTTGCCCTCGGCCGTGTGGTTGTACACGACGTCGAGAATGACCTCGATGTTGGCCTCGTGGAAGGCCTTGACCATGGAGCGGAACTCGTCGACCTGCTCGCCACGGGAACCCGAGGCGGAGTAGGTGTTCTGCGGAGCGAAGTAGCCGATCGTGTTGTAGCCCCAGTAGTTCGAGAGGCCGCGTTCCTGCAGGTGAGTGTCGTTCACGAACTGGTGCACCGGCATCAGCTCAATCGCCGTCACACCCAACTCTGTCAGGTGATCGATGATTGAGGGATGGGAGAGGGCGCGGTACGTGCCACGCATCTCCTCCGGGATGTCCGGGTGCTGCATCGTCATGCCCTTGACGTGGGCTTCGTAGATGACGGACTCGTGGTACTCGTGGCCCGGGGGACGGTCGTGGCCCCAGTCGAAGAAGGGGTTGACGACAACGGACACCATCGTGTGTCCCAGAGAGTCCTCTTCGTTGCGTTGGGACGGATCGTCAAAGCTGTAGCTGAAGTTTGCGGACGAGTTTTCGACGTGTCCGTCAATGGCCTTGGCGTAAGGATCCAAGAGAAGCTTCGATGGGTCGCAGCGGTGACCGTTCTCGGGGTCGTAAGGTCCGTGGACGCGGTATCCGTACAGCTGACCCGGGCGTACGCCGGGGATAAAGCAGTGCCAGACGTAGGCATCCACTTCGGTCAGCTCATACCGCTGTTCGTTCTTGTCGTCGTCCAGAAGGCAAAGTTCAACTCGTTCAGCAACGGATGAGTAGATAGCGAAGTTCGTACCCGCGCCGTCATAGGTGGCGCCAAGGGGGTACGGTTTTCCAGGCCAAATTTCCATACTTCTAGAATGTCATGAACCGAGCCGCAATGCCGACTAGTTGTGTTGCTGGCGAATATTGTTCACATGAGAGTACGCACCCTTGCGCCATCAAGCATGACAACTCCGACGAAACCGGCCCCCAGTTCCACTAACTCCAGGTCAGGCCCCTTTTCTCCTCTGCAAAGTGAATGAAGATAAAGAAAAGAACAGAGAGAACAATGGAGAAAACAACGCAGACAACAACAGAGACAAGAACTTAGCCAAGAAGTGAGAGGGTAGGAAAGACAGTAGTCGAGGATTGGGTGGTGAGTGGCCGCCGAGCAGCAGTCTCCTCCTTACCTGACGTAAGCACACAGGGAAGCAGGAACAGAAGGAGTAGGGGAGACCGGTGCGAGCTCCCGGAGAACAGCCGAATCCTCGCAGGGCAACGGGAAGCACCGTAGTTGCCCATGGGTTCAGTAGTAGAAAGGTCCGCGGTAGGGGGTAGAGAGAAACGGGCCTGCGGGCAAAGATAATATCCCCT